>NZ_JAEMUX010000002.1 GCF_016598475.1 Streptomyces adelaidensis
GGGGGGGCCCCCGGGGTTGGGGGGGGGGGGGCCACCCCCGCGACCAGCCCCCACCCACCCGCAGCCGAACCCCCACCCCTCGTTAGCCTCCCCCAATGCCCCTCACCTTTCAGCTGGACCCACCCCCCACCCCCACCCTTCACGACGGCATCCTCACCCTCTGGACAGACGTCTCCAACACCGGCGGAGCCGTCGGCTTCGTGCCTCCGGTCACGTCGGAGGAGATCCGCCCGGAGCTGGTGAAACACCTGGTGGCGCTGGCAGAGGGCAGGCAGCGTCTCCTCGTCGGATTCGACGAGGAGACGAGGCCGGCGGCGGTCGCGTTCCTCAGCTTCAACACGCACCGCCTGATGACCCACTGGGTCTGGCTGTACACGGTGATGGTCCACCCCACCCACCAGGGCAGGGGCTACGGCCGCGCCCTCCTGCGGGCGGCCGAGACGGCGGCCCGCGGCTTCGAGGGCATAGAGGCCATCCGCCTGGGCTGCCGAGGCGGCGAGGGCCTCGAACACTTCTACGCGACCTGTGGCTACAAGGAGGTCGGCCGGGTCCCCGGCGCCGTCCGCGTCGCCCCCGACGACCACCGCGACGACATCACGATGCTGCTGCCCCTGACCTGAGCCGCCGCCCCCGCCCCGGGCCGCCCGGAGGGCCCCGCACCCCCCTGCAAGATCGCACGCCGACCGTGCTTCACTGGACGGTGCCCTTTGGAATGTTCGGCGACGTTCCGCGACGTTCGGAACGGAAACGGAAGAGTGGATTGAGATGCTCCGCTACACACTGATGCGCCTCGGTATCTTCGTGGGCTGCTTCGTGGTCGTCTGGGCCCTCGTCTACTCGGGCGTCGCCCCGCGCGGCCTCGGCGCCTCGAACGGCATGTGGATCGTCCTGCTCTCCCTCCTGCTCTCCGCGCCGATCAGCTTCATCGCCCTGCGCAAGGAGCGCGACCGGGCCTCGGCCCAGATCGCCCCGCACCTCGACCAGCACATCAACCGCGTCAAGACCAACATCGCGGCCAGCCGCAGCCAGGAGGACGAGGCGGACGACGCGGCGAGGACGCGGGCTTCGTAGGACAGCCCGACATGGACAGGTCCATACAAGTCGTCGGAACCGTACGCTTGCCCGCATGAGTGCGGTGAAGAGTAAGCGGATGCCTCGCGCGGTGCGGGAACAGCAGATGCTGGACGCGGCGGTGCGGACCTTCGGGCAGCGCGGCTACCGTGCCGCGTCGATGGACGAGATCGCCGAACTCGCGGGCGTGTCCAAGCCGTTGGTGTATCTGTACCTGAACTCCAAGGAAGACCTCTTCACAGCCTGCATCCGGCGCGAGGTCAAGGCCCTCACCACCGCCGTACGCGCGGGCGTGGACCCGGAGCTGCCCGCCGACCGGCAACTCTGGGAAGGGCTGCGGGCCTTCTTCACGCACACCGCGCGCAACCCGGACGCCTGGGCCGTACTGCACCTCCAGGCCCGTACGCACGGAGAGCCCTTCGCGACCGAAGTGGCGGAGATGCGTGCGGAGATGGTGGCGTTCGTGACCGGGCTGATCCTGGTCGGCGCCCGGGAGGCCCGCCGCGATCCGTCCCTGCCCGAGCGCGAGGTCGCGGGCCTCGCCGAGGGCCTGGTGGGCGCCGCCGAGGCCCTCGCCGCCTGGGCCAACGCGACCCCCGGCATCACCGCCCGCCAAGCCGCCGCGACCCTGATGAACTTCGCCTGGGCCGGATTGGGCGACCTGATGGACGGCCGCCCGTGGACACCGCCGAGCGCGTGATGGTTCGGGGGTGACGATTGTGGTGCGGGTGCGGGTGCGGGTGCGGGTGGTTCGTGGTTGCTCGCGCGGTTCCCCGCGCCCCTTGGCGGCATGGGTCGCGCCCGGGGGCATTCAGGGGCGCGGGGAACCGCGCGACCAGCCCCCACCGGACCCGCACCCGAACGACGACCGCCGCCGCCCACCCCCCGCTACGCCGCCCCCCACTTCCGCAACGTAGGCGCCACCCGCTGCCGCCCCACCCGATACAGCGACTTCGCCCCGCTGCGCGCCACGCGGCGCACCGCGGCCTTGACCCGGCTGGGGTCGCTGCCGCCGAGCGCCGCAGGCAGCGAGCGGCCCTTCTCGTCGAGGCCGTGGCGGCGGAGGAGGTCGCCGAGGTAGAGCGCGGCGCGCTGAGGCGTGTAGTAGGGGCGCAGGGCCGGCAGGGGGCCGCCGGCGCGCAGCGCGGCCACGCGGGCGCGAGCGGCGGCGTACGGGTCGGACTTGCCGATGCCCTGGGCCGCCGACCAGGCCGGGTCCGGCTGCGGCAGCGCGCCGGCGTCCAGGTCGTCCCAGGAGGCGAGGCAGCCGGAGTGCAGGAAGTAGTGGTTGCCGTGGGCCTCGCGGACGCCGAAGTCGGTGAGGATCGCGGTGGGGACGCCCCGGTGCATCGACTCCAGGGCCGCTGTGGAGCTGACGGTCACCAGCAGATCGGTGCGGTCGAGGACCTCGCCCATGTTGCCGTAGACGAGCTGGAGGTTGGCGGGCGCGGGCTCGGCCAGCTCCTCGACCAGCAGCTGGTACGGGTCGGCCTCGACGTGTGTGGTCGCCTCGCCCGGCATGCTGCGCAGCTTGATCAGCACCTGCCGCTCGGGGTGCCGGCGGGCGTGCGCGGCGGCCCGCTCAAGGAGCGCGAGCCGCGCGGACTTCCCCTTGGGCACGGACGGCTGCACGGCGAAGGTGAGCGTGAACGGCCGCTCGCCGGACGGCAGATACGGGTCGCCGCCGAGGAACGGCAGCGCGCACTCCACGACCGTGTCCGGGTCGATGCCCACGCTCGTGAACGCCTTACGGAAGCGGCCGGCGTCGTACGCCGAGTTGGCGAGGACGACATCGCTGCCGGCCCGGGTCATCAGCCCGTCGACCATCTTCTCGTAGACGACACCGACGTACCCGGTGACGGTGATCGGCCGGTGCTCCCGCCCCTCCCACGCCAGCCCCAGACTGTGCGTGAGCGTGAGGACCGTACCGCCCAGGAGGGCCATCACCACGAGGTCGGCGGCGGCCAGTTCCTCGTCGTCGACGAGCTCGGCGGCCGATATCTCCCGCCGGGTGTCGGGCACGATCCCGATCTCGGCGAGCTGCCGCTCGGTCGGGGTCGACCGGCCACTCAGGAAGTACGCGTCGAGCGCGTGGTCGGGCGCGAGCTGCTGAGCCACGGCCGCGCCCCACTTCCAGCGGGTGTCCGAGTCGGCGAGTACGGCGATGCGTCTGGGTGGCATGGGCTCAGGCCCTTCCTGGCGTGGGTCGTCCGGCGGCGCGTGCCCCGCGAGCGGCGCCGTGCGTGGGTGCATCGGACGCGTTCCGTGAGGTGTGGAGAGGTTAAGGACGATTCCTGAGGGCCGGATGAGCGTTCCATGGCCAAAACCGGGCGGTGGTTGTCGGCGCGCCAGGTGAGAATTCTCAACTTCCTTGATTTTCAGGGAGTTTGACCGGCCGAGGCCGCGATCCGCGTCGCCTGTGGGTCGCGCAGAGTTCGGACGATGTTCACGTGTGCTCAGGCGACGAGCGGGTACACGTGGCCCCTCACATGGACCCGCTCCACACCGACGGAACCCCCGCCGACCGGACCCCGGCGGACCCGGCCCCCATCGCCCGGACCGCCACCGCCCGGACCCCCACCGCCCGGACCTGCACCGCCCGGACCCCCACCGGATGGTCCCGCGCCGCGCAGTTCGAAGCCGCCCCACGCCTGCCCGTCCGCCGCGTACGTCACCGTGCCCGGCAGCGGGACCGGCGCCCGGAACTCGGCGCGGACGAGGGCCGCCGGGGGTGTGCCGTGCTCGGCGAGGCAGCGGGCCACGGTCCACATGCCGTGCGCGATGGGCCGGGGGAAGCCGAAGAGGCGTGCGCCGAGCGGATGCAGATGGATGGGGTTGCGGTCCCCGGACACCGCGCCGTACCGCCGGCCCACGTCTGCGGCCAGGCGCCATTCGGTGACGGAGGGGAAGGGGGCGCGCGCGGGTGCCTCGTGCGGGCGCTCACGCGTACTGTCGCCGCCGCCGTCGCCCCGGCGGCCCGCGCCGCCGTCGATCTGGCCGCCGTTCATCTGGCCGTCGTCGATCCGTCGGTGCCGCGCGAGATACGTGCTCCGCGACTCCCAGGCGACCCCGTCGCCGTCGCCGTCGCCGCCGTCCCGCACCTCGGTCACCACCGTTGCCTCCGTACCCCGCCGATGGGGTGCCAACTCGTCGACGTACACGGTGAGTTCGTACTCTCCGGTGGCGGGCAGCCGGCGGCGGCGGGTGATCTCGATCGAGGTGTGGACGAGTCCGAGGAGGGGGAGCGGGAAGTCCCGGCCGGACATGATCCGCATGGCGAGCGGGAAGCCGAGGACATGCGGGTACGTCGGTGGGACGGCGTCCTCCCCGGTGGGGAAGCCGCAGACGCGCTCGTAGGCGGCGAGGCGCGCGAGGTCGATCCGGACGCCGGGGAGCACGAGCCGGGGGAGCCGGGGGAGCGGCGCGCGCCGGGCGGTCGGGTCGGCGCCGTACCGGAGGTCCGCGCCGAGGTCCGCGCCGAGGTCCGCGCGGGGAAGCCTGCGGCTCTTGAACGGTGAGAGGAGGGCGCCCCGGGCGAGGAGCGGGCTGAGGGAGGGCGGGGCGGTGAGGGTGAGGGTGTGCATCGGACGGATTCCCCCTTGGCCGGCGCTTCTTACTCAAAAGTAACGTTACCCGAGGTAAGGGGCTAGGTGGGAGTCCCTGTGGAGCCTCTGTGGACCCTGGGAGTTGAGTGACCCTCAGGTAACTTGGTGCGCCCTTGACCTGCGGCTGGACCGTGCGAGAGTGACTGGCGACGCTGCACATCCCCGACCCCGGACCACCTCCGGACCATCGCCGCACTCACACGACCCTCACACAACGGCCCCGTACGATCCGGGCACGCCGAACGCCCAGGAGTCGCCCCGTGTCCAGCCTCGAACACACCGAAACCGCCCTGGTGGAACCCGAGTTGAAGCGACTGGACGGCGCCGTGCGAGAGGCGTACGTGCCCGCGCTCGCCGCGTCCGTGACGTACGGCTCACTCGCGGACATCCCGTTCGACAACGCGACCCACGAGCCCGACTCCGTGGTCCTCAGCCGCAAGGAGAGCGACGGGGGCGAGGCAGGGGGCGGCGACGGCCGGTGGCGGGATGTGACGGCGGTCGAGTTCGCCGCCCAGGTGCTCGCGCTGGCGAAGGGCCTGATCGCCGAGGGCCTGATGCCGGGCGACCGTATCGCGATCATGGCGCGGACGACGTACGAGTGGACGCTCCTGGACTTCGCGGCCTGGGCGGCGGGCCTGGTGACGGTCCCCGTCTACCCGACCTCCTCCGTCTTCCAGACCCGCTGGATCCTCCAGGACTCGGGTGCCGTGGCCCTCGCCGTGGAGAGCGCCGGCCAGGCCGCCGCCCTCGGCCCCGAACTCGACCGCATCCCCGACCTGCGCCATATGTGGGTCTTCGAGAAGAGCCACCTGGACCGGCTGGCCGAGCTGGGCCGGGACGTGTCGGACCAGGAAGTGGCCGTACGACGCGGGGTGTTGGGCCCCGACACCCTGGCGACCCTGATCTACACCTCGGGCACGACCGGCCGCCCCAAGGGCTGCGCACTCACCCACGGCAACTTCTGCGCCGAGGTCGACAACGCGATCGATCTCCTCTACCCCGTCTTCCGCGCGCGGACGGACGAGGAGGCCTCCACCCTCCTCTTCCTCCCCCTCGCCCATGTCTTCGGCCGCATGGTGGCGATCGCCTGTATGCGGGCGCGGATCCGCGTCGGCCACTCACCGAGCTTCCGCACGGAGGACCTCCTCGCGGACCTGAAGTCCTTCCGCCCGACGTTCCTCCTGCTCATCCCGTACGTCCTGGAGAAGGTCTTCAACACGGCCCGTGCCTCCGCCGAACGCATGGGCCGCGCCTCCTCCTACGACCGCGCCTCCGCCGTGGCCCGCCGCTACGGCGAGGCCCTGGAGGCCGAGCAGCACGGCACCGGCCCCGGCCCCAGCGCCTTCCTCAAGGCGGCCCGCACCTTCTACGATCCCCTGGTCTACCGCCGCATCCGCAAGGCGCTCGGCGGCCGGGTCCGTTACGTCATCTGCGGCGGCAGCCCGCTCGGCCGCCGCCTGGCGGCCTTCTACGCGGGCGCGGGCATCGACGTCTTCGAGGGCTACGGCATGACGGAGACGACCGCGGCCGTGACCGTCACCCCACCGAACCGCCCCCGCCTCGGCACGGTCGGCCGCCCCCTCCCCGGCACCCGGGTCCGCATAGCCGCCGACGGCGAGATACTCCTCCACGGCGGCCAGATCTTCCGCGGCTACTGGGACCCCCAGGCCGGCGGAGTCGTCCCCGCGAGCCCCGACGGCTGGTTCGCCACCGGCGACATCGGCCGCCTCGACGACGAGGGCTACCTCACGATCACCGGCCGCAAGAAGGAGATCCTCGTCACCGACAGCGGCAAGAACGTGGCCCCGGCCCCCCTCGAGAACTGGCTCCGCTCCCACCCGCTCATCGCCCAGGCCATGGTCATCGGCGACCGCCGCCCCTACGTCACCGCCCTCCTGACCCTGGATACCGAGGGCATCACCCACTGGTGCCAGATGAACGCCAAACACGACATCCCCCTCGAACAACTCGCCACCGACCCGGACTTGAGGGCGGTCCTCCAACGCGCGGTGGACGAGGCGAACCGCCTGGTCTCCCGCCCGGAGTCGATCCGCAGATTCACGGTCCTGCCGGGCGGCTTCACGGAGGAGGCGGGCCACCTGACGCCGTCGATGAAGCTGCGGCGGGAGGTTGTGGAGGAGGCGTTCGGGGCGGAGATCGAGGGGTTGTACGAGAGGTAGGCCCCCGAGGCCGGTCAGACGAGGAGGTCCTTGTAGTAGAAGCTGGCCTTCTTGTCCGTCTCGGTCAGGGACTCCTCGGAGCCGAAGCCGAGGAAGAGCCGGGCGGCGGCGGGATTGCCGGTGTCCGGTACCTGGATGGCCAACCCTTCCGGCTCCCGGTAGAAGAGGCTCTCGCCCGCCTTGCTGAGGCTGCGTTGGACCACGGTCCCGGTGTTCCAGTCGATGGAGGTGACGTAGGTGTTGCTCTCGCTCGTCCGGTTGCCGGCGGAGTCGTACGAGTACGCGGTCCCGTCCATCGTGTAGAGGTACTGGCCGAACGTCGTGTAGCCCTGGAAGGTGACACCGGTGAGCACGGACGGCTGGGTGATGGCGGCCAGCGGGGTGAACGTGCTCGCCTTGAACGTCGCGAGGTCGTAGAGGTTGATCTTCCAGGCTCCGCCGACGCGATGACGGACCGCCAAGCGGCTGTTGACGGGGTCGACGGCGATGGTGTTGTGGTCGGAGCCGGGCACGGGAGCGAACGTGGTCACACGGTGGGAGTCCGGCGTGAGGACGGCGCCGTTGGCGAACTTGAACCGGGCGATCTTCGTCCCGTAGCCGACGTCCGCGCTGTCCGGCACGGAGGCGGTCTCCGTCCACAGGTAGGCGCTGTTCCCGGAGGGTTCGGCGGCGATGGACACGCCGTGGCCGAAGCCCTTGAGGTACATACGGCCGATGATGTAGCCCTGCCAGTCGAGCCGGGTGACGCACAGGTCGCCGTTGGTGCCGCGCTCGGTGCCCGTGTACGTCCGGGTCTCGCCAGGGAGTTGGCGTCCGGCCTGCACCAACTGCGCCGTGTAGAGGTGCTTGTTGGTGTTGTCGAAGGAGAACGACTGCAGAATCCGGTTGTCCTGAAGCAGGATCTCCCGGAACCACTCGGTGGAGCCGTCGGTGAGGTCGAAGCGCTTGGACGTGGCCACGGCCGCCGCGGCCGTGCCGGCGCCGGCGAGGACGGCGGAGCCCAGGAGAGTCGCGCCGGTCAGGCCCGCGGCGCGCTTGAGTAGTTGTCGGCGACTCGGTCTGCCCATGTCGGCGTTCATGTCCTGGAAGCCCTCCCCCTTGGTTGCGTGCGAACAGCCGCTGGATTCAACCATTTCGAGACCGGGGTGCACCAGACCCATCTCCGCAGGTCAGGCGCTGTATCGCGATGTGGTTCCCGATAGTGAGGCAAATCACATCTGTAAAGAGGCCGTGAAGTAAGGGTTCGTGTAGATCATCCGATTTGTGGGGCTACCTCGGTTGATGAGTGACCATTTAGCGTCCACCGATGACCTGATCACATCGCCTGGAACGAACGCTTGCTTCGCCTGGCGGCAGGTTCTGTTCGTTGACGTGCCGGGGCCTCCCGGCCCGGTTGGGTGGGGGATGGTCCGTGCGAATGACGCGCAGACGTGGCATACGGGGTTCGTGGGGACTGGCGGCGGCATTGACCGCGTCGCTTCTCGTGGCGCCGACCGTGGAGAGCGCGGCGTCCGCCGCCGAGGCCTCGAAGGCCACCCGTAGGCAGCCGGTGAACGTCCCGGCCCAGGCCGCCGGAGCCGTGCCGCGCGACCGCGCGGAGGCCACCCCGACCAAGCCGGCCCGCACCGTCTGGCCCAAGGCGGCACAGGCACGGGTGTCGTTGACCGGGCTGAAGACCGGCAAGAAGGTCCCGGTCACCCCCGACGACGCGAAGGACACCAGCAAGGCGGCGGTCTCCGTGGGCCCCGCCCCGGCGACCGCGAAGTTCCGCGCCCAGTCCTCGAAGACGACCGTCCCCGCCAAGGTGGACGTGAAGGTCCTGGACCACGAGCGGCTGTCTCCGGTGGGCGGCATCGGCCTCGGCGTGGAGGTCACCCGGCGCGACGGCACGGCCACCGCCGGCCCGGTGCAGGTCACGTTCGACTACTCAGGATTCAAGTACGCCTACGGCGGCAACTTCGCCTCCCGGCTGCGGCTGGTGTCCCTGCCCGCGTGCGCGCTGACCACACCGAAGGCGAAGGGCTGTTCACCCGGCAAGCCCAAGCCCGTGTCCGTCTCCAACGACGTGGCCAAGGGCACCATCACCGCGACGGTGCAGGCCGACGGCGACCCGACCGCCGAGCCCTCCGCCCTTCAGGAGAGCTCGGAACTGTCCCGGTCGACGATGGCGGCCACCGCGTCCTCGGCGACGGTGTACGCCCTGACCTCCGGCTCCTCCTCCGACGCGGGCGACTACCGCGCCTCCTCCCTGAAGCCGTCCGGGTCCTGGAACGTCTCGGTGGGCTCCGGCGCGTTCACGTACGACCTGCCGATGGAGGCCCCCGAGCCGCCCACGGGCAGCGCGCCGTCACTGTCGCTGGAGTACAACTCGCAGTCCGTGGACAGCATGACCTCGGCCCAGAACACCCAGGCCAACTGGGCCGGTCTGGGCTGGGAGCTGGGCGGTGTCGGCTTCATCGAGCGTCGCTACCGCGGCTGCCAGGACGACGGCACCGGCTCCGGCTGGGTCGGCGACCTGTGCTGGGCCTCGCCGAACTCGGGGAACGAAGCCGACGGCGCGATGTACGTCATGAGCTTCAACGGCGTCACCTCCCCCCTCGTCCAGGACGGCAACGGCACCGGTTCGTACCACGTCCAGGACGACCCGGGCTGGCGCGTACAGCACCTGACCGGCGGCCACGGCTCCGACGACGAGTACTGGGTCATCTCCACCCAGGACGGCATGCGCTACTACTTCGGCTGGGGCCGCGCCGAGCGCACCGGTGACGCCACCTCCTCCGTGCTCACCGTTCCGGTGTTCGGCAACGATCCGGGCGAGCCCGGCTACAGCGGCGGCATCGGTGTGAGCACGCAGGCCTACCGGTGGGGTCTGGACCGGGTCGTGGACCAGAGCGAGGTCGAGACCGCCTACTTCTACGACAAGGAGCAGAACCACTACCGGTCCGTGCTCCTCACCGACCAGGCCCGCTCCTACGACTCCGCCGCCTACCCGGTGCGCATCGAGTACGGCTGGGCCTCCCAGATCTCCGGCGCCCAGCTGCCCGCCAAGGTCGACCTGCGTTACGTCGGCCGCTGCGTGGAGCGGATGGCGGACAAGGACCCGCTGGCCAGTGAACCGGCCGCCTGCCCGGCCATCTCCTCCAACCCGGATTCCTACCCGGACGTCCCCACGGACCTGATGTGCGACGGCACCAACGCCGACAACGGCTGCAAGACCATCACCGGTGAGACGTACTCGCCCACCTTTTTCGCCACGAAGATGCTCTGGGACGTCAAGACCTTCGTCCGGGACAACGACGCCTCGGCGTGGGACCCGGCGATGCAGTACCAGATGAAGTACGGCCTGCCCAACCCCGAAGGCACCGTCGACAACACGCTCTGGCTCGACTACGTCCAGCGCAAGGGCTACGGCGACGGCGACGACATCACCCTGCCGACCATCAACATCAACGGTGAGTGGCGGGACAACCAGCTCGGCGGCGGCGTCCTCAACTTCCGCCGGGTCACCCAGATCCACGGCGACCTCGGCTCGTTCACCAACGTCACCTACCGCAACTACGACGACCAGGACACCTGCGACATCGACAACCCGCCCTCGGAGTCGAACAACACCCAGGCCTGCTTCAAGCAGAGATGGGTGCCCGAGGGCGCCACCGAGGAGAAGACGGGCTGGTTCAAGAAGTACGTCGTCGCCAAGGTGAGCGTCGACCCGGGCCCCGGCGCGGGCTCCGGCAACGACGGCGACCCGACGATGACGACGACGTACGACTACGTCGGCAAGCCCGCCTGGGCGTACCCCAACGACCCGCTGACCAAGGACGAGAACGAGTCCTGGACCGAGTGGCGCGGCTACCAGCAGGTCGAGGTCCACACGGGCACCAAGTCCAACGCGGCCTCCACCTACCACTGGCTGTACCGGGGCATGGACGGCGACCGCACCTCGAAGACCGACCCGTCGGCCACGCGCAGCGTCACCGTCGACGACGGCGACAGCGGACGCCCGGCGGTCACCGACTCGGCGTGGCTCAAGGGCAAGGTGCTGGAGACCAGCAACCGCGACGGCTCCGGCCAGTCCCACAAGCGGGTCTGGCACGAGTACTGGGTCCACAACACCGCCCAGTACGCCGGCCTGCCCGACGCCCGGTTCGTCCGCGACTCGAAGACCACCACGCACGAGCTGACCTCCAGTGGCTGGCGCGAGCACATCGTCAAGGACGAGTACGACACCGCCGAGGCGGCCAGCACCAAGTACGGACTGCCCCTGCGCACCAACGACTGGGGCCTGTCCGACACCGCCGACAACCGCTGCACCACCTACGGCCGCGCCTACAACACGGACTACTTCCCCGACTCCCAGGTCCAGCGCTGGATGGTGCTGCCGGACGAGACCCGGCACTACGCGGCGGACTGCGCCAACCGTGCGTCCACCAACCAGGACGCCTACACGGTGACCCTGTACGACGGCGCGACCTCGGTCGCCACCAACAAGCCGGCCGACGGCCTGGCCACAGCGGTCCGTAAGTACACCGACGCCACCAACTACCGTGAGGCCAAGGCGACCTACGACCAGGGCGGTCGCCAGATCACGGCCACCGACGGCAAGCAGAAGACCACCACGACGACCTACCAGCCGGCGACGTCCTGGCCGATCAACGGCGTCAAGGTCACCACCCCCGACCCGGACGGCACCACCGCCGGGGCCGGACCGCAGTCGACCACGACCTGGTACTCCCGTCTGTGGGGAACCCCGTACCGGGTCCAGGACGTCAACAACCGGACGACGCGCATCGTGCACGACTCGGTGGGCCGCATCGCCCAGGTGTTCAAGCCCTCACGGGTCTCCGCGTACCCCGACGGCACGCCGTCCCTCCAGTACGTCTACACCGTCACCACGTCGGACAACAGCGAGGGCGTCCCCGACCTGGTCTCCACGGTCCCGCCGAAGGTCACCACGAAGACGCTGCTGGAGTCGAGCGGGAAGATCGCGACCGCGTACGAGTACGTCGACGGCCTGGGCCGCACCCGCGAGACCCAGACGCCCGCACCGACCGGCACCGGCCGCACGGTCGTGTCCACCCGGTACGACACGTCCGGCAACGCCACCGGCACCAGCTCGGCCTTCTACAACGCGGACGCCGCCGGCTCGGGCATGGTCCTGCCGACCGTGGCCGTCCTGCCCTCCTACACCGACCTGCTCATCGACTTCGCGGGCCGCACCACCGAGTCCCGGATCCTGGTGAACGGCGAGGCGCAGACCCAGGGCCAGACGCGCACCAACTACCACGGCGACTACACCACCGCGATGCCCGCGGCCGGTGAGCGCACGAACGCGTACACCAACGTGTTCGGAGAAGTCGACAGGGTCGTCGAGTTCGGCCCGTCCACGTACTCCACGTACTACGAGTACACCCGAAGCGGTCTGCTCTCGAAGATCACCGACTCCAAGGGCAACCTCACCACCTACACCTACAACTGGCTCGGCGAGCGCGTCGGTGGCAAGGACCTCGACAGCGACCCGAACGGCGTCGGCGCCATCACGTACGACGCCAACGGCAACATCGAGACGGCCAAGGACGGCAACGGCACCGTCCTGACCCACACGTACGACGCCCTCAACCGGCCGCTGACCGTGCAGAACGGGTCGACCGTACTGACCCGCAACGCCTACGACACGGCGCCGGGCGGCATCGGCAAACTCGCCGCCTCCACCTCGTACGCGGGCAGCTACGCCTACACCACCGCCGTCACCGCCTACGACGTCGACGGCAACACCACCGAGGCGCAGACGACGATCCCCAGCGACGGAAGCGGCCTGCAGGGCACCTACAAGACGTCCTACACCTTCAACACCGCCGGTCAGCAGACCAGCGTGACCTACCCGGCCGTCGGGGACCTCCCGCAGGAGACCGTCACCACGGTGCACGACACCTACGGCAACCCGGAGAAGCTCACCAGCGACCTCGACAACACCGTCTACGTCGACTCCACCGGCTTCGACAGGCTGGGCCGCCTCACCGACCGCACCTACGGCACCACGGCCACGACCGGTACCACCGCCAGCCGTTCGTACACCTACGACGACGCCACCGGCACCGGCTGGCTGAAGAACATCACCACGACCACCAGCGCGAAGGGCACCGTCCAGAACGACGACTACCTCCGTGACAACGCCGGCCAGACCACCGACCTCGCCGACCGGGTCACGGGGCAGCACCAGTGCTACACCTATGACGAGCTGAACCGCGTCACCCGAGCCTGGACCTCGGCGGCGACGACCGGCTGCGCCGGCCCCTTCTCCACCGATCTGGCCACCGGCCAGGACCCCTACCAGCTCGACTACACCTACGACGGCATCGGCAACCTGCAGAAGGTCACCAGCACCACGGCCTCCGCCAGCAGCGTCAACGACTACGTCTACCCCGGCTACTCGGCCGACCAGTCGACGTACACGGCCGGCGCCGCCCACCCGCACGCCGTCGCCACGATCAAGACGCCCACCGGTACGGACAGCTACACCTACGACACCGCCGGCCGACTCGACAACCGCACGGTGAACGGGGCCACGACCGGCTTCGTCTGGAACGCCCTCGGCCAGGTCACCGCGACCACCGGGGCCACCACCACCGGCTACGTCTACGACGCCGCGGGCAACCTGCTGATCCGCAGGTCGGCGACCGAGAACGTCCTGTATCTCACGGGCCAGGAGGTCCACAAGGCGTCCGGCGCCACCGCGAAGGCCACGCGTCACTACGGCAACGGCGCCGCGGTCGTCGCCTCGCGCACGGCGGTGAACGCGACCACGAGCAAGCTGAGCTGGATCATGTCCGACAACCAGGCGTCGACCCAGCTGACCGTCGACGCCGCCACGGGCACCCCGTCGCGCCGCCGCTACCTCCCCTTCGGCGCCCAGAACGGCGAGACGGACCTGCCGGCCGGCACCGACCGAGGCTTCCTCGGCAAGGCCGAGGACGACACGACGGGCCTGTCCATCCTGGGCGCCCGTATGTACGACGCGACCCTCGGCCGTTTCCTCAGCCCCGATCCGCTGACCACGCCGTTCTCGCCGCAGACCCTCAACGCCTACGCGTACTCGCTCAACAACCCCATCGCCTACAGCGACCCGACCGGGCTGTCGTGCGACATCTCGTTCGACAGCAGCGGCAACCCCTCGATGAGCGGTTCGTGCGACGACCAGCCTGAGGGCAAATCGGGACTCGTGGACACGGGCAGTGTCGGCGACGGCGGCAGCGGACTGGATTTCGCCGTGCCGCCGACGAACGCCGACGGCGGGTGCGGTTCCTGGGGCGTCCTGTCCGGGATCTGCTCGTCCGTCGGGGAGACCTTCTACGGGATCATCTCCAACGCGCCGCGCACGGCGGAATACGCCGGCTGGATCTTCGACGGTGACTGCCGCAACGGTGGTGGCCCCGGGGAGCCCGGATGCGACTACGGCACTCAGTTCGACAACTGGGTGGGCAGCTACGGCTACGACATCGACGGTGACGCCTACCTGGTGCCGAGCGCCGTCGCGGCGATCTTCGGGCATCGGCCCAGCATGCTGTCGCTCCGCAACAAGAACTACAAGATCGACCGGCACGGACGCCTGTCGAACGGCAAGTACACCATCGACGGTGACGGAATGGCGAAGCACGTTCCCGGTCGTAGCCGCGACAGCTGGTCGAAGGAGAACCAGGACGGCCAGACCAAGAGCGCCTTCCTCAAGGGCGTGGACGCGGAGCGAGCGGTGCTCGACGCGGCGGCGTACGCCGACGCGCACAATCTCTGGTCAGGGGGCAACAATCCGAAGGCGAAGGTCTACGTGGAGAATGGTCCGGTCGGTGTTGTCGGGCGAACCGGAGAACTCACCCACTACATCAACGTCTACAAGAAGCCGACGAAACAAGGCGTGACCCTCGTCCACGGCGGTCCTGGCGGTGCTCCCTGATGAACGTGTCGGAAGTGGTGATGCGTGCGGCCCGGCGTCGCGCGAGCTGGTCGTGGCTCGACTCGAAGAGAGTCATGGAGGAATTGGCCGCCCGCTGCGAACTGGCGCTCGACTGGGATTGGGAGGCCCCGGAGGAGTGGGGTTCCCTCAGGCGCGAGAAAGGCGACGAGGCGATCGTCTCCGGGACCCTCCCGCTGTGCGTGGCGTTGGCCGACTCGCCGTCCGCTGCCATGGCGGCCGAGTCGGGCTGTGAGGTCATCACCGTGTCCTCATGGGTCGCCCCTGAACTCTCCTGCAGCCTGGAAGCCCTCACCGAGGCATTCGGATACCCCGACGCGTTCTCCTCGATGGATACGGAGGCATTCTCCGCGCAAGATCTCTGGTACGCGGCCATGTGAAGGGCGAGCCCGCGAGAGCGTACGGCGGCCGGAACCGGTTGTTGCAGGACCGGTTCCGGTTGTCCTGGCGGCGGACCTCCCCCGTGCACAGCGGCTCCCCATATCGTGCGCTCATGGCCACGACGAAGCCGCAGCCATCGCGGAGGCCGTTGCTTCATCCTCGGATACGGGAGCGAGATAGACATCTCCGGATTCATTCAGAGCGATCTGATGAGTCGCCCATTCACGCCCCGCTCCCAGCTTGTACGTCGAGTAGCAGCGGTACTTGGTGACAGTGCCGGGTTCGAGCAGTGACCTCTCCGGCATGGGGTCGCAAGCCGCTCTTGGGGGTATGGGGACGGTCTATCTGGCGCGGTCGCGTGGTGGACGCGCCGTGGCGGTCAAGGTGGCTCACGCCGAACTGGCCGCCGACCGGCATTTCCGGGCACGGTTCCGGGCCGAGGTCGACGCCGCGCGCAAGGTCGGGGGTTTCCATACGGCGCCCGTCGTGGACGCCGACCCGGACGCGGCTGCACCCTGGCTGGCCACGGCGTACATCCCGGGCCCCACCCTGTCCGAACTGCTCACGGAGCAGGGCCCGATGGACGAGCGGCGGCTGCGGCTGCTGGGCGCCGCCCTGGCGGAGGCGTTGCAGGCCATCCACGGCTGCGGGCTCGTCCACCGTGATCTGAAGCCCGGCAACATCATCATGGCCGAGGACGGCCCCCGGGTCCTCGACTTCGGTATCGCGCGCGCCGTGGAGTCCACCCGGCTGACCTCCACCGGAGCGGCCTTCGGCACCCCCGGCTATCTGGCCCCCGAACAGGCGCAGGGCCTCGAAGTCACCGGTGCCACCGATGTGTTCGCGCTCGGCGCGGTACTCGTCTCGGCGGCCGGCGGCAGCGCGTTCGGCGACGGTACGCCGATGGGGCTGATGTACCGGTCGGTCCACGAACCCGCCGACCTCACCGCCGTACCGGAGCCACTGCGCCCCCTGGTCGCCGCCTGCCTCTCCAAAGACCCGGCCGACCGCCCCACCCCCGACACCCTCCTGAACCTCCTGCCACCGGACGCGACCCCGGCCCCTCCCGAAGAGGTCCCGACCCTGCTCATCGGCCACCGGCCCACCCCGGCCGTACGGACTCGGTCGGGCGGCATGTCCCTCGCTGTCGTGGCCGTGGTCATCGTGGGCGCGCTCATCGGCGGCGCGGTGTACGTGGCGAACCGTGACGAGGGGAGGGGGACGACCTCGACCGCAGAATCCCCCAAATCCTCCAAATCCCCCGAATCCCAGCTGACTCCGTCGGCCAGCGAGCCCCCGCCGGCCACCGATGTCCCCGACGGGGAGGACGCGGGCGGGAACGGGGGAGAGACCAGGGACGAGGTCACGGTTCGTATCACCGCCCAGACCGAAGACAGCTGGATCGGGGTCAAGGACCACCTCGGCGAGATCCTCTTCGACGGCCTGCTCGAACAGGGCGAGACCAAGACCTTCTCCGACAAGGAGTCGATCGGCCTGGTCCTCGGTAACGCGGGCGCCGTCCAACTCGTCGTCAACGACAAGAAGATCGACAACGACTTCCCGTCCGGCACGGTGGAGCGCCTGACGTACACGAAGAGCGACTGACCCGAGGCTAGGCCCCCCACCCCCCGCAGCACCCCCGCGGTCACCGCCACCCCCAGCGCCACAGGGCGCCCGTGGCCGGCAGGGCCACCAGGAGCACCATGGCGGCTCCGGCGAGCAACTCCCGTACCCGGCCGGGGCCCAGTACATCGGCGACGGCCAGACTGAACGCCGCCGTAAGGGTGTTGAGCAGCAGCCCCATGGCCGCCGCCGCGAGCGGTCCGCCCCCGGCCGGCGGGATGCCGACCGCGCTGAACTGCGCCGCCCCGCGTACACGACGAGCGACATCACCACCGGCACCCACACGGGAGCGGCGTGACCGCGAAAAGGCAGGAGCCCCTGCGCCGCGAACGGCGAGGGGCTCCTTGGGTGGTGCTCTCAGACGTCGTCAGAGGGGGCATCCCTCAGATCGAACGGGTCAGACGGGGGTGACGTTCTCCGCCTGCGGACCCTTCGGGCCCTGCGTCACGTCGAAGGAGACCGCCTGGTTCTCCTCCAGCGAACGGAAACCGCTCGCGTTGATGGCGGAGTAGTGGACGAATACGTCCGGGCCGCCACCTTCCTGGGCGATGAAGCCAAAGCCCTTTTCGGCGTTGAACCACTTCACGGTTCCGGTAGCCATAAGCCCTCCTTGGGCCCAAAGGGTTGCCCTGCTCCAGAACCCTGCAAGTGTGAAAACAAGATGCCGCACAACTGCATACGTCTGAAAACGACAAGAGCCCGCGGTTACATGCTCCGCAGGCTCTGTACTGCAAGGGAAACCAAACTGCAACTTGGCGGCGAGCCTAGCATGTGGGCAGGAGGAAGCAATAGAGGGAAAGATCACGTCACTCGAATGTTTGACCCACTCGGATCGCGGGTTGACGTGACGCCACCTCTTCCACGCCAGTCCCGTCGGTGACACGCCGATGAGAGGGTTGACACAAGGTGTCCTTCGGGTTTAGCGAGACAATCGCGGGCCCCGGGGGCCGCACCGTACCCCATGAGGGCTAGCCTCGCGATGTGGACAATTCTCGCACCCGGCCGCGCGTCGGCCACATTCAGTTCCTGAACTGCCTGCCCCTGTACTGGGGGCTCGCGAGAACGGGCACGCTTCTCGACTTCGAGCTCACCAAGGACACCCCGGAGAAGCTCAGCGAGCGGCTGGTGCGGGGCGACCTCGACATCGGGCCCATCACCCTCGTCGAATTCCTCCGCAACGCCGACGACCTGGTCGCCTTCCCCGACATCGCGGTCGGCTGCGACGGGCCGGTGATGTCCTGCGTCATCGTGTCCCAGGTGCCGCTCGACCGCCTCGACGGCGCACGGGTCGCACTCGGCTCCACCTCGCGCACCTCCGTACGCCTCGCGCAACTGCTGCTGGCCGAGGCCGTCGGCGTACAGCCGTCGTACTACACCTGCCCGCCCGACCTCCCGCTGATGATGCGGGAGGCGGAGGCGGCGGTGCTCATCGGGGACGCGGCGCTGCGGGCCAATCTGCTCGACGGCCCCAAGTTCGGGCTCGAGGTGCACGACCTGGGCGCCATGTGGAAGGCGTGGACGGGGCTGCCGTTCGTCTTCGCGGTGTGGGCGGCGCGGCGGGACTACCTGGCACGGGAGCCGGAGGTCACCCGCCAGGTCCACGAGGCGTTCCTGGCCTCCCGGGACCTGTCCCTGACCGAGGTGGGCAAGATCGCCGAGCAGGCGGCCCGCTGGGAGGCCTTCGACGAGCGGACCCTGGAGCAGTACTTCACCACCCTCGACTTCCGCTTCGGCGGACCCCAGCTGGCCGCCGTCGCCGAGTTCGCGCGCCGGGTCGGTCCCACCACGGGATTTCCGGCGGACGTGAAGGTGGACCTGCTTTCCTGAACAATTCCCCCGGAATTCATTTGACGAATTCCGTGCACTGTGGGAAAGGGGAGCAGGGGGCTGACCGTCGGCACCACCGGCTTTCCCATTCATGGTCGGGCTCGCGGTCGGGCTCTCCGTACGGCTCTCGGCCGGGCTCTCCGTCGGGCGTGCGGCACTACGCTGCTGGGGAGTCGTGAAGAGTTCAGGGGAGTTCGTACGGGGGAGGTGTCGCCATGCAACCGCTCGACGTCGGTGAACCCACGGTCGTAGGGCCCTACCGGCTGCTCGGCCGGCTCGGGTCCGGCGGGATGGGCCGCGTCTATCTGGGGCGCAGCGCGGGCGGCCGTACCGTCGCCGTCAAGGTCGTGCACCCGCACTTCGCGCTGGACGAGGAGTTCCGCGCCCGCTTCCGGCGCGAGGTCGACGCCGCCCGGCGGGTCGGCGGCGCCTGGACCGCCCCCGTCCTGGACGCGGACCCGGAGGCCTCGGTCCCCTGGGTGGCGACCGGCTACGCGGCCGGCCCGTCCCTCGCCGGGGCCGTGGCGGACGGCGGCCCTCTGCCCCCGCACTCCGTACGGGTTCTGGGCGCCGGCCTGGCGGAGGCCCTCTCCGCCGTGCACGCGCTGGATCTGGTCCACCGGGACGTGAAGCCGTCGAACGTACTGCTGACCGTGGACGGCCCTCTCCTCATCGACTTCGGCATCGCCCGCGCGACGGACGGCACGGCGTCCCTCACCTCCACCGGCGTCTCCATCGGCTCCCCCGGCTACATGTCCCCCGAGCAGATCCTCGGCAAGAGCGTCACCGGCGCGGCCGACGTCTTCTCCCTCGGCGCGGTCCTCGCCTACGCCGCCACCGGCGAGTCCCCCTTCCCCGGCGACTCCTCCGCCTCCCTCCTCTACAAGGTCGTCCACGAAGAGCCCCGACTCGACGGTCTGGAGGGCGAACTGAGGGACCTCGTGGCCCACTGCCTCTCCAAGAACCCCGCCGCCCGACCGTCCCCGGCCGAGGTCGCCCGCACCCTGGCTCCCGAGGGCGCCGCCCGGCTGGTGGCGGCGGGCTGGCTGCCGGGCCCGCTGGTCGAACAGGTCGGCCGCAGCGCCGTGCAACTGCTCAACCTGGAGGCCGTGGAAGGGGTTCCGTCCGGCCCGGTGGGCTTCAGCAGCCCCTCGGTCGCGGTGGGGGACTCGGCGCCCCCGGCCGAGAGCGGCGTGTTCGGGCCACCACCGGTCATGTCACCGCCAGTCGTGTCACCGCCGATCCCGCCACCCGTCGGGACCCCGCCACCCGTCCCCGGGCAGCGGGCCGGCGCGGCGGTGGCCGACACGGTTCCGCCGGAGCCGTCGTCCCCGCCGGGCAAGCTGTCGCTGAGTGTGGCCGCGATGTCGACGACCGCGCCGAACGGTCGTGGCCGAAGGGTGAGTTGCTCGGTCGCCCTGGCCGTCGCCGGGGCGTTCGCGGTGGTGAGCGTGGGGGCGGTGTTCGGGGTCGGGATGCTCACGGGCGCGGACGACGGCGACGGCGGCAGCGCGGCGGGCCCGGCTCCCCAGGCGAGCGAGCCGGCGGCCGACCAGAGCGACGGTGCGGAGGGGGGCGTACCGGCGAAGTACCTCGGCACCTGGGAGGGCGACGCCTACGCCCTCGGCGGCAACCTGCCCGCCGGCACCTTCCGGATCACTCTCGAACCGTCCGACGTGGGCGACGAGTTGGGCACCTTCCGCTCGGTCGACCTCCTGGGCGGCACCTGCGACGACAGGCTCGTCCTCAAAGAGGTCACCGCGAAGCACGTCCTCGCCACCAGCATCGCCGACACCGAGAACAACCCCAAGACCTGCACGAAGAACACCCACCAGATCACCCTCACCCCCGTGGGCGAGGAGCTCCAGTACGAGTCGGACAACGCGGACGCGGGCGACCCGACGGCGAGACTGGCAAAGGTGAAGTAGGCGCCCCCGTACGGGCCGTAGGCCCTCAAGGGGCGCGGGGAACCGCGCGAGCAACCACACTCGACCCACACCCGCCAACGCACCCGCCCTTCCCGGGCTCTGACGCGCGGCCCCCGCCACAACTCATAGGCTGACCACGTGGATCTCGACCCCTGGCTGATCGGCCTGACCGCAGCCGCCGCACTGTGGGGCGCGGCGACAGGCACTCTCCTGCCCCGCCCCGCCTACCGCTTCACGGTCGACGAGGACACCCCCTGGCACACCGAGTGCCCCACCGGCCACCGGATCACCGGCCCCGCGGCGGGGTGGCTGGGCCCGGCCCGCTGCAAGGCCGACCCCCAACTCGCCTTGCCCGCCTGCGTATACGGCCCCTACGCCCCCACCGTCGCCACACTGACCGCCGTGATCTGTGCCCTCCTCGCCCTGGCCACCGGCCCCCGCCCCGAACTCGCCGTCTGGCTTCTCCTCGCCCCCCTCGGCGTGCTCCTCACCCTGGTCGACCTCAGGGCACAACGCCTCCCGGACTCCCTGACCCTCCCGTTCGCGGGCCTGGCCCTCGCCCTGCTGGGGGCGGCGACGCTCATCCCCGAGCACGCGGGCCAGTGGCGCACGGCGGTGTACGGCGCACTCGCCCTCGGCGGCCTCTACTTCCTCTTCTTCCTCATCAGGCCCCTGGCCCTGGGCTTCGGTGACGTGAAGCTGGCCGTGGGCCTGGGCGCCGCCCTCGGCTGGTACGGCTGGGGCGCGCTGTACCTCGGCACCTTCGCCGGGGCCCTGATCGGCAGCGGGTACACCCTTGTCCTCGCGGCCCGGCGCCGAGCCGTACGCAGGCAACTGGTCGCCCTCGGCCCGTTCATGATCGCGGGAGCGTACGTGGGGCTGCTTCTGGAGGCGTACGCGGCGTGAGACCGGCGCGCCGTCCCACGCCGTCCCACGCCGTTCCCCGGAGTTATCCACAGGCTGCCGGGCTGACGTCGGGCGATCCGGACCTCTGGCGTAGGCTGGGCCGGTCCGTTCAACCCTTACGAAAGGGACGCTCCCGGTGACCGAGAAGGCCGATCTCCAGTCCGTTCTCGACCGTGCCGCAGAGGGTGGGCGGATCACGCCGGAGGAGGCACTCGACCTCTACCGCGACGCGCCGCTGCACGCGCTGGGCTCCGCCGCCGACGCCGTACGCAGGCGGCGGTACGCGGGCACGGAACACATCGCGACGTACATCATCGAGCGCAACATCAACTACACGAACGTCTGCGTGACGGCGTGCAAGTTCTGCGCGTTCTACGCCCCGCCGAAGGCCACGGACAAGGGCTGGACGCGCGATCTCGACGACATCCTGCGCCGCTGCGCGGAGACCGTCGAGCTGGGCGGTACGCAGATCATGTTCCAGGGCGGGCACCACCCGGACTACGGGGTGGAGTACTACGAGAAGCACTTCGCCGCCATCAAGGAGGCGTTCCCGCAGCTGGTCATCCACTCCCTCGGCGCGTCCGAGGTCGAGCACATGGCCCGGATCTCGAAGGTCAGCGCGGAGGAGGCGATCACGCGTATCCACGCGGCCGGTCTCGACTCCTTCGCCGGCGCCGGCGCCGAGCTGCTTCCCGCGCGGCCCCGCAAGGCCATCGCTCCGCTCAAGGAGTCCGGCGAGCGCTGGCTGGAGATCATGGAGGCCGCGCACAACCTGGGCGTCGAGTCCACCTCCACGATGCTCATGGGCACCGGCGAGACCAACGCCGAGCGCATCGAGCACCTGCGGATGATCCGTGACGTACAGGACCGGACGGGCGGCTTCCGGGCCTTCATCCCGTACACGTACCAGCCGGAGAACAACCACCTCAAGGGCCGTACGCAGGCGACGCTCTTCGAGTACCTGCGCATGATCGCCATCGCGCGGCTCTTCATGGACAACATCGCCCACATCCAGGGCTCCTGGCTCACCACGGGCAAGGAGGTCGGGCAGCTGTCCCTGCACTACGGAGCGGACGACCTCGGCTCCATCATGCTGGAGGAGAACGTCGTCTCCTCCGCCGGAGCCAAGCACCGCTCCAACCGCATGGAGATCATCGACCTGATCAGGAAGGCGGGGCGGGTGCCCGCCCAGCGGGCGACCACCTACGAGCACCTTCTCGTCCACGACGACCCGGCGAACGACCCCGTCGACGAGCGCGTCATGTCCCACATCTCGTCCACGGCGATCGAGGGCGGCACGGCCCACCCCGAGCTGAAGCTGCTGAGCGCGAACTAGGGCTCGGGTGCTGACGATCCACGCCGCCGACGAGGTGCGGTACAGCTGGGACGATCCCGAGCCGGTCAAGGACGGGGCCGTCGTCGTGGAAGGCGTCAGGGTCCAGGCCGTGGGGCCCCTGACGGAGGTCCTGGAGCGGTTTCCGGGTGCCCGTGTGCGGCGGTGGCCCGGTGTTCTGGGACCCGCCCGTATTCATGAGGGCCCGCTTCCGCAGGCGCCGACACCACGCGAACGCATCCACGCGGTGCTGAAGTCGGGCGCGGTCGCGGTGCTGGAGGAGTACGCCGACACTCCCGAACTCCGGGCCGCCGCCGAGCGGAACGACGTGGTCGTATTCCGTCGCACCCGCCCCACGGCGATCGTCGACCTCGGTCGCGCGGACCTCGCCGTCTTCGACGAGTCCGGCCTCTGTATCGCGACGGTCTGTGCGGGGCGGTTGGTCCACCGGCGCCGTTGAAACGAAGGGCGAAGCCGCCTTTCAGGGGCGCGGGGAACCGCGCGACAAGCCCCCACCGGCCTGCGGCCCGCGTACGACAGAACCCGGGCCTGCGGCCCGCGTACGACAGGACCCGGGCCTGCGGCCCGCGTACGACAGGACCCGGGCCTGCGGCCCGCGTACGACAGAACCCCCGGCCGCCCCCGGGGCTCACCCCGAGAACGCCTCCCCGAACGCCCCGTCCTCCTGCTTCACCCCACTGCAGTCGGTCAGCTCGTCGTTCGCCCCGTCCCCGCACTGCTGGTCCCGGAACGTCGCCCACATCGACACCCAGGCGATCCCCTTCTCCTCCGCGAACGCCCGCACCTGCGCCGCGTCCTCCAGCGTGAACGTCTCGTTGTCGACGTCATTGACGCCGAGCATCGAGGTGAGCGCCAGGGCGCCCCACGCGGTGGAGTCGCTCGTGCCGAAGATGTCCATCAGCTGCTCGTGCGTCGCCTCGGCGGCCTGTTCCGCGTAGTCGCCCATGTCGTCGCCGTACGAACTGGCGTAGTTCATGGTCATGATGTTGACCGTGGTGACCTGGACGGACTTGTCGTTGGCCGAGTCGAGGAGGGCGACGCCGTCGTCGTCGAGGCCGGACGGCATGACGGGGAGGGTGAAGGAGACGGAGAGGTCGGGGCGGTCCTTCTGGAGGAGGGCTATGGCCTCGGAGCGCAGGGTGACGGAGTCGGAGTCCGCCAGCGCGTCGCCCTCGACGTCGAAGTCGGCCTCGGCGGAGCCGGCCGCGTCGAGCGCCGCGCCGTAGGCCTCGGCGAGCTCGGACGCGCTGTCGCAGGCCTCGGCCAGCTCCGTGCCGGAGGCGCCGCCGAAGGAGACCCGGACCGACGCGCCCGAGTCGGTGAGCGCCGCGATGCGGGTCTTCACCGCCGAGTCGTCGATCGCCTCGGCCCCGTTCCACGCGGGCGTGCACTCGTCGCCGTCGGCGATCACGAACGCCAGGTTGTACGCGGCCGCCGACCCGGCGTCGTCGAGGTCGGAGGTGTCGGTGGCGTCCACATAGGGCGCGTAGGCCGTGGACACCTCGGTCGCAGACTCCTCATCGGTCGCGGATGCGCCGGACGTGCTCGCGGGGCTGCTGGGCGTGGACGCGGACTCATTCGTCTTCGTGGTGCAGCCCGCGCAGGCCAGGGCCACGAGACAGAGCAGTCCGGCGACCGGTTTCAGGGAATTCCTCACGGTACTCACGATGGAAATGAACCACACCTGACTGTGCTCCATGTGTGCTTCTTCAGGATTGCACTTCTGAAGGACGATCACGAAACGGTGAACGGAAAACAGGGTGATAGTCGGGCAGACCGCACCTTTTGGGCGGGGTGTATCCCCTCAAAAGCAAGGTCCGTTGACTTCGCAGTCGTTCATGAATTCTCTAAGGAAAAGGACAGGTTAAGGAGTTTCTCATGGGCGTCTCGCAAGAGAAGCTATGAATTGGCCAAATAAACAGCCCCTAATATCCGGGGATATGCAATCCGAGTCCGCCAACGAAAACCTCTCCCCCGAGGCCGTGTACGAGATCACCTCGACACCGGCCCGGGGCAGCCGCCGCAAGCAGGGAAAGCAAGGCAAGCAGGGAAAGCAGGGCAAGCAGCTCAAGGGGTCGGAAGAGGACGGCCCCGTCTTCGTCGACAACTCCGGGCGCCGCGCCAGACTCCTGCGCCGCTGCGGCACGCTGCTGGAGGTCGTCTGTCTCGGTTACGCCGTCGTACTCGGCATGGCGTTCATGGGCTGGGGCATCTCCGCGTCCCCGTCCGAGCTCTTCCCCTTCGGCGGAGGCGGCGGCCAGTCCGGCGCACCCGGCGGCGGCGGTGGCAACGGCCCGCAGCCCCAGGGCGGCATCGCCCCCGAAGGCGTCCCCTCGGGCGCCCCCAGCGGAGCCCCCGGAGGCACCCCGCCCTCCGGCGCCCCCACCGCCGCAGCGTCCCCGTCCGCGTCCGCCAACTGACGGGAGCACCACCCCATGACCACGACGACACCCGCGCGACGCGGCCGCCGGCGCGCCCCCTCCAAGCTGCAACGCGCCACCGGCAAGGCCGCCGCGCTGCAGAAACCCCGGGTCATCCTCGCCCTGCTGCTCCTGCTCGGGCTGACCAGCGTGATGCTGCTCGACGGCTATCTGCGCTCCGAGGTCGGCGGCGACCAGCGCGTCCGTACCGGGGCCGGCGCAGGCGACGTACCCGACGACATCCTCGAAGGCGGGCCCATCCTGACCTTCCGGGGCGGCGACGCGCAGACGCAGTCCGTGCCGGACAAGACGATCGCGCTCACCTTCGACGACGGTCCGAACCCGACCTGGACCCCGGAGATCCTCGCGGTCCTGAAGGAGTACGACATCCCCGCGACCTTCTTCGTGGTGGGCTCGATGGTCTCGCGCTACCCGAGCATCGTCGAGGACATGGTGGAGCAGGGCCACGAGATCGGCATCCACACCTTCACGCACGTCGACCTGTCGTACCAGAGCGACGCCCGCATCACCCGTGAGATGACCCAGACGCAGCTCGCCCTCGCGGGCGCGGCCGGCATCACGACCACCCTCTTCCGTGCCCCGTACTCCTCCGAGACGGACGCCATCGACAACTACAGCTGGCCCGTCTACGAGAAGCTCGGCGAGGAGGGCTACACCAGCGTCTTCGTCGACACCGACAGCGACGACTGGAAGAAGCCCGGCGTCAAGAAGATCATCAAGTGGGCCACGCCGGAGGACGGCGAAGGCGCCTCGGTCCTCATGCACGACGCGGGCGGCGACCGCTCCCAGACGGTCAAGGCGCTCGGCACGTACATCAAGAAGATGCAGGCCAAGGGCTACACCTTCACCACCGTCAGCGGCGCCCTGCAGCAGGACGAGACCGAGAACGGCACCAGCACCGGTGCGGCGAGCGGCCGGCAGGCGGGTGCCCCCGGCGGCGCCCCCGGAACCGACGAGCAGGGCGGCGCGGCCGCCAACGGGCAGGGCACCCCCGGTACTTCGAACCCGCAGGCCGCCCACCGCACCGCCACCGGCGCCACCCTGTACGAGGGCAAGGCGCTCATCGCCGCCGTCTACGTCGCCGAGTACGCCGTGCCGACGCTCTCGGTCGGCCTGATGGTCGTGGGCGTCGCCGTCATGGGCCGCTTCGGGATGATGCTGCTCCTCGCCCGCCGGCACTTCCGGGAACGCAACAAACGCCGGTTCAGCTGGGGGCCGCCGATCACCGGCCCGGTGACCGTCATCGTGCCCGCGTACAACGAGAAGGAGTGCATCGCCAACACGCTCCACTCCCTCGCCCGGAGCACCCACCCCATCGAGATCATCGTCGTCGACGACGGCTCCACGGACGGCACGAAGGAGATCGCGGAGGCGCTGGGCTACCCCAACGTCCGCGTCATCCGCCAGGAGAACGCGGGCAAGCCCGCCGCCCTCAACAACGGCGTACGGAACGCCAGTTACGGCATCGTCGTGATGATGGACGGAGACACCGTCTTCGAACCCGACACCGTCGGCAAGCTGGTGCAGCCCTTCGCCGACCCCGGCGTCGGCGCGGTCGCGGGCAACGCCAAGGTCGGCAACCGCAACACCGTGATCGGCGCCTGGCAGCACATCGAGTACGTGATGGGCTTCAACCTCGACCGCCGCATGTACGACCTGCTGCGCTGCATGCCCACCATCCCGGGCGCGATCGGCGCGTTCCGCCGGGACGCCGTCCTCGAGGTCGGCGGCATGAGCGAGGACACCCTCGCCGAGGACACCGACATCACCATCGCCATGCACCGCGCCGGCTGGCGCGTCGTCTACCAGGAGCACGCCCGCGCCTGGACCGAGGCCCCCGCGTCGCTGAAGCAGCTCTGGTCACAGCGCTACCGCTGGTCCTACGGCACCATGCAGGCCCTGTGGAAGCACCGCAAGTCCCTGACGGACAAGGGGCCGTCCGGCCGCTTCGGCCGCGTCGGCACGCCCTTGGTCGTCATCTTCCAGATCGTCACCCCGGTCTTCGCGCCCCTCATAGACGTCTTCACCGTCTACGCGATGATCTTGGTCGATTTCCAGGCGTCCCTGCTGGCCTGGCTCGCCGTCCTGGGCGTCCAACTCGTCTGCGCGGCCTACGCGTTCAAGCTCGACAAGGAGAAGTACCGCTATCTGCTGATGCTCCCGCTCCAGCAGCTCGCCTACCGCCAGATGATGTACCTCGTCCTCATCCACTCCTGCATCACCGCCCTCACCGGCGGCCGCCTCCGCTGGCAGAAACTCAAGCGCACCGGCGAAGTCGGCACCCCGGCCGGGGCGAACTGATGAGCTGGGGGGAGGGCGGGCAGGGCCAGGGGTACGGCCAGGGGTACGGCCAGGGTCAGGGGTACGAGTACGGCTACGAGCAACAGCCGTACTACGGCTCCCCGCAGTACCCGTACCTTCAGCAGCCGCACGTGCAACAGCCGTATACGCAACAGCAGTACACGGACGTGCAGTACGCGCCGGAGGACCCGGTAGAGGAGACGGCTCAAATACCGGTGACGAAGGCGGAGTCGCCGGCGCTCGGTGCGCAGACGCCCGAGACCCAACCGGAGCAAGGTCCGACCCACCCGCAGCGGGACCGCTACTTCGACGCCCTGCGGGCCGTCGCCCTCGTCCGCGTCGTCACGTACCACACCTTCGGCTGGGCCTGGGCGGGGATGGTGTTCCCCTCGATGGGGGTCATGTTCGCCCTGGCCGGCACGCTCATGGCGAAGTCCCTGGAGCGCCCGCCGGTGAAGGTGATCAGGAGCCGCGTCAGGCGCCTCCTGCCCCCCTTCTGGTTCTGGGGCTTCTTCGTGGTCGTCGCCATGCTGGTCCACGACTGGATGCCCGGTTGGCAGATCGTCTACTGGGTCGTCCCGCTGGGCGACCCGCCGGGCAACGCCTGGGGCGAGCAGGCCTGGGAGATCCTCTGGTACCTGCGCACCTACCTCTGGTTCGTCCTGCTCTCGCCGGTCCTGCTGAAGGTGTTCCGGCTGGCCCCGGTGCCGGTCCTGGTCGCCTCCCTCGCCCCCGTCCTGGCCTTCCACTTCCTCTGGGAACCGCCGGACGACCGCTTCGGCAACGCCCTCACCGACCTGGCCACCTTCCTCTTCTGCTGGCTCCTCGGCTTCGCCCACCGCGACGGGGTTCTGGCCCGGCTGAAGCCGTTCGCCGTCACCGCGCTCTCCCTCGCGGCGATCGCGTACGGCGGCTGGTACGCCTTCACCCACCAGGCCGAGACCGGCTCGTACGACCTGGACGACATCCCGCTCGCACAGGCGTTCTGGTCGGCGGGCTTCGTGACGCTGCTGATGTACGCGAAGGAACACTTCAGGATCGACTTCGCGTGGCTCGCCCGCTTCCCGCGGCTCGACCGGCTGGTGACGATTTTCAACGCGCGGGCCGTGACCCTCTACCTCTGGCACGAGATAGCGCTGATCCTCGCCGTTCCGCTGATCGACCAGTTCTGGAACGTGCCCGCCTTCGAGAAGTACCTGCCGCTGGAGAGCCAGTGGTTCATGTTCGGCATCGGCTGGCTGCTGATCGGCGTCTTCGTCCTGCTGTGCGGCTGGGTGGAGGACGTGGCGGGGAAGAAGAAGCCGAGGCTGCTGCCGTGAGCGGGTACGGCCGGGCGCCGCGTGTGCGTCCGGCCCGTACTGCCACAATGGGCCCGTGACCCGCGCATCCCTGGACAAGCAGCCGCACGAAGTCGCCTCGATGTTCGACCGAGTGGCGAAACGGTACGACCTGACCAACGACGTGCTGTCCCTCGGACAGGACCGGCGCTGGCGCAAGGAGGTCGCGCGGGCGGTGGAGGCCCGCCCCGCGCAGAAGGTCCTGGACCTGGCGGCCGGTACGGGCACCTCCTCACTGCCCTTCGCGCAGACCGGCGCCTACGTCGTCCCGTGCGACTTCTCCCTCGGCATGCTCCAGGTCGGCAAGGAGCGCACCCCCTGGCTGCCGTTCACCGCGGGCGACGCGACGAAGCTGCCGTTCAAGGACGACACGTTCGACGCGGTGACCATCTCCTTCGGCCTCAGGAACGTGCAGGACACGGACACCGCGCTGCGGGAGCTGTACCGGGTGACCAAGCCCGGCGGCCGGGTCGTGATCTGCGAGTTCTCCCACCCCACATGGACGCCGTTCCGGACCGTCTACACCGAGTACCTGATGCGCGCGCTGCCGCCGGTCGCCCGCGCGGTGTCGTCCAACCCCGACGCGTACGTCTACCTCGCCGAGTCCATCCGCGCCTGGCCCGACCAGGCCGGCCTCGCCGAGCGCCTGCGGAAGGCCGGCTGGGACAAGGTCGCGTGGCGGAACCTCTCGGGCGGGATCGTCGCGCTGCACCGGGGGTTCAAGGCCGACTCCTAGGCCGCGGGTTCACTCGTAGGAGGGGTGCCCATAAGGGAGCCCTGTTGACGGGAACCGGTCAACAGAAAACTACCGTCCGTTGATACGTCAGCACGCAGCGGTCGGCAGCCGTGCGCGTCTGACCACGACTCATCACGGCACGAGTTTTCTGGATGACGGAGCGTTCCATGACGTCCTACTGCCCGCACTGCGCAACACCAGGTCCCGACGAGGCACGCTTCTGCATGAAGTGCGGGCGGGAACGCGTACCGGCACAGACAGCGGCCGGGGGAGCGGGGGCACCCCCGGCTCCGCTCGTTCCGCCCACATCGCTACCGGCCCCGCCGCCCCCACCCCCGCCTCCGTCGATGGCTCCCTCGATGGCTCCACCCCTCGGCCCGCCACCCCCGCCTCCCGCGTACGCCCCCGTCCCCGCCCGTCCCTCACCCGTGGGCGCCTTCCTCGGCCGGGCCTTCCGGGGCGACTGGGGCGGCTCCGCGCCGGCCGCGCTCTGGCCGATCGGGCTGCTCTTCGCCGCCGCCGTCGCCCTGGCCGTCCCGTCGTACGACCAGGGAGAGGAGGACTTCGTCGGCTTCGGTGACCGGCTGGGTCTCGCCCTCGCCGCCCTCCTCCAGGGCCTCGGCGGCGGCTTCGAGGTCTCGCAGGCGGCCGGCGGTGACTACTCCGACGACTTCCAGAGCGCCGAGGGCGCCTTCACCCTGAGCCTGGTCCCGCTCACGGTGACCGCCCTGTTCCTCGGGGCGCTCTTCATCGGCGTACGACAGCTCCGCGCCCGGCTGGTGACGAGCGGCGCGTACGGCACGTACGGCGGTGGCGCCGGCCGTACCGCCGGGCTCGAAGCGGCCGTACGGGTCACGCTGCTGGTGACGGTCGCCGTCCTGCTGCTGGCGCTGTTCGCGCAGCCCGATATCGCGCTCGCCGAGGTCTCGACGTCGCCCTGGCTCGCGGCGCTGGGCGCGTTGCTGCTCACGGCCGCCGTCTCGGGCGCCCTGCTGCAACGCGACGACCTGGCCGCCCGGCTGGCCGCCCGCCCCGGCCCGCGAACCCTGTTCCGGGCGACCGGAACGGCCGTACGGGCCATGGCGATCGTCCTGGTCCTCTGCTCGGTCGTCACGTTCGTCGTCCTCGCGGCGAACAACGAGTGGCGGGCCGAGTGGGACGAGGACCTCAACCCGCTCCTGCTCGTTCTGCTCGTCCTGCCCAACCTCGCCGTCACCTTCCTCGGCATGTCCTGGGGCGCGTCCGTCCAGGGCGAGGCGGGCGGTTCGCGGTACGGGGACGACACGTCGTACGGGAACGACTCCTCGGGCGACTACGGACTCGGCGAATCCAACCCGTACGGCGGCGGCGGTTACGAGCGCGAGGCGTTCGGGCTCTCCGAACTGGGTGACGCCGTCAACTCCTGGGCCGTCGTGGGGGCGTTGGCGCTCGGCGTGGTCTGCGCCCTGACCCTCGGCGTCCTCGCGGCCCGCCGCTCCTCGGGCCGGGGCGAGCAACTCCTCGCCGCGGGCGTCTTCTTCGGCCTCTTCCTGCTCCTCGCCGGTATCAGCGGTGTGAGCATGGAGGCCTCCGGCTCCGCCGCGACCGACATCGGCGGCGCGTTCTCCGCCGCAGGCCGGCTCGGACTCGGCCTCGACATCCCCGAGTTCCTCCTCTTCAGCCTCCTCTGGATCTTCGGAGCGGCCTTCCTCGCGCCCTACCTGGTCCAGATGGCGGGAGCCCGCACCGCCGTCATCCCGCCCCCGATGCCCGCGATGCCGAGCGGCGGCCCGGCACCGGCGTACGGATTCCCGCCGCAGACCTCATCGTTCCCGATGCCCCAGCCCTCGACGCCGACCCCCACACCGGTCCCACACGAGCCCCCGCTCTACGAACTCGCCCACCAACTGCCCCCCACCACCACCCCTCCCAACCCCCGCGGCCGGGCCCTCGTCTGGATCACCACCATCGCGGCGGCGTTCGTGATCGGAGGCGGCGCGGCAGTGGCGATCCTGCTGATCCAGAAGTAGGGGACGCCTGGCAACGAGAGGTGGCCGCCCGCGTCCCTAAAGGGGCGCGGGGAACTGCGCGATCAGCCACGAATCACCCGCGGCCTGCGACGCTCCGGCGAACCCACCCCAGACGCAGCACCACCCTCCGCTGACAGCGAGAGGTGGCCGCCCGCGTCCTAAATAGGGGCGCGGGGAACGGCGCGACCAGCCACGAACGCCCCGCGGCCTGCGACGCTCCCGAGAACCCACCCCGGACCCGGCGCCACCCTCCGCCCTACCGGCGAACCGGAAACGGATCCCCCGGCTCATCCAACGCCCTGCGCAAACCGGGCGGTTGCGGTCCGCCCCGCCGAGGCTCCCGCACGCCCCCACCCTCGTCGCCCAACTCGAACCACACGGTCACCGCGGCCCCACGCGGCACCTCGACTCCTGGCGGCGGGTACTGCCGTACGACGTAGTCCACGACGGTGAGATGGAAGTCGGGCCGGTCGGGCGCGGCGAGGGTGACCCCGCCCGCCTCGGCCGTCTCGCGCGCGTCCACGGCCATCAGCCCGACGAGCCGTGGCACACGCACTTCGAATGACTTGGGTGTTACGCGCACAGATGTTCACCCCCAGCGGTACCGGCAGGGTAACCGTCGAGCGGCCCCTCCCGGAAGCACTGAGTGGCGATCTGCGGCAAATAGCTACTGTGCGTTACCGATTGGCGGTCGGTGAAGCTCGTTCACCGTCACCGCACCGATCACCGGCCCGGCGTCACAGCGCCAGCCGGTAGCAGTGCCCCAGCTGTTGCGAGACCGGTGTCGTGTACTTCTCCGCCAGCTCCATGCCCAGCCGCCGGGTGACGGCGATCGACCGTTCGTTGCGGGCGTCGACCATGGCGACGACGCCGCTGATACCGGCCGCCCGCACCCGTTCCAGGGTCAGCAGCGCGGCCGCGGTCACATACCCCTTGCCCCAGTGGTCGCGGGCGAGCCGCCAGCCGATCTCGATCTCGCCGGTCGGGCCCCACTCCCGGGGCCACGGCTGGGCCCCGGTGAATCCGATGGCCCGGCCCTCCTCGTCGAGCATGGTCCACAGACAGAACCCGTGCTCGGCGTCGTGGCGGCGCTGGCGGGCGGTGAGCTCCTCGTAGACGGACAGCTCGGCGGAGCTGCCGCCGTGGAACTCCATGACGTCGGGATCGTCGAAGATCCGGTGCCAGGCGATGGCGTCCTCGTCGGTGGGGACGCGCAGCCGTACGTCGGGCAGAGCTCTGTTCACAGGGGCAGCCCTTCAGCCGGTGATCGGTACCGCTGAATAGACTGCCCATGTCCGGCGCCTGTCGGCACATGTTTTCTGGTCTTCCGGTACTGGTGTTCCAGCGACCGGTCTTCCAGCGTTCCTTCCACGTCTACTTCTTGGGGAGTACCCGTCGTGACCGAGCCCCAGCCCCTTACCGAACACACCGCCGATGTGATCGTCGTCGGGGCCGGGCCAGCCGGTTCCACCACCGCGTACTACCTGGCGAAGGCCGGGCTCGACGTGCTGCTCCTGGAGAAGACCAGCTTCCCGAGGGAGAAGGTCTGCGGCGACGGCCTCACGCCCCGCGCCACCAAGCAGCTCGTGTCGATGGGCATCGACATCTCGGAGGAGGCCGGCTGGCTCCGCAACAAGGGCCTGCGGATCATCGGTGGTGGCGTCCGACTCCAGCTCGACTGGCCGGATCTCGCCTCCTACCCGGACTACGGACTCGTCCGCAAGCGCGACGACTTCGACGAGCAGCTCGCCCGCCAGGCCCAGAAGGCGGGCGCCCGGCTGCACGAGCGCTGCAACGTGGGCGCGCCGATCATCGACGACCGCACGGGCCGTATCACCGGTGTCCACGCCAAGCTCGGCGACGAGAAGCGGGAAGTCACCTTCCACGCCCCGCTGGTCGTGGCGGCCGACGGCAACTCCACCCGCCTCTCCCTGGCGATGGGCCTGCACCGCCGCGAGGACCGCCCGATGGGCGTCGCCGTCCGCACGTACTTCACCTCCCCGCGCCACGACGACGACTACCTGGAGTCCTGGCTGGAACTGTGGGACAAGCGCGGACCGGGCGAGGACCGCCTCCTCCCCGGCTACGGCTGGATCTTCGGCATGGGCGACGGCACGTCCAACGTCGGCCTGGGCGTCCTCAACACCTCCGCTGCCTTCAAGGAGCTGGACTGGCGCGACGTCCTGAAGGCCTGGTGCGCCTCCATGCCCGAGGAGTGGGGCTACACCCCGGAGAACATGACGGGCCCCATCCGCGGCGCCGCCCTCCCCATGGCCTTCAACCGCCAGCCCCACTACACCAAGGGCCTGCTGCTCGTCGGCGACGCCGGCGGCATGGTGAACCCCTTCAACGGCGAGGGCATCGCCTACGCCATGGAGTCCGGCCAGATCGCCGCCGACGTCATCGTCCAGGCCCACGCCCGCGCCACCCCCGGCCAGCGCGAACTCGCCCTCCAGCGCTACCCCCAGGTCCTCAAGGACACCTTCGGCGGCTACTACACGATGGGCCGCGCCTTCGTGAAGCTCATCGGCAACCCGAAGGTCATGAAGCTCGCCACGCAGCGGGGTCTCACGCACCCGCTCCTGATGAAGTTCACCCTGAAGATGCTGGCCAACCTCACCGACCCGACCGGCGGCGACGCGATGGACCGCATCATCAACGGGCTGTCGAAGGTGGCGCCGAAGGCGTAGTCCGGTGTGAGGGTGCTGTGCGCGACCGGGACATCACCTTCCGTCCCGTCGCGCACCTCCCTACTCTCCGGTGCCCATGACCTCGAATGACATGGGCTCGCCCCAAGAGCCGTGCCAGGAGCACACCGACCACACCCGCAGACGCTTCCTCGCGACCGCCGGCGCCGCGACCGCCGTCGGCCTCTCCTTAGGAACCCGGGCGTCCGCGCACGCCTCTTCCGCCGCCGGAGGCAACCGCGTCGCCGTCCTCGGCGGCGGCGTCTCCGGCCTCAGCGCCGCCCACGAACTCGCCGAACGCGGCTACGCCGTCACCGTGTACGAGTTCTACGACGTCCTCGGCGGCAAGGCCCGCTCGATGGACGTCCCCGGCACGGGCGAGGGCGGCCGCGAGCCGCTCCCCGCCGAACACGGCTTCCGCTTCTTCCCCGGCTTCTACCGGAACCTGCCGGACACGATGCGCCGCATCCCCTTCCCCGGCAACGCCGACGGCGTCCGCGGCAATCTCCGCAGCGGCAGCGAGGCCCTCTTCGCCCGCGCGGACGGCCGCCCCGACCTGCACTTCCCGCTCCGCCGCGCCACCACCCCACCCGCCCCCGGCGACCTCACGCCCTCCTGGATCCGCGACCAGATCCTCTCCGCCCTCGACCTCGGCACCCGCCTCCCCGCCCACGAGATCGCCTACTTCGCGAACCGTCTCCTGGTCCACCTCACCAGCTGCGACGCCCGCCGCGAGGACCAGTGGGAGAAGACCAGCTGGTGGGAGTTCATCCGGGCCGGGCGGATGAGCGAGGAGTACCGCACCCTCCTCGGCATCGGCCAGACCCGCAACCTCGTCGCCACCCGCGCGGAAGTGGCCTCCACCCGAACCGTGGGCCGCGTCATCATCGAGGCCCTCCTCCTGTGGGGCGTCCTCGGCCGGGGCATGGACGGCCCCGACGCCGACATCGACCGCGTCCTCAACGCCCCCACCAGCGAGGCGTGGATCGACCCCTGGGTCACCCACCTCCGCTCACTGGACGTCGAGTTCGTCACCGGCACCCAGGTACGAGAGGTCATGTACGAGTCCGGCCGCGTCACCGGCGTACGGGTCTGCGCGCCCGACGGCACCGACGTACGCACCGTCACGGCCGACCACTATGTCTGCGCGCTGCCCGTCGAACACGCCCGCACCACCTGGGGCCCCGCGCTGCGCGCGGCCGACCCGCAGTTCGCCAGGTGCGACGCGCTGGAGACGGACTGGATGGTCGGCGTCATGTTCTATCTGCGCACCCCGACCCCCGTCGTGCGCGGCCACATCAACTGCCTCGACTCGCCCTGGTCGATCACCGCCGTCGGCCAGGCCCAGTTCTGGGACGTACGGGACTTTCCGGCCGACTACGGCGACGGGCGCGCCCGTGACTGCCTCTCGGCGATCATCTCGGAGTGGGACAAACCGGGGATTCTGTACGGGAAGACGGCCCGGGAGTGCACGCGCGAGGAGGTCGTCGCCGAGTGCTGGGCCCAGCTCAAGGACGCCCTCAACGACTCGGGGAAGACCACGCTGACCGACGACGACCGTCTCGGCTGGTTCATGGACCCGGCGGTGACCGGCCTCGGCGGCCCCGATCCGCGGAACCGTGAACAGCTCCTCATCCACCCGACGGGCACGCTGTACAACCGCCCCACGGCCCGTACGGCGGTGACGAACTTCTTCCTCGCGGGCGACTACGTCCGTACCGATGTGGACCTGGCGTCGATGGAGGGCGCCAACGAGTCCGCGCGGCTGGCCGTCAACGCGCTGCTCGACGCGGACGATTCGGACGCCGAGCGCTGTGCGGTCCAGGAGCTGTACCGGCCCCCGGAGCTGGAACCCCTCAAACGGATCGACGAGACCCGCCACCGGCTCGGCCTGCCCAACACCTTCGATCTGGGCTGAGAGCGCCCTGTGGCCCCCTTGTGGGCCTGTGCGCGGGCAGCGCGGAGGGCCGCTGCCCCCGACAGGGAGAGCGGCCCTCCGAAAGCGCCTGTGCGACCGCGGGGGTCAGAGCACGCGCACCGCGCCCGACGCCGGGTAGCCGGAGAGACTCTGGATCACGACGCCCTTGGAGGGGTTCGCCGCGTCGAGGTACTGGTCGCCGCCGAGGTAGACACCCACGTGGTACGCAGAGCCCTTGCCGCCCCAGTACAGGATGTCGCCGGCCTGGATCTGGGACAGCGGGATGTCCGTGCCGGACAGCGACTGGTCCTGCGAGACCCGGGGAAGGTCCACGCCGACCTGCTTGAACGCGGCCTGGACGAGGGAGGAGCAGTCCCACGCGTTGGGGCCGGTGGCACCCATGACGTAGGCGTCGCCGAGCTGCGCCTTGAGGAAACCGATGACCGTCCCGACGCTGCCGCTGGCGGGCGCGGTCGGGGTGGTCGTGGTCGAGGACGAGGAAGAGCCGGACGTGAGGGTGGTCCGCTCCGTGTTCCGCGAAGCGCGCTCGGCTTCGGCCTTGCGCTCGGCCTCGGCGGCGGCCTTCTTGCGGGCCTCTTCCTTCTTGGCCTTGGCGAGGTCCTTCTCCGCCTGCGCGGCCGCCTCTTCGGCGGCCGAGTCGCGCTCGGCCTGCAGCTGGTAGTCGGCCGCCATCTGCTGGGTGGCGTCCGCGGACTGCGCGGCCTGCGTGGCCAGGTCGGCCGTGAGGGTGGGCAGTTCGAGCGTCTGCGTCACCGGCTCCGCGGCGAACGCCGACGTCGAGGCGCCGGCCACTGCCACGGTGCTGAGAACACCACCGGCGACTCCGGCGCGCATCGCGATCGAGGACGCGTTGCGGCGGGGTTTCCGGTGGCTGCGTATGTGAGCGGTGTGGGACATAGGGACAAGCGGTACCAGGGGGTCCTCCATACCTTCAAGAAACGTGTGCTGCGCCACAGTTGTTCAATGGAGGCCTCAAATTTCCCGCACGCCCCCCTTTATTGACGCCGTAACGGACATTGTGGACACCGCTCGCTGGTGCTGTGATCATGCACTTTCGTGATTACGCCCGAATTGCCCTGCGCTTACCATCGATCGCAGCGAGTGGCCAAGGCCCGTTGATTTGATCTCGCTCGGATGTGGCGCAGGTCACGGAACGGTCACCGATGGGGCCGCGTCTCGCGCGGGATCGCCCGTCGCCGACGCTCGTGAATGCGTGCACGTGTCCACATCCGTCACCGGACCTCCTTCTGATGTGTGAACGCCGCTCATTATCAAGCGCCCCCGTCCAGCTCCAATTTGCATGCGCAAGAACTCTCTTGATATGGAGACGCCGCACGTGACCAGCGGCGACGAGCGAATATGTCACTTCTCGTGATCACTCTGGCGCTTCGTGTACGAAGATCGTCGCTCATCCGACTTCATGATCCTTCGTCAGGTGGTGGAGATCACAAACTCCGTGCCGTACCCCGTGTCGCAGATCACAGACCGGCAGGCATAGGATGCGGGGCAGTTGGGCTTGTGACCTGCTTCACATGTTCGCGATCTTCGCCGGGACGGGAGGGGTTCGCGTTTCCGGTGGGGCGGGAGAGCAGAGCCCATGCCATCCGCCAGCAGTCAGTGCCGACTGAGAGGAGCGAGGAGCGGTGAACGCGTATGCGCCCATCCTCGTACTGGGAGCCCTCGGGGCAGGCTTTGCGATCTTCTCCGTGATCATGGCCTCGCTGATCGGCCCGAAGCGCTACAACCGGGCGAAGCTAGAGGCCTATGAATGCGGAATCGAGCCGACCCCCACGCCGGCCGGCGGCGGGCGCTTCCCCATCAAGTACTACCTGACGGCGATGCTCTTCATCGTCTTCGACATCGAGATCGTCTTCCTCTACCCCTGGGCCGTCACCTTCGACGCCCTGGGTGTTTTCGGGCTCGTGGAGATGCTGCTCTTCGTGCTCACTGTCTTCGTCGCCTACGCGTACGTCTGGCGGCGCGGCGGCCTGGAATGGGACTGAGGGGCCTTTAAGCATGGGACTCGAAGAAAAACTGCCGAGCGGCTTCCTGCTGACCACCGTCGAGCAGGCCGCGGGCTGGGTACGCAAGGCATCCGTCTTCCCCGCCACCTTCGGCCTCGCCTGTTGCGCCATCGAGATGATGACGACGGGCGCGGGCCGTTACGACCTGGCGCGCTTCGGCATGGAGGTCTTCCGCGGATCACCGCGCCAGGCGGACCTCATGATCGTGGCCGGCCGGGTCAGCCAGAAGATGGCGCCGGTGCTGCGGCAGGTCTATGACCAGATGCCGAATCCCAAGTGGGTGATCTCCATGGGGGTCTGCGCGTCGTCCGGCGGCATGTTCAACAACTACGCGATCGTCCAGGGCGTCGACCACATCGTCCCGGTCGACATCTATCTCCCGGGCTGCCCGCCGCGGCCCGAGATGCTGCTGGACGCGATCCTCAAGCTCCACCAGAAGATCCAGACGTCCAAGCTCGGCGTGAACGCCGAGGAAGCGGCCCGCGAGGCGGAGGAAGCGGCCCTCAAGGCGCTCCCCCTCATCGAGATGAAGGGGCTGCTGCGATGAGTGACGCGAAGGGCACGAACGGTGCCGACGGATCGAACGGGGTGAACCCCGAGAAGGACCTCGCCGCCTCCAACCTCCCCGGCCGGCGCGGCGACGGCGGTGAGGAGATCCGCGTCCAGCGCGGCATGTTCGGCGCCAACAACGGCGGCGACACCTCAGGCTACGGCGGCCTGGTCCGCTCCATCCGGCTCCCCGGCGAGAGCGCCCGCCCCTACGGCGGCTGGTTCGACGAGGTCGCCGACGAACTGGAGGGCGCCCTGGAGGAACAGGGCCTCGTCCCCGGCAACGTGATCGACAAGACGGTCGTCGACCGCGACGAGATCACCTTCCACATCGAACGCGAGCATCTGCCGCGCGTCGCCCGGACCCTCCGCGACGACCCGGCCCTCCGCTTCGAACTGTGCACCGGCGTCTCCGGCGTCCACTACCCGGACGACAAGGGCCGCGAGCTGCACGCCGTCTACCACCTGCGCTCGATCACCCACAACCGGCTGATCCGCCTGGAGGTCTCCGCCCCCGACGCCGACCCGCACATCCCGTCGCTCGTCCCCGTCTACCCGACCAACGACTGGCACGAGCGCGAGACGTACGACTTCTTCGGCATCGTCTTCGACGGCCACCCCGCGCTGACGCGGATCATGATGCCGGACGACTGGCAGGGCTTCCCGCAGCGCAAGGACTATCCCCTCGGCGGCATCCCCGTCGAGTACAAGGGCGCCCAGATCCCGGCTCCGGACCAGCGGAGGTCGTACTCATGACCACGTCCCACGCCTCTCCGCGCGAGACGACGGAAGGCACCGTATATACGGTCACCGGCGGCGACTGGGACGAGCTCGCCCAGACCGCGGCCAAGTCCGACGACGAACGCATCATCGTCAACATGGGCCCCCAGCACCCGTCCACCCACGGCGTGCTCCGGCTCATCCTGGAGATCGACGGCGAGACCGTCACCGAGGCCCGCTGCGGCATCGGCTACCTCCACACCGGTATCGAGAAGAACCTCGAATACCGGACGTGGACCCAGGGCACCACGTTCGTGACGCGCATGGACTACCTCACGCCGTTCTTCAACGAGACGGCGTACTGCCTCGCGGTCGAGAAACTCCTCGGCATCGAGGACCAGATCCCCGACCGCGCCACGATCATCCGCGTGCTCCTCATGGAGCTGAACCGGCTCTCTTCCCACCTGGTGTGCATCGCCACCGGCGGCATGGAACTGGGCGCCACCACGATCATGATCTACGGCTTCCGTGATCGTGAACTCATTCTCGACATCTACGAGCTGATCACCGGCCTGCGCATGAACCACGCGTACATCCGGCCCGGCGGACTCGCCCAGGACCTGCCGCCCGGCGCGGTGGACCAGATCCGCGAGTTCGTGAAGAAGATGCAGAAGAACCTTCCCGAGTACGACAAGCTCGCCACCGGGAACCCCATCTTCAAGGCCCGTATGCAGGACGTCGGCTACCTCGACCTGTCCGGCTGCATGGCCCTCGGCGCCACCGGCCCGGTCCTGCGCTCCGCCGGCCTCCCGCACGACCTGCGCAAGGCCCAGCCGTACTGCGGCTACGAGACGTACGACTTCGACGTCCCGACCGCCGACACCTGCGACTCCTACGGCCGCTTCCTGATCCGCCTCGACGAGATGCGCCAGTCCCTGCGGATCGTCGAACAGTGCCTGGACCGGCTGCAGCCCGGCCCGGTCATGGTCGGTGACAAGAAGATCGCGTGGCCCGCGCAGCTCGCCCTGGGGCCGGACGGGCTCGGCAACTCCCTGGACCACATCAAGAAGATCATGGGCACCTCCATGGAGGCCCTGATCCACCACTTCAAGCTGGTGACCGAGGGCTTCCGCGTCCCGCCGGGACAGGCGTACGCGGCGGTCGAGTCGCCCAAGGGCGAACTCGGGGTGCACGTCGTCTCCGACGGAGGCACCCGCCCCTTCCGGGTCCACTTCCGCGACCCGTCCTTCACCAACCTGCAGGCCATGGCGGCGATGTGCGAGGGCGGCCAGGTCGCCGACGTCATCGTCGCCGTCGCGTCCATCGACCCCGTGATGGGAGGCGTCGACCGGTGACCACCACCCCTGAGGGCGTCAGCCTGGGCATGCCCCAACTGCCCGCGCCCGACTACCCGGACGACGTTCGGGCCCGGCTGGAGCGGGACGCGGCCGACGTCATCGCCCGCTACCCGGACTCCCGGTCCGCCCTCCTGCCGTTGCTGCATCTCATGCAGTCGGAGGAGGGCCATGTCACCCGCACCGGCATCCGGTTCTGCGCCGAGGTGCTCGGCCTGACCACGGCCGAGGTCACCGCCGTCGCCACCTTCTACTCCATGTACCGGCGCAGGCCCAGCGGCGACTACCAGGTGGGTGTCTGCACCAACACGTTGTGCGCGGTCATGGGCGGCGACGCGATCTTCGAGGCGCTGCAGGACCACCTGTCCGTCGGCAACGGGGAGACCACCGGCGACGGCAAGGTCACCCTGGAGCACATCGAGTGCAACGCGGCCTGCGACTTCGCCCCGGTCGTGATGGTCAACTGGGAGTTCTTCGACAACCAGACCGTGGACAGCGCCAAGCGCCTCGTCGACGACCTGCGCGCGGGAGCACCGGTCGCGCCCACGCGCGGGGCGCCGCTGTGCACCTTCAAGGACACCGCGCGGATCCTCGCCGGCTTCCCCGACGAGCGGCCGGGGGCCGTCGAGGCGAGCGGCGGGGCGGGATCCGCCTCGCTGGCCGGCCTCCGCCTGGCGAGGGGAGAGACCGCGCCCGCGCGCGTGGTCCATCCGCGGGACGGCGGCCCGCAGGACACGCCGCACGACCAGGTGCACGAGCCGTCGCCCGCCGAACACCTCAGCTCGCACGACGCGCCGCACGACACGTCGGCCTCGGACCCAGCCCACCCGGCAGGTCCTGCCGCCGAGGAGGGGGAGTGATGACGTTGGCACCCGAGATCAAGGGCACCAGCCCCGAGAAGCTGCTCGCACCCGTGCTGTCCGCCTTCTGGGACGAGGACAAGCCGTGGTCGCTGGACGTCTACCGAAGGCACGAAGGGTACGAGGGGCTGCGCAAGGCGCTCGCCATGTCCCCGGACGATGTCATCGCGTACGTCAAGGAGTCAGGGCTGCGCGGCCGCGGCGGCGCGGGATTTCCCACCGGAATGAAATGGCAATTCATTCCCCAGGGTGATGGAAAACCACATTATCTAGTTGTCAACGCCGACGAATCGGAACCCGGAACGTGCAAGGACATTCCGCTCCTCTTCGCGAACCCGCACAGCCTCATCGAGGGCATTGTCATCGCGTGCTATGCCATCAGGTCTTCGCATGCCTTCATCTATCTGCGTGGTGAAGTGGTCCCCGTGTTGCGGCGGTTGCACGAGGCCGCACGTGAGGCCTACGCGGCGGGCTTCCTCGGCGAAAACATCCTGGGCAGCGGACTCGACCTGGAACTCACCGTGCACGCGGGCGCGGGCGCGTACATCTGCGGTGAGGAGACCGCGCTGCTCGACTCGCTCGAAGGCCGCCGTGGTCAACCGCGGCTTCGTCCCCCCTTCCCTGCTGTCGAGGGCCTCTATGCGTGCCCGACTGTCGTGAATAACGTCGAATCCATCGCGTCAGTTCCCGCCATCATGCAAAAGGGCAAGGAATGGTTCAGGTCGATGGGCAGCGAGAAGTCCCCCGGCTTCACGCTCTACTCGCTCAGCGGCCATGTTGTCGGCCCCGGCCAGTACGAGGCCCCGCTCGGCATCACACTCCGCCAGCTCCTGGAGATGAGCGGCGGAATGCGCCCCGGGCATCGCCTCAAGTTCTGGACGCCGGGCGGCTCCTCGACCCCGATGTTCACCGACGAGCACCTCGACGTCCCTCTTGACTACGAAGGAGTGGGCGCCGCGGGTTCCATGCTCGGCACGAAAGCACTCCAGTGCTTCGACGAGACGACCTGCGTCGTGCGTGCCGTCACCCGCTGGACCGAGTTCTACGCCCACGAGTCCTGCGGCAAGTGCACCCCCTGCCGCGAAGGCACGTACTGGCTGGTGCAGTTGCTGCGCGACATCGAGGCCGGCAAGGGCGTCATGAGTGACCTCGACAAGCTGAACGACATCGCCGACAACATCAACGGCAAGTCCTTCTGCGCCCTCGGCGACGGCGCCGCCTCGCCGATCTTCTCCTCCCTGAAGTACTTCCGCGCGGAGTACGAGGACCACATCAGCGGCCGGGGCTGCCCCTTCGACCCCGCCAAGTCGACGGCCTGGGCCGACAAGGACAAGTACACGGAGGTGAACGCATGACTGTGACCACCAGCGCTCCCTCCGGAGGCGGAGAGGCGGCGGTCCCGCCGGAAGATCTCGTCGCGCTGACCATCGACGGCGTCGACATCAGCGTGCCCAAGGGCACCCTGGTCATCAGGGCCGCCGAACAGCTCGGCATCGAGATCCCCCGCTTCTGCGACCACCCCCTGCTCGACCCGGTCGGCGCCTGCCGCCAGTGCATCGTCGAGGTCGAGGGCCAGCGCAAGCCCATGGCGTCCTGCACGATCACCTGCACCGACGGGATGGTCGTCAAGACCCACCTCACCTCCCCGGTCGCGGAGAAGGCCCAGAAGGGGGTGATGGAGCTCCTGCTCATCAACCACCCGCTGGACTGCCCCGTCTGCGACAAGGGCGGCGAGTGCCCCCTGCAGAACCAGGCCATGTCGCACGGCCACGCCGAATCCCGCTTCGAGGGCAGGAAGCGCACCTACGAGAAGCCGGTACCGATCTCCACGCAGGTGCTGCTCGACCGTGAGCGGTGCGTGCTGTGCGCCCGCTGCACCCGGTTCTCCAACCAGGTCGCGGGCGACCCGATGATCGAGCTGGTCGAGCGGGGCGCGCTCCAGCAGGTCGGCATCGGCGAGGGCGACCCCTTCGAGTCGTACTTCTCCGGGAACACCATTCAGATCTGCCCGGTCGGCGCGCTCACCTCGGCGGCGTACCGATTCCGCTCCCGGCCCTTCGACCTGGTCTCCTCGCCGTCCGTGTGCGAGCACTGCTCCGGCGGCTGCGCGACCCGCACCGACCACCGGCGCGGCAAGGTCATGCGGCGCCTCGCCGCCAACGACACGGACGTCAACGAGGAGTGGATCTGCGACAAGGGGCGGTTCGGGTTCCGGTACGCGCAGCGGCCGGACCGGCTGACCACCCCGCTGGTCCGCAACGCGGAGGGCGTTCTGGAGCCCGCGTCCTGGCCGGAGGCCCTGGCGGCCGCCGCCCAGGGGCTCCTGGCCGCGCGTGGCCGGGCCGGTGTCCTGACCGGCGGCCGGCTCACCGTCGAGGACGCCTACGCGTACAGCAAGTTCGCGCGCGTGGCCCTCGACACCAACGACATCGACTTCCGCGCGCGCGTGCACAGCGGCGAGGAGGCCGACTTCCTGGCCGCCCGGGTCGCCGGCCGCGGACACGACCTCGACGGTACGGGCGTCACGTACGCCTCCCTGGAGAAGGCGCCCGCGGTCCTGCTCGTCGGGTTCGAGGCGGAGGAGGAGGCGCCAGGCGTCTTCCTCAGGCTGCGCAAGGCCTGGCGGGGGCACAAGCAGCAGGTGTTCTCGCTGGCCACCCACGCCACCCGGGGTCTGGAGAAGGCCGGCGGCACGCTGCTGTCCGCCGCGCCCGGCACCGAGACCGAGTGGCTGGACGCCCTCGCGAGCGGCTTCGGGCTGGAGGGGGACGGCACCCGGGCCGCCGAGGCGCTGCGCACCGAAGGCGCCGTGATCGTCGTCGGGGAGCGTCTCGCGGCCGTGGCGGGCGGATTCACCGCGGCCGTACGGGCCGCGTCCCTGACCGGCGCCCAGCTGGTGTGGATCCCGCGCCGGGCCGGGGAGCGCGGCGCCGTCGAGGCCGGCGCGCTGCCGACGGTGCTGCCGGGCGGGCGTCCGGCCACCGAGCCGCGCGCACGCGCGGAGGTCGCCGCCGCCTGGGGCGTCGGCGAACTCCCGTCGAGGTACGGCCGGGACACCGGTCAGATCGTCGAGGCCGCCGCCACCGGAGAGCTCGGGGCCCTGGTGGTGGCGGGTGTGGAGGTCGCCGACCTGCCCGATCCGGCGCGCGCGCGTGAGGCACTGTCCGCGGTGAGCTTCCTGGTGTCGCTGGAGCTGCGGCCCAGCGAGGTCACCGAGCACGCGGACGTCGTCCTTCCGGTCGCCGCGGTCGCCGAGAAGGCGGGCACCTTCGTCAACTGGGAAGGCCGGGTGCGGCTGTTCGAGGCCGCGCTCAAGCCCGACCAGATGACGCGCCGCGTGGCACCCACCGACGGACGGGTGCTCCAGATGCTGGCCGACGCCATGGACGTCCACCTGGGGCTGCCCGATCTGCGCACCACGCGCGCGGAGCTGGACCGGCTCGGGGCGTGGGACGGGTCACGGGCCACCGAGCCACTGGAGAGCGCGGTGGGGCTGCCGCGTCCGGCCGCCGGGGAGGCCGTACTGGCCGGGCATCGGCTGCTGCTCGACCAGGGCCGCCTCCAGGACGGCGATGAGGCGCTCGCCGGCACGAGGCACCCCGCACACGCGCGCGTGTCCGCCGCCACGGCCGCCGAGGTGGGCGTCAAGAACGGCGACGTCCTCGCGGTCAGCGGCCCCGCGGGCGTCGTCGAACTGCCGCTGCGGATCACCGAGATGCCCGACCGTGTCGTCTGGCTCCCGCTGAACTCCACCGGCTCGGGCGTCGCCTCCGACACCGGGGCGCTGCCCGGCGCACTCGTCCGTATCGGCCCCGCGACGCTCGCCGCCGAGGCCCCCGAGGAGGTAGAGGCATGAGCTTGTACCTCGCCGCGGAAGACCTCTCGATGTTCGGCCGCGACCCCTGGTGGCTGGTCGTCGTCAAGGCGGTGTTCTGCTTCGCCTTCCTGATGGTGACCGTGCTGTTCTCCATCGTGTGGGAGCGCAAGGTCGTCGCCTGGATGCAGCTGCGCATCGGCCCCAACCGGCACGGCCCCTGGGGCATGCTCCAGTCGCTCGCCGACGGCATCAAGCTGATGCTCAAGGAAGACGTCATCGTCAAACGCGCGGACAAGGTCGTCTACGTCCTCGCGCCGGTCGTCGCGGCCATCCCGGCCTTCATGGCGATCGCGGTGATCCCCTTCGGCCCGGCCGGCAACGAGATCTCGATCTTCGGCCAGCGCACCACGATGCAGCTCACCGACCTGCCGATCGCGATGCTCTACATCCTCGCGGTCGCCTCGGTCGGCATCTACGGCATCGTCCTGGCGGGCTGGAGCTCCGGCTCCACCTACCCGCTGCTGGGCGGCCTCCGCTCCGCGGCGCAGATGATCTCCTACGAGATCGCCATGGGCGCCGCGTTCGCCTCGGTCTTCCTCTACTCGGGATCGATGTCGACGTCCGCGATCGTGGAGGCGCAGCAGGACCGCTGGTACATCGTGCTGCTGCCGGTCTCGTTCGTGATCTACATCGTGACCATGGTCGGCGAGACCAACCGGGCCCCGTTCGACATGCCGGAGTCCGAGGGCGACCTGGTCGGCGGCTTCAACACCGAGTACTCGTCGATCAAGTTCGCGCTGTTCATGCTCGCCGAGTACGTCAACATGGTGACCGTCTCGGCCGTGTCGGTGACGCTCTTCCTCGGCGGCTGGCGGGCCCCCTGGCCCATCAGCACCTTCTGGGAGGGCGCCAACCACGGCTGGTGGCCGATGCTCTGGTTCGTGGTGAAGGTGCTGCTGCTGCTGTTCTTCTTCATCTGGCTGCGCGGCACACTCCCGCGCGTCCGCTACGACCAGCTGATGAAACTCGGCTGGAAGGTCCTCCTCCCGGTCTCCGTGGTCTGGCTGATGATGGTCGCGACCGTACGGACCCTCAGGAACGAGAACTACGACTTCGCCGAGATCGCCCTGTACGTCGCCGGCGTCGTGGTCGTGCTGTTCCTCCTCTCGGTCGTCGCGGACATCTTCCGCGACCGGGCCGAGGCACAGGACCAGCCCGCCGAACCGGCCGCCTTCGACCCGATGGCCGGCGGGTTCCCCGTACCGCCCCTGCCCGGACAGACCCTCCCGCCGGTGCCGCGCAGGCGTCCGCGACGGGAGCGGGAGCTGATTGTCAGTGGTGGGTCGGATACTGACAGTGACGGATCTTCGAATGGGAAGGAGGCGTCCGATGGCTGAGGAACCGAAAGAGACCAAGCCGGGCTTCCAGAACCCGGTCGCCGGCTTCGGCGTGACCTTCAAGGCCATGTTCAAGAAGCGGCTGACCGAGCAGTATCCGGAGCAGCCGAAGACCACGGCCCCCCGGTTCCACGGCCGGCACCAGCTCAACCGCCATCCGGACGGCCTGGAGAAGTGCGTCGGCTGTGAGCTGTGCGCCTGGGCGTGTCCCGCCGACGCCATCTATGTGGAGGGCGCCGACAACACGGACGAGGAGCGCTACTCGCCGGGCGAGCGGTACGGCCGCGTCTACCAGATCAACTACGCCCGCTGCATCCTGTGCGGCCTGTGCATCGAGGCGTGCCCCACGCGCGCGCTGACGATGACCAACGAGTTCGAACTGGCCGACTCCAGCCGCGCCAACCTCATCTACACCAAGGAGCAGCTGCTCGCCGGTCTTGAGGAGGGCATGGTCGACTCGCCCCACTCGATCTTCCCCGGCACGGACGAGCAGGACTACTACCGGGGGCTGGTCACCGAGGCCGCGCCCGGTACGGAGCGCCAGGTCGCCCACTCCAAGGGCGAGAAGCCGGAAGAAGAGGAGGCGGACGCATGAGCGCGCTCGCCGCCTACACCACCTCCACCGGTGAGGCCTTCCAGTTCTGGGTGCTCGGCACGGTCGCCGTGATCGGCGCCCTGTGCACCGTCTTCATGAAGAGGGCCGTGCACAGCGCGCTCTGCCTCGCCGGCACCATGATCATCCTGGCGGTGTTCTACCTCGCCAACGGCGCCTACTTCCTGGGCGTCGTCCAGATCGTCGTCTACACCGGCGCGATCATGATGCTGTTCCTGTTCGTGGTGATGCTCGTCGGCGTCACCGCGGCGGACTCCCTGAAGGAGACCATCAAGGGCCAGCGCTGGCTGGCCCTCCTCTGTGGCCTCGGCTTCGGCATCCTGCTGGTCGCGGGCATCGGCAACGCCTCACTGACGGAGTTCAACGGCCTCGGCCAGGCCAACGCGGGCGGCAACGTGGAGGGCCTCGCGGCCCTGATCTTCACCGACTACGTGTTCGCCTTCGAACTCACCGGCGCCCTGCTCATCACGGCCGCCGTCGGCGCGATGGTCCTCACCCACCGCGAGCGCACCGAGCGTGCCAAGACCCAGCGCGAGCTGGCCGAAGAGCGCGTACGCGAGGGCAAGCACCTCCCACCGCTGCCGGCCCCCGGCGTGTACGCCCGGCACAACGCGGTCGACATCGCGGGCCTGCTGCCCGACGGCACCCCGTCCGAGCTGACCGTCAGCAAGACGCTGCGGGACCGAGGCCAGGTCCGTGATGTGTCGACCGAGGCGCTGAACGACCTCAAGGCCCTGGAGCAGCGAGCCGAGGACCGTCTGGAGCGCACCAACAGCGGCAACAGCGGCAACAGCGGCAACGGCGGCAAGAGCGGGGAGGCATCGAAGTGAATCCCGTCAACTACCTGTATCTCGCCTCCCTACTGTTCACGATCGGCGCCACCGGCGTCCTGATCAGGCGGAACGCGATCGTGGTGTTCATGTGCGTGGAGCTGATGCTCAACGCCTGCAACCTCGCCCTCGTCGCCTTCTCCCGTATGCACGGCAATCTCGACGGCCAGATCATCGCCTTCTTCACGATGGTCGTCGCCGCCGCGGAGGTCGTGGTCGGACTCGCGATCATCGTGTCGCTGTTCCGGTCCCGCCACTCGGCCTCGGTCGACGACGCCAGCCTGATGAAGCTGTAAGGGGTCGGAAGAATCGTGGAGAACCTGATTGCGCTGCTGGTGGCGGCGCCCCTGCTCGGAGCGGCGGTCCTGCTGTGCGGCGGCCGGCGCCTCGACGCCGTCGGCCACCTCATCGGCACGGCCCTCGCCGCCGCCTCCTTCGTCATCGGCGTCGTCCTCTTCGCCGACATGGTCGGCAAGGACGCCGAACACCGCGAGATGGGCCAGCACCTGTTCAGCTGGATCCCCGTCGAGGGCTTCCAGGCGGACGTCGCCTTCCAGCTCGACCAGCTGTCGATGACGTTCGTCCTGCTGATCACCGGAGTCGGCTCGCTCATCCACGTGTACTCGATCGGGTACATGGAGCACGACGAGCGCCGACGCCGCTTCTTCGGCTATCTGAACCTGTTCCTCGCGGCAATGCTGCTGCTCGTCCTCGCCGACAACTACCTGCTGCTGTACGTCGGCTGGGAGGGCGTCGGCCTCGCCTCGTACCTGCTGATCGGCTTCTGGCAGCACAAGCCCAGCGCCGCCACCGCCGCGAAGAAGGCCTTCCTGGTCAACCGCGTCGGCGACGTGGGCCTGTCCATCGCCATCATGCTGATGTTCACCACCTTCGGGACTTTCGCCTTCGGGCCGGTCCTGGAGGCCACCGGTGAGACCGGCGAGGGCAAGCTGACCGCCATCGCGCTGATGCTGCTGCTGGCCGCCTGCGGCAAGTCCGCCCAGGTGCCGCTGCAGTCCTGGCTCGGGGACGCGATGGAGGGCCCGACCCCCGTCTCGGCCCTCATCCACGCCGCGACCATGGTGACCGCCGGCGTCTACCTGATCGTCCGCTCCGCCGACATCTTCAACGGCTCCCCGGACGCGCAGCTCGTCACCACCGTGGTCGGCGCGGTCACGCTTCTCTTCGGTGCGATCGTCGGTTGCGCGAAGGACGACATCAAGAAGGCCCTCGCCGGATCGACGATGTCGCAGATCGGCTACATGGTGCTGGCCGCCGGCCTCGGCCCCATCGGCTACGTCTTCGCGATCATGCACCTGGTGACGCACGGCTTCTTCAAGGCCGGCCTGTTCCTCGGCGCCGGCTCGGTCATGCACGGCATGAACGACGAGGTCGACATGCGCAAGTACGGCGGCCTGCGCAAGTACATGCCGGTCACCTTCGTCACCTTCGGCCTCGGTTACCTCGCCATCATCGGCTTCCCCGGTCTGTCCGGCTTCTTCTCCAAGGACAAGATCATCGAGGCGGCCTTCGCCAAGGGCGGCACCGAGGGCTGGATCCTCGGCAGCGTGGCCCTGCTGGGCGCGGCCATCACCGCGTACTACATGACGCGCGTGATGCTGATGACGTTCTTCGGAGAGGAACGCTGGCGCAGCCGGCCCACCGCCTCCCCGGCGGAGCCGAGCGTGGAGCCCGCCGCCGAGCACCACGGCGAGCACGCGGAACCGCACCCGCACGAGTCGCCCAGGGTCATGACGATCCCCATGATCGTGCTGGCCGTCGGATCGGTCTTCGGCGGCGCGTACTTCAGCCTCGGCGACCGGTTCATCCACTGGCTGGAGCCTGTCACCGAGCACGCGCACGGCCACCCGCCGATCAGCGCGCTGACGGTCACCGCCGCCACGGTCGCCGTGATGGTCATCGGCGTCGGCCTCGCCTGGCTCCAGTACGGGCGGGGGCCCGTCCCCGTCGCCGCCCCGCGCGGATCGCTGCTCACCCGGGCCGCCCGGCGCGACCTGCTCCAGGACGACTTCAACCACGTCGTCCTCGTCCGCGGCGGAGAGCACCTCACGCGCTCCCTCGTGTACGTCGACCACACCCTGGTCGACGGTGTCGTCAACGGCACGGCGGCCACCATGGGTGGCCTCTCCGGGAGGCTGCGCCGCGTCCAGAACGGCTATGCCCGCTCGTACGCGGTCTCGATGTTCGGCGGCGCTGCGATCCTCATCGCCGTGACCCTGCTGATGAGGGCGGTCTGATACCGATGTCCTTTCCTCTGCTGACAGCGACGGCGGTGCTCCCGGCCCTCGGGGCGATCGCCACGGCCGCGGTACCGGCCGCGCGGCGCAACGCGGCCAAGTGGCTGGCCCTGGGCGTCTCGCTGGCCACGCTCGTGCTCGCCGTGATCGTCCTGGTCCGCTTCGACCCGGACGGCGACCGCTACCAACTCACCGAGTCCCACGCCTGGATCGCGGACTTCGGGGTGAGGTACGAACTGGGCGTGGACGGCATCGGGGTGGCGCTCGTCGCGCTCACCGCCCTGCTGATCCCGTTCATCATCCTCGCGGGCTGGCACGACGCCGACCCGCTGGAGACCGGCAACACAAGGTGGCGGCCGACGCAGGGCTTCTTCGCCCTGATCCTGGCCGTCGAGGCGATGGTGATCATCTCCTTCGAGGCCACCGACGTCTTCCTCTTCTACATCTTCTTCGAAGCCATGCTCATCCCGATGTACTTCCTCATCGGCGGCTTCGGGGACCGTGCCCACGAGCACGGCGAGGAGACGGCGTCCACCCAACGGTCGTACGCCGCCGTGAAGTTCCTCCTCTACAACCTGGTCGGCGGCCTGATCATGCTGGCCGCGGTGATCGGCCTGTACGTGGTCGCCGGGAACTTCTCGCTCCAGGAGATCGCCGAGGCCCGCGCCAACGGCTCACTGGAGATGGCGACCAGCACCGAACGCTGGCTGTTCCTCGGCTTCTTCTTCGCCTTCGCCGTGAAGGCGCCCCTGTGGCCGCTGCACACCTGGCTGCCCAACGCCATGGGCGAGGCCACCACCCCGGTCGCCGTACTGATCACGGCGGTCGTCGACAAGGTCGGCACCTTCGCGATGCTCCGCTTCTGCCTCCAGCTGTTCCCGGAGGCCAGCAAGTGGGCGACGCCCGCGATCCTCGTCCTGGCGCTCATCAGCATCATCTACGGGGCGCTGCTCGCCGTCGGCCAGCGGGACATCAAACGGCTGGTCGCGTACGCGTCGATCTCGCACTTCGGGTTCATCATCATGGGCATCTTCGCGATGACCAGCCAGGGCCAGTCCGGCGCGACGCTCTACATGGTCAACCACGGCATCTCGACGGCCGCCCTGATGCTGGTCGCCGGCTTCCTGATCTCGCGGCGCGGGTCCCGGCTCATCGCCGACTACGGAGGCGTCCAGAAGGTCGCGCCGGTGCTCGCCGGCACCTTCCTGATCGGCGGCCTCGCCACCCTGTCTCTGCCCGGCCTCGCCCCGTTCGTCAGCGAGTTCCTGGTCCTGGTCGGCACGTTCGCGCGCTACCCGGTGATCGGGATCATCGCCACCGTCGGCATCGTCCTCGCCGCGCTCTACGTCCTCGTCCTCTACCAGCGGACGATGACGGGCCCGGTCAAGGCCGAGGTCGAGGGAATGCCCGACCTCAGGGCGCGGGAACTCGTGGTGGTCGCCCCCCTGATCGTCCTGCTGATCTTCCTGGGCGTCTTCCCGAAGCCGCTCACCGACATCGTCGACCCGGCGGTCGAGCACACCATGTCCGACGTCCAGAAGAAGGACCCCCAGCCCGAGGTGGAGGCGGCCAAGTGAGCGCATCAGCCGTCCACAGCCTGTGGACAACCGCGGCCGACCCGATCACCAAGATCGACGCGCCGAAGATCGAATACGGGCAATTGTCGCCCACACTGATCGTCATCGGAGCGGCGATCATCGGGGTGCTGGTCGAGGCCTTCGTGCCACGCAAGTCCCGCTACTACACCCAGATGTTCGTCTCCGTCGTGGCACTCGCCGCCGCCTTCGCCGCGGTCGTCGCACTCGCGGCGGGCGGCTACGGCACGACGAAGGCCGGCATCGCCGCGATGGGCGCGATCGCCGTCGACGGACCGGCCCTATTCCTGCAGGGCACGATCCTCCTCGCCGGCGTCCTCGGCGTCTTCACCTTCGCCGAGCGCCGCCTCGACCCCGAGGCGCACGGCAACCGGGTCGACTCCTTCGCCGCACAGGCCGCCTCCGTGCCCGGCAGCGACAGCGAGAAAGCCGCCGTGAAAGCAGGGTTCACCACCACCGAGGTGTTCCCGCTGCTGCTCTTCGCCATCGGCGGCATGCTGGTCTTCCCGGCCGCCAACGACCTGCTGACCCTCTTCATCGCCCTGGAAGTCTTCTCGCTCCCGCTCTACCTGCTGTGCGCCGTGGCCCGCCGCAAGCGGCTCATGTCACAGGAGGCCGCGGTCAAGTACTTCCTCCTCGGCGCCTTCGCCTCCGCCTTCACCCTCTTCGGCATCGCCCTGTTGTACGGGTACGCGGGCTCCGTGAAGTACGCGACGATCGCCCAGGTCGTCGACGGCACCATCGGCGACATCAACCCCGCCCTCGCCGGCACGATGGGCAACGACGTACTGCTGCTCATCGGCGCCGCCATGGTCATCATGGGCCTGCTGTTCAAGGTGGGCGCGGTGCCCTTCCACATGTGGACACCGGACGTGTACCAGGGCGCGCCCACGCCGGTCACGGGCTTCATGGCGGCAGCGACCAAGGTGGCCGCCTTCGGCGCGCTGCTCAGGCTCCTCTACGTCGTCCTGCCCGGCCTGCGCTGGGACTGGCGGCCGGTCATGTGGGCCGTCGCCGTCGTCACCATGCTGGGCGGCGCGATCGTCGCCATCACCCAGACCGACATCAAGCGACTGCTCGCCTACTCGTCGATCGCGCACGCCGGCTTCATCCTCGCCGGTGTCATCGCGGCCTCGCCCGACGGCGTCTCGTCCGTGCTGTTCTACCTGGGCGCCTACTCGTTCGTGACCATCGGCGCCTTCGCCGTGGTGACCCTCGTGCGGGACGCGGGTGGCGAGGCCACCCATCTGTCCAAGTGGGCCGGGCTCGGCCGCAGATCACCGCTGGTGGCGGCCGTGTTCGCGGTCTTCCTGCTGGCCTTCGCGGGCATCCCGCTGACCTCCGGATTCGCCGGGAAGTTCGCCGTGTTCAAGGCGGCTGCGGAAGGCGGTGCGGGCGGGATCGTCGTGGTCGGTGTGATCTCCTCGGCCATCGCCGCGTTCTTCTACATCCGCGTCATCGTGCTCATGTTCTTCAGCGAGCCGCGCCCGGAGGGGCCGACGGTCGCCGTGCCGTCACCGCTGACCATGACCGCGATCGGGGTCGGGGTGGCCGTCACGCTGGTGCTCGGTGTCGCGCCGCAGTACTTCCTGGATCTGGCGGGGCAGGCGGGGGTGTTCGTGCGGTAGAGCTCCGCTGGGTTGCGCGGTTGTGCGGCGGGGTCCGGCCTCCTTCGGGAGGCGGGGCCCCGCCGTTGTGTGCCGGTGTCGAGCTGGGGCTCGGTGGGTCGGCCTGGGGGCGTCAGGCGGGGTCGTCCATGGGGCTGAACGTGGGCGAGGCGCGCTCCGAAGGGTGGAGCCTGTGGATAACTCTGAGGCTGTCGGTGCGGGCGCCTATCGTGGCAGGGGCTGGAGGAAGCACGGCGGCGCGGAACACGGGGGACAGACGATGACCGGGACGACCGGTACATACGGGATGGGCGGAACGAGTGTGATGGCGGACGAGGGCATGACGGCGGGGCCGGGAGCGGGCGGGACGGCTCCGGGGCCGGGCGGGGCCATGGGCGCCGGGCGCCCTGCGGAGAGCGAGGCGCTGGCCGTACTCCACCGGGTCTTCGGCTACGACGCCTTCCGGGGTGAGCAGGAAGCGGTCATCGACCATGTGGTCGCGGGCGGCGACGCCGTCGTGCTCATGCCGACCGGCGGCGGCAAGTCACTCTGCTACCAGATCCCGTCCCTGGTCAGACCCGGTACGGGCATTGTGGTCTCCCCCCTGATCGCGCTGATGCAGGACCAGGTGGACGCGCTGCGGGCCCTGGGCGTGCGCGCCGGGTTCGTCAACTCCACGCAGGACTTCGACGAGCGGCGCGTGGTCGAGGCCGAGTTCCTCGCCGGGGAACTGGACCTGCTGTACCTCGCGCCGGAGCGGCTGCGGCTCGACACCACGCTGGATCTGCTGGGGCGCGGCAAGATCTCGGTGTTCGCGATCGACGAGGCGCACTGCGTGTCCCAGTGGGGACACGACTTCCGGCCCGACTACCTGTCCCTGTCGCTGCTGGGCCGGCGCTGGCCCGACGTACCGCGCATCGCGCTCACGGCCACCGCCACCCACGCCACGCACCGCGAGATCACCGAGCGGCTGGCCATGCCGGGGGCCCGGCACTTCGAGGCCAGCTTCGACCGGCCCAACATCCAGTACCGGGTCGTCCCCAAGGCCGACCCGAAGAAGCAGCTGCTGTCCTTCCTGCGCCAGGAGCACCCCGGCGACGCGGGCATCGTGTACTGCCTGTCCCGCAACTCCGTCGAGCGGACGGCGGAGTTCCTGAGCAAGAACGGCGTCGAGGCGGTGCCGTACCACGCGGGGCTCGACGCGGGCACCCGCGCGGCACACCAGTCGCGGTTCCTGCGGGAGGAAGGGCTCGTGGTCGTCGCGACCATCGCCTTCGGCATGGGCATCGACAAGCCCGACGTACGGTTCGTCGCGCACCTGGACCTGCCGAAGTCGGTCGAGGGCTACTACCAGGAGACCGGCCGCGCCGGCCGTGACGGGCTGCCCTCCACGGCATGGATGGCGTACGGCCTGAACGACGTCATACAGCAGCGGAAGATGATCCAGGGCAGCGAGGGCGACGAGGCGTTCCGCCGCCGGGCCGCCGCCCACCTCGACGCGATGCTGGCGCTCTGCGAGACCGCCCAGTGCCGGCGCGGCCAGCTGCTCCAGTACTTCGGCCAGGAACCGCAGGCCGACGGCTGCGGCAACTGCGACACCTGCCTCGTACCGCCGGAGACCTGGGACGGCACCGTCGCAGCGCAGAAGGTCCTCTCCGCGGTCGTGCGGCTGCAGCGGGAGCGCGGGCAGAAGTTCGGCGCCGTGCAGATCGTCGACATCCTGCTGGGGCGGCGGACCGCCAAGGTCATTCAGTTCGACCACGACCAGCTCTCCGTCTTCGGCATCGGCGAGGAGATGGCCGAGGGCGAATGGCGGGGCGTCGTACGGCAGCTGCTCGCCCAGGGGCTCCTCGCCGTCGAGGGCGAGTACGGCACGCTCGTGCTCACCGAGGAGAGCGGGACGGTACTGCGGCGGGAGCGGGACGTACCGCTGCGCAAGGGGCCCAAGAAGCCGGTGACCTCGCGGTCGGCTTCGGGCGGCTCCGGTTCCTCCGGATCGGGTTCCTCCGGCTCCGGCCGGGGTGAGCGCAAGGCCAAGGCCGCCGCGGTCGAACTGCCGGCGGAGCTGCTGCCCGTCTTCGAGGCGCTGCGTGCCTGGCGCGCCGAGCAGGCACGTGAGCAGGGGGTCCCAGCGTACGTGATCTTCCACGACGCCACGCTTCGTGAGATCACGGCGATGGGGCCCACGTCCGTCGCCGAGCTCGGCACCATCAGCGGAATCGGGGAGAAGAAGCTGGCGACGTACGGGGAGGGGGTGCTGGGGGTGCTGGCTGGGGCTCCGTCCGGCAGCGCGTCGGCCTCCGGCTCCGGCGGGGCGAGGGGGGCGGCGCGTGAGGCCGGCGCCTCGAATGCGGACGGTGGGATCGACTGGCCGGACGATGAGGCGGAGCCCGAGCCGGAGGACTGGACGTAGGAGACGTGTGATGGGTGCCCCCGGCGGTTGGGGTGCCTTTGGGGCCGTGGGTGGGTGGGTGCGTGCGGTTCGGTGGGTGCGTCGGGGGCGCGCCGGGGGGGGTCCGTCCTCGGTCTGGCGCGGAATGGGTCGCCTGAGAAGTTCAGCCTGTTGACGCGCCGGCCGCTGCGGGCGGACACCCCCAGGTACGCCCCCTTCTCGCCGTGTGTCGCCGGCCCGCCGTACGTGGCTCTCGCCGTACGCGGCCGGGCCCGCCGTCGGGGTGGATCCTCTGGTCGTACGTTTCCCTCCGCGTCCTAGTCCCTCGGTACGACCCTGCCCGTTACCTCGCCCAGGCCTACCCGTGTCCCGTTCGGGCCCGGGGCCCAGGCCGTGATGGTCACCTCGTCGTCGTCTTCCAGGAAGGTGCGTTTGCCGGTGGGGAGGTCTAGGGGGTCTTGGGCGTTCCAGGTGAGTTCCAGGAGGGAGCCGCGTTGGTGGGGGGTGGGGCCGCTCACTGTGCCGGAGCCGTAGAGGTCGCCGGTGCGGAGGGAGGCGCCGTTGGCGGTGAGGTGGGCGAGTTGCTGGGCGGCGGTCCAGTACATGGTGGAGAAGGGGGGCTCCGAGATGACGTGGCCGTTGACGGTGACGGTGAGGTGGAGGTCGTAGCCGCCGGGGTCGATGTCGGGGGCGGAGTCGTCCAGGTAGGGGAGGAGGGGGTGGGTGCGCTCGGGTGGGGAGACGCGGGCCTCGTCCAGGGCGTCCAGGGGGGTGATCCAGGCCGAGACGGAGGTGGCGAAGGACTTGCCGAGGAAGGGGCCGAGGGGGACGTACTCCCAGGCCTGGAGGTCGCGGGCGGACCAGTCGTTGAGGAGGCAGAGGCCGAAGACGTGGTCGCGGAAGTCGCCGAGTTCCACCGGGTGGCCCATGTCGGAGGGGACGCCGACCACGAAGCCGACCTCCGCCTCGATGTCCAGGCGGGTGGAGGGGCCGAAGACGGGTGCCGGGTCGGTGGGTGCTTTGCGCTGGCCGGCGGGGCGTACCACCTCGGTGCCGGAGACGACAACCGTGCCGGATCGGCCGTGGTAACCGATGGGCAGGTGCTTCCAGTTGGGGGTCAGAGGGTCCGGGGAGTCGGGGCGGAAGATCTTGCCCACGTTCCGGGCGTGGTTCTCCGAGGCGTAGAAGTCCACGTAGTCCGCCACCTCGAAGGGGAGATGGAGGGTCACTGCGGAGAGCGGGTGGAAGTGGGGGGCGATCGTCTCGCGGTGGGACGGGACCGTCAGCCAGGCCGTGAGGGCGCGGCGGATGTCCGACCACGTGGTGCGGCCCGCCGCCAGCAGGGGGTTGAGGGTGGGGTGGGCGAGGAGCGTGGCGTACGGGGAGCCGAGAGCGAGGGCGGCTCCGGCCGCGTCCAGCACGTGGTCGCCCAGGCGGACGCCCACCGTGCGGGCGGTCGAGCCGGCGGGGGAGAAGACGCCGTAGGGGAGGTTGTGCGGCCCGAAGGGGTGGCCCTCGGGGACATCGAAGGGATCGCCTTCGGGGACATCGAAGGGGGGCATCGGGTGCTGCCTCGCTCTCGTGTGATCCGTCGTACCTCTGGTCGCGGCACACGTTACGTGGCGTTGCGAAGATCGGGGAGTGTCTAAAGAGTTCGCAATGTCCTGATAGGGGAGGGTCGGAAGGAGGGGTTCCGGCTTAGCTTCCTGTGGGGGACGCGGACGGGGTGGGTCCGGGTCCGGTAGGGGGGGGACACGTGGGGGGACCCGTGGCCAGGGGTGCTCGGAATGCGCCGGTACAGGCGGACCGCAGCGTCCCGGGACTCGTCGTGAAGTTCGGTGACTATCCGCTGCACCATGGCGGGGTCGGCGCTATCCGCAGCCTGGGGCGGCTCGGTGTGCCGATGTACGCGATCACGGAGGACCGTTGCACACCGGCCGCCGTCTCGCGCTACCTGCGGCGGGCCTTCGTCTGGCCGACCACCGGCACGGAGGAGCCGGAGTGGCTGGTGGAGCGGCTGCTGCGCATCGGCCGGGAGATCGGGCGGCCCACCGTCCTCATTCCGACCGATGAGGAGGCGGCGGTACTCATCGCCGAGCACCAGGAGGAGTTGGCGGCGCGGTTCTTCTTTCCCCGGGTCGACGGCAAGCTGCCGCGGCGGCTCGCCAGCAAGCAGGGGCTCCACGAGCTGTGCGTGGAGTACGGGATCGCCAGTCCCGCCAGCGCCTTTCCACAGTCGTACGAGGAGGTCGAGCGGTTCGCGGAACGGGCCCGCTTTCCCGTCGTGGCCAAGAACCGGGAAGCCTTCGAGCGGCGGCGGCAGCCGGCCGTCAACGGGACGACACGGATCGCCGACCGGGCGGGGCTGCTCCGGCTGGCCCGCGGCTGGGGCGAACGGCCCGGGGTGATCCTTCAGGAGTACCTGCCCCGGGAGGACGCCGAGGACTGGATCGTGCACGCGTACTTCGACGCCGACTCGACCCCCCTCGCGCTGTTCACGGGGGTCAAGGTGCGGTCGTGGCCGCCGCACGCGGGGATGACGGCGAACGCCTACGTCGTCGACAACCCGGAGCTCGCGGACATCGCCGCGCGCTTCATCAAACAGATCGGGTTCAGCGGCGTCATCGATCTCGATCTGCGGTTCGACCGGCGGGACGGGCAGTACAAGCTGCTCGACTTCAACCCGCGGATGGGCGCGCAGTTCCGGCTCTTCGAGAACGAGGCCGGGATCGACGTCGTACGCGCCATGCATCTCGATCTGACCGGGCGTCCGGTGCCGGAGGGGGAACAGCTCGCCGGGCGGCGGTACATCGTGGAGAACATCGATCTGCCGGCTCTGCTCGCCTACCGGCGCAGCGGCTACACCACCCCGCACGCGCCGGCTCGCGCGAGCGGTACGGAGCTGGCGTGGCTCGCGGGTGACGACCCGCTGCCGTTCGTCACGATGCTGGCGCGCTTCGTGCGGCCGGGGGCCAAGCACCTCTATCAGCTGTGGCGGACCAACCGTCTCGGCAACACTCCGGTGCGCCCCTAGGCGGGCGCCCGGGCAGTGAGTACACGAGGTAGGCACATCGCGTCCTGGGGAGGGACTTCGTGATTCAACCGGTGGCAGTCATCGGTGCCGGGCCGTTCGGCCTGTCGACCGCCGCGCATCTGCGGGCGCATGGCATTCCGGTCCGGGTCTTCGGCGAACCCATGGTGAGCTGGCGGGACAACATGCCCGCCGGGATGATCCTGAAATCGACCCCGGCGGCGTCCAGCATGGACGCCCCGCAGCGCGGTCACACCCTGCTCGACTACTGCGACGTGGCCGGCATCCGGCGGCTGGTGACCGACGAGGACATCATCCCCGTGGAGACGTTCATCTCGTACGGGGAGTGGTTCCAGCAGCGGCTCGTGCCCGAGCTGGAGCGGGTGCGGGTGGTGTCCGTGGACCGGAGCAAGGGGGGCGGCTTCGAACTGAAGCTGGACTCGGGGGAGTTGTTCGCGGCCCGGGCCGTCGTCGTGGCGAGCGGGCTGTTCGGGCTGGCGCATCTGCCGGCCGAGCTGGCCGGCGCGGCCGTCGACGGACCCACCCCCACGGGGCCCGTCTCGCACAGCTCACAGCATCCGGACCTCAGCCGGTTCAAGGACAAGGAACTGATCGTCGTGGGCGCGGGGCAGTCCGCCCTGGAGACGGCGGTGCTGGCGGCCGAGGCCGGCGCGCGGGTGCGTGTGGTGGCGCGCGGCCGGGGCTCGGTGGCCTTCGGCGCGCCCCCGTGGAAGCAGTCCCGGCTGCGCCCCGAGTCGCCGTTCGGCCGGGCCTGGTCGCTGTACGCGCTCAGCTACTACCCGCAGCCGTACCGGTATCTGCCCGCCGCCACCCGGCACTTCCTGGTCCGCCGGGTGCTCGGGCCGCTCGGCGCGTGGTGGCTGCGGGAGCGGTTCGAGGGGCGGGTTGAGGTGCGGGAGGTGGCGCGGGTCGCGCGGGCCGCCGTCGTCGACGGGCGTCCGCTCCTGGCTCTCCAAGGCCACGAGGGGCGTAGGGAGGAGGTGGCCGCCGACCATGTCATCGCGGCGACCGGCTACCGCGTCGACCTCGGTGCCATGGGGTTCCTCGGGCATGAACTCCGCACGGAACTCAGCGTGAGCCGGGGGGCGCCGGTGCTCGGCGCGGGGTTCCGGTCCTCGATACCGGGGCTGTACTTCACGGGGTTGCCCGCGGCGGCGTCGTACGGGCCGGTGATGCGGTTCGTGTGCGGGACGGAGTTCGCCTCGCCTCGGCTGGCTCGGCATCTGGCGGGGGCGCATGGGTGAGCGGGGCCGGGATGAGCTCGGTCGGGGCGCCGCACTGGGCGGTGACCCCATGCCCGGCTGAACTGCCGTTCGGGAAAGGGATGTTGACATAGGGGTGCGGTGTCGCGGTCGGGATGCCGGACGTCGTCCGGTTCGCGTCGAACCGATGGGGCGCCGCATCCGTATTCTCTGATCATGGCCGCTCCCACCGCATATTCACTCATCGCCACTGACCTGGACGGAACGCTCCTGCGCAGTGACGACACGCTCTCCGACCGGTCCCTCGCCGCCCTGGCGCGGGCCGCGGAGGCCGGTGCTCAGCATCTCGTGGTGACGGGACGGCCGGCGCCGAGAGTGCGCCCGCTGCTCGAAGACCTCGGCAGCAGGGGGCTCGCGGTGTGCGGGCAGGGCGCGCAGTTGTACGACCACGGCGCGGACCGGCTGCTCTGGTCCGTCACCCTCGACCGGGAGCTGGCCGAGACCGCGCTCGGCAAGATCGAGGCGGAGGTCGGACAGCTGTACGCGGCCGTCGACCAGGACGGGGTCCACGGCCTCACCCTGATCGAGCCCGGCTACCTCATGCCGCACCCCACGCTGCCCGCCGTACGCGTGCCGCGCCGGGACGACCTGTGGTGCGAACCCATCAGCAAGGTGCTGCTGCGCCACCCCTGTCTGTCCGACGACGAGTTGGCCTCGGCGGCGCGCATGGCGGTCGGTTCGCTGGCGACGGTCACCATGTCGGGGCCCGGCACCGTCGAACTCCAGCCATGCGGCATCACCAAGGCGACGGGCCTCGCCCTGGCCGCCGAGCATCTCGGACTGACCGCGGACGAGACCATCGCCTTCGGTGACATGCCCAACGACATCCCCATGTTCGACTGGGCCGCGCACGGGGTCGCCATGGCCAACGCCCACCCCGAGCTCAAGGCCGTCGCCGACGAGGTGACCCTCTCGAACGAGGAGGACGGGATCGCGGTGGTGCTGGACCGGCTGTTCGCCCAGGGAGGCAGGGGGTTTTAGTAGGCCCCGAACACGTTGTCGATGGAGCCGTACCTCGCGGCGGCGTAGTTGCACGCCGCCGTGATGTTGGCGACCGGGTCGTACGGGTCGTACGGGGTGCCGGACACGTGGTACGCGGCGAACGTGGGGTCGATGACCTGGAGGAGGCCCTTCGACGGGGTGCCCGCGGCGGCGTTGGAGTCCCAGTTGTTGATGGCCTGCGGGTTGCCCGACGACTCGCGCATGATGTTGCGGTGGATCCCGTCGTACGACCCCGGGATTCCCTTCTGCGCCATGATGTCCAGCGACTCGCGGATCCAGCCGTCGAGGTCGTTCGTGTACGTCTTGAGCGCTGCCTGCGTGGTCGTGGACGCCTCGGACGTGGTGGTGGAGGCCGTGGAGGTCGTGGAAGCCTTGGCGGGCTTGGCCGACTTCGTCGACCTGACCTTCAGCTTCAGGCCCGGGTGGATCAGCCGCGGATCGTCGCCGACGGCCGCGCGGTTGTCCTGGTAGAGCCGCTGCCAGCCGCCGCTCGTGCCGTGCTTCCGCGCGATCGACGAGAGGGTGTCACCGGAGACCACGGTGTACGTCAGGGACTTGGGCCCCGTGACGGTCGGCGCGGACTGCGGGGCCGACTGTACGGAGGTGACGGCCTGGGCCGGTGTGGCGGCGTGCGCGGTCGTGGCGACCATGAGCGGCAGGGCGAGTGCGGCCCCGCCCGTTCCGGCGGCGACGACCCCACGGGTCAACGGGTTGTTTCTGGGGCGGCGGTGCTTGCCTCGTGCGGGCATGACGAATTCCTCTCCGGCGCCTGCGAGGTGAGCTGTCGGGTTCGGGCGGGAGATGCCCGGCCATGCGTGTGCCGTCCGGCGGTCGCGTTGCGTGCCGCGTCCGCCGGGCGTGCTGTGCGTGCTGTGCGTGGCTTCACCCCGAGCCGGTACAGACCGGCGACTTACCTGGGTCCCCCGCTCCTGCCGTGCGTGGATGAGTGGTGATGGGTGGGGAGTCCGGGCGGTGGCAGGATTCGGCGGTCCGTCCGGACGGGGTGTGAACGTATGCGAGAGCACACGACAGGAACAAGCCCCGGCTTCACGGGCCGGTGCAGTTGACCTTGACTTTGATGAGATCGCGCCCCGGTTTTGGATCTGGAAGGCGGCTCAACTTGCCTACCGCAAAGGGGAAGTGTGCGGGGGTGAGTGGGGTGTCGCGCAGGGTGCGCGTGACCCAACTCACGGGAGGAGTCGGGTGAAGTGCAGGGTAAGCCGCAATTCGGTCAACTTGGGTTATGGGGTGATGCGGTGAGAGGAGTGATGGAGGGTGCGACAGGGGTGCGTATGGTGCATCTAGTGAATATTTGGGGCGAAACGGGCGAGGGTGCGGGAAGGGCTCTCGCGGGGATTCCGGACGGCGGTCCCGATGGGTTGCGGAGGGTTTCGGGAGGGATGCCCGATGGATTCCGGTCGGCCGTGGAGCGCGCGGGCGTCTCCGGGGGAGGGGCGGGTACCCGGGGCCGGGTGTCGGGTACCCGGGCGGCACGCGCGTCGGTGGATATCGGTACCTATGAGTTGATCAAGAATATGGCGAGCCCGATCCCGTGCCACCTGGGCCGAAGCCGTGGGCGCTCGTGGTGATCGAAAGGTGACCGGATACGCTGACTCGGGTGATGGCAGCGACAGATCGACAAACTTTGTCATCGACCGTGAGACCGACCTAGCCCGACCGTGTGACCGTCAGCAGACGTCAGCAGACAGGAGACCCCTCGTGACCGTCGTCGAGCCGTTTGGGCTGAGCGCGCGGGACCAGGCTCTCGAAGCCGATGTCCAGGCCGGAATGGCGGCCGTCGAAGAGGGTCTGCTGGAGGCCACCAAGAGCGAGGTCCCCTTCATCCAGGAGGCCGCCCAGCATCTGCTGCGGGCGGGCGGCAAGCGGTTCCGGCCGCTGCTCGTGATGCTCGCCGCGCAGTTCGGTGACCCGTACGCGCCGGGGGTCGTCCCCTCGGCCGTGGTGGTCGAGCTGACGCATCTCGCCACGCTGTACCACGACGACGTGATGGACGAGGCCGAGGTGCGCAGGGGCGTGCCGAGCGCCAACGCCCGCTGGGACAACTCCCTGGCCGTCCTCACCGGTGACTTCCTCTTCGCCCGCGCCTCGCACGTCCTCGCCGACCTCGGCCCCGACGCCGTACGCATCCAGGCGGAGGCCTTCGAGCGGCTGGTCACCGGGCAGATCCTGGAGACCGCCGGGCCGCGCGACGGGCGCGACCCGATCGACCACTACCTCGACGTGCTGGGCGGCAAGACCGGCTCGCTGGTCGCGGTCGCCGGGCGGCTCGGCGCGCTGATGGCGGGCGCCGACGAGACCGTGGTCGATGTGCTGACCCAGTACGGGGAGCGGCTCGGCGTCGCCTTCCAGCTCGCGGACGACGTCCTCGACATCGCCTCCGACACGCACGAGTCCGGCAAGACGCCGGGCACGGATCTGCGCGAGGGCGTGCCCACGATGCCGGTGCTGCGGCTGCGCGAGCGGGCGGGGCGGCTGGAGCTGCCGGACGACATCGCGCTCTGCGAGCTGCTCGAATCCGACCTCACCGACGACGCCCGCCACGCCGAGACCCTGGCCCGGCTCCGGGTCCACCCCGCCCTGGAGCAGGCCCGCCGCGACACGATCCGCTACGCGGAGGAGGCGCGGGCCGTACTGGCGCCGCTGCCGGAGTGCGACGCGAAGGCGGCGCTGGTCGAGCTGTGCGACGCGGTTGTGCACCGGGCTGGTTGAGCGGCCGGGTCAGGCACCCGGCGGTGGTGTGCCCCTCTGGGGCTGCGCCCCCAGACCCCCCTTGTAGGCCTTCGGCCTCGTCCTCAAACGCCGGACGGGCTGAAATCGCCGTCGGCGGCGCCTCCTCCGACGCCCCGACGACCTGACGACCCGACGACCCCACGACCCCTACGGGTTCGGGGAAGTGCCACCTCGCCATGTCATCCCGTAGCAGTACGTCGAGTTGAGCCCCGAGTCTGACGACGCTCGCCGGCACATTTGGTCAGATGGGTATCACCACTCCTCACCGATTCGGGTGAGAATGGCGGCTCTAGGTAGACGCCGCCGCCGACGACGGAGGTAAGGCACACATGGCACCGTACGAAACCGACGACAGCGCCCGGTCCGGTGACGCGGCCGCGCTCGCGGCCGAGGTCGAGGAGGTGCGCTCGGCTCGACGACGCAAGGCCGCGAGGTACATCGTTCCGGCCACCGTGCTGGGCGTGGCCGCCGCGACCATCGGGCTCGTCCCGGCCTTCGCCGGCTCCGGTGACCCCGATCTGCCGAAGATCAGCGCGCAGGAACTCATCGAGAAGATCGCCGAATCGGACGTACAGCAGGTGTCCGGCACGGTGAAGATCACCACGGATCTGGGCCTGCCCGACCTGGGCGGTCTGGCGGACGGCCTGATGTCGCAGGGGGCCTCCGGGGGCGACGGCGGCTCGGCCGCGGACCCCTCCGCCAAGCTCCTCGAACTCGCCACCGGCACACACACGTTGCGGATCGCCGCCGACGGCCCCGACAAGCAGAAGCTGTCGCTGCTGGACGACGCCGCCGAGTACAGCGTCATCCACAACGGCGACGACATGTGGGCGTACGACAGCGCCTCGAACGAGGTGTACCACGCGGACGGGGCCGGCGAGGGCAAGGACCAGAAGGCCGGCAAGGGCGAGGACGCGCCCGAGGACGCGCCCGCCACGCCTCAGGAGTTCGCCGAGGAGGCCCTGAAGGCCGTCGACGACACCACGTCCGTGACCGTCGACGGGACCGCGCAGGTCGCCGGGCGGGACGCGTACAAGCTGGTGATCGAGCCGAAGCAGTCCGGTTCGACGGTCGGGGCGATCTCGATCGCCGTCGACGCGAAGACGGGGCTGCCGCTGAAGTTCACGCTCACCCCGGCGAGCGGCGGCGCGGCCGTCGTGGACGTGGGCTTCACCCAGGTCGACTTCGGCAAGCCGAGCGCGTCGACGTTCGACTTCACACCGCCGAAGGGCGCGAAGGTCACCGAGGCCGACGAGATGGAGGAGTCCGGGCACCACGACTCCAAGTCCAAGTTCGAGGACTTCGACAAGGACGCGGCCTCCAAGGACGCCAAGGGCTCCCGGGACTCCAAGGGCTCCGAGGAGGAGTTCGCGAGCGGGCTCGACGGGCTGAAGACCATCGGCAAGGGCTGGAGCACCATCGCCGAGTTCGACAACGGCTCCGAGGGCGGCCTGCCCACCGGCGGCTCCGACACCACCGGCGACTCGCGTGTCGACGGGTTCCTGAACTCCCTCGGCGACCAGGTCAGCGGTGACTTCGGCTCCGGTACGGTCTTCAAGACCCGGCTGATCAACGTCCTCTTCACCGAGGACGGCAAGGTGTACGCGGGTGCCGTGACCAAGGACGCGCTGGTGAAGGCGGCCAACGCGGCGAAGTAGCGACGCCTGACCGTGGGCCGGGACGGCGAGGCAGCCGTCCCGGCCCACCGGCCGTACCCGAGGGGAGCCATGAACGACGCAGCGGCCATCCACACCCAGGGGCTGACCAAGACCTTCCGCGGTGGCCAGGTGGCCGTGGACCACCTGGAACTGAAGGTTCCCAGCGGCAGCGTCTTCGGCTTCCTCGGCCCGAACGGCTCGGGCAAGACCACCACCATCCGGATGCTGATGGGCCTGATCGAGCCGACTTCGGGCACGGCCCGGGTCCTCGGCCGGCCCATGCCGCGCTCCGCCCGCACCGTGCTCCCGCACGTGGGCGCGCTCATCGAGGGACCCGCCCTGTACGGCTTCCTCTCCGGGCGCGACAACCTGCTGCGCTACGACTCCGCCGACCGGGCCGCCGACCCGCGCACCCGGCGTACGCGGGTCGCGGCGGCGCTCGACCGGGTCGGGCTCTCGGCCGCCGCCGGCAAGAAGGCGAAGGCGTACTCGCTGGGCATGAAACAGCGGCTGGGCCTCGCGGCGGCGCTGCTCCAGCCGCGCCGCCTCCTCGTCCTCGACGAGCCGACCAACGGGCTCGACCCGCAGGGGATGCGGGAAATCCGGGCCCTGGTACGGGAGTTGGCGTCCGAGGGCACCACCGTCTTCCTCTCCTCACACCTGCTCGACGAGATCGAGCAGGTGTGCACCCATGCCGCCGTCATGGCGCAGGGGCGGCTGATCATCCAGGGCCCGGTGAGTGAGCTGGCGGCGGGGGCGCGCGGGCGCCTGGTCGTCACCACCCCCGACGCGGCGGACGCGGCCCGGGTGCTCAAGGAGCAGGGGATCGCGGATGTCGTGGTGGCCGCCGGGGAGGGCCGAGGGCAGGGCGAGGGTGACCGGGTGACGGGCGAACCGCCGCCCCCCGACCGCGACCTGGCCGAACTGAACGTCGCACTGGTCACCGCGGGCGTCCGCGTCCGCGGCTTCGGCCTCGAACGGGCCTCCCTGGAGGACGCGTTCGTGGCGCTGACGGGGGAGGGCTTCGATGTCGCGGGTTGAGACGAACGGTGTCGAGGCCACGGCCACGGACGTGGCCACGGCGGAGGCCGCTTCGCCCGCCGCCCGTACACCCGGCTTCCTCTGGACGTTCGGACTGTTCCGCAGCGAGCTGGTCACCACCTTCCGGCGCTGGCGGACGATCGCGCTGCTCGCCGTGCTCGCGGCGGTGCCCGTCCTCGTCGGGATCGCGGTGCGGATCGAGACCGGTGACGGGTCGTCGATGGGCGGCGGACCCGGCGGCGGTGGCGGAGGCGGCGGGCCGGCGTTCATCGCGCAGATCACCAACAACGGGCTGTTCCTGGTGTTCACGGCGCTGGCCGCGACGCTCCCCTTCTTCCTGCCGATGGCCGTCGGCGTGATCGCCGGGGACGCGATCGCGGGCGAGGCCAACGCGGGCACCCTGCGCTATCTGCTGGTCGCGCCCGCCGGCCGGACCCGGCTGCTGCTCGTCAAGTACGCGGCCACCATGACGTTCTGCCTGGTCGCGACCCTCGTCGTGGCGGCCTCCGCGCTGGCCGTCGGGGCGTTGCTGTTCCCACTCGGGGACCTGACGACGATCTCCGGTACGTCCATCAGCTTCGCAGAGGGGCTGTTGCGGGCGCTGCTGATCGCCCTGGCGGTGGCCGCGTCACTGATCGGGATCGCGGCCCTCGGGCTGTTCGTCTCCACCCTCACCAACAGCGGCATCGCGGCGATGGCCACCACGGTCGGGCTTCTCATCACCGTCCAGATCCTCGACCAGATCCCCCAGCTCGACGCCCTCCACCCGTACTTCTTCTCCCACTACTGGCTCTCCTTCGCCGATCTGATGCGCGAGCCCGTCTACTGGGACGACCTCCAACGCAACCTCGGCCTCCAGGCGGTGTACGCGGCGGTGTTCGGGGCGGCGGCGTGGGCGAGGTTCACGGCGAAGGACATCGCCTCCTGACACCTCTCAAGCGGCAGCCTCCTCGGTGTCGTAGGGGAAGCGCGCGAACGGCGGTTCCTCGGTGAGGAACGTCTTCGCGCGGGCCAGGGCCGCCGAGTCGCGGAGTACGTCGCCGGGCTTGCTGCCGTTGCCGAGGAGGACTCCGCCGATGGGGGTACCGCCCACGCCCTTAAGGCAGTGGGGGAGCATGCCCATGTACGCGGCGGAGTGGTTCAGCGTGCCGATGAGGGGCTCGGCGACTTCCTCCTCCTGGTGGGCCTGCACGGTGACGCCCCAGAGGGTGCGGCCCGCCAGCGTCTTCTTGAAGTCGACGCCGGGGGTGCGCAGCCAGCCCGACCAGTGGTCGAGGTAGCGCTTGACGCCGGCCGAGACGGAGTACCAGTACAGCGGCGACACGATCACGATGTCCGTGGCCGCGAGCGTGGCGTGCAGCAGCAGCGCCCGGTTGTCGCCCTCCGGCCGTACGTGGTCGCTGTCGTGACGCAGGTCCTCGAAGTCCGGCAGCGGATGCTCCGCGAGGCTCAGCCAGCGCTGCTCCACCCCGTCGGGCAACTGCTCGGCGGCCACGCGGGCCAAAGCCTCGGTGTTGCCGTCCCGCCGACTGCTGCCGAGGACGAAGAGGAAGCGGCGTGTCATGGGGGTCCCCCTGGACATGCTTATCGGGTATGCGGCACGCGGGTACGCTGCGTACGACGATTACATGCGTAGACGATATATGTATGCGCATGTGATGCCAGGAGGGCGCGGTCCAAGAGGGTGCGGGCACGGTCGTAGGGACGGGGTCACGCCCGTACGTCCGGCTCCTTGGGCGGCAGTTCCAGCAGCAGGGCCATGACGCCGACCAGGGTGGCGCTGCTGACGATCTCCCGGCGGGCGATCATGCCGGGGATGTCGGTGAGCGGGATCCACTCCAGCCGGTCGGACTCGTTCTGTTCCGTGGGCTCGCCGACGCGTCGCGCGTCGTCCGTGCGGAACACGAAGTGCCGGGTGTCGGTGATCCCGGCCGCCGGCTCGGCGCAGAGCAGTTCCCGCAGCGCCCCCGGCCGCCGCCCCGTCTCCTCCTCCAGCTCCCGCGCCGCCGCCTCCGCCGGCCCTTCCCCGTCCTCGACCAGGCCCATGGGCAGCTCCCAGCCCCAGGTGTCCGTGACGAAGCGGTGGCGCCACATCATCAGCACCCGCCGTCGGTCGTCCACGGCCGCGGTGACGGCGAGGTCCCGCAGCCGGACCACGTGGTAGTCGCCGCGGGTGCCGTCGGGCCGCTCGACGTCCAGCGAGCGCAGCCGCACCCACGGGGTGTCGTGGAGCGTGCGTTAGCCGTGGACGGTCCATTTCATGCCGGGCTCTCCCGCTCTCGTTCGGGGTACGACGGCCGGGCGGCTTCGGCGGCTTCGGCGGCACGCGCCAGCCGTAGCAGCAGGGATTCCTCCCCGTGCCGGGCCACCAGTTGGAGGCCGGCCGGGCAGCCGTCGGAGTCGAAGCCCGCCGGGATGCTCATCGCGGGGTGGCCACTGAGGTTGAACGCCCAGGTGAGGGCTGTGGAGTAACGGTCGCCGGGGCCGTCGTGGCCGTGCGGGGCGTTGGGCGTGGTGGGGGTCAGGATCAGATCGGCGTCCGCGAAGAGGGCGGCGAGCCGCCGGTCGTTCTCGGCGCGGAGCCGGTCGGCGTCCCGCACGGCCGAGGGGTCGGTGCCGGGCGCGGCGCGGAGGGCCAGCCAAGCGGGTCCGGGGTCCTCCAGGCGTACCAGCGACGAGTTCCGCCGTACGAGCTGTACGAGCTGTACGAGCCGTACGAGACCGGTGTCCGCCAGGCGCAGCGCGGCGCCGTGGGCGAGCGCGGCGGGTTCGGGGTCGGTGTCGGCGAACCCGAGGTCCGCCGACCATACGGCGGTGAGGGGCGCAGACGGGTACCCCTCGCCCTCCTCCTCGCCTCGCACGCAACGCCAGTACGCCGCCGCGTCCGACGCGTACCGGGTGAGGACGCCGGCTGCCGCGAGACCCGTGCGGTCGGCGGACGGCAGGCGTCCGTTCGTGGTCTTGAGGCCGACGACGCCGCACCAGGCGGCCGGGATGCGTACCGACCCGGCGCCGTCGGACCCGGTGGCCATCGGTACCAGGCCCGCCGCCACCGCCGCGGCGGACCCGGCCGACGATCCGCCCGGCGTCCGGTCGGCCCGCCAGGGGTTGACGGTCCGGCCGCCGGCCCCGAGACCCCAGGTCTGCCAGTGCGTACCGGAGCCGGGCACGGAGGTCGCCCCGACGGGTACGCACCCGGCCGCGATCAGCGCCCGCGCCGGTGCCGCGCGCAGCCCGGCCCGCCCCTTCACCCCGATCGGCACCCCGGCCAACGGCAGCCGCACACCCCCGGCGACCTGCTCGTCCACCGCCGCCGCCCGGCGCAACGCCTCCTCCTCCCACACCTCGGCGAACGCGCACAGCACGGAGTCCGCCCGCTCGATACGGGCGAGCGAGGCAGCGACCACGTCGACGGCACGGAGTTCACGAGCGCGGACACCGGCGGCGATCCGCTCGGCCGAGAGCGGCGGAAAGCCACCGAGGGGAGGGGAACCGGGGGGAAGGGAGTCGGGTGGCAGCGTCAAGGGTTCGTCCCGTACGGCTCGACGACCGGCGGCTGCTTCGCGCGGTGGGCGCCCGCCTTGCAGCCCGCGAACGGGCCGTTCGGGGAGCGGAGTTCGGCGAGTACGGGGCCGAGGTGGTCGCGGTGCCAGACGGCCGGGCCGGAGGCGCCCGCCGTGGGGTCGGTGAGTTCCTGCCAGGCGAGCCACAGGGCGTGCAGCCGGGCCACCGCCTCCAGGTGCTCCCACCAGCGCGGACACCAGGGCTGCTGGGAGGTGGCCTCGCGGCCGTAGACCGGGAGGAGCAGGTCGCCGACCCAGAGGGCCAGCCCGCGCATCTCCTCGGCGTACTCGTGGCCGTCGAGGTAGAGGATGAACGGCGGGGCGGCGGGAAGCGGCTGTTCGAGGTCTTGCTGTTCGAGGCTCTGCTGTTCGAAGCCGGGCTGGTCGACGGCGGTGGTCATCGGACGATCCCTTCCGCCGCCCGTGCCGTGATGGCCTTGACCTCGGCACGGGCGGCCAGTGCGATGCGGTCGGCGCCGGGTTCGGCGTACCAGGGGCGCAGACGGACGAGCGCGGGCCTGATGCCGGTGGCGAGGAGGAGGGCCGTGCCCTTGGGGAGGGCGCGGATGCGGTCGGCGGGGAGGATGCGTTCGAGGCGGTACGAGGTGGAGCGGGAGCGGCCGTCCTTGCTACGGGAGTAGCTCACCGTCGACACGTCGTGCTCGCCGACCAGCCGCGAGACCTTCTCCACGAAGTCCGCGTCGTCCAGGCCCGCGCCCAGCAGCTTGATCGTGGCCGCGCCCCACAGCGCGTCCATCCCGGCTTCGCCCCACACCCGCGTGCCCTGGCGGTAACTCTGCAGCAGGGTCACGACGTTGATGCCCCGCGAGCCGAAGTGGGAGTACAGGTCGGGGAGGTCGGAGATACGGCAGACGTTCGCTGCCTCGTCCAGTACCGCCGTCATCGGCGGGTCGAGGCGGCCACCCATCCGTTCCGCCGCCCCGACTCCCGCGCGCAGTACGGAGTCCGCGCACGCGGCGATGACACCGGCCGCCGAGCCGCCGCCGTCCTTGGAGAGGAGGTAGAGCGTGTCGGGGGAGAGGACGTGCCGCTCCGGCAGGAACTGCGGCAGGTCCGGGTCCGGGCTCACCCAGGCCGAGATCGCCGGGTCGAGCAGACACGCCACGCACTGGCGGGCCGTCTCGTAGATGCCGTCCCGTGTCTCCACCGCGCCCTGGACGGTGCCCTGGAGCTGGTCGGCGAGGGCCGACATGCCGGCGTCGCGCAGCAGGTCGACCGGCGTACGGTCGGCCGGGTCCGCCAGCCAGGACAGCACCTCGTCCACCTGCCGCTCGCCCCGGTTCGCCGCGTGGAAGAGGGCCGTGAGGGTGTTCTGGGCCGCCGAGATCCAGAAGTCCCGCTTGGTGGCGTCGTCGTTGACCGCGCCCACGAAGTGGCCGGCCAGGCGGCGGGCGCCCTCGATCGTGGCGGCGTCGGCGAGCATGTCCCACCACAGGGCGCGCGGGGTGTGGGCGATGCCCTGCGGGTCGAACGTCCATACGGTGCCGACGCGTGCGCGCTCCGCTCGGGTCACGCTGTACACGTCCGCCTTGTTCGAGGTCAGCAGGACGCTGCCGCGGGCGCGGAGTACGCGTGGGACCGCTATGCCGGTGGACTTGCCCGCCCGTGGTGCCATCAGGTCCAGCTCGACGTCCTCGTAGCTGCTGCGGAGTTCGGGGCCGCCGGGTTCCAGGTCGCCGAGGAGGTTGCCGGTGTCGTCCGGGGCCAGGCGGCCTGACCTCGGGAGGGACGGGCGGAGTTCGCGGGCCCTGGTGGTGGCGCCTTTCGGGAGGAGGGTCGAGAGTTCGCGGCGGCCGGCGAGACCGGTGGGCCTCCGGCCCCGGCGGCGGATCAGTACGGCCAGGGTGACGAGGAGGGCGACTGTTCCGCCGAACACGGTGGCCATGCCTGCGGTGATCGCGCCGGTTGACGCCGTCGGCCACAGGGGGGCGGGGCCCTTCTGCGCGAGGGTCGACATCGTTTCCAGGGCGAAGGGGGGTGGGTGCCAGCCGGCTCCGCCGAGGGCCGCGCCCAGGGTGCCGCCCAGCCAGGCGCCGAAGAAGAGGGTGCCTATGAGGAGGGCGGCGCCGGGGACGAGCCAGGGGAGGAGGTCGTCGGTGGTGGTGTGTTGTTGCTTGCGTGTGGGCATTTCGGTTCCCCCGTCGGTTTGTTGATGTGCGATTTCTTCTTCGCCCCCGCCGCCCCTACCCGTCCCTTCCCAGTGGCTGCGCCCCCTTCGCCCCCCCCTTGGGTGCGTTTTCGGGTGCGGGTCCGGTGGGGGTTGCTCGCGCAGTTCCCCGCGCCCCTGAAGGGCGAAAAGCATGGGGCGCAGCCCCTGCTTTTCAGGGGCGCGGGGAACTGCGCGACCAGCCCCCACCCACCCGCAGCCGCCGACGCACCGCACCCCCGCCCTCATAGGCGCCCCGCAGCCTTGGAAAGCACCGGTTTCGGCGTCCATCTCGTGTTCGTGTTGTGGAGTTCGCGCTCCTTGTCGGTGATGGAGACCTTGATCGGGATGCCGGGTCGGCCGCCCACCTTGATGAGGAAGCGGCCACGGCCCGGCGGCTCCTCGTTGCCGCCCGTGCTGGCCCAGCCCGGCGGTGAGGACCAGGACGACACGAGGTCGATCTCGCGCTCGGAGAGGCCGACGATCTCGCCGAGATCCCTCATCTCCGCACGGGGCAGGCCGGCGCACACCACCATGCCCGCCCGCTCCACGAAGCCGCGCGCCTTCGCGCGGTCGGCCTCGCTGCCCAGCGCCTCCGCGTCCTTCAGGGTGTGTGTGATCTTCGCGTCGCCCAGGCCGAGGGAGCGGTTGAGGCGGGTGAGGGCGTCGATGCGTTCGACGATGCCGGAGGCGGCCCGCAGGGGGCGCCACAGTTCGTCGAGGACGGTGAAGAACCAGCGCTGGGGGGCCAGCCCGGCGTCCGCGAGGGCGTGCGCGGCGGCGACCGTGCCGAGGCCGTCCGACCAGGCCGCCAGCATCGCCGCGGCCGTGAGCTGGGTGTCGGCCTCGCCGATGCGGGAGATGTCGACGCAGACGGCGGGCGCGGCGGCGTCGATACGGGTGGACGTCTCGGAGGCGAAGGTGTCGCCGAGCGGGCCGTCGAGGACGCCCAGCAACGAGCGGTGGAGGGGGTCGACCGCCTCCTGGTAGCGGGCCTCGTCGCCCCGGTCCAGGGTCACCGCGCGGACCCGGTCGGGGCCCTCGTCCAGCACCTTCAGCAGGTCGGGCAGCAGGGGCGCCCGCCCCGGCTTCGCGCGCTCCGCCAGGTGGTGCAGGCAGGCGGAGAGCACCGACTGCTCGTGGTCGTCCATCGGGCGGCCCCGGACGATCGTGATGAGCGCCGCGACCATGTTCAGGACCCGGCCGTGCGCCTCCGCCGCCAGGATCCGGCCCCGCTCGCCGCCGATCCGGGCCGCCGCCTCGCCCATCGCGCCGGGGTCGAGCACGTTGATGCCGCCGACACCGCGCCCGATGGAGATCACCTGGCCGCCGAGGGCCCGTACGGTGTCCGCGTAGTCCGGCTTGAGGTCGCCGAGGACCAGCGGGGTCACCCCGGTCGCGGCCATGCCGATGAGCATCCGGTTGACCAGCGTCGACTTGCCGAGGCCCGGCATGCCCAGCATGAACAGGGACGGGTTGGAGATGTAACGCGCGCGGGTGAACCAGGAGATGGGGTCGCCGCAGACCGTGGCGCCCGTCTGGAGGTGCTGGCCCAGCGGCACCCCCGTCATCGGCGCGCCGGAGCCCGCCGCGAACGGCCACAGGCCGCACGCCTGGACGGTCGTCGCCCGCCACAGCGCGGGCGGGTCGACATGCGCGACCTGGCCGCCGCCGGGGCCGAACCAGCCACGCGGCGGTGCGGTACGGGGCCGAGGGGTAGCGGGCTTGCTCACAGCGCCTCCCGGATCTGGTACGGAACGAGGGTGTGCTCCCACGGCAGCAGGCCGACGGGGAGCGTGCAGGTGAACGCGGAGGCCTGCATGCGGTCGGCGGGGCGCATCAGGATGCGGGACGACGCCTGGAGGTTGCGGACGGTGACCGCCGCGTCCGGCAGCTGCTCCTCGCTGTCCACGGTGACCGTCACCATCAGCGAGAACTCCACGAGCCCGGCACCCGCCGCCTCCTCGGCCGCCGTCTGCTCGGCCGCGTGCATCTCTGAACTGGCCCGCGCCTGCACCAGACCCCGCTTGGAGCCCGCCATGAAGTGCGCGGTCCGCCGGTCGGCCTCCACGATCCGGGCGGAGGTCGCCGGGTCGATCGGACGGTAGATCAGCGAGACCCGCTTGCGGCGCGTCCCGGCGGCGGGCTCCAGCAGCCCCCGCAGCACACTCGACCGGACCGTGCCGCGCGGCGCCAGCGTCAGCAGCCAGGTCCGCGACACACCCGAGTCATGCTTGTACGACTGCACCGACTCGACGGCCGCCGCCGGGCCCGCGTCCGCCCACTCCAGCCCGGTCGTGGTGTGCTCGGCCCGGGTGCTCAGCACATCGGGGCCGACGGCCGGGTCGTACGCCACTCGTACGATCTCCGCGAGCCGCTCGGCGGAGAGCGGGTAGGCGGAGCCGCCGCCGGCCGCGACCAGACCCGACAGCAGGCCGGGCAGCCGCATCGAGAGGTCGGTGATGACGTCCTCGATGCTCCGCTTGGGGCCGCCGGTGGGGCCGTACGTCAGCGCGATGTACGTGTGCATCTCCGAGGAGGCGGACGGGTAGCGCGCGACGACCTCCTCCATGACCGCGCGGGCGGCGGCCGGGGCGTCCGGCGAGATCCGCGGCAGGACCTCGGCGGCCAGCCGCGTCCCGGTGTCCGGGGCGGTCTCGACGACGACCTGGGCGCCGCGCAGGCCCGGCTCGTGCGAGAGCCGGGCGAGCCAGTCGCCCCAGGACGCCACCCAGATGTCGACCTGCTCGGGATCGACCAGCGAACCGCCGTCCGGCTCGCAGGCCAGGACCACCGTGCAGAGGTTGCGGCCGGGGTGGTGGATCACCCCGAAGGCACGGTTGTAGGCGTCCCGGCCCTCGTGCATCTTGGTGCGGGCGAGCAGGCCCGGCGGGTGGTAGCGGCCGCCGGGACGCTTGGAGAGCGGGCCGGAGACGTACGTGTGCGAGCCGTTCGCCTTGCGCCTGAGCCAACCGATACGCACCGCGACCACCTGGTAGATGTTGCGGCCGTCCACCGTGCGCAGCGCGAGCGGGGCGAGGAAGAGGCCGAGGGGGATGAGGACGAGGACCGCGGCCGGCAGCGAGACCAGCGAGGCGAGGAGCGCGACCAGGAGTCCGCCGAAGGCGACGACTGTGCCGAGGAGGCCCAGTGGCCCCAGGCCGGGTCGGCGGGGTCTGCGCCAGTTTCCGTAGGTGGGACGCGTCAGGGCGTCGGTGGACATGGGGACCTTCTTCCGGCTGAGATCGCTGAGGTCGCTGGGGGCCTGGGGCCTGGGTGCCTACGAGCTCGGGTGGTTCTGTCCGACGGCGGGTGCGGGTCCTCCGTGGCTTGTCGCGCAGTTCCCCGCGCCCCTGAAGGGGGCCTGCGGCCCTTCAGGGGCGCCGTCGGCCTACTACTGGTTGTGGCCCTTCATCCCGTCGTTGTCGTCGAGGGAGTTGGTGACCTCCGAGGCGGCTGCCACGCCGGTCTGTACGGCGACGGCGGCGGCCTGGACCGCGAGGGCCGCGCCTCCGGTGGCCGCGCCCGCGGCGGCTGTCCCGGCGGCGCCACCCGCTCCGCCGGCGGCTGCTCCGGCGCCGCCCGCGGAGGAACCCGCGCCGGAGGAGGGCGAGCCCTGGGGGCCTCCGCCGCCTCCGCCTCCGCCTCCGCCGCCACCCCCGCCGCCGGCGCCGCCCGCGATGCTGACCGCGCCGGAGGCCACGTTGTTGACGGCGTTGAGGGTGACCGTGCCGCCGGAGGTGCCGCCGAGCGCGGCGGTGGCGGGGACGATCAGTTTGAGGAGGGCCGGGAGGGCGAACACGGCCATGATCAGCATGCCCATGCCCGCGATGACCGAGTCCAGGTCCTTGGTGTCCTGGGTCATCGAGGTGGCCGAGTAGATGATCAGGGCCGCCGCCGGCTTGTACAGCAGCCAGGCCGTGAGCCAGCCGATGTGCTTCTTCCACCAGCCCTCGCCCCACCCGGTCATCGAGGAGGCGGCGGCCAACGGCAGCGTGCCGACCAGGGTGATCAGGACGCCGATGCGGATGTACATCAGCACGATCTGCACGAAGCTCGACAGCATCACCAGCAGACCGAAGATCAGCACCAGTCCGGGCTGGTTGAGCGTCAGCACGCCCAGCATCTCGGAGGCCTTGTCGCCGAGATCGGACCTCTCGTACACGTCCCTGGCGTACGCGTCCGACGCCTTCATGAGCGCCGTGACGACGGGGACGGACGCGGCGCCGACGAGGATGACCTTCCACATCCCCATGAACGCCTGTTTCATGGACTGGCCCTTGCGGTCCATGGCCATGCGGATCGCGGCGATCAGCAGCGAGGCCACCGCCACGTACGCGACGATCCAGTTGACCTCGGCGGTGATCAGGCCGATGGGGCTGCCCGGATCGGCCTGGCTCTGGGCATGGCCCACGTTTCCCGCGGGGTCGTCCACGTCGATGCCCAGCCAGACGCCGTTGAGCGCCTTGAGCACCTCCGCCGCGCCGTCACCGATCGCCTTGGCGAAGACGACCACGGCACCCTCGGTGAACTGCTTTCCGCCCTCTTCGATGAGGCAGTCGTAGATCTTCCAGGAGCAGGCCATCTCATGCCTCCCAGGTGACGAAGCCGTCGGTTCCGCCGACCTGCGACACACCGCTGTAGACCGTGCCGTCCCGGTCGGGGTTGAGCTTCCAGTCGCCGTCCTGCCAGCGCACGGTCGCCGAGGCGGAGCCGAAGCCGCCGTCGCCCATGCCGCGCACCAGGACCATCACGGTCGCCTGCGTCTCGTCGTACGACAGCACCGTGAAGCCCGCGTAGCCACCGGCGTCCGGCGAGCCCGTGGTGGACTTGTCGGCCTCCTGGGAGCGGCTCGCGATCAGCGCGTCGCGGCCCGCGCCCGGCACGACCTGCCGGTCCACGACCTTGCGCCAGCCCTCGTAGCTGAGATGGTCGGTGATGGAGTGGACGGCCAGGACGGCGCCCATCGGGGTGTGCGCGAAGCAGGACCAGACGGGTCCGTCGTACTTCAGCGGCCCGGCCGCCTTCGAGACCGGCACCAGGCCGGTGCCGTTGGCCTTCCAGTGGAAGTCGCGCGGCGCCTCGGTGGGCTTGGCCTGGTCGCTGTCGTCGGTACGGCAGCCGGCGGGCCGGGCGTCCGAACCCCTGTCGTCGCCGTCACCGTCACCGTCACCGTCACCGGAGTCAGAGGTCGAGTCCGAGGACGAGGTCGGCGCCGGGTTCGGGTCGCCGGACGAACCGGCGGGCCCCTCGGCGCCGTTGCCCGTCACCGCGAAGAGGACCGCGAGGACGAGCAGCACCGTCAGGAACCCGGCCGACAGGACCCAGCCCCGCTGTTGCCAGAACGGCTGTTCCCATTCCCCGCTGCCCCCTTGGGGCCGGCCGGAGTTCAGCATCGTCGCTCCCCCTTTCGACTCGCTCGGACGACTAGAAGACGAAGTTCACGAGCGGGCCGGCGGTGGCGACGAGGACACAGCCGCCGAGGACCATGCCGAGCCGGCCCATGTGCTCCGAGCCCTCGCCGCGGCGCATCGAGATCGCCATCATCGCGCCGGTGATCAGCACCCCCGCGACGCCCGCGGCGGTGCCGGCCCAGGCGACGATGCCGAGCACGGTGTCGACCTTGCCGGTGAGTTCCGCGGGGGCGTCCCGGTTCGGGTTGGGGACCGTACCGTCGGCCAGGTAGATGGACTGCTGTGCCCTGGCGGCTATCGCGTTCAGCATGTGGTTTCTCCCCGTCGTTTCGGCCGGCCCGTCACGGTGGGTGGGGCCGGCGTCGACTCGTTCGAGCGGATGGGTCATCGGGTGCGTTCGGGGCCGGCGTGACGTGCTCGGGTTCCCGGTCGCTCTGTGAGCTTGGCGACTCCTGTGACCCGTAGCCAAGGGATGTAGTGATCCAGCACCTGTCGGTGACGTGCTCGTGACAGACGGGAACGTCTCGTCATGTCCGGGACAGTGACGTGCCGTCAGAACCGTCCGGACCTGCGGGGAAGCGGAATGGGTCGCACCGGTGTACGACAGTGGCGTGACCCGCGCGTACGACGACGGCCCGCCGGTTCGGTTGAACCGGCGGGCCGTCGCCCGGTGTTGCCCAGCCTGCTCCCCACCGCGTTTCTTACGGTGTCCCTACAGCACGAACCCCACAATCGGCCCCGCCGTCGCGCCGATGACGCAGGCGCCCAGGACGATCGCGAACTGGCTGAGGTGCTCGTCGCCCTCCCCCGCCTTGAGGGAGATGGCCATCCGGGAGCCGACGAGCAGCAGCCCGCAGACACCGGCCGCGGTGACCAGCCAGGCGAGGATGTTCAGGACGTAGTCGAGCTCATTGGTGACCACCGCCGGGGGCCCGGCCAGGGCGGTGGCCGCGGCGTACAGCGTGTCGCTCATGATGGCGCTCATGGGGTCCTCCCGGTGAGACGGGCCAGTGCCGCGCTCTCGCGCGGCGGCGGGCCGGTGAGGTCGCCGGTGCGCCAGGCGGGCACCCAGGGCACGCGGTAGACGTCGATGACGGAACCGATCACCTTGACGCGCTGCGCGAGCTGCCGCGGCAGCCGGCCGGGCGCGTCCGCGACCAGCACGATCGCGTCGAGATCGAGCCCCGGCGGCGAGTCGCCCCGCCGGAAGATGTCCAGGGTGTGCGAGACCGCGTCGAGCCCGGCGGAGTGCGTACGCCCCACCAGGAGCACCGACGCCGGTTCGCCGTGTTCGGGCTGCGGCCAGTTGCGGCCCGCGTCATGACCGCCGAAGACCGCCGCGAGGGTGGTGGACCCGGCGCCGCCGTGCGTGGCGACCCAGGAGAACCGCCGCGCGCTCGCGGCGGGTTGGGGCGGGGGGTCCTGCGGTCGTGCCTCCGGCTCTATCACCGGCCCGCGCACCCAGATCTCCGGTCCGGCCGCCGCCTGTCCTGCGCCTGGCTGCATCACCACATCACCGCTCTCCACCACTCCCCGTTTCCGCCGCTGATCACAGCAGTCTTCCTGAGCCCGTCGTGCCCGTCATGTCGCGCCCGTCGCATCCGGAGCTGTGCTCCCCCGATCTTCACGGCGTACGGGCGGCTTGGGAATCGGGACGTGAGTTCCTGCGACGAGCCTGTGACGCGCTGGTGACGCGCGGAACAGGGGTGAGCGGAGAGACTCGTCGGACCGGCCTCAAGTGGCAGGAACATGACTGGACTTCGAGAACGTGCCCTGGGGGGAGCGGACTTCGAAGAACACGAACGGACTTCGACGCTGAGGGGAGCAGATGTCCAACGGGGGAGGGTCCGTCACGACCTGGGTCGTCGGCGGCTGCGTGGCGGCCGTGATGATGCCCGTGGTGATGATGGTCGCGGTGAGCGGGGGAGGCGAGGCCGACGCGGAGGAACAGGGCGTCGGCGGCGGGCTCAAGACGGGCCAGGTCCCGGCGGAGTACGTGCCGTGGGTCCTCAAGGCGGGCGCCATGTGCGACGTCATCAAGCCGGCCGTGATCGCCGCGCAGATCGAGGCCGAGTCGGGCTGGAACCCGAACGCCAAGTCGCCGGTCGGCGCCGAGGGGCTGAGCCAGTTCATGCCCGGCACCTGGACGAGCTGGGGCCGGGACGACGACGGCAACGGGCGGATATCCCCGTACGACCCCGGCGACGCGATCATGGCCCAGGGCCGTTACGACTGTGCCCTCGCCAAGCAGGTCCAGGGGTACAAGGACCAGGGCCGGGCCACCGGCGAGACGCTCGACCTGACGCTCGCCGCGTACAACGCGGGCCCCGGCGCCGTGGAGCGGTACGGGGGCATCCCGCCGTACACCGAGACCCAGAACTACGTCGTCCGTATCAAGTCCCTCATCGCCAAGTACGAGTCGGTGGACGACCCGCCGGGCAAGCTCCCCGACGGCAGGGAGATGGCGATGCCGCTCTCCGGCAACCCGCCTGTGACCTCCCCGTACGGCTGGCGCATGCACCCCACCCTCGGCGTCCGCAAACTGCACACCGGCACCGACTTCGGTGTGGCCGCCGGTACGCCGGTCCTCGCCGCCCGCGACGGCGAGGTCACCTTCGCCGGCTGGACCAACGGCTACGGCAACCGCGTCGTCATCTCCCACGGCACCATCGACGGCGACCGGGTCTCCACGACCTACAACCACATGCTGGCCGGGCTCAGCGTCAAGGCCGGCGACAAGGTGAAGGTCGGCCAGCGGGTCGGCCTGGTGGGCTCCACGGGCTACTCGACCGGCGCCCACCTGCACTTCGAGGTCATGCGGAACGACGCGTACGTGGACCCGGCGCCCTGGTTGGGGCTGCGGTGACGACGTGGACGACGTGGACGACGCGATCGGCGAGGAAGGACACTGAGGTGAGGAGGGGGACGACGGTGGACACGAGGTATGGCGGGCTCGGGCGGGCCGGTCGTGTCGGCGCGGTCGTACTCGCGGCCGTGACCGGTATGGCGGTCCTCGGCGCGTGCGGCCTGGAGGACCACCGGGACACGGCGCGCGGCGGCGGCACGGCCTCGGCCGAACCGTCGATCGCCCCCAAGGCGCCGCTCCCCTCCGGCAAGCCGCTCGGCGCCGACGCGCGTGTGCCGAGCCCCACCGGCGTCGACGACACGGACGCTACCGCCGTCGCCGAGGCATGGGCGGAGGTCGCGTACGGCTACGACACGAAGTACGACTCCGGCCCGCACGACGCCGTACTGCGCTCCGCGCGCTGGTTCACCACCGCCAAGGCGAAGGCCGAGCGCTCGTACCACCCCGCGAGCGGCGCGGGCGAACAGTGGAACTCCTGGGCCGCGCACAAGGCCTGGACCACGGTCGAGGTGGAGTTCGACGACGACGGCGACGCCCCGCCCGACTCGGCACGGGACGCGTACCGCGCCCTCTTCGTCGACGGCACGGCGTACGGTCGCGACGGCTGGACGGGGACCGGTCCGCAGGCCACGGTGTACCTGAAGCTGGTTCGCTCGGGCAAGGGCGAGCCGTGGCGGGTGGACGACGTGCGTACGGTGGAGGCAGCGGTGCCGGCGCCGACCCCGTCGACGACCGACTCCGCCGCTTCCACCACATCCGCCGCTTCTCCTTCTGCCCGACCCGAGTGAGGGAACGATGACTCGACTCAGCCGCGAACAGAAGCGGGAACTCAAGCGCGCCGGGCGCGCGCCGGCCGCTCCGACCCCGATCGACGTACGCGTCTGCGCCGAGCGCGGCGCGACCGTCGGCGGCATGCCGGTCCCCCCGGCCGCCGGGGAGTCCCTCCAGGCCGCCGCCCTCGACTACCTCCACCGCCTCGCCCTCGCCACCGGCCACCCCGTCCTCGCCACCGTCCACGACGAACGCATCGGCTACGTCGTCCCCCTCCAGGTCCACGTCGACGGCTCCAGCCACTACGCCGGGGAGCCGGTTCAGGTGGGCGAGCCGAGGGGGTACGCGGCGGCATCGCCACCTGTGCCCGAGCCGGCCGCCCCGCCGAGGCCGCGCCGCGACAAGTCGACCCATGTGCTGCGCGGGGTACCGGAGTCGGCGGCGGGAGCTGAACTCGGGGGTTCTCAGGGACAGTCGGGTACGTCGGCGAAGCCGTCGGCGTACGCGCCACCACAGCCCGAGCGGCAGCCGCAGCCACGGCTGGAGGCGCCCGCACGGCCGGAACCCCAGTGGCAGGCACCGACCCCGGTGCGTCCGGAGCCGCAGGCCCAGCCCGAGCGGCAGCCTCAGGTACGCCCGGAGCCGCAGTGGCAGGCGCCGGTACGGCCGGAGCCGTCGCAGGCCCAGGACGAACGGCAGTCGGCACCGCAGCCGCAGGCCCAGCCCGAGCCTCAGGTACGCCCGGAGCCGCAGTGGCAGGCGCCGGTACGGCCGGAGCCGTCGCAGGCCCAGGACGAACGGCAGTCGGCACCGCAGCCGCAGCCGCAGCCGCAGGCCCAGCCCGAGCGGCAGTCAGCACCGCAGCCGCACCCCCAGCCGCAGCCGCACTCCCAGCCCCAGCAGCCGAGGCGGGAGCCCAGCACGATGCGGTTGTCGGCGGCGCAGGCGGCGACCTCGCCGGAGCCGGAGCAGGCCCCGGCGGACACCACGGCAGCGGTGACTCCGGCGCCGAAGCGAGAGCCCCGGACGATGCCGCTGACGGCGGCGAAAGAGAAGCAGGGCCACGGCCAGAGCCACGGCCAAGGCCTGGACCACGGCCAGGGCCAGAGCCACGGCCAAGGCCTGGACCACGGCCAGGGCCAGGGCCAGGGCCAGGGCCAGGGCCAGGGCCAGGGCCAGGGCCAGGGCCAGGGCCAGGAACAAGCTGAGCCCGCCGCAGCCCCCGTCGCCCCGTCGACGTTCGTGCTGCGGGCGGTGCCTGAGCCGAAGGACGGCCCGCTGGCACGGCCGGAGCCGGAGAACGGCCCGCTGGCGCGGCCGGAGCCGAAGGACCGGCCCCTGGCGCAGCCACCCCGCACGCCGAACCTCCCCCTGACCATGCCTGGCATCCCCGTGGACCCGGACACCGAGTCCCCGTCACCCGTCGCCCCCGCCCGGGAAGCGGCCCCCTCCACCGGTACGGTCACACCGTCGACCGGCGAGTTCGGCCCGGCCCCGGACTCCGAACCGCCCGCGCCGGCGACCTCACAGACCTGGCAACCGAGCCAGCCCACACCCCCACGGTCCCCCGCCTCCCTGGAGCCCCAGCCCTGGCCCCCGGCACCGGCCCCGGCCGAGATCCACACGAGCGCCCCCACCCCCACCCCCGAACGCACGTCCACTCCCGACCCCGCGGCCGCACCCCCCGCACTCGCCCCTCCGGCGGAGTCCGCCACCGACGCCTACTCCGCCCCCGAGTGGAAGGTGATGGAGGAGGACGCGGCCCCGAAGCCCGCTCCCGTACGGGAGTTCGACGCGGTGGCCGAGGCGGTGCTGGACACGGCGGAGGAGGACGGCGGCCCGGCGTCACCGTTCTCGGAGTCCGTGTCGCGGATCAACGAGGCGGTGAAGGTGGGCCGGATCCAGGAGGCCGCCGAGATGGCCGAGCAGACGGTCGGCCAGGCGACGGCAGCCCTCGGCCCGCAACACCCCGAGGTCCTGCGGCTGCGCGAACTCACCGCCTACATCGCCTACTTGGCCGGTGACGCGCTGCGGTCCTTCCATCTCTCCCTCGACCTGGCCGGCCTCCGCCACCGCCTGCGCGACCAGCGTGCCGCGTACGGCAACATCCAGAGCGCGGCGGCGGCCTGGCGCGCGGTCCGCGACCCGCTCCAGGGCCTGCACCTGGGCCGGGACCTGATCGCCGTCTGGACCGAACTCGCGGCCGACGCCGGCCCCGCCGCCGACGACCTGGAACAACTCGACAAGGCCCGCACCCGCATGGCCCGCCTCACCGAACGCGCCCGCGCCCTCGACGCGGCCCCCTACGCCGGAAGCCCCCACGCCCATGGCCAGTGATTCCAGTGACCGCAACCGGCCCGGCGGCGCACACGCCCTCACCCCCATCCCCCGCGCGCGAGCCGAGGTCTCCTTCAACGAGCGCGCCGGCACCATGAGCCGGCGCACCACCGAGCGCCCGACAAACGCCGGGACCCGACGGCAGACCGACGGATCCGCACACCGCACCCCCGAACCCGCCCCCGAACACGCCCCCTGGAGCGCCCGCGCGGCAGCCCTCCGCTCCACCGGACCGGCCCCCTCCCGGGGCCCCGCGAAGGGCGCCGCCCCGATCCCGACGCACCCCGCGGCCGTACGGGCTGCCGTAGGCGTCGACCTCGCATCGCTCACCCCGGAGCAGCGGCAACGTCACCTGGCCGGGCTGGGCGCCCTCCGCTCCGGAGGCACCGCGGACCCCGCGCGGGGCACCCGTACGCCCACGGCGGTCGCGTCCCGGCTCCGCTCGACGAGCGCGACGCCGGTGCACACCCACACCCACACCCACACCCACACCCACGCCCACGCCCACGCGGCGGAACGCGCCGCCTCCGCGATCACCCGCACACGGGCACCCGGCGTTCCCCAGGGCCCGGGACCGGCCGCGGGCCCACGCCGCTGACCGACCCCGGACCCGCGAGGACCCGTCCTGAGCTGGTCACTCCGACGCGGGTTACTCCCAAGCGGGTTACTCCGACAACTCCCACACCGCGTACGCCAGCGCGTCCCCGTTCCGGTCGAGCGCCGTGTCGTTGATGTTGGAGGTCGTGTCGCAGGAGGAGTGGTAACAGCGGTCGAAGGCCTGGCCGGAGGTGCCGCCCCACTTGGTGACCTGCGCGGCGGTCTTGGCGCGGCTGGCGCCGGTGAAGAGGCCGCCGACGGGGATGCCCGCGCTCTTGAACGGCGCGTGGTCGGAGCGGCCGTCGCCCTCGGTCTCGATCTCGGTGGGCACGCCGATGCCCATGAAGTAGTCCTTGAAGGTCCGTTCGATGGTCGGGTCGTCGTCGTAGACGAAATACCCGGGGTTCGGCGAGCCGATCATGTCGAAGTTGAGGTAGCCGCTGATCCGGGCGCGGTTCGCGGTCGACAGGCTGTTGACGTAGTAGCGCGAGCCGACCAGGCCCAGTTCCTCCGCACCCCACCAGCCGAACCGGAGGTGCTTCGTGGGCTGGTAGTTCGCGCGGGACACGGCCAGCGCGGCCTCCAGCACGGCGGCGGAACCCGTGCCGTTGTCGTTGATGCCGGCGCCCGAGGTGACACTGTCCAGGTGTGATCCGGCCATGACAACCTGGTTCGGGTCGCCGCCGGGCCAGTCCGCGATCAGGTTGTACCCGGTGCGGCCGCCGGACGTGAAGGACTGCACGGTGGTCGTGAAGCCCGCCGCGTCGAGCTTGCCCTTCACGTAGTTGACGGAGGCCAGGTACCCGGCGCGGCCGTGCGCCCGGTTGCCGCCGTTCGCCGTGGCTATGGACTGGAACTGCGTGAGATGCGCCTTGACGTTCGCCACCGGCAGGTCGGGGGCGGCGGCCACCTCCACGGGCGGCGCGGCCGCGCCCAGCGGGGCGGGTGCCGCCCCGGCCATCGACCCGGTCGTCAGGAGCGCGGCCGCCGCGACGACGGCGGTGACGGCGGCCCGCCCGGGTCTACGGGCGGAGAACGCCAGGTGCGGAACGGAGAGCTTCATGTGGGGGCTCCGAATTCCATAGGGACCTCATGGCCGGCTATTGGCCAGTGCATGACATGTCCACAGTGAATGGGGTGCCTGGATGGTGCTGGTGGGACTGACTCTCCGTCAAGAGCGCTATTCGGTCAGGGGGTGCGAGTGGCGGAGGGCTGAGCGACCGCCTCCAACCCCTCCACCGCCGCCGTCCCCTCGCGCTCCTCCAGCCGCCGCCGCGCCCCCCGTGCCGTCCGCAGCGCGTCCCACGTCAGCAGGGACAGCGCCAGCCACACCAGCGCGAAGCCCGCCCACCGCTCGGGCGGCATGGCCTCACCGAAGTACAGAACGCCCAGCAGGAACTGGAACACGGGCGCCAGGTACTGCAACAGCCCCAGCGTGGACAGCGGCACCCGGATCGCGGCCGCCCCGAAGCAGACCAGCGGCAGCGCGGTCACCAGACCGGTCGCGGCGAGGAGCAGGGCATGCCCCGTCCCCTCCGCGCCGAAGGTGGCGTCCCCCTCAGACCCCAGCCACAGCAGATAGGCCAGCGCGGGCAGGAACTGGACCGCGGTCTCCGCGGCGAGCGACTCCACGCCGCCGAGGTTGAGCTTCTTCTTCACCAGCCCGTACGTGGCGAAGGAGAAGGCGAGGCACAGGGAGATCCACGGCGGTCGCCCGTAGCCGATCGTGAGGACGAGGACGGCCGCGAGGCCGACGCCGACCGCCGCCCACTGCACGGGCCGCAGCCGTTCCTTCAGCAGCAGGACACCGATGGCGATGGTGACGAGGGGGTTGATGAAGTACCCGAGGGAGGCCTCGACGACCTGGTGGGTGTTCACGGCCCAGATGTAGACGCCCCAGTTGACGGTGATCACCGTCGCCGCGACCGTGATCAGGCCGAGCTTGCGCGGCTGCCGCAGCAGCTCGCCGGCCCACGACCAGCGGCGCAGCACCAGCAGCGCGATGCCCACGACCGCGAGGGACCACACCATGCGGTGGGCGAGTATCTCCACCGCCCCGGAGGGCTTGAGCAAGGGCCAGAAGAGCGGTACGAGCCCCCACATCCCGTACGCCGCGAAGCCGTTCAGCAGCCCTATCCGGTGTTCGCCCCTCGGCTGCGCCGCCACGGCCCCCTCCTTCTGTCCGGCACGAAAGTCCTCAAGAAGGTAACGCCGGGCACCCCCGGCTGTCATACCCGTATCGAGATACGGTCATGACAGCCGGGGGTCGGCACCCCGAGGGGGAGTTCGGGGCCTGTGAACGGGCCGGGCCGGACCCGGAAGGTGCGGGCCCAGGTCCTGGCCGGCGGGGCCCTTACGCCTTGAGCGCCGCCGCGATCGAGTCCGCGATCGGCGTCGTCGGGCGGCCGATGAGGCGGGAGAGGTCGCCGGAGGAGACGACCAGCTCACCCTTCTCGACGGACGCGTCGACGCCCGCGAGGATCGCGGCGAACCCCTCGGGGAGCCCGGCGCCGGTCAGGATGCCGACGTAGGTGTCAGTGGGGACCGGGTTGTCGGCGATCTCCTTGCCGGTCTGCCGGCTCAGCTCGGCCGCGTACTCGGCGAAGCTCCAGGCGACGTCGCCGCCGAGCTCGTACGTCTGGTTCTCGTGACCCTCGCCGGTCAGCACGGCGACCGCGGCGGCCGCGTAGTCGGCGCGGGTGGCGGAGGAGACGCGGCCCTCGCCGGCGCCGTGGGTGACGGCGTTGTACTCCAGCACCGGGCCGAGCTGCTCGGTGTAGTTCTCGTTGTACCAGCCGTTACGGAGCAGGGCGTAGGTCAGACCGGAGGCGAGCAGGGCCTCCTCGGTGCCGCGGTGGTCGTCCGCGAGCGCGGCCGTCAGGCTGCCCGGCGCGCTGGTGTACGCGAGGAGCGCGGCCCCGGCGGCCTTGGCGGCCTCGATGACGACCTTGTGCTGGCCGACACGGTCGGAGCCGACCTCGTTGCCGGATATCAGCAGCACCTTGTCACCGGCGGCGAAGACACCGTCGAAGGTCTCGGGCGTGTTGTAGTCGGCGACGGCGATCTTCACGCCGCGCGCCGCGAACCCGGCGGCCTTCTCCTCGCTGCGTACGACGGCCGTGATCTGCTCGGCCGGGACCTTCTCCAGCAGCCCCTCGACGACGAACCTGCCAAGGCTTCCGGTCGCTCCGGTGACGACGATGCTCATGATGAAACTCCTCCAAGGGGCGGGTGTGCCGCTAACCCTAGGGGGTGCGCTAACTCTTCGAAAGTACCCACTTTGAAGTAAGGTACTGGCATGGGAGTAAGCGAGCGAAGTGCGCGAGTGGGACCGCCGGCCGGCAAGTACGACCTGGACGGCGAGGGGACCTGCCCCTCCCGCCTCGTCCTGGAGCACGTCACCAGCCGCTGGGGCGTCCTGGTCCTGATCGAGCTGTCGGAGCGGTCGTACCGCTTCAGTGAGCTGCGCCGTGCGATCGGGCGGGTCAGCGAGAAGATGCTCACCCAGACGTTGCAGACCCTGGAGCGCGACGGGCTCGTCCACCGCGACGCCAAGCCCGTGATCCCGCCCCGCGTCGACTACTCGCTCACCGACCTCGGCCGCGAGGCCGCCGAGCAGGTGCGCACGCTGTCGACCTGGACCAGGGACCGCATGGCCGAGGTGGAGGAAGCGCGCCGGACGTACGACGAGGCCCGGGCCTGACGGCGAGACCCGGGCCGGTGGACGTGGACACGAACGGGACGGACGCGGACACGGACGGGACGGACGTCAGCCGACGACCGTCCAGGTGTCCCCGCCCGCCAGCAGCGCCGACAGGTCGCCCTTGCCGAACTGCTCGATGGCGGTGTCCAGTTGGTCGGCCATCTGGGTGTCGTAGACGGGCCGTTCGACGGACCGCAGCACGCCGATCGGGGTGTGGTGGAGGGTGTCGGGGTCAGCGAGCCGGGACAGCGCGAAGGCCGTGGTCGGGGACGCCGCGTGGGCGTCGTGGACCAGGATCCGCGACTCGTTCTCGGGCGTGACGGTGACGACCTCGAGGTCGCCGGTCACGTCGTCCCGTACGACCCCCCGCGCGCTGTCCGTGCCGAACCGGATGGGCCGGCCGTGCTCCAGCCGGATCACGGCCTCCTCCGCCTGCTGCCGGTCCTTGAGGACCTCGAAGGCGCCGTCGTTGAAGATGTTGCAGTTCTGGTAGATCTCCACGAGCGCCGTGCCCGGGTGGGCGGCGGCCTGGCGGAGCACCTCGGTCAGATGCTTGCGGTCGGAGTCGACGGTCCGGGCGACGAAGGACGCCTCCGCCCCGATGGCAAGGGACACCGGATTGAAGGGAGCGTCCAGCGACCCCATGGGCGTCGACTTGGTGATCTTCCCGACTTCGGAGGTGGGGGAGTACTGGCCCTTGGTCAGGCCGTAGATCCGGTTGTTGAAGAGCAGGATCTTGAGGTTCACATTGCGGCGCAGGGCGTGGATCAGATGGTTGCCGCCGATGGACAGCGCGTCGCCGTCACCCGTGACGACCCACACCGACAGATCGCGCCGCGAGGTGGCGAGCCCGGTCGCGATCGCCGGCGCCCGCCCGTGGATGGAATGCATCCCGTACGTGTCCATGTAGTACGGGAAGCGGGACGAGCAGCCGATGCCCGAGACGAAGACGATGTTCTCCTTGGCCAGCCCGAGCTCGGGCATGAAGCCCTGCACGGCGGCCAGGACCGCGTAGTCGCCGCAGCCGGGGCACCAGCGCACTTCCTGATCGGACTTGAAGTCCTTCATGGACTGCTTGGCCTCGGCCTTCGGCACCAGGGAAAGCGCCTCGATCCCGCCCGCCCGGGTGCCTTCCGTGGACGTCTCAGCCATCGATGGCCTCCTTGAGAGCCGTGGCGAGCTGCTCCGCCTTGAACGGCATGCCGTTCACCTGGTTGTACGAGTGGGCGTCGACCAGGTACTTCGCCCGGATCAGCATGGCGAGCTGCCCGAGGTTCATCTCGGGGATCACCACCTTGTCGTAACGCCTCAGCACCGGGCCGAGATTCCGCGGGAAGGGGTTCAGATGCCGCAGATGCGCCTGCGCGATGGACTCCCCGGCCGTCCGCAGCCGCCGTACCGCCGCCGTGATCGGCCCGTACGTCGACCCCCAGCCGAGGACGAGCGTGCGCGCCTCGTGCGGATCGTCGACCTCGACGTCCGGTACGTCGATCCCGTCGATCTTCGCCTGCCGGGTCCGCACCATGAAGTCGTGGTTGGCCGGGTCGTACGAGATGTTGCCCGTGCCGTCCTGCTTCTCGATGCCGCCGATCCGGTGTTCGAGCCCCGGCGTGCCCGGGATCGCCCACGGGCGGGCCAGGGTCTGCGGGTCGCGCTTGTACGGCCAGAAGACCTCGGTGCCGTCGTCGAGGGTGTGGTTGGGGCCCTGGGCGAACTGCACGGTGAGGTCGGGGAGTTCGTCGGTCTCCGGGATGCGCCAGGGTTCCGAACCGTTGGCCAGATAGCCGTCGGAGAGCAGGAACACGGGCGTGCGGTACGTCAGCGCGATCCGGGCCGCCTCGATGGCCGCGTCGAAGCAGTCGGCCGGAGTGCGCGGCGCGACGACCGGCACCGGCGCCTCCCCGTTCCTGCCGTACATCGCCTGGAGCAGATCCGCCTGCTCGGTCTTGGTCGGCAGCCCGGTGGACGGCCCGCCGCGCTGGATGTCGATGACGAGGAGCGGCAGTTCGAGCGAGACGGCGAGCCCGATGGCCTCCGACTTGAGAGCCACGCCGGGGCCGCTCGTGGTCGTCACGCCCAGGGAACCCCCGAACGCGGCCCCCAGCGCCGCCCCGATGCCCGCGATCTCGTCCTCGGCCTGGAAGGTCCGTACGCCGAAGTTCTTGTGCCGGCTCAGCTCGTGCAGGATGTCCGAGGCCGGAGTGATCGGGTAGGAGCCCAGGTAGAGCGGCAGATCCGCCTGCCGCGAGGCCGCGATCAGCCCGTACGACAGCGCCAGGTTCCCGGAGATGTTCCGGTACGTGCCCACGGGGAAGGCGGCCGAGGCCGGCGCGACCTCGTAGCTCACCGCGAAGTCCTCGGTGGTCTCCCCGAAGTTCCACCCCGCGCGGAACGCGGCGAGGTTGGCGGCCGCGATGTCGGGCTTCTTGGCGAACTTGGTGGCCAGGAACTTCTCGGTGCCCTCGGTCGGCCGGTGGTACATCCATGACAGAAGGCCGAGCGCGAACATGTTCTTGCTGCGCTCGGCCTCCTTACGGGTGAGGTCGAATTCCTTGAGGGCCTCGACGGTGAGAGCGGTCAGCGGCACCGGATGGACGCTGTATCCGTCGAGCGAGCCGTCCTCCAGCGGACTGGTCGCGTAGCCGACCTTCTGCATCGCCCGTTTGGTGAACTCGTCCGTGTTGACGATGAGCTCCGCGCCGCGCGGTACGTCGCCGATGTTCGCCTTCAGCGCGGCCGGGTTCATGGCGACGAGCACATTGGGCGCGTCACCCGGGGTGAGGATGTCGTGGTCGGCGAAGTGCAGCTGGAAGCTGGACACACCCGGGAGGGTGCCGGCGGGGGCGCGGATCTCGGCGGGGAAGTTCGGCAGGGTGGAGAGGTCGTTGCCGAAGGACGCGGTTTCGGAGGTGAAGCGGTCGCCGGTGAGCTGCATTCCGTCACCGGAATCGCCCGCGAACCTGATGATCACCCGATCGAGCCGGCGGACGTTCTTCGTTCCCGCCGAATTGCGCTGTTCTCCCAGAACGGACTCGTCGGCCTGCTCCGCTGGGCTGCTGACCTGGCTGGTCACTGAACTTGACCTCCTTTGAGGCGGCTGTCCGGGAACGGCCGTCCCGCGGGCCCTCCCAAGACCAACCCTACGTCGGCGAGGGTGGCCTCCCCTCGTCCTTTCGCCTGATGGACGCTGTTTTGAGACTCCTGGACGCTCCGACTTGTCATGATTCACCCGATGTGGGATGGGAGTGTGGGGTGGAGATCGAGGGGGAATGGCTCGGAAGCCTACTGACACGGTGTCAGATGATCACGAGTTGAGGTAGGTGAGCACCGCCAGCACCCGGCGGTGGTCCCCGTCGCTCGGGGACAGTCCGAGTTTCAGGAAGATATTGCTGACGTGCTTCTCGACCGCCCCGTCGCTCACCACCAGCTGCCGCGCGATCGCCGAGTTCGTCCGCCCTTCCGCCATCAGCCCCAGCACCTCCCGCTCCCTCGGGGTGAGCCGCGCGAGCACATCCTGCTTCCGGCTCCGCCCGAGCAGCTGCGCGACCACCTCGGGGTCCAGCGCCGTACCCCCGCGGGCCACCCGCACCACCGCGTCGACGAACTCCCGCACCTCGGCGACCCGGTCCTTCAGCAGATACCCGACGCCGTGACTGGACCCCGCGAGCAGCTCGGTGGCGTACCGCTCCTCCACGTACTGCGACAGCACGAGCACCCCGATCTCCGGATGCTGTTTCCGCAGCAGCACGGCCGCCCGCACGCCTTCGTCCGTATGGGTGGGCGGCATGCGTACGTCCGCCACGACCACGTCCGGGAGGTCGTCCTGCGCCGCGAAGTCCGCGATCGTCTTGATCAGCGCGTCCCCGTCCCCGACCCCCGCCACGACATCGTGCCCCCGGTCGGTCAGCAGCCGCGTCAGGCCCTCCCGCAACAGCACCGAATCCTCGGCGATGACCACCCGCACCCTGTCCTCCACGCCCTGTCCCCCCACTGCTACCGCCCGTCCGCCCCCGGCCCGGCACATTTCGCCCCGGCCCGCACAACAACAGGACCAGCATTCCAGCAACGGGACGCCAAGGCGCCGGGCAGACGAGAAAACAGGGGCACGGACGGCCCAGGGAGGGGGTGGGGTTGTTCAGGGGTGGGCCCCGGCGGCCTCAAGGCCAGGGCCGAGGAACAGCGCCCCCGAAGGGGCGCGGGGAACTGCGCGACCAGCCACACCCACCCGCACCCGCACCCACACACCCCCTTCGCCCCACTGAGGATGGCGCAGCCCAGCCACCGAACCACCCCCCCGGCCCCCCAACCCGCAGCCCTCTCAGACCGCCCGCCAAGGCAACTCCGCGGTCACCCGAGTCGGCCCCCCGCCCGGTGAGTCGACCACCAGAATCCCGTCGACCGCCCCGATCCGCTCCGCGAGGCCCGCCAGCCCGGACCCGGCCGAGGTGTCAGCACCGCCCACCCCGTCATCGATGACCTGGAGCATCAGCCGGTCCTCCACCCTCCACACATCCACGGTCGCCCGCGAGGCCCCCGCGTGCTTGCTCACGTTCTGCAGCAGCTCGGACACCGTGAAGTACGCGATCCCCTCGATCGCCGGCACCGGCCGGGCCGGCAGATCCACGTCCACCACCACCGGCACCGCACACCGCGAGGCGATCGCCGACAGCGCCGCGTCGAGCCCCCGGTCGGTCAGCACGGCCGGGTGGATGCCCCGGGCGAGGTCCCGCAGCTCCTGAAGCGCCGTCTTGACCTCCCCGTGCGCCGAGTCCACCATCAGGGCCGCCGCCCGGGGGTCCTCCGTCAGCTTCTCCTTCGCCAGCCCCAGATCCATGGCCAGCGCCACCAGGCGGGCCTGCGCCCCGTCGTGCAGATCACGCTCGATACGCCGCAGGTCGGCGGCCGCCGTGTCGATCACGACCCCCCGGTCGGACTCCAGCTCGACCAGCCGCGCCCCCAGCCGCGACGGGCCCAGCAGCGTGCCCACCAGCACCCGGTCGACCGTCGTCAGCGCCCGCACGATCCACGGCGTGGCCATGGTGAACAGGAGCCCGACCAGCGCGGTCACGGTCACCTCGAACGGGTTGTTCAGGTACACGGCGTGCGTCTCGTCGCCGTACAGCTGCAAGCCGTCCTGCCCGGCCCACACGGGGAAGACCCAGAACCACAGCGGATACGTCAGCAGGGCCCAGCCGTACGTCCAGAAGGTCACCGCCACGACGAACGAGAACACGGCCCAGGGGAACTGCACGAACGCGTACAGCAGATGCCGCCACGACGCCCCGCTCCGCAGCACGGCGCCCATCCACGCCATCGGCCCGCGCCCCTTCATCCGCAACGGCTCCGGCCGGTCCACCTCCACCCCGAGCAGCACCCGGGCCCGCCCCCGCTCCAGCGCGCCGAGCCCCCGGCACCCGGCCAGCCCCGCCGCCAGCACCGGCACCCCGAGGAAGGTGATCAGCAGGCCCGCGCCGACCGACACCATCGTCACGGCGTACGTGAACATCAGGATCGCCATCGGCAGACTCAGCAGCACATAGCCGTACTCCCGCCAGCTGCGCCCCTCCAACGGCGCCCGCAGCCCGGCCGGCAACCGCCGCCTCTCGCCGCTCCCGTCCCAACCGCCGTACCCACGCCCGTACCCGTACTCCGTGGCCATCACCATCGCCCGTCCCTACTCGCCCCGCACTCCACGTGCCCTACCCCCACCCTCCTCGCCCCCACCCACCCGAACCATGGAGCAAGTCGGCCTCTCAACCCGGGGGTTTTCCCCACCCCCCGCCCCCGACGGCGCAGCCGCTGAAGGGGCGCGGGGAACTGCGGGACCAGCCCCCACGTAGCGGCACCCGCGACAGAAGCCCGCACCCCCGAGCTACTGGGCGCGCCCAGCCCGGAAGAGCCTCACCGACCCCGCCAAGGCAACTCCGCCGTGACCGTGGTCGGCCCCCCCACCGGGGACTCGATGACGAAGAGCCCGTCAACCGCACCGAGCCGCTCCGCGAGCCCCGCGATACCGGTCCCCCCATCGAGACGCGCCCCACCCCGCCCGTCGTCCCAGACCTGGATCAGCAGCCGGTCATCGGACCGCCAGACATCGACCGCCGCCGCCTTCGCCCCACTGTGCTTACTGATGTTCTGCAGCAACTCGGAAACGGTGAAGTACGCGATCCCCTCGATCGCGGCGGCCGGCCGCGCGGCCAGTTCGACGGTCACCTTCACCGGCGCGACACAACGCGCGGCGACCGACGACAACGCCGCGTCCAGCCCCCGATCCGTCAGCACCGCCGGATGGATCCCCCGCGCCAGATCCCGCAGCTCCTGAAGCGCCAGCTTCACCTCGCCGTGCGCCTCCGCGACCATCGACGCGGCCGCGTCCGGGTCCTCCAGCAGCTTCTCCTTCGCGAGGCCGAGCCCCATCGCCAGGTTCACCAGCCGGGCCTGCGCCCCGTCGTGCAGATCCCGCTCGATCCGCCGCATATCGGCCGCCGCGGTGTCGACGACGACCCCCCGGTCGGACTCCAACTCCGCGATCCGCCGCTCCAGTTCGTCGGAGGGCGACAGCAGGGCCCGCACGATCACCCGGTCCACGTTCGTCAGCCCCCGCACGATGTACGGCAGCACCGGCCACGCCACGAACAACCCCGTGAGGGTGATGACGAACGTCGTGATGCCCCAGGGCAGCCGGATCAGCTCGTACAGCATCGAACGCCAGCCGACCGGATCCTTCACGCTCATCCACACCTGCGTGAAGAACCCCTCGTCCGCCCGGCCCGACCGGAACGGCAGCGGACTCGGCTCGTCCACCCGCACCCGCAGCAGCGCCCGCGCCCGTATCCGCTCCAGCCGCCCCAGCTGCCGGGCCCCCATCAGCGCGGCGGCGAGCAGCGGGAATCCGATCACCGTCAGCGTCAGGAAGGCACTCGTGGACAGCACCGTCGTCACGTACACGAACCCGAACAGCGCCAACGGCAGATTCATCAGCAGATGCGCGATCTCCCGCCACGTCTGCCCCTCGAACGCGAACCGCGCGGGCGGCAGCGGCTCGGAGGGCGTACGGCTGGAGGGCAGCGGACGACCGTACGGCCGTCCGGAGCCGGTCGGGGAGGAGAGAGGATCGGTCATGCGCACCAGCCTGCCCGCCCGCCCCCACCCCGCGCCATGAGGCGGACCGCCCCGCCACCCTGGGGAAAACCCCACCCGACCCCGGCCCCGGGCACGGCGGCCCCGGGTCCCTGCCGTGCCGAGCTGTGACGGGCTGCTTACGGTCTATTTAGCAGGGCCTAGACTCCCGTGCGTACAGATCGTCGAACAGCGAAGTACGTACGACGTCCACCATCGCGTACGTACGAATCGCCTGGCCAGGGAGCGAGGGACGGACGTGCCGGAAGACCTACCGGAACCGACCGTCGCCGTAGCGGCGGACTACTTCCAGTCCTACTCGGTGGTCGGACTGCTCGCCGCCGTGGGCGTGCTCTTCGTCGCCGTCGCCTTCGGCGCGGGACGCCTGCTGCGCCCCGACGTCCCCACCCGCGAGAAGCTCCTGACGTACGAGTGCGGCGTAGACCCCGTCGGCGAAGGCTGGGCCCACACCCAGGTCCGCTACTACGTCTACGCCTTCCTCTACGTCATCTTCGCCATCGACTCGATCTTCCTCTTCCCCTGGGCGACGGTCTTCGCCGACGACGGCTACGGCGCCACCACCCTCGTGGAGATGTTCATCTTCCTGGGCTTCCTGGCCGTGGGCCTGCTGTACGCATACAAGAAGGGCGTCCTGACATGGACGTGACCCCATCGACCCCGTCGACCTCCTCGACCTCCTCGACCCCGTCGACCTCCTCGACCTCCTCGACCCCGTCGACCTCCTCGACCTCCTCGACCCCGTCGAACCCATCGACCCCGTCGATCCCTGAACCGGTGCTGCTCCCGGAGCCGAAACGGCTGGGCGCCCTCGCCCGCCTCGCCCCCGAGCCGATGAAGGTGATCCTCAACTGGGGCCGCCGCTACTCCCTCTGGGTCTTCAACTTCGGCCTCGCCTGCTGCGCGATCGAGTTCATCGCCGCGTCCATGGCCCGCCACGACTTCATCCGCCTCGGCGTGATCCCCTTCGCACCGGGCCCGCGCCAGGCCGACCTGATGGTGGTCTCCGGCACGGTCACGGACAAGATGGCCCCGGCGGTGAAACGCCTGTACGAGCAGATGCCGGAACCTAAATACGTCATCTCCTTCGGCGCCTGCTCCAACTGCGGCGGCCCCTACTGGGACTCCTACTCGGTCACCAAGGGCGTCGACCAGATCATCCCCGTCGACGTCTACGTCCCCGGCTGCCCGCCCCGCCCCGAAGCCCTCCTCCAGGGCATCCTCAAACTCCAGGAGAAGATCGCCCGCGAGTCACTGGCGGACCGGTACGGCCCGTCGCCGGCCCGCCCGTCGACGACGGCCCTGCAGAGCGACCTGGTGAAGCCGCCGACGCCGACAGGTGCCGGTGCCGGTGCCGGGCCCGGGAAGGACGACGGATGACCGGCTGGCTGCCCGCCCCCGCCGAGGAACTCTTCGGCCCCGAGGCCACGGCCGAGGAGTCGTACGCCGTCCTCACGGTGGACGTTCCGTCCGCATCCTGGACCGAGGCTTTGCGCACGGCCCGCACCACCCTGGGCTGCACCTACTTCGACTGGCTGAGCGCGGTCGACGAACCGGGCACAGGCTTCCGTGTCTCGGCCCACGTGGTCGCCCTCGCCCCCGTCCGACGCCTCCTCCTGCGCACGACGGTCCCGCACGAGTCCCCGGTCCTGCCCACCGCGGTCGACATCTACGCCGGCGCGGCCTGGCACGAACGCGAGACCCACGAAATGTTCGGCGTCCGCTTCGAGGGCCACCCCGCCCTGGACCACCTCCTCCTCCCCGAGACCTTCGAGGGCCACCCCCTCCGCAAGGACTTCGTCCTCGCCGCCCGCGTGGCCAAGGCCTGGCCCGGCGCCAAGGAACCCGGCGAGTCCGAACACGGCGCCCCCAAACGCCGCCAAATCCTTCCCCCCGGCGTCCCCGACCCCAACGAATGGGGCCCCCTCAAGGGCCAACTCCCCCCAGCCCCCACCCGCCCAACCCGACCCCCCGCCGCCCGCCCAACCGGCGACCGCCCACCCCGCCGAACCCCCTCAACGACAGAGGCCTCAACAAGCCCGGCCCCCCCGACAACGCCGCGCCGCGCCCGTACGGCAGCGGAGGGCTCGGCGAGCCAGGCTGTGGCTGGGACGGCACCCGAGACGGCGGCGCCGACAGCACCGCGCCGGGCTCGTACGGAAGCGGAGGGCTCGACCAGTCGGACAGCAGGCGATTCGGCGGCCGAGGCGGCAGCGAGTCAGCCGACGGCTGGTTCGGTCGATGCGCCGGGCAGCCCGGTGGCGGAAGGTTCGACGAGTCAGGCGACAGGCGGCACAGCGGCCGACGCACCGGGTACTCCGGCGGCGTCGGGCCCCGCCCGTTCGGCACCCGAGACGGCGACCTCGACAACACCGCGTCGTGCCCGTACGGCGGCCGAGGGCTCCGCCAGCAAGGCGGCAGCCGGTTCGGCGCCCGACCCGACGACTGACCCCGCGACCCCGCGCCGAGCCGACACCGCGAGCGAGGGCTCAGCCACACAACCGGACCAGCCTCGGACCGAGCCGTTGCCGACCGAGCCCACAGCCCCCGAAGCCCAGACCACCGCCGGGGCAGAGGCGGCCGCCGAAGAGCAGCCCACTCCCGGCGAGCAGGGCACGCACGAGGAACAGTCCGCCACGCCCGGGCAGCAGTCGGCCCCCGCCGAGCGAACCGCTCGGCCCGAGCGCACCCCTCCCACCGGCCCTCGCCGCACCCGCAGCGCGTCGGCAGGCTCGGCAAGCCGGCGCGCCACCCCCGCCGAAACGCCCGGCACCGGCGACCCCTCCACACAGCCCCGTCCCGCCCCACGCAGCGCGGACGCCCCCTGGCACCACGCCCGCCCGGCCTTCGACGAGCCGAAGCCGGAGCCGGAGCCGAAGCCGGAGCCCGAGCCCGAGCCGGAGCCGGAGGCTGAACCCGCGCCGAAGCCGAAGCCCGAGCCGAAGGCCGAACCCGCCCCGAAGCCGGAGCCGGAGGCTGAACCCGTGAGGAAGCCGCAGGCCGAGCCGAAGGCCGAACCCGCCCCGAAGCCGGACTCCGTACCGGCTCCCGAATCCGCCCCCACCCCCGCACCACCCCCCGAGCCGGAGCACACCCCCGAAACCCCCACCCCCGACACCCCCACCCCCGACACCCCCACCCCCGAAATCCCAGCCACCGACACCGAAGCCGATGCCGGTGCCGTCCCCGAAGACGAAACGCCCGGCGACGACCCCCTCGCCCCCGAATCCCCCACCCCCCAACCCCCCACAGGAGGCCCGCAGTGAACGACGCCCTGGACGTCGCCCTGCGACTCCTCATCGTCTTCGTCGTCTTCCTGACCCTCCCCTTGATCATCGGCCAGACCGAACACAAGGTGATGGCCCACATGCAGGGCCGCCTTGGCCCCATGTACGCCGGCGGCTTCCACGGCTGGGCCCAACTCGTCGCGGACGGCGTGAAGTTCGCGCAGAAGGAAGACGTCGTCCCGGCGGGCGCGGACCGCCGTATCTTCCAACTCGCCCCCGCCGTCGCCCTCCTCCCGTACCTCCTCGTCCTCCTCGCGATCCCCGTCGGCCCGGGCGAGGGCGCCGTCGGCGAGGTCATCGACGCGGGCATCTTCTTCGTACTCGCCGTGATGGGAGTCGGCGTCCTCGGATCACTCATGGCCGGCTGGGCGTCCGCCAACAAGTTCTCCCTCCTCGGCGGCCTGCGCACCGCGGCCCAGCTCCTCGCGTACGAACTCCCGATGCTCCTGACGGCGGCCTCCGTGGCGATGGCGGCCGGCACGGTCTCCCTCGTCGGCATCCTCGACGCCTTCCAGTGGTGGTGGCTCCCCTGGCAGATCGTCGGCGCGATCGTCTTCTTCGTCGCCGGCCTCGCCGAACTCCAGCGCCCGCCCTTCGACATGCCCGTCGCCGACTCGGAGATCATCTTCGGCGCCTACACCGAGTACACCGGCCTCCGCTTCGCCCTGTTCCTCCTCGCCGAGTACGCCGGAATCGTCGTCCTGTGCGGCCTGACCACCGTCCTCTTCCTGGGCGGCTGGCACGGCCCGTGGGGTGCCGACGGCCTCGGCTGGGTCTGGACCCTTCTGAAGACGGCCGTCCTCGCCTTCGTCGTGATCTGGCTCCGCGTCACCTACCCCCGCATGCGTGAGGACCAGCTCCAGAAGCTCTCCTGGACCCTCCTCGTCCCCCTCTCCCTCGCCCAGATCGCCCTCACCGGCATCGTCAAGGTGGTGATCCAGTAACCATGGCCCCCATCCCCGGCAGTGGTCTCGCCAAAGGCCTGGCCGTCACCCTCCGCACGATGACGAGGAAGACCGTCACCGAGCAGTACCCGGACGTCCAACCCGAACTCCCGCCCCGCACCCGCGGCGTCATCGGCCTCTTCGAGGAGAACTGCACGGTCTGCATGCTGTGCGCCCGCGAGTGCCCGGACTGGTGCATCTACATCGACTCCCACAAGGAGACGGTCCCGCCCGCGGCCCCCGGCGGCCGGGAGCGCAGCCGCAACGTCCTCGACCGCTTCGCCATCGACTTCTCCCTCTGCATGTACTGCGGCATCTGCATCGAGGTCTGCCCCTTCGACGCCCTCTTCTGGTCCCCGGAGTTCGAGTACGCCGAGACCGACATCCACGAGCTCACCCACGAGCGCGACAAACTCCGCGAGTGGATGTGGACGGTCCCCTCCCCACCCGCCCTCGACCCCGCCGCCGAGGAACCCAAGGAACTCGCCGCCGCCCGCAAGACCGCCGAGAAGCTGGCCGCCACCCAAGCAGCTCAGGCAGCCGAGGCAGCCGAGGCGAACCAAGCAGACCCAGCGGACCAGGCGACCCCGGCCGAGCCGAACGAACCCCAGGCAGGAGAGTCGTGACCCTCGCCCAGGCACCCCACGGCTTCCTCGCCCAAGCACAGCAAGGCTTCCTCTCCCCGACCGGCGTCGAGATCGCCTTCCTCCTCGTCGGCCTGGTCACCTTCGGCGCCGCGATCGTCACCGTCACCACCCGCCAGCTCGTGCACGCCGCGCTCTGGCTGGTGGTGGCCCTCGGCGGGATCGCCATCGAGTACCTCCTGCTCACCGCCGAGTTCATCGCCTGGGTGCAGGTCCTCATCTACGTCGGTTCCGTCGTCGTCCTCCTCCTCTTCGGCCTGATGCTCACCAAGGCCCCCATCGGCCGCTCCCCGGACGCCGACTCCGGCAACAGCTGGGCCGCCCTCACCGTGGCCGTCGCCTCGGCCGCCGCCCTCGTCTGGGTCGTCGTCGACGCCTTCCGCACCACCTGGATCGACCTCGACGGCCCCGCCGCCGGCTCCACCAAGGCCACCGGCGAAAGCCTCTTCCAGCACTGGGTCCTCCCCTTCGAGGCCCTCTCCGTCCTTCTCCTCGCCGCCCTCGTCGGCGCGATCGTCCTCTCCCGCAAGGCCAAGGCGACCGCCGACCCGGCCAAGCCGACCGGCCCTCCCGAGCCGACCGGCCCTCCCGAGCCGACCGGCCCTCCCGAGCCGACCGGCCCACCCGAGCCGACCAAGGAAGGCAAGCCGACCAAGGAAGCCAAGGCGGCCAAGGGAGGCAACCCCTGATGCACCTCGCCTATCCCGTCGTGCTCTCCTCCCTCCTCTTCTGCACGGGCCTGTACGGAGTCCTCGCCCGCCGCAACGCGATCCTCGTCCTGATGTCCGTCGAGCTGATGCTCAACGCCGTCAACCTCAACCTCGTCGCCTTCGACGTCTGGCTCAGCAAGGCCGCCGACGAGACCCTGCACTCCGGCCAGGCCCTGACCCTGTTCACCATCACCATCGCCGCCGCCGAGATCGGCATCGGCCTGGCGATCGTCCTCGCCGTCCACCGCAACCGGGGCACCGCGGACATCGACAAGCTCCGAGACACCGCCGAGGGTCACGAGACCGACGGCCCCGAGGGCCCCGACGAGGCCACCGGCGCCACCGACCCGGCCGAACAGACGGAGAAGGCTGAGGCCACCGCGTGACCACGACCACCCTCGCCGTCCTCGTCCCCCTCCTCCCGTTCCTCGGCGCCGCCGCCGGCCTGCTCCTGGGCCGCACGGCCCCCGGCTTCGTCCGCCCCCTCGCCGTACTCCCGCCCCTCACCGCCTTCGCCCTGGCCGTGCTGGTCGCCGTACGCCAGGGCGGCGACGAAGCCGTCGACGCGGCCACCCAACTGACCCCGACCGGCTCGGTCCCCGTCGAACTCGCCCTGCACATCGACGGCTTCGCCGCCCTCGTCGCCGTCCTGGTCGGCCTGGTCGCGACCTGCGTGCAGATCTACTCGACGGGCTATCTGCGCGACGACCCGCGCTACCCCTCGTACGCCGCTCTCGTCTCCCTCTTCACCTCCGCGATGCTGCTCGTCGTCTACTCCGGCGACCTGATGGTGCTCCTGGTCGGCTGGGAGATCATGGGCATCTGCTCGTACTTCCTGGTCGGCCACTACTGGGAGACCCCGGAGGCCCGCGCCGCCTCCCTCAAGGCCTTCCTGGTCACCAAGCTTGGCGATGTCCCCTTCCTGATCGGCCTGTTCGCGCTCGCCACCGACGCCGGGTCCTTCCGGATCACGAAGATCCTCGACACCGTCGCGAGCGGCGGCCTCGACCATCCGACGCTGATCGCCCTGCTGCTCCTCGCCGGGGTGGCGGGCAAGTCGGCGCAGTTCCCGCTGCACACCTGGCTCCCCGACGCGATGGCCGGCCCGACGCCCGTCTCCGCGCTGATCCACGCCGCGACAATGGTCGCCGCCGGTGTCTACTTCGTCGCCCGGCTCCTCCCCGTCTTCCAGGCCTCCGCCGCCGCACTCGTCGTCCTCGCCGTCATGGCCGCCGTCACGATGACCGGCTCGGCCCTCGCCGCCCTGGCCCAGGACGACATCAAACGCGTCCTCGCCTACTCGACGATCGGCCAGCTCGGCTACATGACCGGCGCCCTCGCCGTCGGCGACCGCGGTGCCGCCGTCTTCCACCTCCTCTCCCACGGTGCCTTCAAGGCACTGCTGTTCCTCGCGGCCGGCGTGATCATCCACGCCGCCGGCACCAACTCCCTGGCCGCCATGTCCCGCATGGGCGACCTGCGCGCCCGCGTCCCCGACGCCTACTGGACGATGACCGTGGCCCTCCTCGCCCTCGCCGCGATCCCGCCCTTCAGCGGCTTCTTCTCCAAGGAGTCCGTCCTCGGAGCCGCCGAACACGCCGCCACCGGCCACGCCGAGCACATCCCCGGCGCCGCGGGCTGGACCGTCCTTGTCGCCGGCGTCCTCACGGCCCTGCTCACCGCCGCGTACGCCACCCGCCTGTGGCTGCTCGCCTTTCGGGGCAAGGGCGCCGAAGCCCCCGACCACGGCCGCCAACCGCGCACCATGACGGTGGTGCTGTGGGTGCTCGCCGCGCCCTCCCTGGCCCTCGGCGGGCTCGCCTACGGCAGGCTCCCCGACTGGTTCGACGGCGACGACCTGGCCCCCACCCTCACCACATCGGTCCTCGGCACGGGCGTCGCCCTGGCCGGCGGACTCCTGACCTACGCGGCCTGGCGGCACACCACGGCGGCAGCCGCCCGCACCCCCCTCGGAGCCGTCGCGGCCCACCCCGAGGCGGACGCGGCCACGGTCGAGGCGGAGGCCATCGCCAGCCACGAGCCCGCCTACGGAGACGTGGCCTCGGCACCCGACCCGGCGGACCCGGGCCGCCTCCTGCTCGGCCCGCTGCACCGCCACGCCGCCGCCGGCTTCCACCTCGACGCCGTCTACACGGCGCTCTTCGTCCGCCCGGTCCAGGCCGGCGCGCGTCTCGTCCGGTTCCTCGACCGCGAGGTCGTCGACACCTACGTACACGGCGCGGGCGCCCTGCCCCGCCTGCTGGGCACGGCCGTACGCCGGGCCCAGACCGGCAATGTGCAGACCTATGTGAGCGCGCTGCTCGCCGGCACCGTCGTCCTGGTGGTCGCCGCCCTCCTCGTCGCCGCGGGAGCGTGAGCAGTCGTGATCGATATCAACGAGTCCGTGATGCAGTTCCTTCTGGCGTTCGTCGTCGTCGGCCCGCTCATCGGCGCCGCCGCCGCTCTCCTGCCGGCCCCGCCGGGGCTGAAGGGAAAGTCGCCCGAGCAGGCCGTGCTGCGCCACGGCATGACCGTGACCGGCGCGGTCCTCATCGCAGCGATCGTCCTGGCGCTCGGCTTCGACCACGACCAGCCGTCGAAGATGCAGGCCAGCACGGACATCAGCTGGATCCCTGCACTCGACGTGCGCATCCACCTCGGCATCGACGGCATCTCCCTCCCCCTTCTGGTCCTGACCGCGCTGCTGACCTTCCTCTGCGCGCTCTACTCCTACTTCAAAATGCCCGCGGGCCCGTCCCCGAAGGCCTTCGTCGCCCTGCTGCTCGTCCTGGAGTCCGGCACCCTCGCCACCTTCGCCGTCCTCGATCTGCTGCTGTTCTTCCTCGCGTTCGAGATGGTGCTCATCCCGATGTACTTCCTCATCGCCCGCTGGGGCGGTGAGCAACGCACGCAAGCCGCTTGGAAGTTCATCCTCTACACCCTGCTCGGTTCCGTGGTCATGCTGCTCGGCCTGCTCCTGATCGGACTCAGGGCGGGCACATTCGACATAGTGGCACTCACCACTGACAATCACCCCGAACTGACCACATCCGTGCAGGTCATCGCCGCTTTGTCGATCGGTGTCGGGCTCGCGGTCAAGACCCCGATGTGGCCGCTGCACAGCTGGCTGCCGGACGCCCACACCGCCGCCCCGACCGTCGGCTCGGTCCTGCTGGCCGGCGTCCTGCTGAAAATGGGTACGTACGGGTTCGTCCGCATCCTCCTGCCGATCACGCCGGACGGCATGAGAACCTTCGCCCCCTACCTCGCCGCCTTCGCGGTCGTCGGCATCATCTACGGTTCCCTCGCCTGTCTCGCCCTCGCCAAACAGGGCGCGAAGGGCGACCTCAAACGCCTCATCGCGTACTCCTCCGTCGGCCACATGGGCTTCGTACTGCTCGGCATCGCGACGATGACCCCGACCGGCGTGAACGGCGCGCTGTTCGCGAACATCTCCCACGGCCTCATCACCGGCCTGCTGTTCTTCCTGGTCGGCGCCCTCAAGGACCGCACCGGCACCACCGACCTCGACACCCTCGCGCAGCAGACCGGCGCCGCCCTCTACGGCAGGGCCCCCCGCTTCGGCGGCCTGCTCGCCTTCGCCGCCGTCGCCTCGCTCGGACTGCCGGGGCTCGCCGGGTTCTGGGGCGAGATGCTGGCGCTGTTCGGCGCGTTCCGGCCCGCCGAGGACCTCAGCCGCCCGGCCTTCCTCACCTTCATGACGATCGCCGCCTTCGGCACGCTCCTGACCGCCGCCTACCTGCTGATCGTGGTCCGCCGCGTCTGCATGGGCGCGGCCCCGAAGGACGGGCCGCCGCTCGCCGACGTACAGACGTACGAGTTCGCGGCGTGGACCCCACTCGTCGCCCTCACCGTCCTCGCCGGCCTCTGGCCCGCGGCCCTCCTCGGCCTGAGCGATCCGGCCGTGCAGCAGCTCCTCGCAGGAGGCAACCGATGAGCTCCCCGGCCCAGCACCTGGCCGCGTCCGCGGCCGAGTCCGTGGTCCAGTCCGTCGACTGGCTCGCGATCGCGCCGCCCACGATCGCCGCGGTCGTCGGCCTCGGCGTGCTCGTCGCCGACCTCTTCGTGGGCGACGCGCGGAAGACCCTGCTCGGCTGGGTCTCGGTCGCGGGCCTCGCCGTCTCCCTGCTGGCCCTGCTGCCGCTCCTGGACGGCGACCGCGCCACCTTCTGCCTGACCGGCGAGCCCGGCGTCTGCAGCTACACCGCCGACCGCTTCACCCTCGTCGTCCAGTTCCTCGTCCTCGGCGGTGCCCTCCTTGCCGCCCTGCTGTCGATGACGGCCCTGAAGGACGCGAAGAAGGATCTCCCCGAAGGGGAGTTCTGGTTCCTGCTGCTGTCGTCCGCCGCCGGCGCCGCCCTCCTGCCCGCCTCCCGCGACCTCGCCACCCTCGTCGTCGCCCTGGAGGTCGCCTCCCTGCCCGCCTTCGCCCTCGTCGGCATCCGGCACGGCGACAAGCGGTCATCCGAGGCGGCCCTGAAGTTCTTCCTGTCGTCCGTCACCGCGACCGCCGTCAGCCTGCTGGGCATCAGCTTCATCTACGCCACCACCGGCACCCTCTACCTCACCGAGATCGCCGACCGGATCCAGAACGTCGACGGCCAGCTGCACACCGTCACCCAGGCGGGCGTCGTCCTCACCCTCATCGGCTTCGCCTTCAAGACGGCGGCCGTACCGTTCCACTTCTGGGTCCCCGACACCTACGTGGGCGCCCCGCTGCCGGTGGCCGCCTACCTGTCGGTCGTCGGCAAGGCGGTCGGCTTCTCCGGGCTGATCCTCATCACCGTCGTCGCCCTCCCCTCGTACGCCGACGTCTGGGGCCCCGCCCTCGCCGCGCTGGCCGCCCTCACCATGACCGTCGGCAACGTCGGCGCCCTGCGGCAGCGGTCCACGCGCGCGTACAGCGCGGTCCGCCTCCTCGCCTGGTCCTCCGTCGGCCAGGCCGGCTACCTCCTGGTGCCGATCGCGGCGGCCGCGTACGCCGACAACACCGACGACGCCGAGAAGGCCATCGGCTCCACCGTCGCCTACGCCCTGATGTACGCCGCCGTGAACCTCGGCGCCTTCGCCGTGGCCGCCCTCGTCAGCCGTACGAAGCCTCTGAACCGCGTCAGCGACTACCGGGGCCTCTACGCGTCGAGCCCCCTCAGCGCCCTGCTCCTGGCCTTCTTCCTGCTCTGCCTCGCCGGGCTGCCGCCGGGCATCATCGGCCTCTTCGCCAAGGTCACCGTCTTCTCGGCGGCCGTCGACGCGGGCCTCGGCTGGCTCGCCGTCGTCATGGCCGTCAACGTCGTGATCGCGCTCTTCTACTACCTCCAGTGGACGGCCCTGCTGTTCCGCGCCCCCGAGGGCGAACCCGAACAGCACCGCGTCCCGGCCCCGCTGACCGCCGCACTCGCCCTCACCGGAATCGTCGGCATCGCCCTCTCCGGAGCACCCCAGCTGATCCTGCGCTTCGCCGGCATCGGCCTCCTCTGACGAGTCCGCCTCACCCGGACGGCCCACCGGTGGGGCCGCGTGCACAAGGGAACTAGTGCTCCCCGCCTGGCGTTGACCAGTACGGGAAGGTCCACTGAGAAGTGGAGTCAACAGCAACAGCAAGCAAAGGGTTCCCCTGCCGCACGACTTGGAGGGCGTACCGTGCACCGCCGGCACAACGGGCTCAGGACCACCGTCCTCCTCGGGGGGCTGTCCGCACTCATCATCGTCATAGGAAGCTTCTTCGGCCGCGCGGGTCTGGTCGTCGCGGTCTTCATCGCACTCGGCACGAACGCGTACGCGTACTGGAACAGCGACAAGCTGGCTCTACGCGCGATGCGCGCGCGCCCGGTGAGCGAATTCGAGGCCCCGGCGCTGTACCGCATGGTCCGCGAGCTCTCCATGCAGGCCCGCCAGCCCATGCCCCGTCTCTACATCTCGCCGACGGACGCCCCCAACGCGTTCGCGACCGGCCGCAACCCGCGCAACGCGGCCGTGTGCTGCACCGACGGCATCCTGAGACTGCTCGACGAGCGCGAGCTGCGCGGTGTCATCGGCCATGAGCTGAGCCATGTCTACAACCGCGACATCCTGATCTCGTCGGTCGCCGGAGCCCTCGCCTCCGTGATCATGTTCCTGGTGAACTTCGCCTGGCTGATCCCGATCGGCCGCTCGGACGACGACGACGGCCCCGGCCTCCTCGGTATGCTGCTGATCATGATCCTGGGCCCGCTCGCCGCGAGCGTCATCCAGCTCGCGATCAGCCGCTCCAGGGAGTACGAGGCGGACGCCTCCGGAGCCCAGCTCACCGGCGACCCGCTGGCCCTCGCCAGTGCCCTTCGCAAACTGGAAACGGGCACCAAGCAGCTCCCGCTGCCTGCGGAGCCCCGAATCGAGACCGCGAGCCACATGATGATCGCGAACCCCTTCCGGCCGGGCCGAGGATTCTCCAAAATGTTCTCGACACACCCGCCGATGGCGGAACGCATCGCCCGACTCGAGAAGATGGCAGGTCGCCACCAGTGAAGACCATTCTCAATATCATCTGGCTGATCCTCAGCGGCTTCTGGCTCTTCCTCGGCTACCTGTTCGCAGGCTTGCTCCTGTGCATCACGATCATCGGCATCCCCTTCGGCATCGCGTCGTTCCGCATCGGCATCTACGCCCTGTGGCCCTTCGGGTACAGCGCGGTCGAGCGCCGTGACGCGGGCGCGCCCTCCTGCCTCGGCAACATCCTGTGGCTGATCCTGGCGGGCTGGTGGCTGGCGCTGACACACATCTTCACCGGCCTCGTGCTCTGCGTCACGATCATCGGCATCCCGTTCGGCATCGCCAACTTCAAGCTCGTCCCGGTCTCGCTGATGCCCCTGGGCCGCGAGATCGTCCGCTCGAACCAGCCGTTCGGCCAGCGCGGCTAGAGCGGCGCGCCGGGGGTGGGGCAGACGCAGCGGCCGAAGTACGTCCTGCTGTCGTACGACGCGGAAGCCGAGTACAGCGGCGAGGACGGCCACGAGGAGACCTGGGCCCACTGCACGGACACGGAGAACCTCTTCGGCGATCCGTTCCCGCCCCCGCGCGGCATGTACGAACTCCTCGGCTGCGCCCCCGAAGGCGACCTGAGAACGGCCCTCACGCGCGCGCGTGCCGACGGCTCCGCCCCGCTCGGCTTCCTCGTCCTGGAGATCCTCGGCGCCCGGGGCGAGCGGGTCTACGAGTGGTACCTGGAGGACGTACGTGTCCTCGGCCACCGCACGTGCCCGCACGACCTGTCGCTGCGGGACGTCATGGTCGAGGGATCGCAGCACGCCGACAACCCGTCCGACTACCCCCAGCGCCGCCCCCAGTCATGGGGCTTCCGGCTTCTCGGCCCGGAGGGCGAACCCCAGGGCACCTGCGCGGACCTGGCACACCTCGACGACGAGCCGCCCGAGTCCACGTCCGCCGAACAGCCCCCGGTACGGCTCCTCGGCTGCGCACCGCGCGGCGCCCTGAAGGCGGCGCTGGACGCGGGGGACGAGGACCTGGGCCACGCCAAGCTGCTGCGGCTCGACACACACGGCTCCACGGTGCAGGCCGCCGTGGAGGGCGAACTCACCGCGTGGATCCCCTCGGCACGCGGCCGCGGCTACGTCGACCTCACCCTCGAACCATGGTCGGACCGACCCCCGAGGGCGGCCGAACAGGTCTGGGACCTGTGGGACCGGGGCCGGCCCACCGAACCGAATCTCTGGGCCCACTGCGGCACCGACGGCCGGAGGTTCTGGCTCGACACGGCCTTCGCGAACCGGGCGACGACCGGACCCGACGCCGCCGCCGGCACCACCTTCCACCTCGACGGCCGTCACATCACCGACGACCAGGCCTTCTTCTGCGCCCTCGGCGAGGCGGTGAACGGCCCCGGCGGCTACTTCGGCCGCTGCCTCAACGGCGTCAGCGACGCCCTCGGCGGACACTTCGGCGCCACCGGACCCTTCACCCTGGTCTGGCACGACGCCCACATCGCCCGCGCCTGCCTCGGCCTCTCCCCGCACATCGACATCCGCCCGGAGACCTTCGAGGAACTCCTCGACTTCTTCACCGAACGCCGCATCGACGTCCGCCTCGCCTGAACACGACTCGACCGAACACGACCGGACTCGGCCGGCCCCGACCGAGCGGACTCAGCCCCGCCCGGCCCACCACCGCCGTACGCCGTGCACCGCCGCCCCCACGCCCAGCACGGCCGCGCCCAGCCCCACCGACACCCCGGGCAGCGCGAACGCCAGCACCAGGCACCCGATGAGCCCGACCACCGGCAGGACACGGGAGAGGGGCGCCGGACTCAGCGTCCAGGCCGACGCGTTGGCGACCGCGTAGTACGCGAGGACCCCGAAGGAGGAGAAGCCGATGGCGCCCCGGACGTCGACGGTGGCGGCCAGGACGGCGACCACGGCACCGACGGCCAACTCAGCCCGGTGCGGAACCTGGTGACGGGGGTGCACGGCCGCCAGGGCACCGGGGAGGTGCCGGTCCCGGGCCATGGCCAGCGTCGTACGCGAGACGCCCAGGATGAGCGCCAGCAGCGACCCGAGCGCGGCCATGGCGGCCCCCACCCGCACCACGGGCACCAGCCCCGGCACACCGGCCGCCCGTACCGCGTCCGCCAGCGGAGCCGAGGCCTGCCCCAACCCGCCCGAGCCCAGCACGGAGAGGACGGCGACGGCGACGGCCGCGTACACGACCAGCGCGATGCCCAGCGCGAGCGGCACCGCGCGCGGGATGGTGCGCGCCGGATCCCGTACCTCCTCGCCCAGGGTCGCGATCCGGGCGTACCCCGCGAACGCGAAGAACAGCAGCCCGGCCGCCTGGAGCACCCCGCCCGCGCCCCCCGACGCCCCGATGCCCAGCCGCCCGGTGTCCGACGCGCCGGAACCCAGGCACACGACGACCACGGCGGCGAGGACCGCCAGCACCACGGCCACGATTCCCCGCGTCAACCGGGCCGACTTCTGGACGCCGCCGTAGTTCACGGCTGTCAGCGCCACCACGGCCGCCACCGCCACGGCATGCGCCTGCCCCGGCCACACGTACGCCCCCACGGTGAGCGCCATCGCCGCGCACGAGGCCGTCTTCCCGACGACGAACGACCAGCCCGCCAGATACCCCCAGAACGCGCCGAGCCGCTCCCGCCCGTACACATACGTGCCGCCCGACGCCGGATACACGGCCGCCAGCCGCGCCGACGACATGGCGTTGCAGTACGCGACCACCGCGGCGACCCCGAGCCCGAGCAGCAGCCCGGACCCGGCGGCGCGTGCCGCGGGGCCCAGCGCCGCGAAGATCCCCGCACCGATCATCGACCCGAGCCCGATGACCACCGCGTCCCCGACCCCGAGCGTGCGGCGCAGCTCAGCACCCGATCCGGCCTGTGTCATGCGCCGCACCCTACTGACAGTGAGGATGTGACTGGTGGTTCTGCTGGTGGGTCTGACTCGCCTACTGACTGACGTCATCGACTGTCCTGTTTGGGATTTGTCGGCTCATCGGCAGGGCCGCCACGCACGCGGCCGGACGGGCGTCTGTGACCTTATAGCTTGGTCCAGAAGCCCCGTCACTGTCTTGTCCACCTGCCCGACCGGCGCGTGCCGCCCTCGGAACGGACACGCCACAAGGACGGACATGACCAGCATGACGCACGACAGCCCGCAGATCACCGGCGGTGTCGACACCCACGGCCTGACCCACCACGCGGCCGTGATCGACACGGTCGGCCGGCACCTGGCCGACCGGGAGTTCCCCGCCACCATCCGGGGTTACCGGGACCTGCTGGACTGGATGCGCTCTCACGGCGAGCTCGCAGCGGTGGGAGTGGAGGGCACCGGTGCCTACGGCGCCGAGCTCGCCCGGGTGCTGACCGCCGCGGGGGTCGCGGTCGTCGACGTGGACCGCCCGGACCGCAAGACACGGCGGATGAAGGGCAAGTCCGACCCGATCGACGCCTACGCCGCCGCGACGGCCGTGCTGTCCGGCCGGGCCACCGGTATCCCCAAGAGCCGGGACGGCGTGGTCGAGGCGGTGCGGGTGCTGCGGATCGCACGCCGCAGCGCGGTCAAGGCCCGCACGCAGGCGATGAACCAGATGCGCGGCCTGCTCGTCTCGGCTCCGGCGATGCTGCGCGAGCAGCTCGCGGGTCTGGACCGGGCCGTGCTGATACGCACGCTCGCCCCGCTGCGACCCGGCGACGATCTGTCCCGCCCGCTGGCGGCGACCCGGGCATGGCTGCGCCGACTGGCCCGCCGCCACCAGGCGCTGGACGAGGAGATCGCCGAGCTGGACTGCGAGATCGGGCCGCTGGTGAAGCAAGCTGCCCCCGCCCTGCTGGAACTGTTCGGGGTCGGCCCCGAGACCGCCGGACAGCTACTGGCCTCGGCCGGCGACAACCCCGAACGCATGCGCTCGGAGGCGGCGTTCGCGCACCTGGCCGGGGTCGCCCCGATCCCGGCCTCGTCCGGCCGCACCCACCGCCACCGCCTCAACCGCGGCGGCGACCGGGCCGCGAACAACGCCCTGCACACGATCGTCCTCACCCGCATGCGCTACGACGAACGCACCCGCACCTACGTCGAACGCCGCACCAAGGACGGGCTGAACAAGAAGGACATCATGCGCTGCCTCAAACGATTCGTCGCCCGCGAGGTCTACCGCGCCCTGACCAGCACACCAACCGAACGAACCACTCAAACCGACCTCGCTCCTGCGGCTTGACAACCATAGGAGCATCCGGTGCAACCGCCAGGCATCACGCAGACGTCCCCCACCACAACGGGACAAGGCGACAACACACCTGGCCCCGTTGATCTCTGTGGGGGAGAACACAGCACAGGCACAGCACGAAAGGGCAGGTTCACGGCATGAGCATCATCGGCTGGATCGTTCTGGGGCTGTTGGCCGGCGCCATCGCCAAGTTCCTGCTGCCGGGCCGGGACCCGGGCGGCTTCATCGGCACCACCCTCATCGGCGTCTCGGGCGCCTTCATCGGCGGCTGGATCTCCGCCCGCTGGCTCGACCACCCGATCACCAAGGACTTCTACGACAGCGCCACCTGGGCGGCCGCGATCGGCGGCGCCCTGGTCCTGCTGATCGCCTACCGTCTCCTGTTCGGCCATTCCCGCCGCTGAGCACATACACGTACGCACAGGGGTGGGCACCCTCGGCCGAAGCCGGGTGCCCACCCTTGCGCGTACGACTCACCGGCGCGGACCGGCCGGTGGTCACCGATAGTTGACGAACTGCACCGCGAAGTCGAAGTCCTGACCCTTCAGAAGGGCGATCACAGCCTGCAGGTCGTCGCGGTTCTTGGAGCTGACGCGAAGCTCTTCGCCCTGGACCTGGGCCTTGACACCCTTCGGACCCTCATCGCGAATGATCTTCGCCACCTTCTTGGCGTTCTCCTGGGAGATGCCCTCCTCGATCGTCGAGAAGAGCTTGTACTCCTTGCCGGACAACTGGGGCTCACCCGCGTCCAGGGACTTCAGAGAGATCCCGCGCTTGATCAGCTTGGACTGGAAGACGTCGAGGATGGCCTTGACCCGGTCCTCGGAATTCGCCTCCATCAGGATCTTCTCGCCGGACCACGAGATCGAGGCGCCGACGCCCTTGAAGTCGTAGCGCTGCGAGATCTCCTTGGCGGTCTGGTTGAGGGCGTTGTCGACCTCCTGCCGCTCGACCTTCGAGACGATGTCGAAACTGGAGTCGGCCATGTCCTGTGGCTCCTTGCATCGGGGTATCGGGGGGCTTGTCGGGACCATCGGGTGCGTATCGGCGCGCGCGGAAAACGACCGCCGAGCCCGGCGTATGTCCCGGACCGCATCCGGACAAGCCTAGCCACCCCGCCCCTGTGAGCACTGATCAATCAGGTGGCGAAGCACCCCCGGGCATCAGGTATCGTTTACGTCGTCGCCACGGAGCACCGTCGAAAAGCGGTTCGAGGGGCGACAAATCCCAGGCGGTGTGCCCGAGTGGCCAATGGGAGCGGACTGTAAATCCGTCGGCTTAGCCTACCCAGGTTCGAATCCTGGCGCCGCCACGTGGAGGGAAGCCCCTTCCGGACTGTGAAAGCAGTTCGGAAGGGGCTTCTTCGTATGCGGAAAGGGTCTCTTCGTGGTCACGCGGCACACTGATCGCATGTCATCGCTGCGCAGGAACTGCCCCGAGTGCCGCCGTGGGATCGCCGTCGTGGCGGGGCGGTTCGCGCGGCACGATCCGCCGGGCGCGCGCGGCGACCTGGTGTCGTGCCCCGGGTCGCGCAGGCCGGTGCCCATGGGGGCGGCCCAGCCCGCGCTCGACGGGTACGTCGTCCCGGAGTTCCCCGGTCAGCTGCCGCTGTTCTGAAGCTCCGCCGACCCGAGCCCCCGACAACGAAGTCCGCCGCCCGCGCTCAGTTGCCCGCCACGGACTTCACGGCCACCGAGACGGGCGCCGAGCCGCTGATGAGCTCCAGGGTCAGGCCGGCCGTGGCCGGGGTGTCGAGGAGTTCGGCGAGTACGGCGGCGACGTCGTCGCGGGGAACGGGGCCGCGACCGGTGGACGCCTCCAGGCGTACGAGGCCGGTGCCGGCGTCGTCGGTCAGCATGCCGGGGCGCAGGATCGTCCAGTCCAGGGCGTCCAGGCCGCGCACATACGCGTCGGCCTCGCCCTTCGCCCGCAGATAGGCGTCGAAGATCTCGTCGCCCTCGTGCCCGGGGTCCGCGCCCATCGACGACACCACCACATGACGCCGTACGCCCGTCCGGACCGCGGCGTCCGCGAACAGGACCGCGGCGGCGCGGTCGACCGTGTCCTTGAGGCCCGCCCCGCTGCCCGGGCCGGCGCCCGCCGCGAACACGGCGGCGTCCGCGCCCTGAAGATGCGCGGCGACCTCCTCCACCGAGGCCGACTCCAGATCGCACAGCACCGGTTCGGCACCGGCCGCGCGCAGATCGTCGGCCTGTTCGGGGCGGCGGATGATCCCCGCGACCTCGTCCCCGCGCCCGGCGAGCAGCCGCTCCAGCCGCAGCGCGATCTGACCATGACCTCCAGCGATGACAATGCGCATGGTTCCGACCGTACGCCCGAACGGACGCGATTGCCGCGCAACCATCCGGCAGTCCCACGTGTCTCAATAATGTTCGCCGTTCCGGCGGGCGCAGGAAACACGGGGGGATTCATCACCGCCATGCTTAAAACCGCCATGCCCAAAGCCGTCGTCCGCCGCGCCTTCACCGGCGTCGGCTGCGCGGCGGCCGTGCTCGTCACGGCCGCAGCGTGCGGCACGGTCCAGAACCTCACCGCGGGTCAGAAGGTCGACAGCGCCGTCGAGCGGCTCGGCGAGCAGAAGTCGCTTGCCTTCGGGCTGCGGCTGGACGCCGACCCGGACGACCTCACCGCGCTGATGGGCGAGGACAGCGAGGAAGTACCGCCGGAGATGGTGGAGTTCTTCACCGGACTGCGCGTCGACGTGTCCGTCAAGTCGAAGAAGCCGCTGGCCGAGTCCGGCGAGAAGGACGTCGTCGGCGTCGGCATGAAGATCTCGGGCGACGACGGCGCCCTCGCCGAGTACCGGGTCGTCGGCGACTACACGTATTACCGCGCCGACATGCAGGCCATGGGCGAGGCGATGGGCATGCCGTTCCCCGGGGCCGACGACCTCGACGAACTCCCTGAGAGCGAGCAGCAGTTGCGGCCGCTCCTGGAGGGCGACTGGGTCAAGGTCAACACCGCCGACCTGGCGGACGCCACCGAGGACGCGGACGCCGGCTCGGGCGGCTCCGACGACATCGACGCCAAGACCCAGAAGAAGATCCTCGACGCCGTACGCGGTGTCGTCGCCCGCGAGGTCGGCTTCAAGACCAAGGAGGGCAAGGACGGTACGGAGGTCATCACGGCCGAGGCCAACTTCCGCGACCTGCTCACCGGCGTCATCGACAAGCTCCAGCCCCTCAAGGGCGATCTGCCGCCGGGTGCCGAACTCCCCACGAGCAAGGACCTGAAGGACGCCCCGAACAAGAAGGTCGCGGTCGACTTCACCCTCAAGAACGGCGACCTGACCCGGATCGAGACCGACCTCGCCGTCCTCGCCGACGACCCGAAGGGCGCCGAGGCCCCCCTCGTCCTCACCTTTGGCAAGGCCGGCGACATCTCCGCGCCCAAGGGCGCCTCCGAGATCCCGCTCGACGAGTTCGGCGGCCCCTTCGGCAGCGGAATGCTGGGCGTCTAGTACCGGGTATCTGACGGACCGCTCCCACGGGTCGGCCCGGTCACTCCGACCGGGCCGACCCGACCCCTTCCCTCACGACGGCTCACCCCGCCCCTGCCGAGGCAGATCCGGCCCAGCGGTCGCCACCGAGCCGCAGTACTCCCGTACCGCGCTGGTACGCGCCACCACGCGCCCCCGGTGCACCACAATGCGGCTGTAGGCGAGCGAGAGCGCCCCCGCGAGCCGGTCGCCGCGTACGGCGAGCAGTTCGGCGGGGAAGCCGGCCTCCACGCGCACCTCGGGCAGGCCCAGCGCGGCGCGCGCCGACCCGCTGACGGCGTCGTACGCCTCCTCGGGGCGCAGGCCGCAGCGGGAGGCCAGCAGGTAGGCCGCCTCCAGGGGGTCCCCGCGGCCGACCGGGTTCGACACGTCCCGCAGCGCGCCGCTGCCCGCCGCGACCCGTACGCCGGCCGCGCGCAGGAGCCGTACGGGGGCCGTGCCCCGGCGGTCGACGGTGCCGCAGCCGCCCTGCGGGAGGCAGACGACGGTGACGCCGGCCGCCGCGAGCCGGTCGGCGGCGCGGGCGGCTGCCTGGGCGGGGAGACGCGCGAGGCCGCCGCACGGACCGAGGGCGACGCCGGGCCGCAGACCGCCCGCCATGGCCGCGAACCGGGCGAGCCGGGCGGGGTCGTCGCCGTCGGTGTGCAGATCGACCGGGCAGCCGTACTCGGAGGCGATCTCCAGGACCGCCTCCACGTACCCGGTGGGATCGGGGTCCAGATCGGGGCAGCCGCCGACCACCGAGGCGCCCATCTTGACCGCGTCCCGCAGGATCGCGAGCCCCTCCGCCCCGGCCGCCCCCGTCAGCACCCGGGGCATCGCCACCGCCGTCAGCTCGACGAGCCCGCGCAGCGCCCGCCGCGCCTGGAGCACCGCCCGCAGCGCGCCCAGACCCTGTACGTCGCCCACGTGGACGTGTGAGCGCACCGCCGTGGCGCCGTGCCCGAGTTGCAGCAACGCGGCCTCGGTGGCCCGCCGCTGGACGTCCTGACCGTCGTACGAGACCGGCCCCTCGAACTCGGCCGACAGGGCCGTGTCGCCGTGGGCGTGCGGCTCGACGGGGGCCGGCAGGAGCAGATGACCACCGAGGTCCACATGGGTGGCCGGCGCCCCGGAACCGGCGGCTCCGCCCGCCCCCAGACTGCCCGCCGTGCCGACCGCCTCGATCCGCCCGCCGCCCAGCCGTACGTCCACCACCCGGCCGTCGGTGAGCCGCGCACCGCACAGCAGCAAGGCGCCTGCCCCCGCCGGACCCGGGGGCGGGCCGGACGAGGAGTGGGACGGCTGCGGCTGACTGTCGGGCATCGCGCTCCCGGGGCTCGACGACGGGAGATGGACGGTGGAGGGAGATGGGAGGGCTGGAGGACGGGCTGGGGACGGCTGGGGACACAAGGTCACGCAGAGTGAGTCGAGCGTAGGCGGGCCGCTCGTCCTCGTCGTGGAGGAGCGCAATAGTCGTACCGGTGTGGTTCACCTGGCAGGGAAGCGCCGGAGGCCCGGGAACGATGGTGCGGGTGAGGCCCCAGGAGCCTTGGGAAACGGGACGGGGGACACCGGCGGACGGCCCCTGAACGGCCCATGGACGGAGGCCGGAAAACGGATTTGGGCGATCGGCTGTGGGGCGTGTAATGTCTTCATCGCTCGCCCCAATAGCTCAGTCGGTAGAGCGTCTCCATGGTAAGGAGAAGGTCTACGGTTCGATTCCGTATTGGGGCTCTGGTGTGAAAGGTCCCCGCCGCGAGGCGGGGCCGATCGCATCACAGCGGTGTAGCTCAGTCGGTAGAGCAAGCGGCTCATAATCGCTGTGTCACCGGTTCAAGTCCGGTCACCGCTACGGACAGTAGCCGATTGCGGGGTCGGTCCTTCGATCGGCTACTCTTTCATGCGTTAATCGTCCCATCCGTTCGTCAAGGAGCACTCCTGTGGCTGCCACCGACGTCCGCCCGAAGATCACGCTGGCCTGCGTGGAGTGCAAGGAGCGGAACTACATCACCAAGAAGAACCGGCGTAACAACCCGGACCGCATGGAGATGAAGAAGCACTGCCCGCGTTGCAACGCGCACACCGCGCACCGCGAAACGCGATAAATCAGGCTCGTACACGAGGCCGTCCCCGAGTGATCGGGGGCGGCCTCGCGTCGTTGAGTGACCCGTACCGGCCAGTACCGGCCCGGTCGTCGTATCCGCTGAGCAACCAGGAGGTGCCGAGCCCATGGCGCTCGACCAGTCCTTCGTGGGGCGTTCCTACCCGCCCACCGACCCCTATGAGGTCGGCCGGGAGAAGATCCGCGAGTTCGCGGAGGCCGTGGGGGACGCCAATCCGGCGTACACGGACCCGGACGCCGCCAAGGCCCTCGGGTACCCCGACGTGATCGCCCCGCCGACCTTCGTGTTCTCGATCACCTTCAAGGCCGCGGGCCTGGTGACCGCAGACCCGCAGCTGGGCCTCGACTACAGCCGCGTCGTGCACGGCGACCAGAAGTTCGCCTACACGCGCCCGGTGCGCGCCGGTGACCGCCTCACGGTCACCTCGACCATCGAGGCGATCAAGTCCATGGCGGGCAACGACATCCTGGACATCCGCGGCGAGGTCCACGACGAGTCGGGCGAACACGTCGTGACCGCCTGGACCAAGCTCGTGGCCCGCGCGGCCGAGAAGGCGTGAGGATCCGATGACCGCGAAGATCTCCTACGACGACGTCGAGGTCGGCACCGAACTGCCCGCCCAGGCCTTCGACGCGACCCGCGCCACCCTCGTGCGGTACGCGGGCGCCTCCGGCGACTTCAACCCGATCCACTGGAACGAGAAGTTCGCCAAGGAGGTCGGTCTCCCCGACGTCATCGCCCACGGCATGTTCACCATGGCCGAGGCGATCCGCGTCGTCACCGACTGGACCGGCGACCCGGGATCCGTGGTCGAGTACGGCGTCCGCTTCACCAAGCCCGTGGTCGTCCCCAACGACGACCGGGGCGCCACCATCGAGGTCACCGCCAAGATCGGCGCCAAGCTCGACGACAACACCGTCCGCGTGGACCTGACGGCGATGAGCGCCGGCCAGAAGGTCCTGGGCATGTCCCGCGCAGTCGTACGCCTGGCCTGACGCGCCCGAGGGCGATGCGGTAAGGGGCGCCGTCCATGGTGGACCGCCCCTTACACCGCCTCAGCTTTGCCCGCTCGCTGGAGGAGGAGGCGACGCCACCTCCTCCTCCAGCGCCGCACGGGCCGTAGCGGTGAACACGCCCATCCGTTCGGCCAGCCGGGTCACCTCGACCGCGTGCCGCTCCACGAACGGGACGTTGTGGTCGAACGCGCCCTCCGCGGAGTCCCGCCAGGCGAGCAGCGTCGTGTGCATCGAGCGGAGCGCGGTCCTGAGACCGTTGGCCGCCTGCTCCACCGACTCGGGACCTTCGATCGCGAGCGCGGCCCAGGCCGCCTGGACCGCCCCCAAGTGCTCCTGCGCGGCTTGCAGCCGCTGGTCGGCCGTGGCCGTGTCCACATCACCGATCAGGGCGCGCGCCGCCTGCCTCAGGGTCGTTCGCGCCTCGTGCGCCGGAGTGAGGAACGCGCTGTAGGCGTCACGCCGGGCCTGTCTGCGCCAGTGCGCGTGATCGATTCTGGCCTGGGTCCGTATCTGCTGACGGTTCGACCACCCGGAGATGGCCGACGCGGAGACGGTACCGAGGACTCCGACCGTTGCCCCCAACAGGGCCGCGATTCCTTGATCCACGCAGCGATTGTGCCGCCCTGGGAAGCGTTCCGGGGGAGCTTCGGCGGTGCTGGCCGGACTCTTCCGGAGCCGGCCCCCAACAGGCCGCCGCGGGCACCTCCCCCAGCCCCGCCGACGCTGCCGTCCCCGCTCCCGAAACCCCCACCACCCCGTCTCGTACCCTTGAGCCCGTGCAGGAACGAAACGACGCCCCCCTCGCCCCCCTGACCACCTTCCGCCTGGGCGGCCCCGCGCACCGGCTGATCACCGCCACCACCGACGACGAGGTGATCACCGCGGTCCGCGAGGCCGACGACTCCGGCACGCCCCTGCTGCTCATCGGCGGCGGCTCGAACCTGGTCATCGGCGACAAGGGCTTCGCCGGAACCGCCCTGGTCATCGCGACCAAGGGCTACGCCCTCGACGGCACGAGACTGGAACTGGCCGCCGGCGAGGTATGGACCGACGTGGTCGCCCGCACAGTCGCCGCAGGCCTCGCAGGCATCGAATGCCTCGCCGGAATCCCCGGCTCCGCAGGCGCGACCCCCATCCAGAACGTCGGTGCGTACGGCCAGGAGGTCGCCGCCACGATCACCGAGGTCGTCGCCTACGACCGCCTCACCCGCGAGACGGTCACCGTCCCGAACGCCGAGTGCGCCTTCTCGTACCGCCACAGCCGCTTCAAGGACGCCCCCGAGCGGTACGTCGTCCTCCGCGTCCGATTCGAACTGGAGGACGCGGACGGACTGTCCGGCCCGGTCAAGTACGCGGAGACGGCCCGCACACTGGGCGTCGAGCCCGGCGACCGCGTACCTCTCGCCCACGCCCGCGAGACCGTGCTGAAGCTGCGCGCGGGGAAGGGCATGGTGCTCGACCCGGACGACCACGACACCTGGTCGGCCGGCTCGTTCTTCACCAACCCGATCCTCACGGACGAGGAGTTCGCAGCGTTCCACGCGCGCGTGGAGCAGCGGCTCGGCAAGGACGTCACCCCGCCCGCGTACGCCGCGGGCGACGGCCACACCAAGACCTCAGCGGCCTGGCTGATCGACCGGGCGGGCTTCACCAAGGGCTACGGCACGGGCCCCGCCCGCATCTCCACCAAGCACACCCTGGCCCTCACCAACCGGGGCGAGGCCACCACCGAGGACCTCCTGGCGCTGGCCCGCGAGGTGGTGGCCGGAGTCCGGGACGCCTTCGGGATCACCCTGGTCAACGAGCCGGTGACCGTGGGCGTCAGCCTCTAGACCCGGACTTCGCGGGTCACCGTTTCAGGTCTGTGGCCAGCGGGTTTGCCCAATGTCGGTGTCGAGGAGATCGAGGATGTGGAGTTGGACGCCACGGGTGATCTGGACGGTGGGCGGATCGGTGATGTGGCCGATCCGCAGGGTGAGTTCGCCGAGATGGTAGAAGATCATGCGGCCGGTGGGGTCTAGACGCCAGGAGCGGCGAGCCAGGAGCCCACCCCGGCCAGCAGCGTCGCCTTCGTCGACTCGGGCGCCGCCGACGCCCGAACGGACTGCCGGGCCAGCTCGGCCAGCTCCTCGTCCGTGAAGGCGTGCTGGTGGCGGGCGATCTCGTACTGGGCGGCCAGTCGGGAGCCGAACAGCAGCGGGTCGTCGGCGCCCAACGCCATGGGGACGCCGGCGTCGAACAGGGTGCGCAGCGGCACGTCCTGCGGTTTCTCGTAGACACCGAGCGCCACGTTCGAGGCCGGACAGACCTCGCAGGTCACCCCCCGGTCGGCGAGCCGCTTCAGCAGCCGCGGATCCTCCGCCGCCCGCACCCCGTGCCCGATCCGGTTCGCGTCCAGGTCGTCCAGACAGTCCCGCACCGACGAAGGCCCGGTCAGCTCACCGCCGTGCGGCGCCGACAGCAGACCCCCCTCCCGCGCGATCGCGAAGGCCCGGTCGAAGTCACGGGCCATGCCCCGGCGTTCGTCGTTGGAGAGCCCGAACCCGACGACGCCCTGGTCCGCGTACCGCACCGCCAGCCGGGCCAGCGTGCGCGCGTCCAGCGGATGCTTCATCCGGTTCGCGGCCACCACGACCCGCATCCCGAGCCCGGTCTCCCGCGCCGTCGTGTTCACCGCGTCGAGAATGATCTCCAGCGCTGGGATCAGCCCGCCCAGCCGTGGCGCGTACGACGTCGGGTCCACCTGGATCTCCAGCCAGCCCGAGCCGTCCCGCACATCCTCCTCAGCGGCCTCCCGCACCAGCCGCTGGATGTCCTCGGGCTCCCGCACGCACGAGCGCGCCGCGTCGTACAGCCGCTGGAACCGGAACCACCCTCGCTCGTCCGTCGCCCGCAGTCTCGGCGGCTCCCCGCTGGTCAGCGCCTCTGTCAGCGCGTCGGGCAGCCGCGCCCCGTACTTGTCGGCCAGCTCCAGCACGGTCGCGGGCCGCATCGACCCGGTGAAGTGCAGGTGCAGATGGGCCTTCGGCAGTTGAGAGAGATCACGTACACGCTCCATTGCTGGATCCTGCCGCACGTCATCGCCGTCCCGGTAGCGGATTCCCCGAACGTGGTCTTGCTCGCACAAATGAAGGAGGGGCTGGCACGTACGAAAAGTCGTAGGTGCCAGCCCCTCGCGGTGGACGCTTCGAACGTCAGTCCGTCGCCTCCGCCAGCAGCTTCTGGATCCGGCTCACGCCCTCGACGAGGTCCTCGTCCCCCAGCGCGTACGACAGCCGCAGGTAGCCGGGTGTGCCGAACGCCTCACCCGGTACGACCGCGACCTCGGCCTCCTCCAGGATCAGCGCGGCCAGCTCGACCGAGTCCTGCGGACGCCTGCCGCGGATCTCCTTGCCGAGCAGCGCCTTCACCGACGGGTAGGCGTAGAACGCGCCCTCGGGCTCCGGGCAGAGCACACCGTCGATCTCGTTGAGCATCCGCACGATGGTCTTGCGGCGCCGGTCGAAGGCCTCCCGCATCTTCGCGACCGCGTCCAGATCGCCGGAGACGGCGGCGAGGGCGGCCACCTGCGCGACGTTGGACACGTTCGACGTGGCGTGTGACTGGAGGTTCGTCGCGGCCTTGACCACGTCCTTCGGGCCGACGATCCACCCGACCCGCCAGCCGGTCATGGCGTACGTCTTGGCGACGCCGTTGACGACGATGCACTTGTCGCGCAGCTCCGGCAAGAGCGCCGGCAGCGAGGTGAACTTCGCGTCGCCGTAGACCAGGTGCTCGTAGATCTCGTCCGTCAGCACCCACAGGCCGTGCTCCACGGCCCAGCGGCCGATCGCCTCGGCGTCCTCGGCGCTGTAGACCGCGCCGGTCGGGTTGGACGGGGAGACGAAGAGGACGACCTTGGTCTTCTCCGTGCGGGCCGCCTCCAGCTGCTCGACGGAGACGCGGTAACCCGTGGTCTCGTCGGCGACGACGTCGACCGGGACACCGCCGGCGAGACGGATCGACTCCGGGTACGTCGTCCAGTACGGCGCCGGGACGATGACCTCGTCGCCCGGGTCGAGGATCGCGGCGAACGCCTCGTAGATGGCCTGCTTGCCGCCGTTGGTGACCAGGATCTGCGAGGCGTCGACCTCGTATCCCGAGTCCCGCAGGGTCTTCGCGGCGATCGCGGCCTTCAGCTCGGGCAGACCGCCGGCCGGTGTGTAGCGGTGGTACTTCGGGTTCTTGCAGGCCTCGACGGCCGCCTCGACGATGTAGTCCGGGGTCGGGAAGTCGGGCTCGCCGGCGCCGAAGCCGATCACCGGACGCCCAGCGGCCTTGAGGGCCTTGGCCTTGGCGTCCACGGCGAGGGTGGCGGACTCGGAGATCGCGCCGATACGCGCGGAGACCCGGCGCTCGGTGGGAGGGGTTGCAGCGCTCATGGGCCCCATCGTTTCAGACCGGAAACCCGCCCGGCACGCGGGTTTCACAGACTGAACAGCGACGGAACAACCGTCCGTATCCGCGGCGCGAAACGGTCGATCTTCGGGGAGCAACGCCCCTACGGACGCTTTCTGTTCGACGACAGGCCTCGGACCACGTACACTCTCACCTCGTTGGCCTTCACCGGCCGCACCCATCAGGTGCACACCGTGCACTCGGTTGGATGCGGTACGTTGGGGGAGAACCGCAAAGGGTCGTAGCTCAATTGGTAGAGCACTGGTCTCCAAAACCAGCGGTTGGGGGTTCAAGTCCCTCCGGCCCTGCTACACACTCCTCACGCCAGGATGTGTGCGCATGTACGTTCAGCAATGTTCCGCCGTGCGGCTCAGACCGGGCGCGGCACGGCCACGACCCGGACCGGAATCAGGTGAGGATGAATGACGGACGCCGTGGGCTCCATCGACACGCCTGATGCCCAGGACGAGGTGCCCGAGGACAAGAAGAAGACCCGCAAGGGCGGCAAGCGTGCCAAGAGGGGCCCGCTGAAGCGCCTCGCGCTCTTCTACCGCCAGATCGTCGCGGAGCTGCGTAAGGTCGTCTGGCCGACCCGCTCCCAGCTGACGACCTACACCATGGTGGTCATCGTCTTCGTGGTCATCATGATCGGTCTTGTGACTGTGATTGACTTCGGACTAGACAAGGCCGCCAAGTACGTCTTCGGCTGAGCCGAAAGCGAAGGGCGCCGTTACCTGGCGCCCCTTTCGCGTGTTCCACCCCCATGTATCCAGGAAGAAGCAGCCACGTGTCTGACCCGAACCTGAACGACGCCATCGAGCCGGACGAGTCCGTGGATGATGAGCTCGACATCGTCGAGGGAACGGACGAGGTCGACGAGTTCGAGGCTGCCGAAGCCGAGGCGGGGGAGCCGGCCGAGGAAGAGGCCGTGCACGTCGATGACGAGGACGACGCCGAGAGCGAAGAGGACGACGAGGCCGTCGCGGAGGAGACCGAGCCGGTCGACCCCGTCCAGGCCCTGCGCGAGGAACTGCGGACCCTGCCCGGCGAGTGGTACGTCATCCACACGTACGCCGGTTACGAGAACCGCGTGAAGACCAACCTCGAACAGCGTGCCGTCTCGCTGAACGTCGAGGACTTCATCTTCCAGGCCGAGGTGCCGCAGGAAGAGGTCGCGCAGATCAAGAACGGCGAGCGCAAGACCATCCGTCAGAACAAGCTCCCCGGCTACGTGCTGGTGCGCATGGACCTGACGAACGAGTCCTGGGGCGTCGTCCGCAACACCCCCGGCGTCACCGGCTTCGTGGGCAACGCCTACGACCCGTACCCGCTGACCCTGGACGAGATCGTCAAGATGCTCGCCCCGGAGGCCGAGGAGAGGGCCGCCCGCGAGGCCGCCGAGGCCGAGGGCAAGCCGGTCCCGCAGCGCAAGGTCGAGGTCCAGGTGCTCGACTTCGAGGTGGGCGACTCGGTCACCGTCACGGACGGTCCGTTCGCCACGCTCCAGGCGACGATCAACGAGATCAACGCCGACTCGAAGAAGGTCAAGGGTCTCGTCGAGATCTTCGGCCGCGAGACGCCGGTCGAGCTGTCGTTCGACCAGATCCAGAAGAACTAGTTCCCCACCGGGACTTCTGGACTTATAGCTTCCGCGCAGGTCAGGCAGGCTTTCGCAGCCCGCCTGACCTGCTCGGTTTTTGGCCGCGCATCTATACCCGTTATCGTTGTGCGGTATGCCTTCAACCGGGACGCGACCCGGGTGCGGGCGGACTCGAATCGAAAGGACCCGGAGAGCAATGCCTCCCAAGAAGAAGAAGGTCACGGGGCTCATCAAGCTCCAGATCCAGGCCGGCGCGGCCAACCCGGCTCCGCCGGTCGGCCCCGCGCTCGGTCAGCACGGCGTCAACATCATGGAGTTCTGCAAGGCCTACAACGCCGCGACCGAGTCGCAGCGCGGTTGGGTCATCCCGGTGGAGATCACGGTCTACGAGGACCGCTCCTTCACCTTCATCACCAAGACGCCGCCGGCCGCGAAGATGATCCTCAAGGCCGCGGGCGTGGAGAAGGGCTCCGGCGAGCCGCACAAGACCAAGGTCGCCAAGATCACTCAGGCGCAGGTCCGCGAGATCGCCACCACGAAGATGCCCGACCTCAACGCCAACGACCTGGACGCCGCGTCGAAGATCATCGCCGGCACCGCGCGTTCCATGGGCATCACGGTCGAGGGCTGAACCCCACCTTCGTAGAACCATGCGGCCGCCGTACGAGCAGCCGCACGTGGCAGGGCCCGCTCGGCCCGTACCACGACTCCTTTCAGAACACACAGGAGCAGTTGTGAGCAAGCGCAGCAAGGCTCTCCGCGCTGCGGACGCCAAGATCGACCGGGAGAAGCAGTACGCCCCGCTCGAGGCCGTCCGTCTCGCCAAGGAGACCTCCACGTCCAAGTTCGACGGCACCGTCGAGGTCGCCTTCCGTCTGGGTGTCGACCCGCGTAAGGCCGACCAGATGGTCCGTGGCACCGTGAACCTCCCGCACGGCACCGGTAAGACCGCCCGGGTCCTGGTCTTCGCGACCGGTGACCGTGCCGAGGCCGCGACTGCCGCGGGTGCCGACATCGTCGGTTCCGACGAGCTCATCGACGAGGTGGCGAAGGGCCGTCTGGACTTCGACGCCGTCGTCGCCACCCCGGACCTCATGGGCAAGGTCGGCCGTCTCGGCCGCGTGCTCGGTCCCCGTGGTCTCATGCCGAACCCCAAGACCGGCACCGTGACCCCGGACGTCGTGAAGGCCGTCACCGAGATCAAGGGCGGCAAGATCGAGTTCCGCGTCGACAAGCACTCGAACCTGCACTTCATCATTGGCAAGACGTCGTTCGACGACACCCAGCTGGTGGAGAACTACGCGGCGGCGCTGGAGGAGATCCTCCGTCTGAAGCCGTCCGCCGCGAAGGGCCGCTACATCAAGAAGGCCGCCCTCAGCACCACGATCGGCCCCGGCATCCCGCTGGACTCCAACCGCACCCGCAACCTCCTCGTCGAGGAGGACCCGGCCGCCGTCTGAGTCTGACGCTCACCGGCAGCCGCGTCGCGCACGCGTAGCCCGAGGACGAGCCCCGCAACCTTTCGAGGTGCGGGGCTCGTCCCTTTTGGTATACGGGTGGGCATACGCGCACAAGTGTGCTGCCCTGGTGTGCGGAGCACGGTAACTCTCCCTGGGGGTGGGGACGGATGACCAGCACGACCAGGTGTCGCCGTACGGTCCTGTCGTTGACGGCGGTGGCCGCGCTGACCGGAGTGGCGGCCTGCGGTTCCGGCGACTCGGGCGAGGGCGGCGGTGGCGATCCGTTCGCGGCGCTTCGGCTAGCGGACAGGTCCACCGGCGACGCCGACTCCTCGAAGATCGAGTCCACCGGGGACATGGGCGACCTGATGTCCATCGAGGCGGACGGCGAGGTCGACTGGGCCGACGGCCTCAAGGGCACCATGACCATCACCTACACCGGCGGCCAGGCGGCCGAACAGATGGGCGAGCTGGGCATCACCGCGACGGAGGCCCGCTATCTGCCCGACGCCTACTATGCGGACATGGGCGACCTGTTCGCCGAGCAGTACGGCGGCAAGCGGTGGATCAGGTACGCGTACGAGGACATGGAGGACATGATCGGCGGGGCCTCCGGCACGTATGTGAAGGAACACCTCCAGAGCGTCACGCCGAACCAGTCCGTACGGCTCCTGCTGGCCTCCGGCGATGTCGAGAAGGTCGGCGAGGAGGACGTGCGCGGTGAGCGGGCCACGCACTACGTGGGCACTGTGAAGGTCGCCGACGTGCAGGAGCAGAACGCGAACCTCGGCGAGGACATGCGGGCCGAGCTGGAGGAACAGCTGAAGGCGTCCGGCATCACCACCGCGGACATCGACGTCTGGATCAACGACGAGAACCTGCTGGTCAAGAAGGTCGAGAAGGGGGACACCGCGAACGGTGAGGTGAACTCCACGGTCTACTACAGCGACTACGGGACAGACGTCACCACCGAGGAGCCGCCGGCGAGCCAGACCGTTGACTACAAGGACCTGCTGAGCTCCCTGCCGGCCCCCTGAAACCGCAGGACAGCCCGGACCCGGCGGCGCTAGTGTCCCTTCCGGCCCACACGGGTGGGGCCTGAGTTTCCAGGGGGACACATGAGGTTTGCCACGCACGGCTCGCCACGTCGACACAGAGCCGTCGGCATCGCCGTCGCGGCCGCGATGCTCGGCGGCGGCGTCACCGGCTGCGGGGCCGAGGAGAACTTGACGCCCGGCGAGGCGGTGGCCCGGGCCACCGAGAAGGCCGCGGACGTCACCTCGCTGCGCTACCGGGTGACCGGGACGCTGCCGGAGCACGGGAAGGTGCGGGCCGAGGCCTCCATGGGCGTGCGGCCGTCGGTCATGAGCATGGAGTTGACCGGGCTCGGCGACACCGAGGACCGGCCCGTGGAGATCCGGTTCGTCGGCGGGGCCATGTACGTGCAGGGGGACACGTCGGTCCTCGGTGACACGGACGGGAAGCGCTGGATCGAGGCCGGGCCGGCCGTGTGGGGCAGCGGCACCGCGGACAACCAGTCCTACGGCGTCGTGCCCCGCCAGATGCAGGGCAGCCCGCTCCTGCAGTCCATGATCCTGTCCGGCGCCGACGACGTGAAGAAGACCGGCACCGAGACCGTCGACGGCACTGGGACCACCCACTACCGGGGCACGGTCACGACGAAGGAACTGCGGACCGCACAGGGCGCCGCCAAGGACAAGGAGACCCGGGAACGCCTGACCACCGGCCTCGACCAGCTTCTGGGCCTCGGCCTGCGCTTCGGCAGCGCGCTCACCATGGACCTGTGGGTCGACGGGGACGACCGGGCCAAGCAGTTCCGGATGCGGGGGAAGACCAGCTCGCTGAACGGCAAGGGGCGTACGGTCGACACCGGTCCGCTCGACATGACCGTCACCTTCCTGGACGTCGACCCGTCGGTGACCGTCGAGCCCCCGGCGGCCGACGACACCGTGGACGCCGGCGCGCTGGCGGACGAGGCCGGGGTGAGCTGAGTGGCGGCCCGCGGGAGCTGATTTGCTTGACGGCGATTCGGTCCCGTACTCTTCCGAAGAAGCCAAAGACCGCTGGTCGTTGCCGTGTGCTCGTACGAGGACGCGGTGGCCGAAGGATCCGCTGAACTGCGGACGACCCGCGTAGGTGTCTGTGGAAGTCGCTCCCGGTCCGGTTCCGTCGTCGTACGGAATTCGTCCGGTCGAGCCACGCCCCGAGCGCCTGCGCCGGGGCGTTTCGTTTGTCCCAGCCCCTTCTGAGCGGTCCTCATCACCCGGAAGGAGGCCGACGCTCTATGGCAAGGCCCGACAAGGCTGCCGCGGTGGCCGAGCTCGCGGAGCAGTTCCGCAGCTCGAACGCCGCTGTGCTGACCGAGTACCGGGGTCTCACCGTGGCGCAGCTCAAGACGCTGCGTCGTTCGCTCGGTGAGAACGCCCAGTACGCCGTGGTGAAGAACACGCTGACCAAGATTGCGGCCAACGAGGCCGGGATCTCTACGCTCGACGACCTGTTCAACGGTCCGACGGCGGTCGCCTTCGTCACCGGTGACCCGGTGGAGTCGGCGAAGGGTCTTCGTGACTTCGCCAAGGACAACCCCAACCTCGTCATCAAGGGCGGTGTCCTTGACGGCAAGGCGCTGTCCGCCGACGAGATCAAGAAGCTCGCGGACCTCGAGTCCCGCGAGGTTCTGCTCAGCAAGCTGGCGGGTGCCTTCAAGGGTAAGCAGACTCAGGCTGCTCAGCTCTTCCAGGCGCTTCCCTCGAAGCTCGTCCGCACCGTGGACGCTCTTCGCGCCAAGCAGGCCGAGCAGGGCGGTGCCGAGTAATTCGGCTCCCGAAATGACCGCTGCCTGAGGCGCACGCCTACAGCAACGGTCGTAGCGGGCCCGAACGTACGCCCGCCAGACATGTACACCCGGCACCAGCCGAATTAGTGGAAGGATCGCCCATCATGGCGAAGCTCAGCCAGGAAGACCTGCTCGCCCAGTTCGAGGAGCTCACCCTCATCGAGCTCTCCGAGTTCGTGAAGGCGTTCGAGGAGAAGTTCGACGTCACCGCCGCCGCGGCCGTCGCCGCCGCCCCGGTCGGCCCGACCGCCGCCGCCGAGGTTGCCGAGGAGCAGGACGAGTTCGACGTCATCCTCACCGGCGCCGGCGAGAAGAAGATCCAGGTCATCAAGGTCGTGCGCGAGCTCACCTCCCTGGGCCTCAAGGAGGCCAAGGACCTCGTGGACGGCGCCCCGAAGCCCGTTCTCGAGAAGGTCGCCAAGGAGGCCGCCGAGAAGGCTGCCGAGTCCCTCAAGGGCGCCGGCGCCTCCGTCGAGGTCAAGTAAGGCCTCGCTGGTCCGCCAGCTCTCCTGGGTCCGCGAGGATCCGTGCGGGACGCTTCTGAGACGAGAATCAAAAACTCGTTCGAAGCTGTAACGCGAACGTACCGAAGGGCGATCACCCAACTGGGTGGTCGCCCTTCGGCGTTCCGGGACGTCGGGTGACGGCTGCCTTGTACTGCCGGTGGTGGCGAGTATGGTGATCTTCGTCGTGCCTCCGGAGACCTCGGGTGGCGGGCCGCGAGTGACGATCGCGGCATCCGGATCGGGTATGAGGGGCCTTGACGAACTGCACGCAGCGCGCAATTCTCAGGACGCGTCGTCACACCGATCCGAACTCCGAGGCATGGATCGACGGCGAAGAGGGCAGTATCAACGTGCATTGAGGGCGTGGGCTTGCGTAGGTGTCGAGAACAACGAGGGTCTCAAGAAACCCGCACTGGACATCAGTGTGCCAAGTGGCTACACTGACCCTTTGCGCTGCCTGTTAGCTGTCCCCTGCCCGTCACCAGGGGCATGCCCTCACTTGAGCATCGACGATCAGACCATTCCTGACTTGGCCATATCGCCAAATTAGGAACAACCTGCTCTCTTTGCGCAAGAGAGGGGCCGGTACGCGCGTAGTGAGTCCGAGCCCTCGGAAGGACCCCCTCTTGGCCGCCTCGCGCAACGCCTCGACCGCGAATACGAACAACGCCGCCAGCACCGCCCCGCTGCGCATCTCCTTTGCAAAGATCAAGGAGCCCCTCGAGGTTCCGAACCTGCTTGCTCTGCAGACCGAGAGCTTTGACTGGCTGCTCGGCAACACCGCCTGGCAGAGTCGGGTCGAGGAAGCTCTTGAGAGCGGACAGGATGTCCCCACCAAGTCCGGTCTGGAAGAGATCTTCGAGGAGATCTCCCCGATCGAGGACTTCTCCGGGTCGATGTCGCTGACCTTCCGCGACCACCGCTTCGAGCCGCCGAAGAACAGCATCGACGAGTGCAAGGACCGCGACTTCACGTACGCGGCCCCGCTCTTCGTGACGGCCGAGTTCACCAACAACGAGACCGGTGAGATCAAGTCCCAGACCGTCTTCATGGGCGATTTCCCGCTCATGACGGGCAAGGGCACCTTCGTCATCAACGGCACCGAGCGTGTCGTCGTGTCGCAGCTGGTCCGTTCGCCGGGCGTCTACTTCGACTCCTCGATCGACAAGACGTCCGACAAGGACATCTTCTCCGCCAAGATCATCCCGTCCCGGGGTGCCTGGCTGGAGATGGAGATCGACAAGCGCGACATGGTCGGTGTCCGTATCGACCGCAAGCGCAAGCAGTCCGTGACCGTCCTGCTCAAGGCTCTCGGGTGGACCACCGAGCAGATCCTGGAGGAGTTCGGCGAGTACGAGTCCATGCGCGCCACCCTGGAGAAGGACCACACCCAGGGCCAGGACGACGCGCTGCTCGACATCTACCGCAAGCTGCGTCCGGGCGAGCCCCCCACGCGTGAGGCCGCGCAGACGCTTCTTGAGAACCTGTACTTCAACCCCAAGCGTTACGACCTCGCGAAGGTCGGCCGCTACAAGGTCAACAAGAAGCTGGGCGGGGAAGCGCCGCTCAACGCGGGCGTCCTGACCGTCGAGGACGTCATCTCGACGATCAAGTACCTGGTGAAGCTGCACGCCGGCGAGACCGAGACGGCCGCTGACAACGGCACGACGATCGTCGTCGAGACCGACGACATCGACCACTTCGGCAACCGTCGTCTGCGCAGCGTCGGCGAGCTCATCCAGAACCAGGTCCGTACGGGTCTGGCGCGTATGGAGCGAGTCGTCCGCGAGCGCATGACGACTCAGGACGTCGAGGCGATCACGCCGCAGACCCTGATCAACATCAGGCCGGTCGTCGCCTCCATCAAGGAGTTCTTCGGCACCAGCCAGCTGTCGCAGTTCATGGACCAGAACAACCCGCTGTCGGGTCTCACCCACAAGCGCCGTCTGTCGGCGCTCGGCCCGGGTGGTCTCTCCCGTGAGCGGGCCGGCTTCGAGGTCCGTGACGTGCACCCCTCGCACTACGGCCGCATGTGCCCGATCGAGACCCCTGAAGGCCCGAACATCGGTCTGATCGGCTCGCTCGCCTCCTACGGCCGCGTCAACGCGTTCGGTTTCGTGGAGACGCCGTACCGCCGGGTCACCGACGGTGTCGTCACCGACGAGGTCGACTACCTGACGGCCGACGAAGAGGACCGCTTCGTCATCGCGCAGGCCAACGCCACGCTCAACGACGACATGCGCTTCACCGAGAACCGCGTACTGGTCCGCCGCCGTGGCGGTGAGGTCGACTACGTCCCCGGTGACGACGTCGACTACATGGACGTCTCGCCGCGCCAGATGGTGTCGGTCGCGACCGCCATGATCCCGTTCCTGGAGCACGACGACGCCAACCGTGCCCTCATGGGCGCGAACATGATGCGCCAGGCCGTGCCGCTCATCAAGTCCGAGTCCCCGCTCGTCGGCACCGGCATGGAGTACCGCTCCGCCGTCGACGCCGGCGACGTGGTCAAGGCCGAGAAGGACGGTGTGGTCCAGGAGGTCTCCGCGGACTACATCACCACCGCCAACGACGACGGCACGTACATCACGTACCGCCTGGCCAAGTTCGCCCGCTCCAACCAGGGCACCTCGGTCAACCAGAAGGTCATCGTCAACGAGGGCGACCGCATCATCACGGGCCAGGTGCTCGCCGACGGTCCGGCCACGCAGAACGGCGAGATGGCGCTCGGCAAGAACCTGCTGGTCGCGTTCATGCCGTGGGAGGGTCACAACTACGAGGACGCGATCATCCTGTCGCAGCGCCTCGTGCAGGACGACGTCCTCTCCTCGATCCACATCGAGGAGCACGAGGTCGACGCCCGTGACACCAAGCTCGGCCCCGAGGAGATCACCCGGGACATCCCGAACGTCTCCGAGGAGGTCCTCGCCGACCTCGACGAGCGCGGCATCATCCGTATCGGTGCCGAGGTCGTCGCCGGTGACATCCTCGTCGGCAAGGTCACGCCCAAGGGTGAGACCGAGCTGACGCCGGAGGAGCGCCTGCTCCGCGCGATCTTCGGTGAGAAGGCGCGCGAGGTCCGTGACACCTCGCTGAAGGTGCCGCACGGCGAGATCGGCAAGGTCATCGGCGTCCGCGTCTTCGACCGTGAGGAGGGCGACGAGCTTCCCCCCGGTGTCAACCAGCTGGTGCGCGTGTACGTGGCGCAGAAGCGGAAGATCACCGACGGTGACAAGCTCGCCGGCCGGCACGGCAACAAGGGCGTCATCTCGAAGATCCTGCCGATCGAGGACATGCCGTTCCTGGAGGACGGCACCCCGGTCGACATCATCCTCAACCCGCTGGGTGTCCCGTCCCGAATGAACCCGGGACAGGTCCTGGAGATCCACCTCGGCTGGCTCGCCAGCCGCGGCTGGGACGTCTCCGGCCTCGCGGACGACTGGGCGCAGCGCCTCCAGGCCATCGAGGCCGACAAGGTCGAGCCCGGCACCAACGTCGCCACCCCCGTCTTCGACGGTGCGCGTGAGGACGAGCTGGCGGGTCTGCTGAACCACACGATCCCGAACCGCGACGGTTCGCGCATGGTGCTCCCGACCGGTAAGGCGCCGCTGTTCGACGGCCGCTCCGGCGAGCCGTTCCCGGAGCCCGTCTCCGTCGGCTACATGTACATCCTCAAGCTCCACCACCTGGTCGACGACAAGCTCCACGCCCGTTCGACCGGTCCGTACTCGATGATCACCCAGCAGCCGCTGGGTGGTAAGGCCCAGTTCGGTGGCCAGCGATTCGGCGAGATGGAGGTGTGGGCGCTGGAGGCATACGGCGCCGCGTACGCCCTCCAGGAGCTGCTGACCATCAAGTCCGACGACGTCACCGGCCGCGTGAAGGTCTACGAGGCCATCGTCAAGGGCGAGAACATCCCCGAGCCCGGCATCCCCGAGTCCTTCAAGGTGCTCATCAAGGAGATGCAGTCTCTCTGCCTCAACGTGGAGGTGCTGTCCAGTGACGGTATGTCCATCGAAATGCGTGACACCGACGAGGACGTCTTCCGCGCGGCGGAGGAGCTCGGCATCGACCTGTCCCGGCGTGAGCCGAGCAGCGTCGAAGAGGTCTGACGGGAGTTCGGCGGGCCTTGAGCGATCAAGGCCCGCCGGCCCCAGGACCCCCGTATCAGACCCCATGACTTACAACCCTGAGAGGGATTGACGCATAGTGCTCGACGTCAACTTCTTCGACGAGCTCCGGATCGGTCTGGCCACCGCTGACGACATCCGTCAGTGGAGCCACGGCGAGGTCAAGAAGCCCGAGACGATCAACTACCGCACGCTCAAGCCCGAGAAGGACGGACTCTTCTGCGAGAAGATCTTCGGTCCGACCCGGGACTGGGAGTGCTATTGCGGCAAGTACAAGCGTGTCCGCTTCAAGGGCATCATCTGTGAGCGCTGTGGCGTCGAGGTCACGCGCGCCAAGGTGCGCCGTGAGCGGATGGGCCACATCGAGCTTGCCGCGCCCGTCACCCACATCTGGTACTTCAAGGGCGTTCCGTCGCGGCTGGGCTACCTGCTCGACCTCGCCCCGAAGGACCTGGAGAAGGTCATCTACTTCGCGGCGTACATGATCACGTACGTCGACGAGGAGCGCCGCACGCGTGACCTGCCCTCCCTGGAGGCGCATGTCTCCGTGGAGCGCCAGCAGGTCGAGAACCGCCGGGACGCCGACCTGGAGGCCCGCGCCAAGAAGCTCGAGACCGACCTGGCCGAGCTCGAGGCCGAGGGTGCCAAGGCCGATGTGCGCCGCAAGGTGCGCGAGGGCGCCGAGCGTGAGATGAAGCAGCTGCGGGACCGTTCGCAGCGTGAGATCGACCGTCTCGACGAGGTGTGGACCCGGTTCAAGAACCTCAAGGTCCAGGACCTGGAGGGCGACGAGCTCCTCTACCGCGAGCTGCGTGACCGCTTCGGCACGTACTTCGACGGTTCGATGGGTGCCGCGGCGCTGCAGAAGCGCCTGGAGTCCTTCGACCTGGACGAGGAGGCCGAGCGCCTCCGCGAGATCATCCGTACCGGCAAGGGCCAGAAGAAGACCCGTGCGCTGAAGCGGCTGAAGGTCGTGTCTGCCTTCCTGCAGACCTCCAACAGTCCCAAGGGCATGGTCCTCGACTGCGTCCCGGTCATCCCGCCGGACCTCCGCCCGATGGTGCAGCTGGACGGTGGCCGCTTCGCGACCTCCGACCTGAACGACCTGTACCGCCGTGTGATCAACCGGAACAACCGTCTGAAGCGGCTTCTCGACCTCGGCGCGCCCGAGATCATCGTGAACAACGAGAAGCGCATGCTCCAGGAGGCCGTCGACGCGCTGTTCGACAACGGTCGTCGTGGCCGTCCGGTCACCGGTCCCGGTAACCGCCCGCTGAAGTCCCTCAGCGACATGCTGAAGGGCAAGCAGGGCCGTTTCCGTCAGAACCTGCTCGGCAAGCGTGTGGACTACTCCGCGCGTTCCGTGATCGTCGTCGGTCCGCAGCTGAAGCTGCACCAGTGCGGTCTGCCGAAGGCGATGGCGCTGGAGCTCTTCAAGCCGTTCGTGATGAAGCGCCTGGTGGACCTGAACCACGCACAGAACATCAAGAGCGCCAAGCGCATGGTGGAGCGCGGCCGCACGGTCGTGTACGACGTCCTCGAAGAGGTCATCGCCGAGCACCCGGTGCTGCTGAACCGTGCGCCCACCCTGCACCGCCTCGGCATCCAGGCCTTCGAGCCGCAGCTGGTCGAGGGCAAGGCCATCCAGATCCACCCGCTCGTCTGCACCGCGTTCAACGCGGACTTCGACGGTGACCAGATGGCCGTGCACCTGCCGCTCTCCGCGGAGGCGCAGGCCGAGGCCCGCATCCTCATGCTGTCCTCGAACAACATCCTCAAGCCCGCCGACGGCCGTCCGGTGACGATGCCGACCCAGGACATGGTCCTCGGTCTGTTCTTCCTCACCACCGACGGCGAGCTGCGTGACACCAAGGGCGAGGGGCGTTCCTTCGCCTCCACGGCCGAGGCGATCATGGCGTTCGACGGCGGCGAGCTCGCGCTCCAGTCGGCGATCGACATCCGCTTCCCGGTGGGCACCATCCCGCCGCGCGGCTGGACCCCGCCGGCTCGCGAAGAGGGCGAGCCGGAGTGGCAGCAGGGTGACACCTTCCGTCTGCGGACGACCCTGGGCCGCGCGCTCTTCAACGAGCTGCTGCCCGAGGACTACCCGTTCGTCGACTACTCGGTGGGCAAGAAGCAGCTCGGCGAGATCGTCAACGACCTCGCGGAGCGCTACCCCAAGGTCATCGTGGCGGCGACGCTCGACAACCTGAAGGCGGCCGGCTTCTACTGGGGCACGCGTTCCGGTGTCACCGTGGCCATCTCCGACGTCGTCGTCCCCGAGGCGAAGAAGGCCATCGTCGCGGGCTACGAGGCGCAGGACGAGAAGGTCCAGAAGCAGTACGAGCGCGGTCTGATCACCAAGGAAGAGCGCACGCAGGAGCTCATCGCGATCTGGACCAAGGCGACCAACGAGGTCGCCGAGGCGATGAACGCGAACTTCCCCAAGACGAACCCCATCTTCATGATGGTTGACTCGGGTGCCCGAGGAAACATGATGCAGATGAGGCAGATCGCCGGTATGCGTGGTCTGGTGTCGAACGCGAAGAACGAGACCATCCCGCGTCCGATCAAGGCCTCGTTCCGTGAGGGCCTGTCCGTCCTCGAGTACTTCATCTCCACCCACGGTGCACGTAAGGGTCTGGCGGACACCGCCCTGCGTACCGCCGACTCGGGTTACCTCACCCGTCGTCTGGTGGACGTCTCGCAGGACGTCATCATCCGCGAGGAGGACTGCGGCACCGAGCGCGGTCTGAAGCTGCGGATCGCCGCGAAGGACGAGACCGGTGTCCTGCGCAAGGCCGAGGACGTCGAGACCAGCGTCTACGCCCGTATGCTCGCCGAGGACGTCGTCATCGACGGCAAGGTGATCGCGCCGGCCAACGTGGACCTGGGCGATGTGCTCATCGACCAGCTCCTGCGTCACGGTGTCGAGGAGGTCAAGACCCGCTCGATCCTGACCTGTGAGTCCAAGGTCGGCACGTGCGCCATGTGCTACGGCCGTTCCCTGGCCACCGGCAAGCTGGTCGACATCGGTGAGGCGGTCGGCATCATCGCCGCCCAGTCCATCGGTGAGCCCGGTACCCAGCTGACGATGCGTACCTTCCACACCGGTGGTGTGGCCGGTGACGACATCACCCAGGGTCTGCCGCGTGTCGTCGAGCTCTTCGAGGCCCGTACGCCGAAGGGTGTCGCCCCGATCTCCGAGGCGGCCGGTCGCGTCCGCATCGAGGAGACCGAGAAGACCAAGAAGCTCGTCATCACGCCGGACGACGGCAGCGACGAGACGGCGTTCCCGATCTCGAAGCGCGCCCGACTCCTGGTCAGCGAGGGCGAGCACGTCGAGGTGGGCCAGAAGCTCACCGTGGGTGCCACCAACCCGCACGACGTGCTGCGCATCCTGGGTCAGCGTGCCGTCCAGGTCCACCTGGTCGGCGAGGTCCAGAGGGTCTACAACTCGCAGGGTGTGTCGATCCACGACAAGCACATCGAGATCATCATCCGGCAGATGCTCCGCCGTGTGACGATCATCGAGTCCGGCGACGCCGAGCTGCTGCCCGGTGAGCTGGTCGAGCGCTCGAAGTTCGAGACCGAGAACCGTCGTGTGGTCCAGGAGGGCGGTCACCCGGCCTCCGGTCGTCCGCAGCTCATGGGTATCACCAAGGCCTCGCTGGCCACGGAGTCCTGGCTGTCGGCGGCGTCCTTCCAGGAGACGACCAGGGTTCTGACGGACGCGGCGATCAACGCCAAGTCCGACTCCCTGATCGGCCTCAAGGAGAACGTCATCATCGGTAAGCTCATCCCGGCCGGTACGGGCCTGTCCCGCTACCGCAACATCCGGGTCGAGCCCACCGAGGAAGCCAAGGCCGCGATGTACTCGGCCGTCGGCTACGACGACATCGACTACTCCCCGTTCGGCACGGGCTCCGGCCAGGCCGTCCCGCTGGAGGACTACGACTACGGGCCTTACAACCAGTAGGCGAGTCGGTCGAGTCGGTTGAGTTGAACCGACTTGAACCGAGTTGAACCGAAGGGCGGTCACTCCGTTTCGTACGGGGTGACCGCCCTTCGGCGTGCTCAGCGGGGTTCCTCCAGATGGGCCTGGAGGTGGTGGAGCCGGGTGTGGACATCGGGGTGCGAGGCGAGGAGGCGTGCGATCACTCCTTCCTTCGTGAAGCGGACACGGCCACCCTTGGCGGCGACGCCGGTGCGTACGGGCTCCGTACGGTCGAGATCGTCGCGCAGTACGGTGCTCAGCTGCTCGGCGAAGCCGAGGCCCGCCGCGTGTTCGTCGGCGCGGAGCTCGGAGCGGCGGGATAGGGCGGCCAGGAGATAGGGCGTGGCCAGTGGCAGGAAGATCAGACCGTACGTGGCCGTCGCCAGGGCGAACACGGCGGCGCCCAGGACACCGATCAGCAGGGCGGCGGCGCCCACCGAGAGCCGGTCGACGCGTGCGGCCAGCCACCGCAGGAGCTGCCAGGCGATCCGTCCCGGCAGCGAGTACCAGAGCGTGAGCAGTGAGGCCCAGGCATGCCCTCCCGCGTGGTGGCCCAGCTCGTGCGCGAGGACGCCGGCGAGTCGCGCGGGTGTCAGAGTCCTGAGCGAGTGGCTGGTGACGCCGACGATGTGGCCCGCGGCCGCCATGGCGTTGATGCCGGCGCTGTCCTCGACCCACAGCTGATAGCTGTCACCGTCCACACCGGCCCGGACGGTCACCTCGCGCCAGACCGTCTTCAGCTTGCGGCCCTCTTCCGGGGTCGGGTATCGCAGCCCGAACAGCCAACGGGCGAGCAGGCATTCGCAGCGGTGGTTGAAGACGAGCGCACCGCTCACGGCCCAGCCGCCGAGCGGGATCCACCAAGGCGGACCGAACAGGGCGTCGACGGCGTACACCACCAGGAAGACGACGGCCAGGCTCATCAGCACGTGCGGCAGTTGGAGTGCCAGGCTCCCGAGCGTGGTGGCGTCCGCGCCGCGATGGCGTGCCGATATGTGGACGCGGCCCCCGCGGGGCGAGAGATCGGGTGGCTCGTGGTGGTTCTCGGATTCGTACGGGATGGACATGGCGGCTCCTTGTCGCAGGTGAGGGCACGGGCGAGGAGGCGGGTGCGGAGGTAGGTGAGGGTGTTCAGGTCATGAGCAGGGATCCGGGCAGCAGGAGCGTGGCGCAGCCGAAGGCGGCCAGGCCGGTGCGGATCCAGAAGTGTTTGCGGGCCACGATGCGGCTGGTCTCGGCCAGCGCCGGAACGAGACCGAGAGCCGGGTCGCGCCCGGTCTCCGCCACGGCTGCGGCGAGCTGGTCGGCCCGGACGGCGCGTCGTACATCACCGAAGTAGGTGAGGGGCCGACCGGGCTCCCAGCTGCTTCGGCGGTAGCGGGGCAGCACGGCCAGCAGCAGGGCGAACACCGCTGTGACCAGGGACGCGGCGCCGACCCACCACAGGAGCGTGGCGGTGTGAGAGAGCGCGGTGGGCCTCCAGCGGAGCCCGCCGAGCAGGCCCGTCGTGATGCCGAGAGCCCCGACCAGGACGGAGGCCTTGGTGTCGGCGCGGGCGATCTCGGCGCGGAGGTCGCCGAGCAGCTGGAGGCCCGCCTGCATCTCCGGGGTGAGCGCCGGTGCGGGTACGGCGCTCATGCGGACCCCTGCGGGGGCTCGTCCTCGGGCGGGGTGCCGGACTTCAGGACGTTCGTCATCCACTCCGCGGTGAGCTTGCGCGGCTCGTCCAGCTGGTAGTTCTCCAGTCCTTCCTTGTCGAGCACGCGGTCGATCAGATGGCGCTGCGTGTCGAGGAGGTGCTTGCGGGCCTCGCCCAGATGCTGGAGGACGAGCCGGGTGTCCTCGGGGTGTTCCGCCAGATGCAGCGCCAGCGCGGTGGTGTCGTCCCTGGCCAGGCAGTCCTCGTAGAACTTGATCCTCTCCGCCCGGATGCGGGCCTCGTGCTGCTGCCGCTGGATCGAGACGGCGTGCTCGGGGGCGGACGCCTCCGCCTCGTAGCGGGCGATCCGCAGTCGCTCCCGGTGGGTGCGTTCCACGGCGTCGCCGCGCAGGCGGACGGTGACGGTGGCCCGTAGACCGTGGTCGGCGCCGATCGGTGCGGCCTCGTCCAGCGCGCGCTGGACGGCCTTTTCGGCCCGGGAGGGCTCGGCGATGGTGTGGTCGCGGCCGACGGCGCGCATCAGCGGGACGATTTCCTGCGCGAGGAGACCGGGCACGTCCCGCTCCTGACTGCTGACGAACCTGGCCGGGTCCGTGACCCGCCAGCCGATGTCGGCGGCGACCTCGAACTCGATGGTGTCGATCCGGCTGGGCAGGTGTTCCCGCAGCTGGAAGGCGTGCGGGTCGGTCCTGACCTCGTACAGGGCGACGTAGCGGCGGACACCGGTGGGCCGGGTCGGCGGTGGGAAGGTCTCGTACACGCCCTTGCGGGTCACGAAGACCAGGGCGTGGTCGATCCGTCCGAGGAACCGGCGGCCGCCCAGGCGGAGCCGCGGCAGCTGCCACACCCTGACGACGGGGTCGCGGAACGGGGCGGGCTGCGGAGGGAGTGGTATTTCCTCCTCCGACCGATCGGGCCGGTCGGGTTCGTCGGGCTGGAGGCGTGGGTCGTCGGTTTCCATGGACTGCTCCAGGTGATCGTCAGGCGGGGTGGACGGTCGCGCGCAGCCGTACGGCCGCCGCCGGGACGCTCTCGTCGTAGTCGCGGACGGTGCGCAGGAGGTGGGTGATGCGCTGGTGGTTGGCCGGTGCGGCCGCCAGCGTGGGGAGCAGGGTGGCGAGGGCGGCCTCGGAGTCCGGGGCGCGGGCGACGTTGAGCACCCAGCCGCGCAGGACCCGCAGGGCCTGGAAGGTGAGTTCGTGGTCGTTGAGTGCCGCGTTCCAGAAGGCGGTCAGGCACCGGACGTCCTCGACCTCGTCGACCGCCACGGCGCCGGCGTACCAGTCGAGGACGATCGGGCGGTCGCCGTCCTCCTCGTACTGGTCGCACGCCTGGACGAACGCGCGCAGGGCGTGGGTGCGTACCGCCCGGTCGTGGGCCGGACCTCCGGGTTCGAGGCGCTCGGCCAGGGCGCGGAGGACCGGGCTCTTCGCCGTGAGGAGGAGCAGTTCCAGGGCATCCGCAAGCTGCTTGTCCTCCTCCTTCCGGTCCTTCTCCCGCTTCTCCTCGTTCGCGTGTTCGTCCTCGACGGGCCTGCGGATGGCGTCGAGCAGGGCGCGCAGGGTGATCTCGTGGTGGGCGGTGCCCAGGAGGCCGTAGGCGCGGATGGCGGTCCACCGGCGGCTGTGGTGGTCGCCGGTGCACCAGTTTTCTTCGTTTCCTCCGGAGGCTGCTGCCGTACGAGGAACTCCGTGACGTACGGCAGTCCGCTCAGCTTCGTCCAGGTCTCCTCGTCCAGGGCCCGGACGACGTGGGAGGCCAGCATGTCCTCGGTCGACGGGGCCTCCCACCGCACGGAGGGGACGTCGGCCGGTACCGCCGACGACTCGACCGTGATGACGAGACGGCCGCGTACCCGCTCCAGCTGCTCGCGCAGGCCCGACAGGAACGGTGCCCGCAGCGGACGGTGGCGACCGGTGTCCCAGTCGCAGAGGACGTAGCCGTCGGGGTGGTCCAACTCGTCGCGCAGGGCGGTGGGCGTGGTGTGCGAGTCGAGGTCGCGCAGCTGATCGACGCCGAGCTCGGACAGCAGCATCAGCGCGGCCGAGCGGCGGCCGGTGGCGTGCCCACCGGTCAGGATCACGATCCGCTCGTCGCGCAGCCGGGCGAGCGCCTCGCCGAAGCGGGGGCCCTCCCGGAACACGGCCTTCAACGCCACGACGTCCGGCCGCGGGATCGGACCGGAAGCCCGGCGGAGGGGCTCGGCGCGGCCCCCGAAGTGGAAGATCGTGTCGCCGTAGTGGGTGCCACCGGTCTGGCCGAACTGGTCGCCGTCGATCAGCGTGGACGCGAGCGCGCGGGCCGTGTGCTTGACCAGGTCCTGCCGGGCCTGCCACGCCTTCTGCCGTTGCTCCGGAGCCTGGTCCTCCTGATTCTTCTCCTCGTCCTTCGGCGCCTCGCCGGCCTTCGGCGCGCCTGCGGCGTCCTCGCTCATCGCCGCTCTCCCCGGTCGGGCGCCCCGAAGTGGAGCCCCCCGTGGACGGTGCCGCCGGTGACGCCGTACTGGTCGCCGCCGATGTGGGTGTGGTGGGCCGGGGCCGTGCCGTCGGCGGGGTCCGTGGCCGTCGGCGTGTCCTCGGCGGGCCGGGGGGTGGCCGTCTCCGTGCCCGGCTCGCCGTGCAGCCAGGCCACGGTGGGCCCCTCCTTCGTGTGCACGGTGACGCGGTGGAAGTCGTCCGGGCGCACGCCCAGCGGGCCGTGGCGCACGACTCCCCGGTAGATGTCGTCGGAGACGCACAGGACGCTGTCGGAGTCGCGCTGTTTGAGGGCGTCGCGCAGGGGGTCGGCGTTCAGGAGGCGTACGGCGTGGTTGAGGTCCGAGCCGACCCAGCCGTCGAGCTCGTCGACGGCGACGTAGCCGGAGGAAAGGACGATGCGCAGCCGCATCCGCGCACTGCTCGCGAGCAGGCGGTTCTTGTTGTGGAGGACGGCGGGGGTGTCGGTCAGCAGGGTCTTCACCAGCGCCGGTACGGAGATCTGGGTGTCGATGAGCCCCATGACGGAGTCACCGCGGTCGGCGCGCAGGCTGGCGGTCTCGTCGACGCCGGCGGCTTCGAGCGTGGCGTCGACGACGTCGTACAGGACCCGGCGCAGATACGCCTGTTCCACGTCGTCACGGGTGCCGAACTGCTCGATGTCGAAGAGCAGGAGCGTGCGGTATACGGGGTCGGCCATGTCTGTCCCTGTCTGCCTCTCGCGAGTCGGTGCGTGGCTGGCACGAAGCACGATGGCGGGCGGACGGCGCGAAGCGGAGGACGGATGACATGGACGAACTGTGACCGTGTGCACAGAACCACGGCCGAGCGGATCCGACCCGGGTCAGGAAGAACCCTCGCCGATGATGCGGCGCAGGACGTCGGGGCGGAGGACCACGATGCGTCGGCGTCTGGTGGCGACGACCTGCCGGGCGCGCAGTTCCTTGAGGAGGCGGGCGACCGCCTCGCGGGAGGAACCGACGGAGCCCGCGAACTCCTGCTGGCTGAGCCCGATCGTGAGTTCGATGCCCTCGTCGGTACGGCTTCCGTGGGTACGGACGAGTTCGAGCAGCAGGACGGCGAGCCGTTCACGCACGGTGAGGGCGGCCCACTCCAGCCGCCGGCGGTCCGTCGAGCGCTGGCGGTCGGTCGCCAGGCCGAGCAGCTGCAGCGACGTCGCGGGGCTGCCCGCGAGGAACGTGGTGAAACGGGCCTGGGCGATGACGACCGCCTCGACCGGGTCCAGGGCCGTCACCGTGGCCGAGCGGTGGCGCCCGCTCAGGGCGGCACCCTCTCCGATGATGTCGCCGGGGCCGCGCAGGGCGAGTAGCGCCTCGTAGCCGTTGGCCGCGATCGCCGTGACCTTGGTCCAGCCGTGCAGGAGTAGGAGGACATGGGTGGACGGCTCGTCCTGATGCATGATCACGGTGCGTGCCCGGTAGCTCATGGGGCGACCGGTCGCCAGCAGAGCCACCCGGTCCTCCTTCTCCAGGCGGGCGAGGAAGGGCACGCGGTCGTCGAAACCGTCGTCGTCCCACGCACGTGTGCGTCCCTCAGCCATCCGCCGCCCCCCTGTTCACCTGTGCGGATGCCGCCGACTCCGCAATCAGTCAAGGTACTTGAGGTGGCCATGCAGGGACGGTCGCTTATCGGCCTCCGGCCGACGGCCGGCCTCGGCCATCGGCCCGGTGGCAGAACCGGGACACAAGCACCCCCGGGAACCGATGCCGTGGGCCGTGCGTTGCAGCATCATGGAGGCACAACCAGTCCGGGGGAGTGTTCTCGTGTCGAACCCGTCGTGGCAGCCGGTGCCGTGGCAGGCGCAGGGCAATAGTCCTTCGCTGCTCGCCGCCCATGCCGATCGTGAGCGTGCCGTGGATGTTCTGCGGGCCGGCTTCAGTGAGGGCCGCCTCCAGCAGGACGAGTACGAGAAGCGCGTCGAGAGGGCCTTCACGGCGCGCACGGTGGGGGAGCTGGCCGTGTTGGTCGCCGACCTGCCACAGGGGCCCTCAGGGATGCAGCCGGCGATGGGCGCCGCGGTGCCGCGGACCTTCATGCCCGCTCCGCCGCTGCCTCCGGCCACCAACGGCAAGGCTGTGGGGGCCATGGTGTGTGGCGTGCTCACGACCATGACGATGGGGCTCACGGGCATTCCCGCCGTTATTTTGGGGCACACCGCCAAAGCCGAGATGCGCCGCACCGGTGAGGGCGGTGAGGGATTCGCGCTGGCCGGGATCATCCTCGGATGGCTCTCCGTGGCCGGGTGGGCCTTCTTCCTCGCCATCATCATGATCGCGAGCGTCGCGTCGGGCAGTTAGCCGTACGCCGGGGGCGTGCGGCTGGCGTACAATGCCGGGCCTCAAACCCCCGCACGCCCATTTGTTTTGACCATAGCCAATGAGGTAGGTACGCTCAGACCTTGTGCCTGGGGTGTGCCCTGGCTTCCGTGCGTGCCTTCAACCGCACAGGGGAAGCCGCAGCGGCCACCGTGATCTGTGTCCTTTCCGTCTGGCGGCGGAAGTCCGCAGCATTCGACACACCCGACCGCGTGGGTCGGAGATGTTTCAGGTTAGCTTCACCATTCGGCACACAGAAACCGGAGAAGTAGTGCCTACGATCCAGCAGCTGGTCCGGAAGGGCCGGCAGGACAAGGTCGAGAAGAACAAGACGCCCGCACTCGAGGGTTCGCCCCAGCGTCGCGGCGTCTGCACGCGTGTGTTCACGACCACCCCGAAGAAGCCGAACTCGGCCCTGCGTAAGGTCGCGCGTGTGCGTCTGACCAGCGGGATCGAGGTCACTGCCTACATTCCGGGTGAGGGACACAACCTGCAGGAGCACTCCATCGTGCTCGTGCGCGGCGGCCGTGTGAAGGACCTGCCCGGTGTTCGCTACAAGATCATCCGCGGTTCGCTTGACACCCAGGGTGTCAAGAACCGCAAGCAGGCCCGCAGCCGCTACGGCGCCAAGAAGGAGAAGTAAGAATGCCTCGTAAGGGCCCCGCCCCGAAGCGCCCGGTCATCATCGACCCGGTCTACGGTTCTCCTCTTGTCACGTCGCTCATCAACAAGGTGCTGCTGAACGGCAAGCGCTCCACCGCCGAGCGCATCGTGTACGGCGCCATGGAGGGCCTGCGCGAGAAGACCAGCAATGACCCGGTCATCACGCTGAAGCGCGCGCTGGAGAACATCAAGCCGACCCTCGAGGTCAAGTCCCGCCGTGTCGGTGGTGCGACGTACCAGGTTCCGATCGAGGTCAAGCCCGGTCGCGCCAACACGCTCGCGCTGCGCTGGCTGGTCGGTTACTCCCGCGCCCGTCGCGAGAAGACCATGACCGAGCGTCTGCTCAACGAGCTTCTCGACGCCTCCAACGGCCTCGGTGCCGCTGTGAAGAAGCGCGAGGACACCCACAAGATGGCCGAGTCCAACAAGGCCTTCGCGCACTACCGCTGGTAGTCGCAGACCCCATCGAGACCGAGAGAAGACCGAAGCCTTATGGCTACCACTTCACTTGACCTGGCCAAGGTCCGCAACATCGGGATCATGGCCCACATCGACGCGGGCAAGACGACCACCACCGAGCGGATCCTCTTCTACACCGGCGTCAGCTACAAGATCGGTGAGGTCCACGACGGCGCTGCCACCATGGACTGGATGGAGCAGGAGCAGGAGCGTGGCATCACGATCACCTCTGCTGCCACCACCTGTCACTGGCCGCTCGAGGACGACGACTACACGATCAACATCATCGACACCCCGGGCCACGTGGACTTCACGGTCGAGGTGGAGCGTTCGCTCCGCGTCCTCGACGGTGCCGTCACCGTGTTCGACGGTGTGGCCGGTGTCGAGCCGCAGTCCGAGACGGTGTGGCGTCAGGCCGACCGTTACGGCGTGCCGCGCATCTGCTTCGTGAACAAGCTCGACCGGACCGGCGCGGAGTTCCACCGCTGCGTCGACATGATCAAGGACCGGCTCGGCGCCGTTCCGATCATCATGCAGCTGCCGATCGGTGCCGAGATGGACTTCAAGGGCGTTGTGGACCTGGTCCGCATGAAGGCGCTCGTGTGGTCCGCCGAGGCGGCGAAGGGCGAGATGTACGACGTCGTCGACATCCCCGCCACGCACGCCGAGGCTGCCGAGGAGTACCGCGGCAGGCTGGTCGAGACCGTCGCCGAGAACGACGACGAGATCATGGAGCTGTTCCTGGAGGGCCAGGAGCCCACCGAGGAGCAGCTGTACGCCGCGATCCGTCGCATCACCATCGCGTCCGGCAAGTCCGACGGAATCACCGTCACCCCGGTGTTCTGTGGCACCGCGTTCAAGAACAAGGGCGTTCAGCCCCTGCTCGACGCGGTCGTGCGCTACCTGCCGACCCCCCTGGACGTCGAGGCCATCGAGGGCCACGACGTCAAGGACCCCGAGGTCGTCGTCAAGCGCAAGCCGTCGGACGAGGAACCGCTGTCCGCGCTCGCCTTCAAGATCATGAGCGACCCGCACCTCGGCAAGCTCACGTTCGTCCGGATCTACTCCGGTCGCCTGGAGTCCGGCACCGCCGTGCTGAACTCCGTCAAGGGCAAGAAGGAGCGCATCGGCAAGATCTACCGCATGCACGCGAACAAGCGTGAGGAGATCGAGTCGGTGGGCGCCGGCGACATCGTCGCCGTGATGGGCCTGAAGCAGACCACCACCGGTGAGACGCTGTGCGACGACAAGCAGCCGGTGATCCTGGAGTCCATGGACTTCCCGGCGCCGGTCATCCAGGTCGCCATCGAGCCCAAGTCCAAGGGTGACCAGGAGAAGCTGGGTGTCGCCATCCAGCGTCTCGCGGAGGAGGACCCCTCCTTCCAGGTTCACTCGGACGAGGAGACGGGCCAGACCATCATCGGTGGTATGGGCGAGCTGCACCTCGAGGTGCTGGTCGACCGTATGCGCCGTGAGTTCAAGGTCGAGGCCAACGTCGGTAAGCCGCAGGTCGCGTACCGTGAGACGATCCGCAAGGCCGTCGAGCGCGTGGACTACACCCACAAGAAGCAGACCGGTGGTACCGGTCAGTTCGCGAAGGTGCAGATCGCGATCGAGCCCATCGAGGGCGGCGACGCGTCGTACGAGTTCGTGAACAAGGTGACCGGTGGTCGTATCCCGAAGGAGTACATCCCTTCGGTCGACGCCGGTGCGCAGGAGGCCATGCAGTTCGGCATCCTCGCCGGGTACGAGATGACGGGCGTCCGCATCACGCTTCTCGACGGTGCCTACCACGAGGTCGACTCCTCCGAGCTGGCGTTCAAGATCGCCGGTTCGCAGGCGTTCAAGGAGGCCGCGCGCAAGGCGTCCCCCGTGCTCCTTGAGCCGATGATGGCCGTCGAGGTCACCACGCCCGAGGACTACATGGGTGACGTCATCGGCGACATCAACTCCCGCCGTGGTCAGATCCAGGCCATGGACGAGCGGGCCGGTGCCCGTGTCGTGAAGGGCCTCGTGCCCCTCTCGGAGATGTTCGGCTACGTCGGAGATCTCCGCAGCAAGACGTCGGGTCGCGCAAGCTACTCGATGCAGTTCGACTCCTACGCCGAGGTTCCGCGGAACGTCGCCGAGGAGATCATCGCGAAGGCCAAGGGCGAGTAACGCACTCCGCTTGCACGCTTTAGGCTTGACTCCGGAGCCTCCGAGGGCAAACACCCGCAAGCAAGGGTGTTTGTCTCAGGGCCCGGGCTTTCCAGCAAAGATCACCTGGCGCCGATGAAGCAAGGCGTTCCAGAACCACTCCACAGGAGGACCCCAGTGGCGAAGGCGAAGTTCGAGCGGACTAAGCCGCACGTCAACATCGGCACCATCGGTCACATCGACCACGGTAAGACGACCCTCACGGCCGCCATTACCAAGGTGCTGCACGACGCGTTCCCGGACCTGAACGAGGCCTCGGCGTTCGACCAGATCGACAAGGCTCCCGAAGAGCGCCAGCGCGGTATCACCATCTCGATCGCGCATGTCGAGTACCAGACGGAGACCCGTCACTACGCCCACGTCGACTGCCCCGGTCACGCGGACTACATCAAGAACATGATCACGGGTGCGGCGCAGATGGACGGCGCCATCCTCGTTGTCGCCGCCACGGACGGCCCGATGCCGCAGACCAAGGAGCACGTGCTCCTGGCCCGCCAGGTCGGCGTTCCGTACATCGTCGTCGCCCTGAACAAGGCCGACATGGTGGACGACGAGGAGATCCTGGAGCTCGTCGAGCTCGAGGTTCGTGAGCTGCTCTCCGAGTACGAGTTCCCGGGCGACGACCTGCCGGTCGTCAAGGTCTCGGCGCTCAAGGCCCTTGAGGGCGACAAGGAGTGGGGCCAGTCCGTCCTCGACCTGATGAAGGCCGTCGACGAGAGCATCCCGCAGCCCGAGCGTGACGTCGACAAGCCGTTCCTGATGCCGATCGAGGACGTCTTCACGATCACCGGTCGTGGCACCGTCGTCACCGGTCGTATCGAGCGTGGTGTCCTCAAGGTCAACGAGACCGTCGACATCGTGGGCATCAAGCAGGACAAGACCACCACCACGGTCACCGGCATCGAGATGTTCCGCAAGCTGCTCGACGAGGGCCAGGCCGGTGAGAACGTCGGTCTGCTCCTCCGTGGCATCAAGCGCGAGGACGTCGAGCGCGGCCAGGTCATCATCAAGCCCGGTTCGGTCACGCCGCACACCGAGTTCGAGGCCCAGGCCTACATCCTGTCCAAGGACGAGGGTGGCCGCCACACGCCGTTCTTCAACAACTACCGTCCTCAGTTCTACTTCCGTACGACTGACGTGACCGGTGTTGTGACCCTCCCCGAGGGCACGGAGATGGTCATGCCTGGCGACAACACGGAGATGAAGGTTGAGCTCATTCAGCCCATCGCCATGGAAGAGGGCCTGAAGTTCGCCATCCGTGAGGGTGGCCGGACCGTGGGCGCCGGCCAGGTCATCAAGATCACGAAGTGACTTTGATGTGACCTGGTAGCTCCAGCATCGCTGAGCTCCTGAAGGGGCCCGTACGACTTCGGTCGTACGGGCCCCTTTGTTGTTGCGGTGGGACCGGTTTCTTGCTGATTGTGATCGCTTGGAGATGAACTGATGATCTATTAGGAAAAGTCGGGTGAGCCTGGCTAGATTCGCCGCATGAACGAGCAGTACCCGGTGTACCGCGTGATGCTGGGCACCGACATCCGTGACTCCAGCGCGCGCGAGCGGTGCGACAGCCTGCTGCCCGAGCTTCGTGCCGCCCGCCTCGGGCTGATCGGCGGGGCCCTGGCGGCGTACGGCATCACGTCGGCCGGCTTCGACCTGCGCAACCGTGGTGACGGAGACCGCTACGACTTCGTCGCGGGTGTGTCGCCGGTCCCCGTGATCGAAGCCGTCAGCACGCACCTGCCGCCGAAGCTGCGCGCGTACAACAAGCGGGTGGCGCACGCCCTGCGGCTGGAGCTGCGGCTCGTGGTGCACGGGGGCTACATGATGCCGACCGCGGACGGCGGCGACGCGGACGGCGGCGAGGTGAACCTGCTGCACCGCATGCTGGACTCCGACGACCTGAAAGCCGCGCTCGCCCGGAGTGCCGCCCCTTGGGTGCTCGCGGTCTCGGAGCCGATCTGGCGCGGGGCGGCCCAGCACGGGCACGGCCAGGTCGACGCGGAGAGCTTCACGCCGCTCACCCTCACGCACCGGAACGGGGAGTGCCCCGTCTGGGTGACACCCGCGGCACCGGACCAGGCCGCCGGATTGCCGGAACCAGGACAGGGCGCCCAGGGCTTCGCCGCTCCGCCGGCGGCGCGGGGTTCGGGAGACGACGACGGCCAGGTCACGCGTGACTCGGTCGTCTTCAACGGTGACGTACGCGCGCGGAACATCGTGGGCCGCGACGAATGGCGCGTCGGATGAACCGGGCGACCGGCGAGGACCCGTCGGACATGGGTGGCGCGGGTAGTGCGGGTGGCACGAGGGGCTCGGGTGGCTCGGGTGGCCGCTTCGACCGGAGCGGCCGGGAGCCCGAGGAGGAGTTACGGCGCTCCTCGTCGGCCGGGTCCGCCGAGGACGGAGTGGACCACGAGGACACCGGCTTCGGAGCGGACGACTTCCAGCGGCTGAGGTCGGTGCTGCGGGAGGACCTGCGCAGGTTCACCGGGCCGGGGGAGTCCGTCACCTTCGAGGAGCGGGTGCGGGCCGAGACGCTGGTGGGCCGCGACCAGTTCGTCGTACACCTGGACGGCTCGGCGGAGACCCGGCCGACCTGGCACCGGCTCTCCGAGAAGGAGGTCGTCGAGCTCGACGCGCTGCTGGTGCCGCCACCGGGGAGCGAACAGGCGGGCAAGGTCCTGCGCGAGCGCCGGCTGCTCGTGCTCCACGGTCCCATCGGCACGGGCAAGGACTTCCACGCCAGGGCGCTCGCCGCGTCCGTCGTCCCGGCGGCGGGGGAGTGCCGGCTCCTGGCGCCCGGCACGGACCCGCACACGCTCCGCGCCGACGACATCGCCCGTGACTGCGTCTACGTCCTCGGGGCGGGCGCCGCGTACACCCCCTCGGCGTTCCACCTGTCCCGGCTCACCCGGACCCTCGTCGAGCGGAACGCCCGTCTCGTCGTGGTCGTGGACAGCTCGCTGCGCGTGACCCGGGAACTGGACGAGTGGGTGGTGGAGCAGCGGGAGCCGGCGGACCGGCGCGAGACGCTGCTGGGCCATCTGCGGTTCCGGGCGCGGTCGGGGGAGGCGTCCCGTGCCGCGGCCCTGGCCGGGCTTCCGGAGGCGACCGACTGGCTGGCGACCGGACCGTCCCCCGCGGAGGTCGCGCACGCCGCCCGCTGTCTGGCGCAGGGGCTGGCGCGCGGCAGGCCCGTGCGGGAGAGCCTGGACCAGGTGGGGGTGCGGGCCCTGGAGGAGGCCCGCACCCTGCTCGGCACGGACGGCGTACCGCGTGAACTGGCCATCGCCATCGCCTTCTTCGGGGGGCTCCCGTACCCCACCGTGCTCGGTCTCGGCCCGCTCGGCCGACTCCCGCGACCGCTGGGCCGCCTCCCTGGCGTTGTCCGTGGCGGTCCGTGACCCGGTGGTGGCACCGCACGCGATGGGGCTGGTGCGGTCCTGGGCGGCCACCGGCGACCGGTACCGCAGGATGACCGCCGGGCTGGCCTGGGGCGTAGGCGTGATCCCGCTCTATCCCGTGGTCGGGCTGCGCGGACTGCGGAGGCTGCTGCGGACGGAGGACACGGGTGTACGGACGACCACGGAGGTCGCCCTGCTGATGGCGTTCGCGGGTGGGCTGCGTTCCATGGTGCTGGACGCGCTGGGGGCCTGGTTCCCGGAGGCGAAGGGCGCGGAGCGGAGCAACCTGCTCGGTGTCTTCCTCCGGCTGTGCGGGCTGCGGGGCATCGAGGAACGGCCGGACGCCGATGCCTGGCCCTCCGTCCTGTGGCTGTTCGACCGGTCCCTGCCCGTCCCGGGCGGCACCTCCTCCGCTGCCGCCGCCTCAGTTACGGCCGGGGCGAGGGCTCCCCGCTCGTACGTCGATGTCGTGGACCTGTGGCGGGCCGCGCTCGACTCGGGCGGTACGCGGAAGGAGGCTCTGCGGGTGCTGAAGAGCTGGGTCCGGTGGGCGGACGACCGGGGTGAGTTCCGCGAGTCCCTGCTGGATCTCATCGACTTCCTGGCCGAGGGCGAGACGGCCGTGCGGCGCCTCGGGTACCACCTGGAACTCCTGGCGGACGACCGCGAACGCCCCTCGCACACCGCCGACCTGGCGTTGAGCAGAGTGCTGTATGTCATCTGATGTCATCTGAGGAGTGCACGTTGGGGATGAACGCGGACAGCCCGGTGCGCGGGCCGTATCCGGTCACGAGGCCCCGTGACATCGCGCCGGAGGCCGTGCCGGGTGCCGGTGAGGTGGCCGTGGTGAACCTGGCCACGGGGCTGACGCCCCTGCCGAAGGGGCAGCGGCCGACGTCCGGCATGAACTTCTTCAAGCGGCCCAAGGAGGAGTACTGGATCGTCGACACGCGCAGGCGCGCGACGACCCTGGAGTTCGAACTGGACAGCGTCTCCTGGCTGGTCTACCCCGTCCGCGTCCCGGTGCAGGTGGCCGCGTCCGTCGCGGTGTCCTACGCCGTGGCGCGCCATGCGCTCCCCGCGCCGAAGCCCCTCCCCGAGTGGCTGGCCCGCCGGTTCTCCTGGCTGCTCGGGACCTGCCTCTTCACTCCCGAGTACGCGATCACACGCGCGCTTCTCGACGCGGGCAAGGCCCAGCCGGTGGTGCTACGGGTGTACGGCCACTGGGTGGAGAACCTCACCGACTGGCTGACGGACACCGGCAAGGCGGCCGGGGCCTCGCCAAGTGCGCGGGCCTGCCCTTCCGTGTCGTCCTGCTGGCCACGCTCGTCTACCTCCTCGGCTACAACATGCAGGTGATCGGCCCAGCCGACGAGCCCGGCGCCGACGCGCCCGTGGTGATGTGGTGGGACGAGTTCGCCCAGTGGGCGGAGGCTCCTGAGTCCCCGCTGCTGGAGGAGCGCCGGGAGGATTTCGCCGGCTGACGCCTCGGCATCCGTCGAGTTCCGCCGGGCTGTTACGAAACCATTCGACGGGTTCGACCTGTTGTTCCCACGCTGCACTCCCCTCACTATTTGTCATGCCGCTGAGCAAATACCGGGTGGAGGGGTGTGGCATGTCTGGGTACGTCAGCCGCAGGGTCGTTCTGGGGGCCGGTGTCGGCGTTGGCGCCGCCGCGGTGCCGGTGCTGTCGGGGGTCGCCCGCGCGGAGGACGGAGCCGGTGCGGAAGGTGGGGCCGGTGCCGAGGACGGGACCGGTGTCGAAGGCGGGGCCGGCGCTGAGGGTGGGGCCGGTGCCGAGGGCGGGGCTCCGCGGGTGGTGGACCCGGGGGCGTACCTCTCCTTCTCGCCCGTGCCCGGCGGGTTCCCGCTCGTCGGCGCTCCGGTCGTCGTCAGCCCCGAGGATCACCCCGGAGTCGTACGGGTCGCAGGGGATCTGCGTGACGACATCGAGCGGGTGACGGGTGTTCGGCCGGGGGACTCGGCCGGGCCCGAGGTCGTGCTGGTGGGGACGATCGGTCGCAGCCCGCTGATCGACGGGCTGATCGCCGCCGGGAAACTGGACGTCACCGGGGGTACGCGGCAAGTGGGAGACCTCGCTGCAGACGGTCGTCGAGCGGCCGATGCCGGGGGTGGAGAGGGCCTTCGTGGTCGCGGGCAGCGATCCGCGCGGGACGATCTTCGGGGCGTACGACGTCTCGTACGGCCTCGGGGTCTCGCCCTGGTACTGGTGGGACGACGTGCCGCCGGTGCGCCGGGACGCGGTGTACGTACGGCCGGGGCGCTTCGGTCAGGGGACGCCGGCCGTGAAGTACCGGGGGATCTTCATCAACGACGAGAACCCGGCGCTCGGGACGTGGGCGCCGGCGTACTTCGGGCCCGGGAAGGCGCCCGGGCATCCCGGTGGCTTCAACGCGGACTTCTGGGCGAAGGTCTTCGAGGCGCTGCTGCGGCTGAAGGGGAACTACGTCTGGCCGGCGGTGTGGGGGAGGGCCTTCGCCGAGGACGACCCGGAGAACCATACCCGCGCGAAGCGGTATGGGATTGTCATGGGCACGTCTCATGAGGCGCCCATGATGCGGGGTATCGAGGAGTGGAACCGGCATGCGGTGCCGGCGGTGCGGGACTCCTCCGGCGCGATCGTGACCCCGGGGCACGACCCGTACGGCGGCACCGGCGAGTGGTCGTACCGACGGAACGCCGAGGCCATCCGGGCGTACTGGCGGGACGGCATCAAGCGGATGGTCGAGGAGGACTTCGAGGGCGTCGTCACGCTGGGGATGCGGGGGAACGGCGACACGAGCCTGCCGGACGGCGACGGCATCGAACTGATGACGGAGATCATCGAGACCCAGCGCGGGATCATCGCCGAGGTGACCGGGAAGCCGGTCGACGAGACCCCGCAGGTCTGGACCCTCTACAAGGAGGTCCAGCGGTACTGGGACCGGGGCTTGCGGGCGCCGGACGGCGTCACGGTGGTCCTGACGGACGACAACTGGGGGAACATCCGCAAGCATCCGGACCCCGCCGAGCCTCGGGCCGGCGGCTACGGGCTGTACTACCACTTCGATTACGTGGGCGTCGGCCGCAACTACAAGTGGGTCGACACGGCGAACCTCGCGAACCTGTGGGAGCAGCTGCACGAGGCGGACGCGTACGGCAATCACGGGCTGTGGGTGGTGAATGTCGGGGACCTGAAGGGGAACGAGCTGCCGACCGAGTTCTTCCTCGACTACGCCTGGAATCCCGGGCGTCGGGGGACGGGTGGCCCGGAGAACCTGGAGGAGTGGGAGCGGAGGTTCGCTCGGCAGAATTTCGGGGGCGAGTCCGGGCTTTCGGCATCGGCGTCGGCCTCGGTATCGGAGGAGATCGCCGAGGTGCTGAGCGAGTACGGGCAGCTCCAGGCGCGCCGGAAGCCCGAGCTGCTGAACCGGCGGATCACGCTCGACGCGTCGAAGGACCCGACGAAGGACGAGCGCGCGATCGTCTACGACGACCAGGAGACGCCCTTCTACTTCGGCCATCGGGAGCTGGAGCGGGTCACCGCGGAGTGGCGGGCGCTGGCGAAGCGGGCCGAGCGGGTGGGGCGGAGGCTTCCGGCGGGCGTGAAGGGACACGTGGTTCGAGCTGGTCGGGTACGCGGTGCTGGCCACGGCGAATCTGTACGGGTTGCGGGAGGCGGAGTTCAAGAACCTGCTGTACGCGGGGCAGGGGAGGGCGGCGACGAATGCCTTGGCCGCGGCGGCGGAGGCAGGACTGGAGCGGGACTTCGCGCTGGCCGACCGCTTCAACACCGAGGTCGCGGGCGGCAAGTGGCGAGGCTTCCAGACCCAGCCGCACATCGGGTACGGGGACGTGGAGCGCTACGGCCCCAACGCCGGATGGCAGCAGCCCGAGAAGAACAACGTGGCGCTGCCGGACGAGATCTTCCCCAAGGTGCGGCGGATCGAGGTGCCGGAGGCCGCCGAGTTGGGGGTGGCGGTGGACGGGGCGGACGACTCGGGGCAGTGGTGGCCCCGGTCCACCGCCGAGGCGGTGCTTCCGGTGTTCAGCCCGTATCAGACGCGGCCCCAGCAGTACGTCGAGGTGTTCAACCGGGGGCGTACGCCCTTCGAGTACCGGATCGAGTCGTCGGTGCCGTGGCTGGTGGTGGAGCGGTCGAAGGGGCGGGTCGAGGAGCAGGTACGGGTGGGGGGGCGGGTCGAGGAGCAGGTACGGGTGGGGGTGCGGGTCGAGTGGGGGCGGGTGCCGGGCGGCGGGGCCGAGGGTGTGCTGACGGTGAGCGGGGCGGGGGCCTCGGTGACCGTGAAGGCCGTCGCGCAGAAGCCGTCGGGGAAGGTGGCACGAGGGCTGCGGGGCTTCGTCGAGGCGGGCGGGTACGTCGCGATCGACGCGGAGCACCATGTGTGGGCGGTGGGTGCCAAGGGGATCGGGTGGCGGCGGATCGAGCGGATCGGCCGTACGGGGGCCGGGGTGACGCCGTGGCCGGTGACCGCCGCTCGGCAGACACCGGGCGGGGCCGGGCCGCGCCTGGAGTACGAGGTCAGCCTGTTGTCGGCGCCGGGTGAGGTGACGGTCCGGGCGTATGTCTCGCCACGGAATCCGACGCTCGCGACGGGCGGTCTGCGGTACGGGGTGTCGTTCGACGACGGTGAGCCGCAGGTCGTCGACATCAACGCCGTCACCGGGGCCGACGACGGGCTCATGAACAAGCAGTGGGCGCGCAACACGTCGGACAACGTGAACGTGACGGCGACGCGGCACGCGCTGGGGACGGCCGGTGTGCACCGGCTGAAGTTCTGGATGGTCGATCCGACGGTGATCCTTCAGCGCCTGGTGATCGACACGGGTGGGCTGACGCCGACGTATCTGGGGCCGCTGGAGAGCCGCCGGATCTGAGAGGGGACGACAGATGAGCCACACGAACCGCTTCCGCATGCCCGTGCTCGCGCTGGCCGCCGGGGCGCTGCTGGCCACGGGGGTGGCAGCGCAGCCGGCCTCGGCGCACGGCGGCCCGCCCTTGAGGACGCTGGCGCACCGGGCCGACGTACGCATCGGCACGGCCGTCGACATGGCGGCCCTGGCGGACGACCGGACGTACCGCAGTACGACGGCACGCGAGTTTGATTCCGTGACCGCCGAGAACGTCATGAAGTGGGAGTCGGTCGAGCCGCAGCGTGGGGTCTACGACTGGAAGCCGGCGGACGACCTGGTCCGCTACGCCCGTGCCCACGGCCAGGTGGTCCGTGGGCACACCCTGGTCTGGCACAGCCAGCTGCCGGGCTGGCTGACGGCCGGGGTGGCGGACGGTTCGATCGGCGCGGCGGAGCTGCGCGTGATCCTTCGGAAGCACATCACCACCGAGGTGAAGCGGTACAAGGGCCGGATCCAGCAGTGGGACGTGGTGAACGAGGTCTTCGAGGAGGACGGCAGCCTGCGGAACTCCATCTGGCTGCAGCAGCTCGGCCCCTCCTACATAGCCGACGCCTTCCGCTGGGCCCACGCCGCCGACCCCCGGGCCAAGCTCTTCCTCAACGACTACAACGTCGAGGGCGTCAACCCGAAGTCCACGGCGTACTACGAACTGGCGAAGCGATTGCGCGCGGAGGGCGTCCCGGTACAGGGCTTCGGCGCCCAGGCCCACCTCGCCATCCAGTACGGCTTCCCGGGTGACGTCTCCGCGAACCTGGCCCGCTTCGAGGCGCTGGGCATGCAGACGGCGTTCACGGAGGTCGACGTACGGATGATCCTGCCGGTGGACGAGGCGAAGCTCGCGACCCAGGCGTCCTACTTCCGGCGGCTGCTGGACGCGTGCCTCGGCGCCCGGAGCTGCAAGTCCTTCACGGTGTGGGGCTACACGGACCGGTACTCCTGGGTGCCGGGCGTCTTCGGGGGCCAGGGCGCGGCTACACCGATGGACGAGGGGTACGGGCGGAAGCCGGCGTACGGGGCGTTGGGGGAGGGGTTGGCGGCGGGGCGGTGAGGTGGGGTTGAGCCGGGGGCCGGGCGAGGGGCGGCCGTTGCGGCTGCCCCTCGCCCGGGTGGGGGCTCAGCCCTCGGTGAAGAGTTCCGCTGTCGACGCGGCCGTGATGGCCTGGTCGAACCAGCGGCCCAGCACGTCCAGGTCGTCGCAGGACGTGATGCGCTCGCGGTCGGCGTCCGAGACGTCGAGGCCGCGGCGGTCCAGGATCCGCAGGATGTCCTCCGCGCTCGGGAGGCATGATCACGTCATTGGTAGTCTGCCGCCTCCATATCCCGCACCCTCCGGAGAGGTGTGAATGAACGCAGGCAGACGTACCGCCGCGGTGGCCACGATCGTGGGAGCGCTGGCTCTCTCGGTGCTCGGCGCCCCGGCGGCACAGGCGGCTGACACCGGTATCACCGTGTCGGACATCGTCATCAACAACGGCAAGCCGATCGTGGTCGGCACGTCGAAGGAGGTGGAGCCGCCCCTCAGCTTCAACATCGCTCTGCCGTCCGGGTACAGCACCGCGAACCCGTCCCGCTACGACGCGTCGCCGTTCCTCTACCGAGGCAGCATCGAGACGGCGGCCGACACCGGAGAGAACTTCATCCAGCCGGGCAGCTACACCTGCTACGAGATCGACTCCAAGCACGCCCGCTGCGAGGGCAACCTCTACATCGACCCGCACCCGAGCCAGGAGCACGTCGACTCCAACAGCGACGCCACCACCTGGAAGGTCGGCGTCTCGCTGCGCCTGTGGAAGGCCGACGGCGGCCTCAAGACCGAGGAACTCGAAACCCGGTCCAGGACCGTCCAGCTCAAGCGCGCGGCCAAGGCCACCGCCAACGCCTCGCCGGAGCCCGTCACCAAGGGCCAGAAGATCACCGTCACGGGCAAGCTGACCCGGGCGAACTGGAGCACCAAGAAGTACGGCGCCTACAGCGGCCGCACGGTGACCCTCCAGTTCAAGGCGAAGGGCACCGACACCTTCAAGGCGGTCAAGAAGGCCACCACGAGTAGCACGGGTGTCCTCAAGACCACGGTCACCGCCGCCACCGACGGTTCCTGGCGCTGGGTGTACTACGGCAACACGACGACCGGCACCGCGACCGGCGCGGCGGACTACGTCGACGTGCGCTGACCGCCGGTAGACCGAGCGGCGCTCAGTACAGGGTCGGGACCTCGCCCCCCTCCACCCATGTCAGCGTGACCTCCGCCAGACCGCGCAGCCGTCGTTCCGCTACGCCCTTCACGACGTCGGCGGTCGGTGGGGTCTGGCCCAGCCCGATGGCATAGCGGGTGGTGGGGGCCGTGGTGAAGGGGCGGGGCCAGGCGTGGCACTCGGGGGCCGCCTCCGCGAGGTCGGTCACCAGAGCCCGCATCCGGCCTCGTACCCGCCCCTCATCCGATCCCTCGCCCGCCGTCACGATCGCCCAGGCGGCGTGGCGGCGGTGGAGTGGAGGAGGGGCGAGGAGTTCGGCCCACGGGAGCGGGAGCGGAAGCGGAAGCGTGCTCGCCTCCGTCAACTCCCAAGCGTGGAACAGCTCTTGGGTGATGAGGTCGCGCATGCCCTCCGTGACCTGGTCCGTGCAGGGGCGCACCGGAGCCGAGGGCGTCGTGATGGTGAGGGGGAGGGGCGACAGGCCGGGCGCGCCCACCGGCTCGTGCCAGTCCCACGCCGCCCACGTCGCGAAGAAGTGCCGCAGCAGCTCGTCCGGCGGCAGGTCGCCCGCCTCGCTCGCGGTGCGGGCCGCCAGGACGGACCAGGCCAGGCCCGGCAGGCCGCCGAACGGTGCCGAGTCCAGACCCCGGGCCCTCGCCCACGCCTTGACCTGCCTGGCCAGCCGGGTGAAGGCCGGCCCGTGGGCACCCGCCGACGCGACCACCGCGTCCGCGTCGCTCACCGCGCTCAGCGCGATCGCCGCCGCCTCCCCCAGCTCGGCCCGCCGGTCCACCGCCTCGTCCGGAGCCATCGAACCGGTGGCCACGACGACCAGGTCCACATCCAAGCCCATCGCCAAGCCCGTCTCTGAGCCCATCTCCGGGCCCACCACATCCGGCCCGCCGAGCCGCAGCCGCAGGCCCGGCACACGTGCCCCGACCACCTCGCGTACGTCCGTCGCCTCGGGGAGGGCCGTACTCAACTGCGCCTGAACTGCGGCCAGTTCGACCGTGCCGGGCAGCACTGCCACCAGATCCAGGTCCGCACCGGGCAGCGCACACCCCATGCGCCGGGAGCCGACGACGTGTACGACGCCGTCGGGCAACGCGTCCGCGATACGGCGGGTGATCCGGTCGGCCACACCGACGGCCACACCGACGACCTCCTTGTCGGACTTGCGTTCGGACTTGCGTTCGGGCGGGGCCGTCTCCTCCCTCCAGCGCACCTCTCCCGTCCCCAGGCTCACCGTCGCCCGCACCCGCATCGGCTCGTCCCCGCGCCGCGACAGCAGCGCCAGCTCGCCGACCCTGGCCGGGATGGGGGCGAGCCGGGCCGCGCAGGCGGCGGCCAGGGCGTTCGGGTCGGTGGTGCGGCCCAGGCTGAGGTGCGGGGTGAAGCCCGCGTGGCGGCCACGGCAGTGCGGGAAGTGGCGTACGAGTGTGCGATGCAGCTCGGCCCATGGCCTCTCGCCGCCCGCCGCCGGGTCCAGCCACACCGTGGCGTCGTCCCGGTGCCCGAACCAGTGCACGCCTTCCAGCCGGGCGTCGAACGGAGCCGTCGCGGTGGTCGCAGCCAGCACCGACGCCGCCTGCTCGAAAACGTGTTCCGGTACGAAGCCGAAGAGCAGGTTCACATGGGGAGGCCAGCGGTGGATCTGCGGGTCGTGCTCCCGGCGGATGTCCTGCAACGGCGCCCAGAGCTCCTCGGGAGGCAGCCACGCGAGTGCCGTACGGGGTGTCGGGCGGGCGTCGAGACGGTCGAGTACGGAATCGTCCTGCCCGTCCGCCGCCCCCGGTACCACCTCCACCCGCACCCCGTAGTGGTCCGAGATGTACAGTCCCTCCGCCGTGGGCGTGTCCCCGTACAGCTCGGCCCGCCGTACCCGCAGGCCCTCCCCGCGCAACAGCACCCGGTCCAGCCGCGACACCCGGCCCGTCAGGGACGAGATCGCGGCCAGCGGGTTGACGCCCGGATCGAAGGTCGGGGTCGCGTCGTCAGGGCCGTACGTCTCGCTCCACGCGTCCCGCATGCCGAGCGTCAGTTGTGGTGTGTCGCCGCCGTCGTTGAAGTCGCCCAGCAGGAGCAGATCGGCGTCCAGGCCCGCCAACCCCTCGGCGACACGGGCCAGTTCGGCGGCGCGGCGACCGGCCCCGTTCTCGGAGTGGTCGCTGCTCAGATGCGTCGCCGCGACCACGAGAGGCCGCCCCACACCGGCCCCCTGCGCCTCCACGACCAACGCCGTCACCGCCTTGTGCGGCCCCAGCGCGTGCAACGCCGCCTCACGGACCGGCAGCCGGCTCAGGAGCAGCAGACCGTACGCGTCCACGTCCCGCCCCCGGGGGTCCGTCCCCAGAGTCCAGCCCTCTGACCGCACCCAGGGTTCGCGCAGGAGCATGGTCACCAGCTCCGCCTCGACCTCCTGCAACGCGATCACGTCCACCTCGGCGTCGCGCAGGGCCCGCAGCAGCAGCGGCCGGCGCCGGGCACTGTCGACGCGGTCGGCGTCGTACCGGTCCCAGAGGGTGTTCCAGGTCAGCACCCGCACTCCGCCGGAGCCGGCCCCGGTCCCGGTCGCGTCCCCGCGCGATGAACGAGCCGCGGGCACCCACTCCTCCCCGTCCCACGCGTACGGCGTACGGGCCGTGAAGAACGGCGCCCGGATCAGCCGGGCCTCCCGCACCCGCCCCGCCCGCGTCGCGTCGATCCGGTCCACCCCCGTGGCCCGGTCCCACACCACCTCGCCGTCCGCCTCGAAGAACAGCACCCGGTGCCACGGGATCTCGCCGCCGGGCACGAACGCGGGCAGCGGGACCCGCTTGGGCGCGGCGCCTCGCTGGAGGACGCCGAGCACGAAGCGGGCCGGGTCGAAGCGCGCGTCCCAGCGCACCCGGTGGTAGATCTCCTCGCTCGTCCGCACGGCTCCTCAGACCTCTTCCTCTATGGTCCCGCTCGCCCCGATGTACCAGGTGCGATGCGCGTCGCCCGGATACGGCGGGGCGAAGCGGCGCAGCTGGGCGGTGAGTACCTCGGGCGGTACCGGGTGCTCGCGGCGGGCGTTGCGTCGTATCAACTCGTCCTCGTCGACCAGGATCACGGCGTGGGTGATCAGGGCGTTACGGCGCTGGGCGACCGTGTGGACCAGCGAGCGCTGCCGGTGGCTGAGCGAGGTGGCGTCCCACACCACCGTCCCCCCGGCGGCCAGCGCCCCGTCCAGCCGGTCGAGCCCCGCACGCAGGACGTCCGTGTTGGCCCGCTGATCGGCACGCGCGCCATGCGCCTCGCGCAGCTCGTCCAATGACACGTACGCGTCAACGCTCGTGAGCCCCCGCCCGAACGTGCTCTTGCCACTCCCCGCCGGACCGGCCGAAAGGATCAACTTCGGGAAGGCACCCGACCGCCAGCGCCAGGTCGCGGCGACGGCCTCGTCCGCACCCCCGATCCGCCCCCGCGCATACGCCTCCCGCGCCTCGGCCCGGCACCGGACGGCCGCGTCGGCCGGCAGCCCGGCGAACGCCTCCCGCAGGGCACCCTCGTCCAGGCCGCCCACCTCCTCGGCATACAACGCCGACCACTCCACCTGCTCACGCGCCTCCACCGTCCCCGCCGTGGCCCGGGCGACCGCGTGCAGCAGACCGAGATCGGCGGCGAGGGACAGCCGCGCCAGACCGCTACGGCGATCCTCGTCCGGATACGGCCGGTGCAGCGCCGGATGCAGCCCCACGAGGTCGGCGACCCGACGCGCGAGCGGCATGCCGAGCACCCCGGCGAGCCGTGCCGCGACCCGCGCCCGCCGGCCTCCGGCTCCGTCGTGCAACAGCGCGGCCAGTACGCCGACGAGCCGGTCGTCCCCGGTCCGCCCCGCCGCGTCGAACCGGGCGACGGCCTCCGGGTCGCCCTCGCCGGACAGCCCGACGGCCTCCGCCAGCGCCGTGGCGTCCACGGTCGCGCCCGAGCGCAGCGCCCACAGCGCTGACTCAGCCCCCAGCCCGTTCTCCACGACAGCCGCGTGCATCCAGTGCTTATCCGTCCGCACATGCCCGGCCCGCACCCACTTGGCCACCCGCGCCCCGAACTCCTCCGCGCCGAACCCCTCCACGACCCGGACGACATACCCCTCCTGCCGCCCGAGATCCAGCCGCAGCGCGCGCAGCACCCGCTCGTCGAACACACCCCGCCACAGGACCCGCGGCACAGGCACCCCGAGCCCCCGCAGAAAGTCCACCGTCCGGTCCCACTCCAGACAGCGCCCGTCCCCGTCCCACACCGAGAACCCGTAGAACCAGCTCTCCAGGTCGTCATACGCGATCGAGTGCCGCGCGAACACGTTCTCCCCACACACCCGCCAGCCCTCGGGTATGCCGTACCCGATCCGAGCCTGGAGCGCCTTGACCCACGTCCGGGACGGATGATGGGCCGAGTCGAGCGACCGCGCGTGCAGGCCGTCGGCGTACAGCGTCGTGTTCTCCCCGTCGAGCTTCTCCGTCACCACGACCTCGCGGCCGCGCATCCCGGCCAGATCGGTGACCCGGACATCATCGGCGGTCGCGCCGGGGGACCAGGGCAGATGCCTGGTCCGCGGATAGTGCGTACGCATGATGAACGTTCCCCCGTGCCAGCCGATGTGCCTGATCAGCGTAGGAGCGGGGGTGAGGGCGGGCCAACGGATTACGTGCGGCTCAGTCCGGCCGGATCGCCACGGCCGCCGCTGGTTCGTGGTCGCGCCGCTCACTGAGGCGGTGCCACTGGGACGTCAAGACGCGTCCGTGGAAGGCCGGCGGCGGCCCCGAGGCCGAGGAGTACTGGACGCGGCCGCAAACCGTCCAGGTCAAGCGCGCGGCGAAGGCCACGGTCAAGCCGCGCCGGATCTGGTCACGAAGGGCAAGAAGGCCACCGCCGGCAGCACGCCTCAAGACCACCCGCCGAACCGCCCCCTGCCATGTGGGCCACCAGAGGAGGTCCCTCAACTCTTGGCCTCCCCATGCTGGAGGACCGCCGGGGCATAGGCGACACGGGGTCCAGGAGCCGCCCGGCACGGCGGGTGATCCGGGCCAGGAGCGTGCCATTGGCCGCGTAGACGTCGTACATGTCGTCGGCCTCCGGAACAGCCCGGTTGATGGAGCACCATGGGCTGCCACTCGATCCGTCATGGATTCGGAAGGATGAGAGTGCCTCGCGAACCCCCGGTCGCCCGGACCGTGGTGCGAAGACCCGGGCCGGCGGGGCGGCTGCCGGGCCGCGCGCGGTCGACAGCCGGATCGTTCGCGGATCGCATGCCGTCCGCGCAGTCGGCCAGGTCGACGACGAGCCGGGCCAGTGCCTCGAACCCGACCTTGAGTAGCCGGTCATGCCTGTCGTGCTCCCCCGAAGAATTTCGTCGGCTGACGATCTTCATACGACACATTCCGGCGCAGTACGGCGACTCTGCCTGCCGGCGCAGGTGGGTACGAAACCTCCCCGGACGCTCCACGCGTCGGCCCAGCTGCCTGTGGGAAGCCCTCCGGGTTTGACCTGCGTCACTCTCGGGGTAATCTCTCCGGCTCGATTGGCGGAGCCGCTGCCCCGTATGGCAGACTAGCGGGGTTGCTCGGTCGAGTGTTGATGCTGCGCGCCTCCCGCCGGGAGGACCGGAAGCGAGTCCCACGGTACTCGTCGCCCTAACTGCCTCACGGCAGCGCTGGGGCGGACGTACGGGAATCTTTCGGGAAGTGTCAGTGCGGCGCCGGCCAGGCACCCGGTGGGCTTCCGCCCCCGGCCTGCGGTTCCGGAAGGGCCGCGTTTCCCGGACTGGGGATGCTCGAACAAGGGGCATCTATGTCGGCGGGGGCGCGACACACCCGACCGCGTGGGTCGGAGGAGCGGGTCAGGGAACACCGGGTTCCAGAGCGTTAAACCAGACAAAGGACTACTGAGTAGCCATGGCGGGACAGAAGATCCGCATCCGGCTCAAGGCCTACGACCACGAGGTCATCGATTCCTCGGCGAAGAAGATCGTCGAGACGGTGACGCGCACTGGTGCGTCGGTCGCGGGCCCGGTGCCGCTGCCCACTGAGAAGAACGTGTACTGCGTCATCAAGTCGCCGCACAAGTACAAGGACTCGCGCGAGCACTTCGAGATGCGCACGCACAAGCGCCTGATCGACATCCTCGACCCGACGCCCAAGACCGTTGACTCTCTGATGCGACTCGACCTCCCGGCCGGTGTCGACATCGAGATCAAGCTCTGAAGGCCGGTGATCTGAGAATGGCTAAGCAGATCAAGGGCATCCTGGGCGAGAAGCTCGGCATGACGCAGGTGTGGGACGAGAACAACCGTGTTGTTCCGGTCACCGTCGTCAAGGCCAGCCCGAACGTCGTCACCCAGGTCCGTACGAACGACGCCGACGGCTACGAGGCGGTCCAGATCGCCTTTGGCGAGATCGACCCTCGCAAGGTGAACAAGCCCCTCAAGGGTCACTTCGCCAAGGCCGACGTCACTCCCCGCCGCCACCTCGTCGAGATCCGCACCGCGGACGCCTCCGAGTACACGCTGGGTCAGGAGATCTCCGCCGAGGTCTTCGAGGCCGGCGTCAAGGTGGACGTGACCGGCAAGAGCAAGGGCAAGGGCTTCGCCGGTGTCATGAAGCGTCACAACTTCAAGGGCCTCGGCGCCGGTCACGGCACCCAGCGCAAGCACCGCTCCCCCGGTTCCATCGGTGGCTGCGCCACCCCGGGCCGTGTGTTCAAGGGCCTCCGCATGGCGGGTCGCATGGGCAACGAGCGGGTCACCACCCAGAACCTGACCGTCCACGCCGTTGACGCGGAGAAGGGTCTGCTGCTCATCAAGGGCGCGGTTCCCGGTCCGAACGGCGGCCTCGTCCTGGTCCGCACCGCGGCCAAGGGGGCCTGAGGTACCGATGAGCACTGTTGACATCCTTTCGCCTGCCGGCGAGAAGACCGGAAGCGTCGAACTCCCCGCGGAGATCTTCGGCGTGGAGAAGATCAGCATCCCGCTGATCCACCAGGTCGTCGTCGCGCAGAACGCGGCTGCCCGTCAGGGCACGCACAAGACCAAGCGCCGCGGTGAAGTCCGTGGTGGCGGCAGGAAGCCGTACCGCCAGAAGGGCACCGGCCGCGCCCGCCAGGGCTCGACCCGTGCGCCGCAGTTCGCCGGCGGTGGCGTCGTCCACGGCCCGCAGCCGCGTGACTACTCGCAGCGGACCCCGAAGAAGATGAAGGCCGCGGCCCTGCGCCACGCCCTCACCGACCGGGCCCGCCACAACCGCATCCACGTCGTCACCGGCGTGATCGAGGGCGAGACCCCGTCCACCAAGGCCGCCAAGTCGCTGTTCGGCAAGATCTCGGAGCGCAAGAACCTGCTCCTGGTCGTCGACCGCGCCGACGAGGCCGCGTGGCTCTCCGCCCGCAACCTGCCCCAGGTCCACATCCTGGAGCCGGGCCAGCTGAACACGTACGACGTGATCGTCTCGGACGATGTGGTCTTCACCCAGGCCGCCCTTGAGTCCTTCGTGTCCGGCCCGAACACGGCCACCGACACCGAAGGGAGCGAGGCCTGATGGCTACGCGTCACCCGAGCATCGCCTCCAAGGCGGCCAAGGCCGCCAAGGCCGCGCGCGTCGCCAAGGCGAAGCGCCACGCCACCGAGGGCAAGAACACCGTCGTCACCGCGCCCAGCAAGTCGTTCACGGACCACCGTGACGTCCTGCTGAAGCCGGTCGTGTCGGAGAAGAGCTACGCGCTGCTCGACGAGGGCAAGTACACCTTCATCGTCGCGCCGGGCTCCAACAAGACCCAGATCAAGCAGGCCGTCCAGGCGGTCTTCTCGGTCAAGGTCACCGGGGTCAACACGATCAACCGCCAGGGCAAGCGCAAGCGGACGAAGACGGGCTTCGGTAAGCGTGCCGACAGCAAGCGCGCGATCGTGACCCTTGCCGAAGGCGACCGTATCGACATCTTCGGCGGTCCGACCGCGTAAGCGGGTCGGATCGTCCGATATCGGACGAGGACTGAGAAATGGGAATCCGCAAGTACAAGCCGACTACGCCGGGCCGTCGTGGTTCCAGCGTCGCCGACTTCGTCGAGATCACGCGGTCCACGCCGGAGAAGTCGCTGGTTCGCCCCCTGCACAGCAAGGGCGGCCGTAACAATTCCGGTCGTGTGACCGTCCGTCACCAGGGTGGTGGCCACAAGCGCGCCTACCGCGTGATCGACTTCCGTCGTCACGACAAGGACGGCGTGCCGGCGAAGGTCGCGCACATCGAGTACGACCCCAACCGCACCGCGCGCATCGCGCTGCTGCACTACGCCGACGGCGAGAAGCGCTACATCCTCGCCCCGCGCAACCTGCAGCAGGGTGACCGCGTCGAGAACGGTCCCGGGGCCGACATCAAGCCGGGCAACAACCTGGCCCTCCGCAACATCCCGGTCGGTACCACGATCCACGCGATCGAGCTCCGTCCCGGTGGCGGTGCCAAGTTCGCCCGCTCCGCCGGTGCCTCCGTGCAGCTGCTCGCGAAGGAGGGCTCGATGGCCCACCTCCGCATGCCGTCCGGTGAGATCCGCCTGGTCGACGTGCGCTGCCGCGCCACCGTCGGCGAGGTCGGCAACGCCGAGCAGAGCAACATCAACTGGGGCAAGGCCGGCCGTAAGCGCTGGCTGGGCGTCCGCCCGACCGTCCGCGGTGTGGCGATGAACCCGGTTGACCACCCCCACGGTGGTGGTGAGGGCAAGACCTCCGGTGGTCGCCACCCGGTCAGCCCCTGGGGTCAGAAGGAGGGTCGTACTCGTTCGCCGAAGAAGGCTTCGAACAAGTACATCGTCCGCCGCCGCAAGACGAACAAGAAGCGCTAGGAGCGGGTTTAGATGCCGCGCAGTCTCAAGAAGGGGCCCTTCGTCGACGGACACCTCATCAAGAAGGTGGACGTACAGAACGAAGCCGGTACCAAGAACGTCATCAAGACCTGGTCCCGTCGCTCGATGATCATCCCGGCCATGCTCGGTCACACGATCGCGGTGCACAACGGCAAGATCCACATCCCGGTGTTTGTCACCGAGTCGATGGTCGGCCACAAGCTCGGCGAGTTCTCGCCGACGCGCACCTTCCGGGGTCACGTCAAGGACGACCGGAAGTCGAAGCGCCGCTAACGCGGGGTGGAATGACCATGACAGACACTGGAAGGACAACCATGGAAGCCAGGGCCCAGGCGCGGTACATCCGCGTCACGCCCATGAAGGCCCGCCGCGTGGTGGACCTCATCCGTGGCATGGACGCCACGGAGGCTCAGGCCGTCCTGCGTTTCGCCCCGCAGGCCGCGAGCGTGCCGGTTGGCAAGGTGCTTGACAGCGCCATCGCCAATGCCGCGCACAACTACGAGCACACCGACGCCTCTTCGCTGGTCATCAGCGAGGCGTACGTCGACGAGGGCCCGACCCTGAAGCGGTTCCGTCCGCGCGCCCAGGGCCGTGCCTACCGGATCCGCAAGCGGACCAGCCACATCACCGTGGTCGTCAGCAGCAAGGAAGGAACCCGGTAATGGGCCAGAAGGTTAACCCGCATGGGTTCCGGCTCGGCATCACCACGGACTTCAAGTCCCGGTGGTACGCCGACAAGCTGTACAAGGACTACGTCAAGGAAGACGTCGCCATCCGTCGGATGATGACGTCCGGCATGGAGCGCGCCGGCATCTCGAAGGTTGAGATCGAGCGCACCCGTGACCGCGTGCGGGTGGACATCCACACCGCTCGTCCGGGCATCGTCATCGGCCGCCGTGGCGCCGAGGCCGACCGCATCCGCGGTGACCTCGAGAAGCTCACGGGCAAGCAGGTCCAGCTGAACATCCTCGAGGTCAAGAGCCCCGAGACGGACGCTCAGCTGGTTGCTCAGGCCGTTGCCGAGCAGCTCTCCTCCCGCGTCTCCTTCCGTCGCGCCATGCGTAAGAGCATGCAGGGCACGATGAAGGCCGGCGCCAAGGGCATCAAGATCCAGTGCGGTGGCCGCCTCGGCGGCGCCGAGATGTCCCGCTCGGAGTTCTACCGCGAGGGCCGCGTGCCCCTGCACACGCTCCGCGCGAACGTGGACTACGGCTTCTTCGAGGCCAAGACGACCTTCGGCCGCATCGGTGTGAAGGTCTGGATCTACAAGGGCGACGTCAAGAACATCGCCGAGGTCCGCGCCGAGAACGCCGCTGCCCGCGCCGGCAACCGCCCGGCCCGTGGTGGTGGCGGTGGCGCCGACCGCCCGGCCCGTGGTGGCCGTGGTGGCGAGCGCGGCGGTCGCGGTCGCAAGCCGCAGCAGGCTCCCGCCGCCGAGGCCCCCAAGGCCGAGGCTCCGGCGGCTGCCGCTCCGGCTGAGAGCACCGGAACGGAGGCCTGACCGAAATGCTGATCCCCCGACGGGTCAAGCACCGCAAGCAGCACCACCCCAAGCGCCGCGGTCAGGCCAAGGGTGGTACGACGGTCGCGTTCGGCGAGTACGGCATTCAGGCCCTCACGCCGGCGTACGTGACCAACCGCCAGATCGAGGCGGCCCGTATCGCCATGACCCGCCACATCAAGCGTGGCGGCAAGGTCTGGATCAACATCTACCCGGACCGCCCGCTCACGAAGAAGCCTGCCGAGACCCGCATGGGTTCCGGTAAGGGTTCGCCGGAGTGGTGGATCGCGAACGTGCACCCGGGCCGGGTCATGTTCGAGCTGTCCTACCCCAACGAGAAGATCGCCCGTGAGGCCCTGACTCGCGCCGCTCACAAGCTGCCGATGAAGTGCCGGATCGTCAAGCGCGAGGCAGGTGAAGCGTGATGTCGGCCGGTACCAAGGCGTCCGAGCTGCGCGAACTGGGTGACGAGGAGCTTCTGGCGAAGCTCCGCGAAGCCAAGGAAGAGCTGTTCAACCTCCGCTTCCAGGCGGCGACGGGTCAGCTCGAGAACCACGGTCGGCTCAAGGCCGTCCGTAAGGACATCGCGCGGATCTACACCCTGATGCGTGAGCGCGAGCTGGGCATCGAGACGGTGGAGAGCGCCTGATGAGTGAGAACAACGTGACTGAGACCAACACTGAGGCGCGCGGCTTCCGCAAGACCCGTGAGGGCATCGTCGTCAGCGACAAGATGGACAAGACCGTCGTCGTCGCTGTCGAGGACCGCAAGAAGCACGCCCTGTACGGCAAGGTCATCCGCAGCACGAGCAAGCTCAAGGCGCACGACGAGCAGAACGCCGCCGGCACCGGCGACCGTGTCCTCCTCATGGAGACCCGGCCGCTGTCCGCGACGAAGCACTGGCGCGTCGTCGAGATCCTCGAGAAGGCCAAGTAATTCCTGCGGGCATCCCCGCAGGACAGTTCCGCCAGGCTCGGCAGGGGTCCTCGTCACTGAGGCCCCTGCCGGGAACCGGCAGACAAACAGGAGATAGACGTGATCCAGCAGGAGTCGCGACTGCGTGTCGCCGACAACACTGGTGCGAAGGAAATCCTTTGCATCCGTGTGCTCGGTGGCTCCGGTCGCCGCTACGCGGGCATCGGTGACGTCATCGTCGCCACCGTCAAGGACGCGATCCCCGGCGGCAACGTGAAGAAGGGTGACGTCATCAAGGCGGTCATCGTTCGCACCGTCAAGGAGCGCCGTCGTCCGGACGGCTCGTACATCCGCTTCGACGAGAACGCCGCTGTCATTCTGAAGAACGACGGCGACCCTCGTGGCACCCGTATCTTCGGCCCGGTCGGCCGGGAGCTGCGCGAGAAGAAGTTCATGAAGATCATCTCGCTCGCGCCGGAGGTGCTGTAAGCATGAAGATCAAGAAGGGCGACCTGGTTCAGGTCATCACCGGTAAGGACAAGGGCAAGCAGGGCAAGGTCATCGCGGCCTTCCCCCGTGAGGACCGCGTCCTGGTCGAGGGTGTCAACCGGGTCAAGAAGCACACCAAGGCCGGCCCGACCGCCAAGGGTTCGCAGGCCGGTGGCATCGTCACGACCGAGGCGCCTGTCCACGTCTCCAACGTCCAGCTGGTCGTTGAGAAGGACGGCAACAAGGTCGTCACGCGTGTCGGTTACCGCTTCGACGACGAGGGCAACAAGATCCGCGTTGCCAAGCGGACGGGTGAGGACATCTGATGGCTACCACCACGACTCCGCGTCTCAAGACGAAGTACCGCGAGGAGATCGCGGGCAAGCTGCAGGAAGAGTTCTCCTACGAGAACGTCATGCAGACCCCGGGCCTCGTCAAGATCGTGGTCAACATGGGTGTGGGCGACGCCGCCCGCGACTCCAAGCTGATCGAGGGCGCCATCCGCGACCTCACCACGATCACCGGTCAGAAGCCGGCCGTCACCAAGGCCCGTAAGTCCATCGCGCAGTTCAAGCTGCGTGAGGGCCAGCCGATCGGTGCCCACGTCACGCTTCGTGGCGACCGCATGTGGGAGTTCCTGGACCGCACCCTGTCGCTCGCGCTGCCGCGCATCCGCGACTTCCGTGGTCTGTCCCCCAAGCAGTTCGACGGCCGTGGCAACTACACCTTCGGTCTCACCGAGCAGGTCATGTTCCACGAGATCGACCAGGACAAGATCGACCGCACCCGGGGTATGGACATCACCGTGGTGACCACGGCGACCAACGACGCTGAGGGCCGCGCGCTCCTTCGTCACCTCGGCTTCCCCTTCAAGGAGGCGTGAGCGAGATGGCGAAGAAGGCTCTGATTGCCAAGGCTGCTCGTAAGCCCAAGTTCGGAGTACGTGGCTACACGCGCTGCCAGCGCTGCGGCCGTCCGCACTCCGTGTACCGCAAGTTCGGCCTGTGCCGCGTGTGCCTCCGTGAGATGGCTCACCGTGGCGAGCTGCCGGGCGTGACCAAGAGCTCCTGGTAATCCCCCTAATAAGGGATTTCCGGAGCTCTCGGTAAGCACTGGGCGTGTCAGGCGCCCACCCTTCCATGGCTTAGGCTTGGAGGGTTGGGCGCCTGTTGCCGCCCGTACGACTTACTACGCCGTAGGTCCACCGCACCGCACCCGCCTCGTCTCGGATCGAGGAGAGGGATGGGCACCTGGAAACCCCGGCGAGAGAGGCCGAAGGCCAATTTATGACCATGACTGATCCGATCGCAGACATGCTTACGCGTCTGCGAAACGCGAACTCGGCATACCACGACTCCGTGACGATGCCGGCATCGAAGATCAAGTCTCACATCGCGGAGATCCTCCAGCAGGAGGGCTTCATCACGGGCTGGAAGGTCGAGGACGCCGAGGTCGGCAAGAGCCTCGTCCTCGAGCTGAAGTTCGGCCCGAACCGTGAGCGCTCCATCGCGGGCATCAAGCGGATCTCCAAGCCCGGTCTCCGGGTTTACGCGAAGTCCACCTCCCTGCCCAAGGTGCTGGGCGGCCTCGGCGTGGCGATCATCTCCACGTCGCACGGTCTCCTCACCGACAAGCAGGCCGGCAAGAAGGGCGTAGGCGGAGAAGTTCTCGCCTACGTCTGGTAGCGGAAGGGAACGGAGGAAACAGCTATGTCGCGCATTGGCAAGCTCCCCATCACGGTTCCCGCCGGCGTGGATGTCACCATCGACGGCCAGACGGTTGCGGTCAAGGGCCCCAAGGGCTCCCTGTCCCACACCGTCGTGGCGCCGATCGAGATCGCCAAGGGTGAGGACGGCGTTCTGAACGTCACCCGCCCCAACGACGAGCGTCAGAGCAAGGCCCTGCACGGCCTGTCCCGCACGCTGGTGGCGAACATGATCACCGGCGTGACCCAGGGTTACGTGAAGAAGCTCGAAATCAGTGGTGTCGGTTACCGCGTGACCGCCAAGGGATCGAACCTTGAGTTCGCGCTCGGCTACAGCCACCCGATCACCGTCGAGGCCCCCGAAGGAATCTCCTTCAAGGTCGAGAACCCCACCCGGTTCTCGGTCGAGGGCATCGACAAGCAGAAGGTCGGCGAGGTTGCGGCCAATATCCGCAAGCTGCGCAAGCCTGACCCGTACAAGGCCAAGGGCGTCAAGTACGAGGGCGAAGTCATCCGCCGCAAGGTCGGAAAGGCGGGTAAGTAAGCCATGGCATACGGTACGAAGATCGCTAAGGGCGACGCTTACAAGCGTGCTGCCATCAAGCGGCGCCACATCCGGATCCGTAAGAACGTCAACGGTACGGCTGAGCGTCCCCGCCTGGTCGTGACCCGCTCGAACCGCCACATCGTGGCCCAGGTGATCGACGACATCAAGGGTCACACCCTTGCGTCGGCGTCCACCTTGGACACGTCCATCCGTGGCGGCGACGACGACAAGTCGGCTCAGGCCGGCAAGGTCGGCGCCCTGGTCGCCGAGCGTGCCAAGGCCGCCGGTGTCGAGGCCGTCGTATTCGACCGTGGTGGTAACCGGTACGCGGGTCGCATCGCGGCCCTGGCCGACGCCGCCCGCGAGGCCGGGCTCAAGTTCTGAGCTCGCTGCGTAGCTAGCGGAAAGAGAGAGGTAAATCCAATGGCTGGACCCCAGCGCCGCGGTGGCGGTGCCGGTGGCGGCGAGCGGCGGGACCGGAAGGGCCGTGACGGCGGCGCAGCTGCCGCCGAGAAGACCGCGTACGTTGAGCGCGTTGTCGCGATCAACCGCGTCGCCAAGGTAGTGAAGGGTGGTCGTCGCTTCAGCTTTACCGCGCTGGTCGTGGTAGGCGATGGTGACGGCACCGTGGGTGTCGGTTACGGCAAGGCCAAGGAGGTGCCGGCCGCCATCGCCAAGGGTGTTGAGGAGGCCAAGAAGCACTTCTTCAAGGTCCCCCGTATCCAGGGCACCATCCCGCACCCGATCACGGGCGAGAAGGCCGCGGGCGTCGTCCTGCTCAAGCCTGCTTCCCCCGGTACCGGCGTTATCGCCGGTGGCCCGGTGCGTGCGGTGCTCGAGTGCGCGGGCGTTCACGACATCCTGTCGAAGTCGCTCGGCTCGTCCAACGCGATCAACATCGTGCACGCGACCGTGGCGGCCCTCAAGGGTCTGCAGCGTCCCGAGGAGATCGCGGCTCGCCGTGGTCTGCCCCTCGAGGACGTCGCCCCCGCGGCTCTGCTCCGTGCGCGTGCCGGGGCGGGTGCGTAATGGCTCGCCTCAAGGTCACGCAGACGAAGTCGTACATCGGCAGCAAGCAGAACCACCGTGACACCCTGCGCTCCCTTGGTCTCAAGGGCATCAACACGCAGGTCGTCAAGGAGGACCGCCCCGAGTTCCGCGGAATGGTGCACACCGTCCGCCACCTCGTGACGGTCGAGGAGGTCGACTGATCATGGCGGAGAACAACCCGCTCAAGATCCACAACCTCCGTCCCGCCCCGGGCGCCAAGACCGCCAGGACCCGTGTGGGTCGTGGTGAGGCGTCGAAGGGTAAGACGGCTGGTCGTGGTACCAAGGGTACGAAGGCCCGTTACCAGGTTCCGGAGCGCTTCGAGGGTGGCCAGATGCCCCTCCACATGCGTCTCCCGAAGCTGAAGGGCTTCAAGAACCCCTTCAAGACGGAGTTCCAGGTCGTGAACCTGGACAAGCTCTCCGCCCTCTACCCCGAGGGTGGGGAGGTCACCGTTGCCGACCTGGTCGCCAAGGGTGCCGTCCGCAAGAACAGCCTCGTCAAGGTCCTCGGCCAGGGCGAGATCTCCGTGGCGCTGCAGGTGACGGTCGACGCCGTCTCCGGCTCCGCCAAGGAGAAGATCACCGCCGCCGGCGGTACCGTCACCGAGCTCGTCTGAACACACCAGGTGTCTCGATGACTTGAGCGATCCCGACCGGGGATACCCCACAAATGGGGTATCCCCGGTTGGTCGTTCCTAGGGGAGCGGTCTCGCCGGTAAGGTGACCAGCGCTGCCCGTTTTCACAGGGTGCTCCTACACCGGGCACTCGACACGACAGTTAAGCGTTACGTAAGTCGTCCTCATCAGAATCCCAAAACCGTCACCCTTGACGCAGTAGCGCGGGGGTCGCAGGAGGCACCGTGCTCACCGCGTTCGCCCGGGCGTTCAAGACGCCCGACCTGCGCAAGAAGCTGCTCTTCACGCTCGCCATCATCGTGATCTACCGGATCGGTACGCATGTCCCGATCCCGGGCGTCGACTACACCGCCGTGCAGTTCTGTATCGACCAGGCCCAGACCAACAAGGGTCTCTTCGGTCTCGTGAACATGTTCAGTGGTGGCGCGCTTCTGCAGATCACGATCTTCGCGCTCGGCATCATGCCGTACATCACGGCGAGCATCATTCTGCAGCTGCTGACCGTGGTGATCCCGCGTCTGGAAGCCCTGAAGAAGGAGGGGCAGGCCGGTACGGCGAAGATCACGCAGTACACGCGTTATCTGACGGTCGCTCTCGCCATCCTCCAGGGCACCGGCCTCGTCGCCACCGCCCGCAGTGGCTCGCTGTTCAGCGGCTGCCAGTTGGCCGGCCAGATCGTGCCCGACCGCTCGATCTACTCCACCATGGTCATGGTCATCACCATGACCGCCGGTACGGCCGTCGTCATGTGGCTCGGTGAGCTCATCACCGACCGAGGCATCGGCAACGGCATGTCGATCCTGATGTTCATCTCGATCGCCGCCACCTTCCCGTCCGCGCTGTGGGCCATCAAGGAGCAGGGCACTCTCGCGGACGGCTGGATCGAGTTCGGCACCGTCATGGCGGTCGGCCTGGTCATGGTCGCGCTCGTCGTCTTCGTCGAGCAGGCCCAGCGCCGTATCCCGGTCCAGTACGCGAAGCGCATGATCGGCCGCCGATCCTACGGCGGCACGTCGACGTACATCCCGCTGAAGGTCAACCAGGCGGGCATCATCCCTGTGATCTTTGCCTCGTCGCTGCTCTATATCCCGGCACTGGTCGTGCAGTTCTCCAACTCCACTGCGGGTTGGGCGAAATGGGTCACAGCCAACTTGGCCGACACGGCCGCGCCGGCGCATATCACGATCTACTTCTTCCTGATTGTCTTCTTCGCCTTCTTCTACGTGGCCATCTCGTTCAACCCCGAGGAAGTCGCGGACAACATGAAGAAGTATGGTGGCTTCATCCCGGGCATCCGGGCTGGCCGACCGACCGCTGAGTACCTGAGTTACGTACTCAACCGGATCACCTGGCCGGGTTCGCTGTACTTGGGTCTGATTGCTCTCGTCCCGACGATGGCGTTGGCTGGTTTCGGGGCAAACCAGAACTTCCCGTTCGGTGGTACCAGCATCCTGATCATCGTGGGTGTGGGGCTGGAGACCGTGAAGCAGATCGAGAGCCAGCTTCAGCAGCGCAATTACGAAGGGTTCCTCCGCTGATGCGTATCGTCCTCGTCGGGCCGCCGGGTGCCGGTAAGGGAACGCAGGCCGCGTTCCTGGCACAGAACCTGTCGATCCCGCACATTTCCACGGGCGACCTGTTCCGGGCCAACATCAGCAAGCAGACGGAGCTCGGCAAACTCGCGAAGTCCTACATGGACAAGGGCGATCTGGTGCCGGACGAGGTCACCATCGCCATGGCCAAGGACCGCATGGAGCAGCCGGACGCCGAACAGGGCTTTCTGCTCGACGGCTTCCCGCGCAATGTCTCGCAGGCCGAGGCGCTGGACGTGACGCTCCAGGACGAGTCCATGAACCTGGACGCCGTCCTGGACCTGGAGGTCCCCGAGGAAGAGGTCGTCAAGCGCATCGCCGGCCGCCGCATCTGCCGGAACGACTCCTCACACGTCTTCCACGTCACGTACAAGCAGCCGAAGCGGGATGGCGTCTGTGACGTCTGCGGCGGCGAGCTGTACCAGCGTGACGACGACTCCGAGGAGACCGTCCGCAAGCGCCTGGAGGTCTACCACACGCAGACCGAGCCGATCATCGACTACTACAAGGCCCAGGGCCTCGTGGTGACGATCTCGTCCCTCGGTCCGGTGGAAGAGGTCACCCAGCGCGCCATGGACGCGCTCAAGCGCGAGGACGACGACCAGTAGTCGTCAGCGGTACGACGGCCGCGGTGCCCGAGACGGGCATCGCGGCCGTACTGTTGTGTAGGCAATTCCAAGCCCGATCAGTTACGCAGGCAGAGAAGACGGAGAGCGCAGGCCCCCATGGTGCAGATCAAGAGCCCCGAGCAGATCGCCAAGATGCGCGAGGCGGGGCTGGTCGTCGCCGCCATCCACGCGGCCACTCGGGAGGCCGCCGTGCCGGGCGCCTCCACGAAGGACCTCGACGAGGTGGCGCGCAAGGTGCTCGCGGAGCACGGGGCCAAGTCGAACTTCCTCGGGTACGGCGGCTTCCCCGCGACGATCTGTACGTCGGCGAACGAGGTCGTGGTGCATGGCATCCCGAGCGACGAGGCCGTCCTGAAGGACGGCGACATCATCTCCATCGACTGCGGCGCGATCGTCGAGGGCTGGCACGGCGACGCGGCCTACACCGCCTTCGTGGGCTCCGGACACGCTCCGGAGCTGCTGGAGCTCTCCCGGGTGACCGAGGAGTCCATGTGGGCCGGCATCGCCGCGATGAAGCAGGGGAACCGGCTCGTGGACGTCTCCCGGGCCATCGAGACGTACATCCGCCGGCAGCCGAAGCCGGGCGGCGGCAAGTACGGGATCGTCGAGGACTACGGCGGCCACGGCATCGGCACCGAGATGCACATGGACCCGCACCTGCTGAACTACGTCGAGAAGCGGCGGGGCAAGGGGCCGAAGCTGGTGCCCGGGTTCTGCCTCGCCATCGAGCCCATGGTGTCCCTGGGGACGCCGAAGACGAAGGTCCTGGCCGACGACTGGACCGTGGTGACGACGGACGGTACGTCGTCGTCGCACTGGGAGCACTCGGTCGCGCTCACGGAGGCCGGGCCGCTCGTACTCACCGCCCCCGACGGGGGCAAGGCGAAGCTGGCCGAGCACGGGGTCGTCGCGGCTCCCGATCCGCTGGGCTGAGCTCCGCGCCGGCTGTCGGTGTCCGTCAGCCGGAGTAACGATCTTCTGCGTGGGGCAGCCTTACCCGAATTCGTGTTTCCGGGAGCCCTGGCGTAGACTGACTCGTCGGCTCTCGTGTGTCCGTGTGTCCTCATTCGGTCGCTCAGAGTCGATCAAGGTAGTCGATTCGAAGGGCGAAGCGTGGCCAAGAAGCAAGGTGCCATCGAGATCGAGGGCACTGTCGTCGAGTCTCTTCCGAACGCCATGTTCAAGGTCGAGCTCCAGAACGGCCACCAGGTCCTGGCACACATCAGCGGCAAGATGCGTATGCACTACATCCGTATCCTCCCTGACGACCGGGTCGTGGTGGAGTTGTCTCCGTACGACCTGACGCGTGGCCGCATCGTCTACCGCTACAAGTAGATCTTGCCCCTCTCTCCGTGCCCCGGTTCTCCGGGACGCGGGTGGTGGCACTGACCCGGAGAACCTCACCCCATGAAGGTCAAGCCGAGCGTCAAGAAGATCTGCGACAAGTGCAGGGTGATCCGCCGTCACGGTCGGGTCATGGTCATCTGCGAGAACCCGCGCCACAAGCAGCGCCAGGGCTGACGCACGACCGATCCCTCTGCCCTATTCGCAGAGTTTCGCGCGACGCAAGCTGAACATGTTCATACGCAGGACCCAGGCACGGTGAAAGTGCCTGATACCCCCGGTTCGGAGGCCGGGGACCCAGTTCGTACCTGGTACGGCGGCTGGGAAACGGTTCTGTGGAAGACCTCCGAAGATCACCAGGAGCCATTGAATGGCACGCGTTTCCGGTGTTGACATCCCGCGCGACAAGCGCGTGGAGGTCGCCCTCACCTACGTGTTCGGCATCGGCCGGACTCTCTCTCAGGAGACGCTGGCAGCGACCGGCGTCGACGCGGACACCCGCGTCCGCGACCTCTCCGAGGAGCAGCTCGTCGCGATCCGCGAGTACGTGGACAGCAACATCAAGACCGAGGGTGACCTCCGTCGCGAGATCCAGGCCGACATCCGCCGCAAGGTCGAGATCGGCTGCTACCAGGGTCTGCGTCACCGTCGTGGTCTGCCCGTCCGCGGTCAGCGCACCAGCACCAACGCCCGCACCCGCAAGGGCCCGCGTCGCGCCATCGCCGGTAAGAAGAAGCCGGGCAAGAAGTAGTCCTCAGCGGACAACGCTTCATCAGCGGTCTTCGCTGTAGGACCGACCACCTCCCCGTAGGAGTTTGTAGATGCCCCCCAAGGGTCGTCAGGGCGCTGCCAAGAAGGTGCGCCGCAAGGAAAAGAAGAACGTCGCTCACGGTCACGCGCACATCAAGAGCACGTTCAACAACACGATCGTCTCGATCACGGACCCCTCGGGCAACGTGATCTCCTGGGCCTCCGCCGGCCACGTCGGCTTCAAGGGCTCCCGCAAGTCCACGCCGTTCGCCGCGCAGATGGCCGCCGAGTCGGCCGCCCGTCGCGCGCAGGAGCACGGCATGCGCAAGGTCGACGTGTTCGTCAAGGGCCCGGGTTCGGGTCGTGAGACGGCCATCCGTTCGCTGCAGGCGACCGGTCTCGAGGTCGGCTCCATCCAGGACGTCACGCCCACCCCGCACAACGGCTGCCGTCCGCCCAAGCGTCGCCGCGTCTGACCCTTCGGGGCCGATGTACGGCTGCTTGGTCTGAGGTTTTCGGGCGGTATGGCTCTTCGGGGTCGTATCGCCCGTACCCTTGTCATACCTCAGGGCATCAAATAGTGGGTGCCCCTGACTGAAGGATCGCAACATGCTGATCGCTCAGCGTCCCTCGTTGACCGAAGAGGTCGTAGACGAGTTCCGCTCCCGGTTCGTGATCGAGCCGCTGGAGCCGGGCTTCGGCTACACCCTCGGCAACTCCCTGCGTCGTACGCTCCTGTCGTCGATCCCCGGTGCCGCTGTCACCAGCATCCGGATCGACGGTGTCCTGCACGAGTTCACCACCGTGCCGGGCGTCAAGGAGGACGTCACCGACCTGATCCTCAACATCAAGCAGCTGGTCGTCTCCTCGGAGCACGACGAGCCGGTCGTGATGTACCTGCGCAAGCAGGGCCCGGGTCTGGTCACCGCCGCCGACATCGCGCCCCCGGCCGGTGTCGAGGTGCACAACCCCGACCTCGTCCTCGCCACGCTCAACGGCAAGGGCAAGCTGGAGATGGAGCTGACGGTCGAGCGCGGCCGCGGTTATGTCTCCGCCGTGCAGAACAAGCAGGTGGGCCAGGAGATCGGCCGTATCCCGGTCGACTCGATCTACTCGCCGGTTCTCAAGGTCACGTACAAGGTCGAGGCGACTCGTGTCGAGCAGCGCACCGACTTCGACAAGCTGATCGTCGACGTCGAGACCAAGCAGGCCATGCGTCCGCGTGACGCCATGGCGTCGGCCGGTAAGACCCTGGTCGAGCTGTTCGGTCTGGCCCGTGAGCTCAACATCGACGCCGAGGGCATCGACATGGGTCCGTCCCCGACGGACGCCGCCCTCGCCGCTGATCTCGCCCTGCCGATCGAGGAGCTCGAGCTCACCGTTCGGTCGTACAACTGCCTCAAGCGCGAGGGCATCCACTCCGTGGGTGAGCTCGTGGCTCGTTCCGAGGCCGATCTGCTCGACATCCGTAACTTCGGTGCGAAGTCGATCGACGAGGTCAAGGCGAAGCTGGCGGGTATGGGCCTCGCGCTCAAGGACTCGCCTCCCGGGTTCGACCCGACCGCCGCGGCCGACGCGTTCGGCGCCGACGATGACGCGGACGCGGGCTTCGTCGAGACCGAGCAGTACTAAGAGCTCGGGCCGGACGGTCCGTTTTCGGGTGCGGGTGCACTGTGGCTGGTCGCGCCCACGCGACGGAGTCGCATATCGACACCGCCCCGCGCCCCTTCCGGGAGCGCGCCCCTTCGGGGCTGCTCCCGGATCTTCGACAGGCAGCCGCCTGCTCGGACACTGACCCCGGTACCTGATACGGCCGGGGCAGACACCTAGGAGAAACAGCATGCCGAAGCCCACCAAGGGTGCCCGTCTGGGCGGCAGTGCCGCGCACGAGAAGCTGCTGCTCGCGAACCTCGCGAAGGCGCTGTTCGAGCACGGCCGTATCACCACCACCGAGGCGAAGGCGCGCAAGCTGCGTCCGTACGCCGAGCGTCTGATCACCAAGGGCAAGAAGGGCGACCTTCACAACCGCCGTCAGGTGCTCCAGGTCATCACGGACAAGAGCGTCGTGCACACGCTCTTCACCGAGATCGGCCCGCGGTACGAGAACCGTCCGGGTGGCTACACCCGTATCACCAAGATCGGTAACCGTCGTGGCGACAACGCGCCCATGGCTGTCATCGAGCTGGTCGAGGCGCTGACGGTCGCGCAGCAGGCGACGGGTGAGGCCGAGGCCGCGACGAAGCGTTCCGCCAAGGACGCCGAGGTCGCTGAGCCGAAGGTCGACACGACCAAGGCCGACGAGGCCGGCGAAGAGGCCGCCGCCGAGGAGTCCAAGGACGCGTAAGCGTTCTGCCGGGGACGGTTTGTCGGCGGCTGCGGCGGCGTCGTGGTTGTTCGCGCAGTTCCCCGCGCCCCTTTAAGGGGCGCGCTTGAGCGGGCCCGTTCCTTTCCAGGAGCGGGCCCGCTTTTCTGTACCTGAGAGGATCCAGGAGTGAGTGACGAAGTGCGGCCCGGGTTCGTACGGGTGCGGCTGGACCTGTCGTACGACGGGAGTGAGTTTTCCGGGTGGGCCAAGCAGGCCGGGGGGCGGCGGACCGTTCAGGGGGAGATCGAGGGTGCGCTGCGGACCGTGACGCGGTCCGGGGAGACGTATGAGCTGACCGTGGCCGGGCGGACGGACGCCGGGGTGCACGCGCGGGGGCAGGTGGCTCATGTCGACCTGCCGCGGGAGGTCTGGGACGAGCACCACGGGAAGCTGCTCAAGCGGCTCGCCGGGCGGCTTTCCAGGGACGTACGGGTGTGGGCGCTGCGGGAGGCGCCCAGTGGCTTCAACGCCCGGTTCTCGGCCGTCTGGCGGCGGTACGCCTACCGCGTCACCGACAATCCCGGTGGCGTCGACCCGTTGCTGCGCGGTCACGTGCTGTGGCACGACTGGCCGCTGGACGTGGACGCCATGAACGAGGCGGCGCGGCGGCTGCTGGGGGAGCACGACTTCGCGGCCTACTGCAAGCGGCGGGAAGGGGCGACGACCATTCGTACGCTCCAGAAGCTGAGCCTGGTGCGGGGGGACGACGGGATCATCACGGCCACCGTGCGGGCCGACGCCTTCTGCCACAACATGGTGCGGTCGTTGATCGGGGCGCTGTTGTTCGTGGGGGACGGGCACCGGGACGCCGACTGGCCCGGAAAGGTGCTGGCCGCCGGGGTGCGGGATTCCGCCGTGCATGTCGTACGGCCGCACGGGCTGACCCTGGAGGAGGTCGGGTACCCGGCGGACGAACTGCTGGCCGCGCGGAACAAGGAAGCGCGGAACCGGCGGAGCCTGCCGGGGGTGCCCGGGGGCGGCTGCTGCTGACCCCGGGCGGGCCGGATGCGGGTTACTGCTCGTTGGCCGCGGCCGCCGCCTGGGCCTGGCCCCTGCGGCGGATCTGGTCGAAGGTGGACTTGGCGAGGTCGTCGCCGGCGGCGAAGACGGCGCTGTCCTTCTCCGTGACGTCCTTGCCGTTGGTGAAGCCGGCGACGGTGAGGTAGGCGTAGCGGCCGTAGGAGTTGACGGTCGTACGGCAGATCGTCGTACGGCAGAAGGTGGGGACGCCGTCGCCGGAGAGCGAGACGATGGTGCTCTTCTTGTCCCAGCCCGCCTTGACCTTGGTCGCCTTGGCCTCGGTGTCGAACAGGGCGACGCCGACCGTGACCGCGACCTTGTCCAGGTGGTACGTCACGCGCATGAAGCGGGTGCAGTCGTTGCTGGTCAGGAGCTTGTCGAGGGTGCCCTGGACGGCCGAGGCGCAGGTGGTCGTCGAGGCCGTGGGGCCCTTGAGGTAGACGTTGTCCTCCTGCGTCAGCTGGGAGCCCGGGAAGAGGATGTCCGGGCTGATCGGCGCCTTGTCCTTGCCCGAGTCGGAGATGAAATCCTTCGGGTCCAGCGGGGGCGGGGCCGAGGTCGGCGCGAACGACGGGTCCGTCTTGGCGCTGGCGCTCGGGATGTCCGCGGTGGTCGGCAGGGCGTTCGGGCCGTTCGCCGTGGTGTTGTCGCTGTCGGCGTTGACGACGGCGACGGCCACGGCGACGCCTATGCCGACCGTGGCGAGAGCGCCGCCGACGATCACCAGGAGTCTGCGGCGTCTGTTGCGTGTTTCGGACTGCTCGGCGAGTGACGCCCAGTCCGGGGTCTGGTTACTGGTGGAATTCCGCTGATTGTCCCACGGATCGTGGGAACCCCCGGGGCTCCACTGAGACCCCCCCTGCCCAAAGCTCATGGGCCGCAGTTTAGACGGGCGAGGGGAGGCCTTACTCAGTTATGGGTTGCGAGTAGTAAGTCGACACGGACGCCGTCCCGGCGGCGCCCAGCGTCAGTGCGACATCGGCCGCGGCGATCGAGGCGCTCGCCCGCCGGGGCCGGCGGAGCGGACTCGTTTTGACCCGTCCGGGTGCGCCCGGCTAAGCTGCGTGTTCGTTATGTGTATTGGCTTGCTCATTCTCACGTGAGGCGGCCCTTACACCGGTCCACCGGGCCGATGACCAGCGAGCCAGCACGCGGTATGCGTCACCGCTGTGCGGCAGGGGCTGTCGTGATCGTCTTCGGTGACCTGTCAGGAACCTCACTGAAGAAGCGAAGGCTACGAACCGTGCGTACGTACAGCCCCAAGCCCGGCGACATCACTCGCCAGTGGCACGTCATTGACGCCCAGGACGTCGTCCTGGGTCGTCTGGCGACCACCACTGCCACCCTTCTGCGCGGCAAGCACAAGCCGATCTACGCCCCCCACGTCGATGCCGGTGACTTCGTCATCATCATCAACGCGGACAAGGTCCACCTGTCCGGCAACAAGCGGACCCAGAAGATGGCCTACCGCCACTCCGGTTACCCGGGTGGTCTGCGCTCCGTCCGTTACGACGAGCTGCTGGCGAAGAACCCCGAGAAGGCCGTCGAGAAGGCCGTCAAGGGAATGCTTCCCAAGAACACCCTCGGCCGTCAGATGCTCTCCAAGCTGAAGGTCTACTCGGGCGACCAGCACCCGCACGCTGCCCAGCAGCCGGTGCCGTTCGAGATCACCCAGGTCGCGCAGTAAGTCCGGCCACACCCCTAAGCCTGAAGAGAATCTGAGGAGAATCGTGGCCGAGACCACTGCCGAGCAGCCGCTCGAAGAGATCGAGATCGACAGCTACACCACGGAGTCCGAGGTCCCCGTCGAGGGCGAGTACACCTCGGAGTCCCTCGCCGGCCGCTTCGGCGACCCGCAGCCGGCCGCGGGCCTGGGCCGTCGCAAGAACGCCATCGCCCGCGTCCGGATCGTCCCGGGCACCGGCAAGTGGAAGATCAACGGTCGCACCCTTGAGGACTACTTCCCCAACAAGGTGCACCAGCAGGAAGTCAACGAGCCCTTCAAGGTGCTCGAGCTCGAGGGCCGCTACGACGTCATCGCCCGCATCGGCGGTGGCGGTGTCTCCGGTCAGGCCGGTGCGCTCCGTCTCGGTGTCGCCCGTGCGCTGAACGAGGCCGACGTCGACAACAACCGCGGCGCCCTCAAGAAGGCCGGCTTCCTCAAGCGCGACGACCGTGCGGTCGAGCGCAAGAAGGCCGGTCTCAAGAAGGCCCGTAAGGCCCCGCAGTACAGCAAGCGCTAAATCCGCCGCTCCGCCGTACCGCTCGCAACGCCCCGGTGGCACGTTCCTGTGCCGCCGGGGCGGTTTGCGTAACAGGGTGTCGATGGGCGTTGGCGACGGGTTTAGCAGGGGCGATTATTTTCCGCAGGCTTATACACAGACTGTCGGTACAACCCCGAAAGGGGGAGGACAGTCTCAGGGGATGTACTTGGTCCAGGGAGTGCCGGGACACTCGGTGGATACCTGGTACGAGCCGCACATTCTCAGCAATTCGGAGGACACCACTGTGGGACGACTCTTCGGCACGGACGGCGTGCGCGGTGTCGCCAACGCGGATCTGACGGCCGAGCTCGCGCTCGGACTCTCCGTCGCGGCGGCACACGTACTCGCCGAGGTGGGCACGTTCGAAGGCCACAAGCCGGTGGCGGTGGTCGGGCGGGACCCGCGAGCGTCCGGGGAGTTCCTGGAGGCCGCCGTCGTGGCGGGCCTCGCCAGCGCGGGTGTCGACGTGCTGCGCGTCGGTGTGCTGCCCACCCCCGCGGTGGCGTTCCTCACCGGCGAGCTGGGCGCCGACCTCGGTGTGATGCTCTCCGCCAGCCATAACGCCATGCCCGACAACGGAGTCAAGTTCTTCGCCCGCGGCGGCCACAAGCTCGCCGACGATCTTGAGGACAGGATCGAGCGTGTCTACGAGGAGCATCGGACCGGGGCTCCCTGGGACCGGCCCACGGGCGCGGGCGTCGGGCGGATCAGCTCCTACGAGGAGGGCTACGGCCGCTACGTCGAGCATCTGCTGTCCGTTCTGCCCAACCGGCTCGACGGGCTGAAGGTCGTCCTCGACGAGGCGCACGGTGCCGCCGCCGGGGTCTCGCCGGAGGTCTTCACCCGCGCGGGCGCCGAGATCGTCACCATCGGGACGGAGCCGGACGGGCTCAACATCAACGACGGGTGCGGGTCCACGCACCTGGGCAAGTTGCGGGCCGCCGTCGTCGAGCACGGGGCGCACCTCGGTATCGCGCACGACGGTGACGCCGACCGGTGCCTCGCCGTGGACCACGAGGGCAACGAGGTCGACGGGGACCAGATCCTCGCGGTGCTCGCGCTGGACATGCGGGAGCGGTCCGTGTTGCGGGGCGACACCGTGGTCGCCACCGTCATGTCGAACCTCGGGTTCAAGCTGGCGCTGGAGCGGGAGGGGCTGCGGCTGGTGCAGACCGGGGTCGGGGACCGGTATGTGCTGGAGGAGATGCGGGAGCACGGGTACGCCCTCGGGGGCGAGCAGTCCGGGCACGTGATCATCTCCGACCACGCGACGACGGGTGACGGGACGCTGACCGGGCTGCTGCTGGCGGCTCGGGTAGTGCGGACCGGTCGTACGCTCAAGGACCTCGCGGGAGTGATGGAGCGGCTGCCGCAGGTGCTCGTCAATGTGCCGGACGTGGATCGGTCCCGGGTGGGGACGTCCGCGGAGTTGGCTGCGGCGGTGGGTGAGGCCGAGCGGGAACTCGGGTCTACCGGGCGGGTGTTGTTGCGGCCTTCCGGGACCGAGCCGTTGGTGCGGGTGATGGTTGAGGCCGCGGATATCGAGCAGGCTCGGTCGGTGGCCGGGCGGTTGGCCGATGCGGTGAAGTCGGCGCTGGGTTAGTCGGGCGGTTCCGGGTTCGGGGTGGGGGAGCTGTGCTTTGCGGGCCGCGGGAGCGTCGTGGCTTGTCGCGCAGTTCCCCGCGCCCCTTAGCAGGGCTTGGACCACAGCCATTTCTGGGTCAGCAGGGTGAGGGTGCCGGCCAGGACGATGCCCAGGAGGTTCAGGAGCAGTTGCTCCGTCGAGCCCACTGTCTGTTTCGTGTCGCCGTAGCTCAGGGCGACCGCCGCGTTGGCGGCCGCGGGGACCGTGGTGACGGAGATGGCGACGCCGACCAGAGCGCCCGACTTGGCCGAGGTCAGGGAGAGGGTACCGGCGATACCGGCGAGGACGGCCACGACGAAGGAGAACGCGTCGGGGGCGTAGACGAAGGCCGTGTTGGGGCGGTCGGCGTCCAGTTGTTCCCTGCTGAACAGGTTGAGCGCGTCCATGAAGAGGCTGAAGACGACCGTCGCGGCCATGGCCGCCGCGAAGCCCACGAGGAGCGCGATCAGGGAGCGCAGGGCCAGGCGGGAGCGGCGCTGGACGATGGCCGTGCTGAAGCCGGCCAAGGGGCCGAACTCCGGGCCGACCGCCATCGCGCCGACGATGAGGATGGCGTTGTCGAGGACCACACCGCAGGCCGCGATCATCGTGGCGAGGGTGATGAAGGCGACGTAGGTGATGGAGAGCGTCGACTCCTCGTGGGTCGCGTCCGTCAGGTGCTCCCACAGGACCGCGTCCGCGCCCTCGCCGGGCGCCTCGTCCTCGGCCTTGTCGGCGCGCTCGGAGAGGGACAGGTCGATGTTCTCGACGGCGATCGAGCCGGTCTTGTCGAGGTCCAACGCCCGTAGCGCGCCGATGAGTTCGTCGCCGGCCTCGCGTGCGACGTCGCACATCACCACGTCCCCGGCGGGGTTGCGGGCGGCGCCCGGCACGACGACGAGATGAGTGGTGCCGACCGTGGTCTCGACCACGCGCACCACCTCGTCGGTCTTCTCGGCCGGGGTGATCAGGCGCAGATGCAGCATGAGGCCTTTCTAACAGGCCGCCGTTACGGGTTCCTCGTCATGGCCTCACAGCTTGCGCAGGCTGAGGCGGCGCACCTTGTGGTCCTGGCCCTTGCGGATGATGAGGGTGGCGCGGCCACGGGTGGGGGCGATGTTCTCGACCAGGTTGGGCTTGTTGATGGTGCGCCAGAGGGTGCGGGCGTAGTCGAGGGCCTCCTCCTCGGAGACCTGGGTGTACTTGCGGAAGTACGAGTCCGGCTTCTGGAAGGCCGTCTGACGGAGCTTCTTGAAGCGGTTGAGGTACCAGCGTTCGATGTCGTCGGCGCCGGCGTCGACGTACACGCTGAAGTCGAAGTAGTCGGCGAGGCCCACGCGGGTGCGGCCGTCCTGGCCGGGGAGGGCGGGCTGGAGGACGTTCAGGCCCTCGACGATGAGGATGTCGGGGCGGCGGACCGTGAGCCGCCGGTCGGGGACGATGTCGTAGATGAGGTGGGAGTAGACGGGGGCCGTCACCTCGTCCTTGCCGGCCTTGATGTCGGCGACGAAACGGGTCAGGGCCCGGCGGTCGTACGACTCGGGGAAGCCCTTGCGGGAGACCAGGCCGCGCTCCTGGAGAGCCTTCATGGGGAGCAGGAAGCCGTCCGTGGTGACCAGTTCCACACGCGGGTGTTCGGGCCAGCGGGCCAGGAGCGCCTGGAGGAGACGGGCGACGGTCGACTTGCCGACGGCCACGGAGCCGGCGACGCCTATGACGAACGGGGTGCCGGACTGGGAGCCCTGCTCGCCCAGGAAGGTGTTCAGGGCGCCGCGCAGGCCGTCGGTGGCGCCGATGTAGAGGTTGAGGAGCCGGGACAGTGGCAGGTAGATGTCCCGTACCTCGTCGAGGTCGATGACATCGCCCAGGCCACGCAGCTTCTCCACCTCCTCGGCGTTCAGCGGCAGCGGCGTCTTTTCGCGCAGCGCGCTCCACTCGGCACGGGTGAGGTCGACGTAGGGAGTCGCCTCCGGCCTGGGCCGGTGGGCGCTCCGCGGCAACGAGGAGACCGGTGAGATCACAGTCCATTGTTAACGGAGTTCGAACGGGATGGCGGGGTGGGGTCCGTCACGCTCGGGGCGGGGCGGTGGTGGCGCGCCGGGGAGTGACGAAGAGGGGCGAACGGCGGGTGCCGTGCGCCTGTGTCATGACTGTGCGTGAAGTGTGTCCAAGGTATGGACCCGGGGTGGTGGGCGGGCTAGCGTCCGGGCGGTCGGGAGGGAGCCGCCTCCCGGTCGACCAGGGGGAATTGGGGGGCTTCAGATGGCTTTCACCAAGGGTGTGCGGTTACGGGACGTCGTTCGGCGCAAAGCCGGGTCTACGCGCGGTGACGCGGAGCTCGCGGGGCGGGTGTGCAGCGAGCTGGCGGCGGATCTGCCGGACGAGGATCTGGGGGAGCACCCGGACGACTGCCTTGACATGTATCGGATGGGGAGCAAGCCGCGGTGTGAGGAGGTCGAGTATCTGGGGATGGTGCGGGAGGCGATCGACCGGTTGGAGGAGGGGAGTTGAGGGCGATGGTCCGTGCCGCCCCGCACGGGCGATGAGCGGGTGAGGGGCAGCCGGCGGCGATGTCGGTCGGGGGTGCGGGTCAGTCGGTCCCGATGTCAGCCGAGGTGAGGGCCAGTCGGGGTGCGGGTCAGTCGGTCCTGATGTCCCGCCACGCCGCCGGGATCGCCTCCGCCACGTCCTGGGCGCCCGTCGGGGCGCCCTTCGCCGCGTACCGGCCCGCCAGGCCGTGGAGGTACGCCGCGACGCTCGCCGCGTCCAGTGTTCGCAGGCCGGCGGCGAGGAGGGAGCCGGTGAGGCCGGAGAGGACGTCGCCGCTGCCGGCGGTGGCGAGCCAGGGGGTGCCGGTGGGGTTGACGCGGACCGGGGTGGCGCCGTCGGAGGTGGCGATGAGGGTGGTGGAGCCCTTGAGGAGGACCGTGGCGCGGTAGGCACGGGCCAGGTCGCGTACGGCGGTGAGGCGGGCGGACTCGACCTCCTCGCGGGTGACGCCCAGGAGGGCCGCGGCCTCTCCGGCGTGGGGGGTCATGAGGGTGGGGGCCGTGCGGGTGCGGACCGTCTCGCGGTCGGCGAGGCGGAGGCCGTCGGCGTCGAGGAGGACGGGCACGTCGGTGGCGAGGGCCTCGGCGACGGGGGCTGCGTCGTCGCCCGCGCCGGGGCCCGTGACCCAGGCCTGGACCCGGCCCGCCTTCTTCGGGCCGTCGGCCGAGACCAGGGTCTCCGGGAAGCGGGCGAGGACCGCGTCGGCGGCCGGGCCCACGTAGCGGACGGCGCCCGCTCCGCCGCGCAGGGCGCCCGCGACCGCGAGGACCGCCGCGCCCGGGTAGCGGGCCGAGCCGGCGGCGATGCCCACGACTCCCCGGCGGTACTTGTCGCTCTCCTGGGCCGGGTGGGGGAGCAGGGCGGCCACGTCGGCGTGCTGGAGGGACTCCAGGTCGGGGGTGGCGGGGAGGGTGCTCGCCAGGCCGATGTCGATCAGGCGGACCGGGCCGGCGTACTCCCGCGCCGGGTCGATGAGCAGGCCCGGCTTGTGCGTGCCGAAGGTGACGGTGAGGTCGGCGCGGAGGGCTGTGCCGTGCACCTCGCCGGAGTCCGGCTCGATGCCGCTCGGGAGGTCCACGGCGATGACCGTGGCCGGGGAGGCGGCGGTGAGCTCGGCGAGGCGGGCCGCCTCGGGGCGGAGGCCGCCCTTGCCGCCGATGCCGACGATGCCGTCCAGGACGAGGTCGGCCCTGGAGATGGCCTCGGCCGCGGCGCCGGGCGTGGTCGTGGTGCCGCCCGCGCGGCGGAGGGCCTTCAGGGCTTCCGGGTGGGTGCGGTCGGGGCTGAGCAGCACGGCCGTCACGCCCGCGCCGCGTTTCGCCAGGCGGGCGCCCGCGTAGAGGGTGTCGCCGCCGTTGTCGCCGCTGCCGGTGAGGAGGACGACGCGGCTGCCGTACACGCGGCCCAGCATGTCCGCGCAGACCGCGGCCAGGCCGGCGGCGGCGCGTTGCATCAGGGCGCCGTCGGGGAGGCGGGCCATGAGGGTGTGTTCGGCTGAGCGGACGGTGGTCACGCGGTGGGCTGAGCGCATGAGGACGAGTCTGCCTCGTGGAGGGGGCGGGGTGCAGCCGGACTTGGGGCCGCGGGCGCCCCTTGCCGGGGCCGAACTCGGGGCGGGGTTTCGCTCACCGGTGCTCGCCGGGCGCCTCCCCCACTCTCGGCTTCGCTCAAGCGGGGGGACCCCCATCGCCCACCCGTGCCGCCCTCAGCGGCACGATTGCCCGCAGTTGGGTCAGGCGCCGGCCCCGCCCCTCACCCCTCCGCCACCACCACCGCCGAAGCCACCCCCGCGTCATGGCTCAGGGAGATGTGCCAGGAGTTGACGCCCAGTTCGGCCGCGCGCGCGGCCACCGTGCCGGTTACTCGGAGGCGGGGTTGGCCGGAGGGTTCGACGTAGACCTCGGCGTCGGTCCAGCGGAGGCCGCTGGGGGCGCCCAGGGCCTTGGCGAGGGCCTCCTTGGCCGCGAAGCGGGCGGCGAGGGAGGCGATGCCTCGGCGTTCGCCGCTCGGGAGGTGGAGTTCGCTGTCCAGGAAGAGGCGGTCGGCCATGCTGGGCGTGCGCTCCAGGGAGGCACGGAAGCGGTCGATCTCGGCGACGTCGATACCGACTCCGATAATGGGCATGATCCGCACCCTAGCCCCAGGCCGCGTCCGCTCACTCCACGGTCACCGACTTCGCCAGGTTGCGCGGCTGATCCACCTCGTTCCCCCGGGCCGTGGCCAGTTCGCAGGCGAAGACCTGGAGAGGGACGGTGGCGACGAGGGGCTGGAGGAGGGTGGGGGTGGCGGGGATTCGGATGAGGTGGTCGGCGTACGGGACCACCGCCTCGTCGCCCTCCTCCGCGATGACGATCGTGCGGGCGCCACGGGCCCGGATCTCCTGGATGTTGGAGACGATCTTGTCGTGGAGGAGGGAGCGGCCCGCCGGGGACGGGACCACGACGACCACCGGCAGGTCCTCCTCGATCAGGGCGATGGGCCCGTGCTTCAGCTCGCCCGCCGCGAAGCCCTCCGCGTGCATATAGGCGAGTTCCTTGAGTTTCAGGGCGCCTTCGAGCGCCACCGGGTAGCCCACATGGCGGCCCAGGAACAGCACCGTGTTCTTGGCGGCGAGGGTGCGGGCCAACTCCCGTACCGGCTCCATCGTTTCCAGGACCCGTTCCACCTCGCACGAGATGCGGGAGAGGTCGCGGATCACCGCACGGATCTCGTCGCCCCACTTGGTGCCGCGCACCTGGCCGAGGTAGAGGGCGACGAGATAGCAGGCCACCAGCTGGGTCAGGAACGCCTTCGTCGAGGCGACCGCCACCTCGGGGCCGGCGTGGGTGTAGAGGACCGCGTCGGACTCGCGGGGGATCGTCGAGCCGTTGGTGTTGCAGATGGCGAGGACACGGGCGCCCTGTTCGCGGGCGTGGCGCAGGGCCATCAGGGTGTCCATGGTCTCGCCGGACTGGGAGATGGCGATGACCAGGGTGTGCGGGCCGAGGATCGGGTCCCGGTAGCGGAATTCGCTCGCCAGCTCCACCTCGCAGGGGATGCGGGTCCAGTGCTCGATGGCGTACTTGGCGATGAGGCCCGCGTGGAACGCCGTACCGCACGCGACGATGACCACCTTGTTCAGCTCGCGGAGTTCGGCCGCGCCGATGCGGAGCTCGTCCAGCGTCAGCGAGCCCGACGCGTCGATACGGCCGAGGAGGGTGTCCGCGACCGCCTTGGGCTGCTCGGCGATCTCCTTGAGCATGAAGTAGTCGTAGCCGCCCTTCTCCGCGGCCGACGCGTCCCAGTCGACGTGGTACGAGCGGACGTCGGCGGGGCGGCCGTCGAAGGTCGTCACCGTCACGCCGTCCCGGCGCAGTTCGACCACCTGGTCCTGGCCCAGCTCGATCGCCGACCGTGTGTGGGAGATGAACGCGGCCACGTCCGAGGCGAGGAAGGCCTCGCCCTCGCCGACGCCGACCACCAGAGGCGAGTTCCGGCGGGCGCCCACGACCACGTCCGGCGCGTCCGCGTGCACCGCGACCAGCGTGAACGCGCCTTCCAGCCGACGGCACACCAGCCGCATCGCCTCCGCGAGGTCGTCGCACGACGAGAACTCCTCGGCGAGCAGATGGGCCACCACCTCGGTGTCCGTCTCGGAGGTCAGGAAGTGGCCGCGCCCGGCCAGTTCGGTGCGCAGAGCGGCGAAGTTCTCGATGATGCCGTTGTGGACGACGGCCACCCGGCCCGCGTTGTCCAGGTGCGGATGGGCGTTGATGTCCGTGGGGCCGCCGTGGGTGGCCCAGCGGGTGTGACCGATACCGGTCGAGCCCGTCGGCAACGGGCGGCCGACCAGCTCCTTCTCCAGGTTGACCAGCTTCCCGGCCTTCCTGGCGGCGGCCAGGCCCCCGTCGGCCAGCACCGCCACGCCCGCGGAGTCGTAACCCCGGTACTCCAGCCGCTTCAGCCCGGCCAGGACCACGTCGAGCGCGGACTGCGAGCCGATGTATCCGACGATTCCGCACATATCAACCCCTGTGTCGTCCTGTTACGTCGTTCTGTTGCGCGTTCTCTTGCGTCGTTCCGTTGCGTCGTTGTGTTCGCGACCTGTCGTGTGCCTTCTGTGACTGTACGTGACAGTGCGGTTTCGGGTGAGCCCTCATTTCGGGTGACTTCCGCCGTGTATATCGGGTGATCGCACGCGCGGCGTTCTCCCGCGCGCGTGGGCGGCACGTATCGCTGGTCGCATGACAAGTCGCATGACAAGTCGCATGACAAGCCGGACAAGCCGGACAGGCCGGAGGGCAAGCCGTATGACGTTCCGTGCCGTCGCCGTGGTCCTCGCCCTGGTGGCCGTCCTTCCCGTGGACGGTGCCGTGGCCGATCCCGCGCCGCCCGCGCCCGCCCTTGCCCCCGGTGGCGAGCAGCTCGTCCCCGGCGTGCCGCCCGGCCCGCAGCAGCCCTGGCAGATCGACACGCCCGACCAGGTGCTGCCGCCGCGGGTGTACACGCCGGGGGTGGAGGAGGAGGCGAGAGAGCCGAGGGACGCGGCGGCCGGGACGTACGACCTCATCGAGTACGTGCCGCTCGGCGAGGCCGAGGCGGTCGCCGAGGGCAAGGTGTCCTGCACGAAGCTGACCGGGCCGTATCAGCGGCAGGTCGAGCGGTGGCTGAAGTTGCGGAAGGCGGACGGGAAGCAGTCGCCGGCGGACTGCCTGGCCATCCGGGCGTTCCAGGTCGAGCAGCGCATCAAGCCGGCCATCGGCTTCGCGGGGCCGGTGACCTGGGCGCGTATGCGGTTGCTGTCCGCCCGGAAGAACCCCAACGCGGCCCGGAAGTGCCCGGAGCGGGCGTACAAGGTGGCGTGTGTGGATCTGACGCGGCAGCTGACCTGGGTGCAGAAGGGGAAGAAGGTGCTCTTCGGGCCGGTGCCGATGCGGAGCGGTCGTCAGCAGTACCCGACGCGCGCCGGGTGGCACGAGGTGTATTGGAAGCACAAGAACCACTGGTCGACGCTGTACGACACGGCGATGCCGTACAGCCAGTTCTTCAGTGGGGGGCAGGCGTTCCACGGGGTGTACGGGTCGATCCACACGGAGATCGGGTCCATGGGGTGTGTGAATCTGCGGGTGGCGGACGCGCGGGCGTTGTGGGGGGTGTTGAAGGAGAAGGACCGGGTTTTCGTGTGGGGGAAGCGGGCGGGCAAGTGAGGCGGGTTCGGGGTGGGGGGTTCTGTGCGTTGCGGGCCGCGGGTTCGTCGTGGCTTGTCGCGCCCACGCGGCGGAGCCGCATATGGGCACAGCCCCGCGCCCCTTCGCAGCGGGCCGCGCCCGTTCGAAGGGGTGTCTGTGGGCTCTGAGACACTGGGGCCGACATGAGTGAGACAGCACCTCTGCGGAGCGCGCCCCTGCGGGCCCGTGCCGAGATCGATCTGGATGCCCTGCGGGCCAATGTGCGGACGTTGCGCGCGCTGGCGCCGGGGGCCGCGCTGATGGCCGTGGTCAAGTCGGACGCGTACGGCCATGGGGCGGTGCGGTGTGCGCGGGCGGCGGTCGAGGCGGGGGCGACCTGGCTGGGGACGGCCACGCCGGAGGAGGCGCTGGCGCTGCGGGCGGCCGGGCTGTCGGGGCGGGTCATGTGCTGGCTGTGGGCCCCGGGCGGGCCCTGGCGCGAGGCGGTCGAGGCCGATCTCGACGTCGCGGTCAGCGGAATGTGGGCGCTGCGGGAGGTCACGGAGGCGGCGCGGCAGGCGGGCATGCGCGCGCGCGTGCAGCTCAAGGCCGACACCGGGCTCGGGCGGAACGGCTGCCAGCCGGGCGACTGGCCCGAGCTGATCGCCGAGGCGCTGCGCGCGGAGGCCGAGGGCCTTGTCGCCGTCACCGGGCTCTGGTCGCACTTCGCGTGTGCCGACGAGCCGGGGCACTCCTCCATCGAGGCCCAACTCACCCGTTTCCGCGACATGGTGGCGTACGCCGAGGGGCAGGGCGTCCGCCCCGAGGTACGGCACATCGCCAACTCGCCCGCCACCCTTACCCGCCCGGACGCGCACTTCGACCTGGTCCGGACGGGGATCGCGGTCTACGGCATCTCGCCCAGCCCGGAGCTCGGCAGCTCGGCCGACCTCGGACTGCGCCCCGTGATGCGGCTCAGTGCCTCGCTCGCACTGGTCAAGCACGTCTCCGGGGGGCACGGCGTCAGCTACGGGCACCACTATGTGACGCCCGGCGACACCACCCTCGGCCTGGTGCCCGTCGGCTACGCGGACGGCATCCCCCGGCACGCCTCCGGCACCGGGCCCGTACTGGTCGGCGGCAAATGGCGGACGGTCGCGGGCCGGATCGCCATGGACCAGTTCGTCGTCGACCTCGGCGGGGACGAACCCGCCGCCGGGGACGAGGCCGTGCTGTTCGGAGCGGGCGACGCGGGCGAGCCGACCGCCGAGGACTGGGCGCAGGCGGCCGGGACCATCGCGTACGAGATCGTGACGCGCATCGGAACCCGCGTGCCGCGCGTCTACGTCAACACGGGTGAGTAGTGAGCGAGTGTGCGTGCGGCCCGTGAGTATGTGATCGCGGGCGGGCGATCACGGGTGAACACGGGTGTGTGATCCGGGATACGTGAGCACGAGTACATGAACGGTGCGCGACTGAACACGAGTAAGTGAAAGACGAACGAGACTGGTGACTCCGTGGTGGTGGCTCCGTACTGGTGACTGCGTACTGGTGTGCGGAGCGGCAGTGGTGGCGGAATCGGCAGCGGGACCAGGAATGTCGGCGATGAGGAGCGAGACGTGAGCGAGAGCAGCGCGGAGGCCGCGGCGGCCGTCGCGAGCGCGGCCGCCGCGGCCGCCTCCGGCGGCGGGACCTGGCGCAGGGCCTCGGTCGCCGGGACGGCGATAGGCGTGGTCGCCGCGGGCGCGGCCGCCGGCGTCGCCATAGAGCGGCTCACCGTGGGACGCGGCATGCGCAGGAAGGCCCGCCTCGCGCTCGACTCCACCGGGCCGTACGGGGCACTGCGCGGCACCCCCGGCAAGGCGTACGCCGACGACGGCACCGAGCTGTACTACGAGGTCGACGACGTCGAGCCGCAGGGCGGACCGGCGAACCGCAGGCGCCGGCTCTTCGGCCGCAAGGCCCCCGCCCCGGTCACCGTCGTCTTCAGCCACGGCTACTGCCTCAACCAGGACTCCTGGCACTTCCAGCGGGCCGCGCTGCGCGGTGTCGTGCGGACCGTGCACTGGGACCAGCGCAGCCACGGCCGCTCCGGGCGCGGAGCCGCCCAGGTGCGGGACGAGCAGCCGGTCTCCATCGACCAGCTCGGGCGCGACCTCAAAGCGGTGGTCGACGCGGCCGTGCCCGAGGGGCCGATCGTGCTCGTCGGGCACTCCATGGGCGGCATGACCGTCATGGCGCTCGCCGCGCACTACCCCGACCTGATCCGTGAGCGGGTCGTCGCGGTCGCCCTGATCGGTACGTCGTCGGGGCGGCTCGGCGAGGTCAACTTCGGGCTGCCCGTCGCCGGCGTCAACGCCGTACGGCGGGTGCTGCCCGGTGTGCTGAGGGCGCTGGGGCAACAGGCCGCGCTGGTGGAGCGGGGGCGGCGGGCGACCGCCGACCTGTTCGCCGGGATCATCAAGCGGTACTCGTTCGCGTCCCGGGACGTCGACCCCGCGATCGCGCGGTTCGCCGAACGGATGATCGAGGGGACGCCGATCGATGTCGTCGCCGAGTTCTATCCGGCGTTCACCGAACACGACAAGACCGAGGCGCTCGCCGCCTTCGTCGAGCTGCCGGTGCTCGTACTGGCCGGGGTCAAGGACCTCGTCACGCCGAGTGAGCACAGCGAGGCGATCGCCGATCTGCTGCCGGACGCGGAGCTGGTGCTCGTACCGGACGCGGGGCACCTGGTGATGCTGGAGCATCCCGAGGTCGTGACCGACCGGCTCGCCGACCTGCTCACTCGCGCGGGTGCCGTGCCGGCAGGGGCTACCGTAAGCGGCTATGGAAGCGCCAGCAGCACCGCACGTCCTGGGTGAGCCGATGTCGTCGTCCGTGCCGTCCGTCGGGATCACCGTCAATTCTCCCGGCCAGATGCTGGAGCTGGGCCGTCGCCTGGCCAGGCTGCTGCGGGCCGGCGATCTCGTGATGCTCAACGGGGAACTGGGGGCCGGGAAGACGACCCTGACCCGGGGGCTCGGGGAGGGGCTCGGGGTGCGCGGGGCCGTCACCTCGCCGACCTTCGTCATCGCCCGGGTGCATCCGTCCCTGGTGGCCGGGCCGCCGCTCGTGCACGTCGACGCGTATCGCCTGGGCGGCGGGCTGGACGAGATGGAGGACCTCGATCTCGACGTCTCGCTGCCCGAATCGGTGATCGTCGTGGAGTGGGGCGAGGGGAAGGTCGAGGAGCTGACCGACGACCGGCTGAACGTCGTCATCCACCGGGCGGTCGGGGACACGACCGATGAGGTACGGCAGGTGACGGTGACCGGCCTCGGGGCGCGGTGGGCCGCGGTGGACCTGGGCGTTCTTTCGGCCTGATCCCGTCTTGTGTGTGTTCCGACAAGGTGTCGGCAAGATGTTGCGTCGGGCGTCTTCGGCGTGGTCACATGGTAACCAGTCCTTGGTTAGGTCTACCTAACTTGGTTCGCCCGGTGGCACCAGGAGGCGTCCATGCCGACATCAGAACGACGTGAGCGGCAGCCGTCCGGGGTGGCTGGGGTGTCGATGCGGGATCTTTTGGCGGCGTGTGCGGCGGCGAAGGTGGTGTCCACACCGCCGGCTCCGCCGGCTCCGCCGGTTGTGCGGGTTGAGGAGCCGAGGCCTGTTGAGCGGCGGCGCCCCAGGGCTGCGTAGCGGGTTGACGCTCCGGGAGGGGTGAGTCGGTCGTTTCGCGGCTGCGGCCCGTGGGGGTTGATCGCGCAGTTCCCCGCGCCCCTGAAAAGCCGGGTGACCCGTGCTTTTAAGGCGCCGTTACTCGACGTTACTCGACGACTACGACCTTCGTGCCGATGCCCGCGAATTCCCACATGGCCTTGCCGTCCTGTCGGGACTCGCGGATGCCGCCCGTCCTGGTGGTGGGGTCGGGGTCGGGGGTGGAGCCGTCGACGGCCGCGCTGAAGCCGATGGCGACGCCGTCCACCGTGGCGAAGCGGACGACGTGCTCGATGGGGGTGCCGTCGGAGCCGGTGACGGCGGCGGAGCGGGAGGTGACCGTGTAGGCGGCGGGGGTGGGGTCGACCGTGCTGGGGGTGACCTCGAAGGTGCGGGTGGTCTTCCCGTTGGCGCCGACCAGCCAGACGCGGTCGTCGTCGAGGGAGTAGACGACGCGTTCGCCGGTGCCCGACTCCTCGGGGAGGGTCTCGGCCTCGTCCTTCTCCTGCTCGGCGGGTGCCTTGGACTGCTTGGCCGCCGGGGTCTCGGAGGCGGACGGCTTCCCGAGATCGTCGGGCGCGTGCGCCGACGCCTGGTAGGCGAGGAAACCGACTGCGGCGATGGCCGCCGCGGTGAGCCCGGCGACGATTCCCGAGCTGCTACTGGCCACCTTCTGAGTCCACCTCTCGCACCCACGTACGCCTTTGAAGTACGCCTGTGCTGTGACGGTAGCAGCAGCGGAGCGGTGCGCCGGGGCGGCCGTGGCCCGGCCCGAAGCGCCGTAGGCTGTTTGTGTGCTCTTGCTCGCTCTGGATACCGCCACCCCCGCCGTCACCGTCGCGCTGCACGACGGGACGGCTGTCGTCGCCGCGTCGAGCCAGGTCGACGCGCGTCGCCACGGGGAACTGCTGCTGCCCGCCGTCGACCGGCTCCTCGCCGAGGCGGGCACCCACCTCGACGCCGTCACCGGCATCGTCGTGGGCGTCGGTCCCGGCCCGTACACCGGGCTGCGCGTCGGCCTCATGACCGCCGACACCTTCGGTCTCGCCCTCGGGGTCCCCGTCCACGGACTGTGCACGCTCGACGGGCTCGCGTACGCGGCCGATGTCGAGGGTCCCTTCGTGGTGGCCACCGACGCCCGGCGCAAGGAGGTCTACTGGGCGAGGTACGAGGATCCGCGTACGCGGGTCACGGAACCGGCCGTCGACCGCCCCGCCGAGATCGCGGACCTCGTAGCCGGGTTGCCGGCCGTGGGCGCGGGGGCGCTGCTCTACCCCGACACCTTCCCGGACGCCCGCGCGCCCGAGCACGTATCCGCGGGCGCCCTCGCCTCCCTGGCCGCCGAGCGGCTCGCGGCGGGCGAGGAGCTGGAGGCGCCCCGGCCGCTGTATCTGCGCCGGCCCGACGCCCAGGTGCCCAAGAACTACAAGGTGGTCACCCCCAAGTGACGACCGCGGTGCTGCGCGAGATGCGCTGGTGGGACATCGAGCCCGTACTGGAGCTGGAGAAGGACCTCTTCCCCGAGGACGCCTGGTCGCGGGGCATGTTCTGGTCGGACCTCGCCCACGCGCGCGGTCCTGAGGCGACCCGGCGCTACGTCGTGGCCGAGTGCCCGGAGGGCGGGCGGATCGTCGGCTACGGGGGACTGGCCTCCGCCGGGGACGTCGCCGACGTACAGACCATCGCCGTCGCCCGTGAACACTGGGGCACCGGCCTCGGCGCGGTGATCCTCACCGAGCTGCTGCGGGCCGCCACCGCGTTCGAGTGCGCGCAGGTGCTGCTCGAATGCCGGGTCGACAACGTCCGCGCGCAGAAGCTGTACGAGCGCTTCGGCTTCGAGGCGATCGGCTTCCGCCGCGGCTACTACCAGCCGGGGAACGTGGACGCGATCGTCATGCGCCTGAACGACCCTTCAACTTCCGTACGAGGAACCGAGATCAATGGCTGACGAACCCCTGGTCCTGGGGATTGAGACCTCCTGCGACGAGACCGGCGTCGGTGTCGTGCGCGGTACGACACTGTTGGCCGACGCGATCGCGTCCAGCGTCGACGAGCACGCCCGCTTCGGCGGCGTCGTGCCCGAGGTCGCCTCCCGCGCGCACCTGGAGGCGATGGTCCCGACCATCGACCGCGCGCTGAAGGAGGCGGGGGTGAGCGCGAGGGACCTCGACGGCATCGCGGTCACCGCCGGGCCGGGACTCGCCGGTGCCCTGCTGGTCGGCGTCTCGGCGGCCAAGGCCTACGCCTACGCGCTCGGCAAGCCCCTCTACGGCGTCAACCACCTCGCCTCGCACATCTGCGTCGACCAGCTGGAGCACGGGGCGCTGCCCGAGCCGACGATGGCGTTGCTGGTCAGCGGGGGGCACTCGTCGTTGCTGCTGTCCACGGACATCACGTCCGACGTACGGCCGATGGGCGCGACCATCGACGACGCGGCCGGCGAGGCCTTCGACAAGATCGCCCGTGTCCTCAACCTCGGCTTCCCGGGCGGTCCGGTCATCGACCGCTACGCGAAGGAGGGCGACCCGGCCGCCATCGCCTTCCCCCGTGGTCTCACCGGGCCCCGCGACGCCGCGTACGACTTCTCCTTCTCCGGCCTCAAGACCGCCGTGGCCCGCTGGATCGAGGCCAAGCGGGCGGCGGGGGAGGAGGTGCCGGTGCGGGATGTGGCGGCTTCCTTCCAGGAGGCAGTGGTGGATGTGCTGACGCGTAAGGCCGTACGGGCCTGCAAGGACCAGGGTGTCGACCACCTGATGATCGGGGGTGGCGTCGCCGCCAACTCCCGGCTGCGCGTGCTGGCCCAGGAGCGCTGCGAGGCGGCCGGGATCCGACTCCGGGTGCCCCGGCCCAGGTTGTGCACGGACAACGGGGCGATGGTCGCCGCGCTGGGCGCCGAGATGGTGTCCCGGGGGCGGGCCGCGTCGGACTGGGATCTGTCGGCGGACTCTTCGCTGCCGGTGACGGATCCGCATGTGCCGGGTACGTCTCATGCCCACGACCACGTTCACGAGGTGAGCAAGGAGAACCTGTACTCGTGACGGTCGCGTTGATGTGGGAGGCGCGGGCGGTCGACGGGCGGGGCGAGGAGTTGCTGGCCTGGGCACGGGCCCAGGAGCTGCCGGACAGCGGGCGGCTTCTGCGGCGGGAGACCTTCCGGGCACCTCAGGACCGAGTGCTGGTCATCACGTGGTGGGACGCCCCGTACGACGCCGAGCTGCCCGAACTGCCGGAGCCGGACGGGGAGTTGGCCGGCCGGGCGGTGCACCGGTGGCGGTTCGAGTCGGTGGACGAGGGCTGACCCGGGGTGCCGTGGAACTGCACGACCCCGACCCCCCGGAGGAGGTCCTGATGCGCGTGTACGCGCGGCTCGGCGGGACGTTCTCCGCCTGGATGGCGGAGACCCACCCCCGCTTTCCCCGCGAGGGCCTCGCCACGCGCTACGCGGACCACCCGGACGGGAACTACCGTCGGCTGGCGGTCCGGGACCCGGCTGCCACGCCCGCGCTGGTCGAACGGCTCAGCCATGACCCCGCGGTCTGGACGCGTCAGGCGGCGGCCTCCGACCCGCGCCTGCCGCTCCACCGGCTCCGAGAGGCCCTTCACATCCCTGAACTGGCCTCCAGCGCGGGGGCCAATCCCGCGCTCCCCGAGGACGAGATGGCCGCCGTCCTGAACCGGGCCGGCGTTCCCGCCTGACCTCGGGGCTCGCCGTCTTGCGTACGGGAGGTGGAGTACGCGGCTGTTCGGTGGACAGTACGGTGATCGGTCGGTCACTCTGGGTGAATGGTGCACGGTGTGGAGTGGGCGTCGCAGGGGCCCGGTGGTGAGCCCGGGTCGTCGGACAGCATGAAGGCCTTCGGGGCCGTCGTGCAGGCACTGCGGGAGCATGCGGGGTTGAGCCGGGAGGAGTTCGGCGCGCTCGTTCATCTGTCCAAGCACACGGTCGCGTCGATCGAGCTGGGGCGACGGCTCGCGGACCAGCGGTTCGTGGAGCTGGCGGAGGAGGCCACGGGCAACACGGGGGCGCTGCGGGGTGCGTTCAGGCACATGGCCCGGCAGCCGGGGTTGGCGGCGTGGTTCCGGATGTGGGCGGGGTTGGAGCGGGAGGCGGTGTACCTCGCGACGTACGAGTGCCGTCTCGCTCCGGGGCTGTTGCAGCCCGAGGAGTACGCGCGGGCGGTGTTCAACAATCGGCTTCCGCCCTTGTCGGACGAGCAGTTGGAAGCGCAGGTCGCCGCGCGCATGGAGCGGCAGCGGATGTTCCGTGAGCGCCCCAACACCTCGTTCAGCTTCGTCATGGACGAGCATGTCGTCCGGCGCCGCTTGGGTGGCATCGACGTCTTGCGGGGGCTCCTCGATCACATGCTGGCGTGTGCTCAACTCCGCAACGTGGAGATCCAGATCGTGCCGCTGGAGTGCGAGGCGCACGCGGGGCTGGACGGTCCGCTGGCTCTCCTGGAAACTCCGGACGGGAGGCATCTTGCCTACGCGGAGGGGCAGGAAACCGGGCGTCTGGTGGCCGACGCAAAAGAGGCAGCCGTTCTGCACCGTCGATATGCGACACTCCGCGCACAGGCCCTCAATCCGCTGGACTCCGTGGGCCTGCTGGAGCGGATCAGAGGAGCGCTATGAGCACCAACGAACTGGCCTGGTACAGGTCCAGTTACAGCGGTACTGCGGGTGATAACTGCATAGAGGTCGCCTTGGACTGGCGCAAGTCCACGTACAGCAGCCCTCAGGGCGACGACTGCGTCGAAGTTGCCTCCACCCCCGCCACCATCCACATCCGCGACTCCAAAGACACCACCCGCCCCCACCTCGGCCTCGGCCCCTCCGCCTGGGCCGCGTTCGTCACGCACGCGGCGGCCCAGGCGGACTGAGCGTCAGCTCTCCACGGCCCGTACGTCCGTCTCGCAGTGCAGGCGGCGGTCCGGGCCCACGTCTCGTGCGGGGCCCGTCAGCGTCAGCCGGACCCCGTGGCGTACGTCCGTGCTGGACGTGCCCAACCGCAGGTCCAGGGCGCCCGGTTCGACCATCCGGCGCCCGGAGCGGCCCGTGAAGGACGAGACGTCGGCGTGGAAGCGGAAGGTCACGCGGGAGGCCTCGCCGGGGGGCAACTCCAGGCGCTGGTAGGCGATCAGGCGGACGTCAGGGCGTGTCACCGAGGCCACCGGGTCGTGCAGGTACAGCTGGACGACCTCCGCGCCCGCCCGGTCACCCGTGTTGCGGACGGTGACGGAGACGTCGTACGTGCCGTCCGTGGCGATTTCCCGCTCGGACGCGCTCTCGAAGTCCTCCCACTCGAACGACGTGTACGACAGGCCGTGCCCGAAGGGGTACAGCGGCGTCGGGTCCAGGTTGCTGGCCGCGCCCGCCAGGCCCAGTGGTGGCTGGAGGTAGGTCCAGGGCTGGCCGCCGGGCCGGTTCGGGAGGCTCACCGGGAGGCGGCCCGAGGGGGAGACCCGGCCCGACAGCACCGCTGACACCGCCGGGCCGCCCTCCTCGCCGGGGAAGAACGCCTGGACTGACGCCGCCAGTTGGCCGTGCCAGCGGCCCAGCGCGTACGGGCGGCCGGTGAGGAGGAGCGCCACCACCGGCGTGCCCGTGGCGATCAACGCGTCGAGCAGGTCCGACTGGACCCCGGGGAGCCGGAGGTCCTCCGCGTCGCAGCCCTCGCCCGACGTGCCCCGCCCGAAGAGACCGGCGCGGTCGCCGAGGACCGCCACGCAGACGTCCGCCTCCGCCGCGCGGGCGACCGCCTCGGGGAAGCCGCCGGTGTCGTCGCCGTCGACGTCGCTGCCGGCGGCGTACGTGATCTTCGCGTCGGGGAGTTCGGTGCGCAGGGACTCCAGGACGGTGGGGATCTCGATGCCCAGGGGGGTACCGGGGTGGGCCGGGAGGACGTGGGAGGGGAAGGAGTAGCAGCCGAGCATGGCCAGGGGGTCGTCGGCGCGGGGGCCCACGACGGCGATCCGGATGTCGGGGGCGAGGGGCAGTACGTCGTCGGGGTTGTCCAGCAGCACCACCGACTCCTCGGCGAGGCGCCGGGCCAGGGCGCGGTTCTCCGCCGCGTCCAGGTCCACAGGGGCCGCGGTGGCGGACGGCTCGGGGGTCCAGTCCTCGTCCAGCAGGCCCAGCTCGCACTTCTGGAGCAGGACCCGGCGGGCGGCCAGATCCACCAGGGACTCGGGGATCTCGCCCGCGCGTACGGCCGTGACCAGGGCCTCGCCGTAGCAGCGCAGGGTCGGCAGTTCGACGTCGATGCCGGCGGCCAGGGCCGCGTGGGCGGCTTCCGCGCGGTTTCCCGCCACGCGGTGGCTGGTCTCCAGGAAGCCGACACCGAAGTAGTCGGAGACGACCGTGCCGGTGAAGCCCCAGTCGTCGCGGAGGAGTTCGGTCAGCAGCCCCGGGTCCGCCGAGACCGGGACGCCGTCCGTCTCCGTGTAGGCCGCCATCACCGAGCGGGCGCCGCCGTCGCGGAGCGCCATCTCGAACGGGGGGAGGGTCACGTCCGCGAACTCCCGTACCCCGGCCCGTACGGGCGCGTGGTTGCGGGCGCCGACGGACGCGGCGTACCCGGCGAAGTGCTTCAGCGTGGCCACGATCCCGGCCGACTCCAGGCCCCGCACGTACGCCGAGCCGATCGTGCCCACCAAGTACGGGTCCTCGCCCATCGTCTCCTCGACCCGTCCCCAGCGCGGGTCGCGGACGACGTCCAGGACGGGGGCCAGGCCCTGGTGGACACCGACGGCGGCCATGTCGTGGCCGATCCGGCGGGCCATCTCCTGAACGAGGGGCGGGTCGAAGGACGCGCCCCAGGCGAGGGGGACCGGGTACGCCGTCGCGCGCCAGGCGGTGAAGCCGGCCAGGCACTCCTCGTGGGCGACGGCCGGGATGCCGAAACGGTTCGCGGCCATGATGCGGCGCTGGGCGCGGGCCAGTGCCGCCGCGCCCAGCGCCGGGTCCAGGGGGGCCGTGCCGAAGGCGCGGGTGAGCTGGCCGAGGCCCCGGGTGATCAGCTCGTCGAAGTCGAACGACTCCGTCATCCCTTCCTCGTCGGGGGCGATGTCCTCACCGGTCGAGTCGGCCTTCACCCACACGCCGTACAGCTGGGCGGTCTTCTCCTCCAGGGTCATCCGGGAGAGGAGGTCCGCGACGCGGACGTCGGCGGGGAGGGCGGGGTCGCGCCAGGGGGCGGTGGTCATGAAACTCCTGTCAGGGGTCGGTGAGTTTCAGAGGTTCGCGGGTGCCGAAGCGGGCGCCGGAGCGGGTCGGGCACTTGCCGGGTCACTTGCCGCCCACGCCCATCAATCCGCCCACCAGCGCCCGTCGCGCCACCAGGTACACGGCGAAGATGGGGATGCCGGAGAGGACGACCGAGGCGAGCAGGGCGGGGATGTTGACGCCGAACTGGCTGACGTAGTTGAAGAGTCCGAGGGTGAGGACCCGCGGCTCGTCGGACTGGGTGAAGATCAGCGGGAAGAGGAAGCCGTTCCAGGCCTGGAGCGCCGAGTAGATGACGACCGTACTGATGCCGCCCTTGGCCAGCGGGATCGTCAGCTGGAAGAGCACCCGCAGGGGTGACGCGCCGTCCAGTGCCATCGCCTCGTACAGGTCCTCCGAGACGTCCCGCAGGGTGCCGACCAGGACCAGGACCGAGACCGGCATCGCGAAGGCGGCCGTCGGGAGGATGACGGCCAGGAGGGTGTCGTACAGGTCGAGTTTCGCGATCAGGAGATAGAGCGGGACGACGACCGCCTGGGCGGGGATCGCCACGCCCACCAGGAACAGGCGGAAGGCCGCGTTCGACCAGCGGTCGCGGGTGCGGACGGCCACGTAGGCGAGGGGGACGGACAGGGTCAGGACGATGCCGACGACCGCGACCGCGACGATGGCCGTGTTGCTCAGCAGATGGCCGAAGCCGTTGCCGAGGACGGTGTTGTAGTTGTCGAGGGTCGGGTCGGTGGGGGGCTTCAGGGGGTTGCCCGTGAGGGCCTTGTCCGCGCCCGTGAGCGAGGCCGACAGCATCGCGTAGATGGGGACCAGGACGATGACCAGCCAGACGAAGGCGCCGAGGCCGGCGACCGGGTTGGCGCGCCTCGTCCAGTGGCGCCGGCGGCCGGGGGAGGCCTTGGCCGGGCCCCCGTCGGGCTGCAGGGTCCTCGTGGGGCGCGGCAACGTGTCGTGTGACACTCCGTCACATCCCTTCGCGGGTGCTGCGCATGGCACCGAAGCCGGTCAGCCGGACCAGGACGATCGACAGGCCCGTCGCGGCGAGGACCAGGAACGACGCGATGGCGCTCGCGTAGCCGAAGTCGTACGTCTTGAAGCCCGCCTCGTACATCAGGTACGGCAGGATCGCGGTGTCCGTGCCGGGGCCGCCCTTGGTCAGGATCAGGACCGTCTCGAAGTACGTCAGGGAGCCGACGACCATCAGGACTGTGGACGTGGTGATGGTGTGGCGCAGCTGCGGGAGCGTGATCGAGAAGAACTGGCGGTAGCGGCCCGCGCCGTCGATGGCGGCCGCCTGGTAGAGGACCTCGGGGATCTGGCGGGCCCCGCCCTGGTAGATCAGGGTGTGGAAGGGGATGAACTGCCAGCCGCCGACGAAGACGATCGCGAGGAACGCGCCGCTCTGCGAGCCGAGGGTGTCCCGCTGGATGATGCCGAAGTTCGGGTCCAGGAGGGCGTAGAAGAGGATCGAGATGGCGGTGGAGGAGAGCAGGAACGGGACGAAGAAGATCGCGGAGAGGATCGCGCGGTTGCGCTGCCGGCCCGCCGCCCACACGCCGAGCAGCAGGGCGATGACCGTCTGGAACGCCCAGCTGGCGACCGTCAGGACGACGGTCAGCCCGAGGGACTGTGTCATCCGGGGGTCGTCGAGGAGCTTCTTCCAGTTGTCCAGGCCGACCGGGCGCGGGTCGCCGAGCCCGTCCCAGGTGGTGAAGGAGAGATAGAGGGCCAGGGCCATCGGGACGACGGCGAAGAAGGTGAAGAAGAGGACGCCCGGGAGGGCCCAGGCGGCGTGCGGGCGGCCGGCGCGGTTCGCGTGGCGCGTCGGTGGCTTTTCGGCCGTGCGGGCCTTCTCGACCGTGACGGTCACTTCAGCCCCTTGCAGGCCGTCACGAACTCGCTCGGAGAGGACTGCCCCGCGAACAGCTTGCCTATCTCCGTGTGCATCTTGGTGCCGAGGCCGTCGCCGAGCGCCTGGTCCCAGGAGAGCGTGAAGGCGGGTGCCTGCTGCACCATGTCGTACTGGAACTTCGCGTACTCGGGGTTGGGCGAGGAGGAGAGCAGCGCGGCCGCGTTCGAGGTGGTCGGGACGTCGCCGTTGTCGATGAGGGCCTGGGCGTACGCCTTGGACGCGCAGTCCTTGAGGAAGCCGACCGCCAGGTCCTTGTTCTTCGTACGGGCGTTGATGGACCAGTAGTTGGTGGGGTTGCCGACGACGTTGCGGACGTCGCCCGTGCCGCCCTCGACGGTCGGGAAGGCGGCCCAGCCCAGGTTCTTCTTGGCGAAGTCGGGGAACTTGCCGAGCTGCGTGGAGTACTCCCAGGAGCCCATCAGATGCATGGCGGCCTTGCCGCGCGCGAAGACCGCGGGGGCGCCGCCGTTGACGTACGACACCGAGGTGAACTTGGAGCCGAAGGCGCCGTCGTCGATGAGTTCCTTGACCAGTTCGGCGGCCCTGAGGATCGCCGGGTCGCCCCAGCCCTCGGCGTCGCCGTCCTGGATGCGTTTGAAGACCTCGGGGCCGCCGACGCGGTCGACGAGGTACTCCAGCCACATCAGGTCGGGCCAGACGTCGGTGCCGCCGAGGGCGAAGGGGGTGATCTTCGCCTTCTTGAGCTTGGTGTTGTTGTCGAGCAACTGGTCCCAGGTGGTGGGGGGTTGGAGCTTGTGCTCGGCGAAGACGGCCTTGTTGTAGAAGAGGATCACCGGCTGCATGCCGCGCATCGGTATGCCGTAGTGGCGGCCCCCCAGATCGCCGGCGGCCAGGACCGAGGGAAGGAAGCCGTCCTTGAGGACCGGGTCGCCCTCGATGATCTCGGTGAGGTCGACGAGCTTGCCCGCCTCCTCGTACGGCTTGATGGAGCCGCCGCCCCAGTTGAAGAAGACGTCCGGGGCGCTGGGCGAGCCCATGGCCGTGCGGAGCTTGGGGGAGTAGTCGGAGCCGGGGACCTCGGTGAGCTTGACCGTGCCGCCGGCCTTCTTCGCCGCGGCCGACTTGTTGAACCGGTCGACGCCCGCCTGCTGGACCTTCACCGCGTCGTCGCCGTACACGAACGCGGTGATCGTCTTACCGTCGCCGCCCGCGCCGCCGCCTGAGCCGCAGGCGGTGAGGCCGGTGCCCAGTCCCGCGGTGAGCAGCGAGGCGGAACCGGCGCCGAGGAACCACCGCCTGCTGAACGAACGGCCGTCCCCCGTGCTGTTCCCGGGGTTTCCGGAACTCCCGGCGTCCCCGGCCTCCCCGGCGTTTCCGGTGGACAGGCCTCTACTCGACTCCATGACAGCACCCTTCGCGAATGTTCGACCGTACGAATGTTTCGGTTGACACTCCGAACGTTCCGGGAACGTATGGCCGTCGAAAGGGTTCGTCAAGAGGTCGCGCAGGGATACGATCCGGCTCATGAAGCCCGCGAAGCCCGAGGAAACCCAGACAAGAGCGCGTGCGTCGCAGTCCACGCGGACTGCGACGCTCGCCGAGATCGCCCGTCAGGCCGGTGTTTCGGCTCCGACTGTTTCGAAGGTGCTCAACGGCCGTGCGGACGTGGCGCCCGCCACCCGCACCCGGGTCGAAGACCTGCTCCGCGAGTACGGCTACCGGCGCCGGCGCGCGGAGGCGAGCAGGTCACCGCTGATCGACCTGGTCTTCCACGAGCTGGAGAGCGCCTGGGCGATGGAGGTCATCCGGGGCGTCGAGAACATCGCGCGGGAGGAGGGCCTGAGCGTCGTGCTCTCCGAGAGCGCGGGCCGGCTCACCCCCGGCCGCACCTGGGCCGACCAGGTCGCCGCCCGCCGCCCGCACGGCGTCGTGCTCGTCCTGTCCGGGCTCGACGAGTCCCAGCGCGCGCTGCTGACCAGCAGGTCCATCCCGTTCGTGGTGATGGACCCGGCGGGCGACCCGGGCGACGACGTGCCCTCGATCGGCGCCACCAACTGGCAGGGCGGCCTCGCCGCCACCCGTCACCTCATCGAACTCGGCCACACCCGTATCGGCGCCATCAGCGGACCCTCGCGGATGATGTGCAGCCGCGCCCGGGTGGACGGCTTCCGGGCCGCCCTGGAGACCGCCGGGCTGCCGGTCGACGCGGGCCTGCTCAAGGCCGGCGACTTCCACCACGAGACCGGCTACCGGCTGGGCCTGGAGCTGCTGCGCCGCCCCGACCGCCCGACGGCCGTCTTCGCGGGCAACGACCTCCAGGCGCTCGGCCTCTACGAGGCCGCCCGCGAACTGGGGCTGCGCATCCCCGAGGACCTGAGCGTGGTCGGGTTCGACGACCTGCCGGTGGCCCGCTGGGTGGGGCCGCCGCTGACGACCGTACGGCAGCCGCTGATGGAGATGGCCGAGGCGGCGGCCCGGCTGGTGCTCGACCTCGGACGGCAGGAGGGCTCCTCGGCGGCGACCCGGGTGGAGCTGGCGACGAGTCTGGTGGTGCGCAGCAGCACGGGAGCGCCGCCGGCGGTCTGAGGAGGGTGGTGCTGATGTATTGACGAGGGTGGCGCGGCCCTCCAGACTCCTCCGAAGCCAATCGGTTGCACGGCCGAAACTTTCGGAGGCACCCGCAATGAGATCTCTGAGAACAGGCTTGTCGCTCACGTCCCTGCTGACCGGCATCGCCGCCGTCGGCGCCCTGCTCGTCGCGGCCCCGGCTGCCCACGCTGCCGACCCACCGCTGCGCGACCTCGCGGCGGCCAAGGGCAAGGCGATCGGCACCGCGGTCACCGGCTCCAAGCTCACCGGCGCGTACGGCGACATCGCGGGGCGTGAGTTCAACTGGCTCACCCCCGGCAACGCCATGAAGTGGGGCTCCGTCGAACCCACCCGCGGCAACTTCGACTGGACCGAGGCCGACACAATCGTCGACTTCGCCGAGGCCCACGACCAGGACCTGCGCGGCCACACCCTCGTCTGGCACAGCCAGAACCCCGGCTGGCTCGACAACGGCACCTGGACGTCCGCGCAGCTCGGCCAGCTGATGAACGACCACATCGCGCTCGAAGTCGGCCGCTACAAGGGCCGCCTCGCCGCCTGGGACGTGGTGAACGAACCCTTCAACGAGGACGGCACCTACCGCCAGACCCTCTGGTACAACGGCCTCGGCGCCGACTACATCGCCCAGGCCCTGACCGCCGCCCGCGCCGCCGACCCGGCCGCCAAGCTCTACATCAACGACTACAACGTCGAGGGCGTCAACGCCAAGAGCACGGCCCTGTACAACCTGGTCAGAGACCTGAAGGCGCGCGGCGTCCCGATCGACGGCGTCGGTCTCCAGGCCCACCTCATCCTGGGCCAGGTCCCCGCCACCCTCCAGCAGAACATCCAGCGCTTCGCCGACCTGGGCGTGGACGTGGCCCTCACGGAACTCGACATCCGGATGCAACTGCCCGCCACGGAAGCCAAGTTGGCACAACAGCGGACCGAGTACGAGACCGTGGTGAAGGCCTGCGTCGCCGTGACCCGGTGCACCGGCGTCACGGTCTGGGGCTTCACCGACTCCGACTCCTGGATCCCGGACACCTTCCCCGGCGAGGGCGCGGCGACCCCGTACGACGAGAACTACGCGCCGAAACCCGCGTACCACGGCATCGCGACGGCGCTCGGCGGCACCGTGACCGAACCGCCGGTCCCGGACGGCTGCACGGCGGCCTACAGCGTCGCGAACCAGTGGAACACCGGCTTCACCGGCAACGTCACGATCAGCTGCTCCGGCGCCTCGCTCTCCTCCTGGCGGGTCGGCTGGACCTTCGCGGCGGGCCAGCAGCTCGGTCAGGCCTGGAACGCGTCCTGCACCCAGACCGGCACGACGGTCAGCTGTGCGAACGCCTCCTGGAACGGCGGAGTGTCGAACGGCGGTTCGGTCACCTTCGGCTTCAACGCGACCTGGAGCGGGAGCAATCCGGTGCCGACGGTGACACTGGGCTGAGAAGTCTGAGAATTGCCGAAGGAATGTCGGCCGGAGGTTCTGCCCGTAATAATTCGGACGTAAGTTCCTGTGCGTGACTGGTGAAGAAAGCGCGTGCGAGGACGACAACGGGGGCGCGGGCAGACGGCGGCGCCGGCTGAAATTCGCCGGGTTCGCCCTCGCCGGCGTCCTCGTACTCGGCGCGGGCGGCGCGGGCTGGGCGTTCTGGCAGCTCAACGACAACATCAAGAGCGTCGACATCAACAGCGCGCTGGGCGACGACCGCCCCGCGAAGCTCCAGTCGACCCAGTCGCCTTCGGCCTCCGCCTCGCCGCTGCCGAGTGGCGCGCTGAACATCCTCGTCCTCGGCTCCGACTCCCGCAGCGGCGAGGAGAACGCCGAACTCGGCGGCGGGGACGAGACCTCCGGCGCCCGCTCCGACACCGCGATGGTCGTCCACATCGACGCGGGCCGCACCGAGGCGACGGTCGTCAGCATCCCCCGCGACACCCTGGTCACCCGGCCGTCCTGCCCGCTGGAGTCGGGCGGTTCGACGGCCGTGGCCCACAACGTGATGTTCAACAGCGCGTACTCGGTGGGCGGCGCCGTCTGCGCCGTGAAGACCGTCGAGTCGATGACGGACGTCCGCATGGACCACTACATCGAGATCGACTTCTCCGGCTTCGCGAAGCTGGTCGACGCGCTGGGCGGCGTCACGGTCACGACGGACGAGGACATCGACGACGATGACAGCCACCTGAAGCTCAAGGCCGGCACGCACCACCTCGACGGCGAACAGGCCCTCGCCCTCGCCCGCACCCGTCACGGCATAGGCGACGGCAGCGACCTCGGCCGCATAGGCCTCCAGCAGAAGCTGGTGAAGGCCCTGCTGGCCCAGATCGCCTCGACCGACCTGCTGACCGACCCGACCCAGCTCTACGAGGTGGCCGACGCGATCACCGGCAGCCTCACCACGGACACCGGCCTGGACTCACTGAACGAGCTGATGAACCTCGGCGAAAGCCTGCGGAGCCTGTCCGCCGACGCCACGAAGACCGTCATGATGCCGGTGGCGCCGGCCCCGTACGACAGCAACCGGGTGGTGGCGAACGAGCCGGAGGCGAGCGAGCTGTGGGAGTCGCTGAAGTGAGGCTTCGGCGGTAGCACGTGAGATGGGTCGGCCGGAGCAATACTTCCGCTGGTCACCCGGGCGGGGGTAGGCAGGGGAGACAGGGCCGGGGGCCGCTCCGCATCATGCGCGGTGCTTCTGGGACCTCAGCGACGCGCACGGCGGCGTCTCGTCCGTGACCTGACCCTTGTCGGACTGGGGCTGGTGTCCATCGGTCTCGCTGTCTGGATGCGGATCAGCGAGTACAAGGTCGCCGATTCGGCGGCGGTCGCGAGCCTCGCCGTGGGCGTCGCCTCGCTGGGCCTGGCGCTCGTCGACTTCTTCCGCCAGGAACCGGTCCCGCCCGATCCCGTCGGGTACGCCGACGACCTCGCCCGCACCCTCAGGGCGCAGTGGCTGGAGGAAGCGGCGGCGCGACGGCTGCGCGACCCGCAGGTCCTGCCGCTCGCGTGGGCGACGACAACGAGGCCGGTCGCGGGCGAACTCCGCGACCCGGCCACGGGAGGCCGCGTACTGCGGGTCCACCTCGACGGCAGACCGGAAGGCCGTTTCGACAGGGTGGTCGCCCAACTCGCCCAAGGCTCTGACCAGTTGCCGCAGAGCCGACTGGTCGTCATCGGCGAGCCCGGATCAGGTAAGACGGTTCTGGCGATGCTCCTGACGCTGGGCCTGCTGGAGGCACGGCAGCCGGGCGGACGTGTACCGGTCCTTCTTCCCGTCTCGACCTGGGACCCCGTACGCGAGCCCCTCGACGACTGGCTTGTCAGGACCCTGGCGGTCCCCTACTGCAGCGGACGTGAGGAGATCCCCCGCACGCTCCTGACTCACGGCCTGCTCCTGCCCGTCCTCGACGGCCTGGACGAGATCCCGGAGTCGGCCCGGCGCGCGGCGATCCGGGGCATCAACCAGGCGATCGGCGGCGAGCGGCCGGACGGAATCATCGAGCTCTGGCGCATCGATGGGGTTCCGAGTTGCTGGAAGACGCTGCGCGGACATATGGGCGCGGTCAGCTCTATGAGCTTCAACGCGAACGGCACCAAACTCGCCAGCGCCAGTCACGATGGCACCGTTCGCCTGTGGGATGTCGGCTCCCCCTGACCCCGGGTTGCCGAATGCCGCAGGTTATGCACGGGCGCCGTCCGCGTACGAGACTCGAAGCTCGACCTTCGGAGCAGCTGGTGCGACACCCCCGAGTCGACCGTCCCGGCCCGCGTTTGGGCGGAGTTCGTCGCGTACGTCGGCGCTTGAGCTTCGGGCATCGGGATTCGAGCCTCTTTTTGTGAGGATTGGGTGGGGGGGGATTCCACCCACCCACCCTCCCGAAGTCGCCTGCTGGCCAGGCGAGATGACCTTTTGTGATCGAGTCGCGGCGGTGCGTGTCGAGCGTGTAGCGTGCGCCGGGAAAGCATCGACCCCCGTGGGTGTTGGAGCACCACGCGGGGGTCTGACCAGGAGATCGAAGAGAGGCCGATCCGTGGCTACCGCCCAGCTTAGTGCTGCCCCGCGCCCGTCCGCTCACCCCAAGGCCAATCCGGGGTACGGCAAGAAGTCCGCACCGGACCAGGAACCCCGTAGCGGACGCGCCTTCGACCATCTGCCCGTCCGCGAGGCGTCCATCGCCGTGTACCTCGACCGGCTGGACGACGAGGCGGACATCTCCATCAAGACGCTGGCCAAGCACCTCCCGTACGGCCAGTGCGCCATCGGCACCGCCCTCAACAACCTCTCCGTCGCCGGCCATCTGCGCCGCGTACGCCGTCCCGTCACCGTGGACGGCGGCCCCCGCTGGGTGTGGCACACCTTCTTCTCCCGTCCTCGGCGGGACGACGCGTGGTGGGACGCCTTCCTCGCCGGGGAGGCGCCACCCGTGGACGCGTCCGCATCGGCATCCGCATCCGTAGCTGCCGCTGAGCCCTCCCGGATCGCGCGCTCGGTGGCGTACGACGTGCTGGCCCGCCTCGGCCGTATCGAGCCCCGGCTGACGCTCTCCGCGTCGGAGTGCGGGGCACTGGAGGAGAGCGCGGCGCGGTGGTTCGCGCGGGGCGCGAGCGAGGTGCAGATCGTGCAGGCGCTGACCGCCGGGCTCCCCGAGCGGGTGGCGCACGCGTACGGCTTCGTACGGGCTCGGCTCATCGACAAGATCCCGCCCGAGCAGCAGGAGCCGGCGTGGCCGCGGTCTCGGCCGTCCGTCGGCCATCAGGTGCTGTGCACCGCGTGCGGTGAGCCGGAGGGAGGAACCGGACTGCGCGGCGGCTTGTGCGAGGGGTGCTGGGGTGCGCGTCCCGGCCTCGCGGCGGAGCACGTGCAGGCCCATGCCGGGCGGTTGCGCGCCGCCCTGCGCACGGCGGGACGCACAGGGAGCCGTAAGGAGAAAGGGGCAGGCGTATGACGACCTTGCAACACGGACCGCCCGTGAGCGGGGCAGGATGGAGGGGAGGAGGCGACGCCATGACCCCCATGACATCCGACCGGCCGCAGATGCTCGTCGAGGAGTTCGAGGAACTCGCCCGCCATGCGCCGGAGTCGGCGCGGCTGGAGTTCCTGAACGGAAAGATCGGGGTCAAGCCCATGCCGGACGGCAACCACGGCCAGATTGTCGCCTGGCTTCTCAAGCGGTGCATGCAGCATCGGCCCGAGTTGTTCCTCTTCCCGTAACAGAGGCTCAAGGTCGAGAAGTATCGCAACGGGCGGGCCAGGCCGGACGGTGCTCTCGCGCCCGAGGAGTACTTCGTGGGCAAGGGCGAGTGGGCCGAAGCCGACGGCGTCCTCATGGTCGTCGAGGTCACGTCCCATGACCGTGATGCCGACCGGCGCGACCGTGCCGAGAAGCCGGACGGCTACGCCGCTGCGGGCATTGCCGTCTACGTACTCGTCGACCGGGACCAGGACTCGGTCACCGTCTACGCCGACCCCGAAGGGGGCGTCTACCGCTCCGCGACCACGCGGGCCTTCGGAGCGCTTGTCGAGCTGCCGGACCCCGTCGCCATCACGCTGGAGACCGAGAAGCTCAAGCACTTCGCCGACTGACCGCGCCCGACCGCCCAGTGCGGCTGCGACCCGCGGAAACCGGTAGCCGTCGAAGACTTCTCGAAAAATCTGGCGAGGTCGTCGATCCGAGGTGCACCCGTTCGACGCATGGGTGAGAGTCGGGGAGAGACCCCGGCCGCCGACGCACTTGGAGTCACCATGCCGCGCTATCTGTCGATGATCCAGATCGACGAGAAGACCGCCCCCGCCGAAGGCCCGAGCCCCGAGCTGATGCAGCGGATGGGCGATCTGCTGGAGGAGATCACCAAGGCGGGGGTCATGCTCGACACGGCCGGGCTGACGCCGAGCGCGCAGGGGAAGAGGGTGCGCTGGGAGGGCGGCGAACTGTCGGTCACCGACGGGCCGTTCACCGAGTCCAAGGAGGTCGTCGGCGGCTACGCGCTGATGCAGTGCAAGGACATGGCCGAGGCGATCGAGTGGTCCAAGCGGTTCCTGAAGGTGCACGAGGAGCACTGGACGGTCACGTGCGAGGTGCGGGAGATCGCCGAGGGCTGAGGCTCGGTTCTTGGCCGCGAGGCCGTAGGGGTGTCGAATGGTGGGCTGTGAAGCCACAGCCCACCACCGACCCCGACACGG
>NZ_JAEMUX010000020.1 GCF_016598475.1 Streptomyces adelaidensis
TTCAGGGCCAGCACGGGGCAGTCGGCCGCTGCTCGCTTCGCTCGCTTCAGAGCTGCGCGTGGGACGGGGCCCTGTTCGAAGAGTGGGTAGCCCCATTCGTCCAGGGTGACGTGGTCGGGGAGGAGTTCGGCGCAGAGGCCGTGGCCTTGGCAGGCCGTCCAGTCGATGTCGAGGGTGGGGGCTGTGGTGGGCTCCACGGGGTCAGCTCCCGGGGGTGTTTGGGACGGGGAGTACGGGGGTCCGGTCGGTGGCTGTGCAGTAGCCGTGGGCGTGGGCGTCGAGTTCGGGGGCGAAGGTGGTCAGGGCGCTGCGGACCAGGCGGATCGTGCCGTCGGGGTGGTGGCAGACGCCTCGGCCCTCGACCAGGCTGGACCAGCGGGCGATGTCGTCGCGGGTGGTGCCCTGGGGGCCGGGGGCGGCCAGGGCCTGGAAGGCGGTGGCGATGCGGGGCAGGCCGTTGAGGCAGGGGCCGCACTGGCCGGCGGACTGGAGGGCGAGGTAGCGCAGGACCCGGGCGGTCTCGGCGAGGCCGCAGCGGTCGGCGGGGAGCGCGGCGAGGACTCCGGCCCCCAAGTTGGCTGTTTTCAGGGTTAGTTGGGCCGCGTCGGGGGTCGGGACCCAGGTGCCGTGGTAGCCGCCGATGAGGATCGCGCTGGTGCCGTGGAGGGGGAGCAGGCGGTGCAGGGGGAGGCCGTAGGGGGCCTCCACGACTCGGGGGGTGTGGCCCGGGACGTGGAGCGTGCACAGGACGCTGCCGGGTTCGGCGGGGGTGCCGGCCGTGCGGTACCAGTCGGCGCCGTGGCGGGCGATCAGGGCCAGGTGGGCGAGGGTCTCGACGTTCTGGACGAGCGTGGGGGCGCGGTGGGCGCCCTGTTCGCGGACCGGGGGGTTCTGGTACCGGGGCAGCGCGGGCCGGCCGTCGAGGTGCTGGACGAGCGCCGAGGACTCGCCGGACAGGAAGCTCCTGGGGACGCGCACGACTCGTACGGGGATCGGGTCGTGGCGCTCGGCGATCGCCGCTTCGAGGTGCGCCGTGCCTTCCTCGACCGCCAGGTACGCCTCGCTCGCGCCGGTCGCCTCGGCGGCCAGGCGGAGGCCGTCCAGTACGAGGTGGGGTGACAGGCGCAGCAGGGTCTTGTCCTTGGCGCTGGCCGGTTCGCCCTCGCAGCCGTTGGCCACGACCACCGGGGCGCGGCCCGTGCGGCGGCCCGCCTCGGCGACCGAGGTGAGTTTGCGGTACGTGGGGAAGGCGGCGCCGCCACGGCCGGTGAGGCCGGACTCGGCGGTCGCGCGGAGCAGGTCGGCGGGGGTGAGGGAGGTGAGGGGGCCGTAGCGCTGTTCGTGGGTGGGGTGGTCGGCCGGGGCGCCGCCGGGGGCGAGGAGCCGGGGCGGCATGTGGAGGGTGGTGAAGGCGGTCGGGGCCGTCTGTGCGGTGGGGGCGGTCGTGGTGGTCATGGGCGGGCTCCTTCGGACGTGCGGAGCAGGGTGGCGGGGGTGCGGCGGGTGTCGCGTACGGCGTGGGCGGCGCGCGGGGCGAGGGCGGCGATCACGGCGGCGACGCAGCCGGCCGTGAGCCAGAGCATCCAGGCGGTGCCGCTGTCCGTGCCGATGCCGATGCCGTGGACCAGGGCGAACGGCCAGGACGCGTACGCCAGCCAGTGCACGGCCCGCCAGGTGCGGTGGCCGAGGCGGGCGCGGAGGAGGCTGGTGATCAGGACGGCGAGCATCAGGTCCAGGGAGACCGTGCCCAGGCCGAGCCACAGGGGCTGGTAGTCGGAGGCGAAGGGGACGAGGACGTCCAGGGCGGTGATGCTGACGTAGTCGTCGATGACTGCGGTCGCGATGTGCAGGAGCAGGAACGCCGTCGCGGAGAGGGAGAGGGTGCGGTGGAGGGAGACCGTGCCGAAGCGGGGGAGGCCGGGGATGCGGGTGCGCAGTCGTACGGCGATGCCGAGGAGGACGACGAGGGTGAAGAGGAGGAGGCAGACCGCGCCGGTGGCTCTGTTGGCGTACCAGAGGATCTCGTCGCTCATGGGGTGGCCTCGGGCTTCTGGGTGGGTGCGGGCCGGGAGGTTTCGTCCCCGCCGCCCCTTCCCGTCCCGACCCTGGGGGCTGCGCCCCCAGACCCCCCTTCGGCCTGAACGGCCTCGTCCTCAAACGCCGGACGGGCTGAATTGGGCCAGCCCTGCGTCGCGACCACTGTGCCGTCGTGCGTGACCAGCCTTGCCGGCAGGCCCAGTCTCGACAGCCAGCGTGCCGCGCTCTCGCCCTTGACCAGGGCCGCCGTGCTGGCGGCGTTGGCGTCGGCGCAGGTGGCGGCGGCTACCGAGACGGTGCGCCAGGGGGTGGTGGCGGGGTGGCCCGTGCGGGGGTCGACGATGTGGTGGAGGTTCTGGTCGCCTCGGCGCCAGCGGCGGGCGGTGGTGCCGGAGGTGGCGAGGCCGCCGCTGCGGATGCCGACCGTGGCGTACGAGCCGTGCCGCGGGAGTTCGGCGACCGGGGCCGTCTCGTCCTGGACGCGGATGCGCCAGCCGCCGGCCGGGGGTTCGCCCGCGACGGCCGTGTCGCCGCCGAGGCTGACCAGGATGCCGCAGCCGGCGGCCCGGGCCAGCGTCCGCGCCGCCCGGTCGGCCGCCCACGCCTTGGCCGTGGCGCCCAGGTCCAGGCGGACGCCGGGCGGCAGGGTGACCGTGTTCGTGGCGCGGTCCAGTTCGACCAGGCTCCAGCCCGGCACCCGCTTCACCGCGAGCCGCATCGGGCGGTCGTCCTCCTGTACCAGGGTGAAGTCCCGGTCGTAGCCGAGGGCCTCCATCGCCGAGCCGACCGTGGGGTCCACCGCGCCGTCCGTGGCGCGGGCGGCGCGCAGGGCGACCGCCAGGGCCTCGGCCAGCAGCGGGCTGACCTTCACGGGCCGCCCTTCGGCCGTGTTCAGCGCCGACAGCTCCGAGTCCTCACGGAAGCGGCTGCACGCGGCGTCGACCTCGGCCAGGTGCCGGACCAGGAGCAGATTGCAGGAGTCCAGCAGGGCCGGGTCCGTGACGACCAGGCGGACGCTCGTGCCGAGGGCCCGCCAGTCCGTCGCGGCCGTCGGGCGGGGAGTCGTGGACACGGTCATCACGACGCCCCCGAGGTCGAGTCCGCGGAGTCGTCCGTGGACGAGGTCATGCCGTCGGAGGAGGACTGGAGGTCCGTGGAGTCCGTGGAGTCCGTGGAGTCCGAGGAGTCCGAGGAGTCCGAGGAGGAGTCGCTCGAACTGTCCGATGAGGAGTCGTCCGAGGACGAGCTGGTGTCGGTGGACGAGTCCGTGTCGGTCGAGGTGTTCGTGTCGGTCGAGGAGCTGTCCGACGAGGAGTCCGTGCCGCTGCTTGTGCTCGAACTGGTGCTCGTGCTCGTGCCGCTGCTGGCTGTCGTGTCCGCGTCCGCCTGCATCGTGCCGACCAGGGCGAAGACCCCGGCCGCCGCGGCGAGCGTGACGGCGGCGGCCACGGATGCCGTTCGCCGGGCGCCTCTGCGGACCGCGGCGGCGGCACCTCGTTCCCTGCTTGTCATGACCGTTCCCCTCCCGTAGTGACGTTCTGTCACGCACTACGGTCGGGGAGCGGCCTGAGAGAAGTCTGTGAGGCGGCCATACGCCTGCACAGAACTCCCTGAGAGGTTCCTTAAGGAGGTCGGCAAGGACCTCAGGCGGTCAGGCGGGCGATCGCCTCGTCGACCGTCAGCTCCTCGCGCTCGCCGGTACGGCGGTCCTTCAGCTCCAGGACGCCTTCGGCGCTGCGGCGGCCCGCGACCAGGATCTTCGGTACGCCGATCAGCTCGGAGTCGGTGAACTTCACGCCCGGAGAGACGCCGGCGCGGTCGTCGACGAGGACACGGAGGCCGGCCGCGCGCAGCTTCTCGGAGACGTCGAGGGCCAGTTCGGTCTGCAGGGCCTTGCCCGCGGCGACGACGTGGACGTCGGCCGGGGCTACCTCGGCGGGCCAGCAGAGGCCCTTGTCGTCGGCGGACTGCTCGGCGAGGGCCGCGACCGCGCGGGAGACACCGATGCCGTACGAGCCCATGGTGACGCGGACCGGCTTGCCCTGCGGGCCGAGGACGTCGAGCTTGAGGGCGTCGGCGTACTTGCGGCCGAGCTGGAAGATGTGGCCGATCTCGATGGCGCGGTCGAGCTTGAGGCCGGTGCCGCAGTTCGGGCAGGGGTCGCCCTCCTGGACGACCACGACGTCGACGTAGCCGCCGACCTCGAAGTCACGGCCCGCGACGACGTTCCTGGCGTGCGTGCCCGGCTTGTTGGCGCCCGTGATCCACGCGGTGCCCGGGGCCACGCGCGGGTCGGCGATGTACGTGACCTTCTCCCCCAGGCCCTGCGGGCCGACGTAGCCGCGGACCAGGTCGGGGCGGCCCGCGAAGTCCGCCTCGGTGACCATCTCGACGACCGCCGGGGCGAAGTGCGCCTCGACCTTGCCCAGGTCGACCTCGCGGTCGCCGGGGACGCCGACGGCGACGATCTCGCCGTCGACCTTGACGAGGAGGTTCTTGAGGGTGTCGGAGGCCTGGACGCCGAGGTGGGCGGCGAGGGTCTCGATGGTGGGGGTGTCGGGGGTCGGGATCTCTTCGAGGGCGGGCACGCCGTCGGCGTCCACCGGCTTCAGCTCGAACGTGATCGCCTCGGTGTTGGCGGCGAAGTCGCAGTTCGGGCAGTCCGCGAAGGTGTCCTCGCCGGCGGCGGCCGGGGCCAGGAACTCCTCCGACTTCGAGCCGCCCATCGCGCCCGCCGTGGCGGCGCAGATGCGGTAGTCGAGGCCCAGGCGCTCGAACACCTGCTGGTAGGCCTGGCGGTGCAGGGCGTACGACTGGTCCAGTCCCTCGTCCTCGGTGTCGAAGGAGTACGAGTCCTTCATCAGGAACTCGCGGCCGCGCAGGATGCCGGCGCGGGGGCGGGCCTCGTCACGGAACTTGGTCTGGATCTGGTAGAGGATCACCGGCAGGTCCTTGTAGGAGGACGCCTGGTCCTTCACGATCAGCGTGAAGATCTCCTCGTGGGTGGGGCCGAGGAGGTAGTCGCCGCCCCTGCGGTCCTTCAGGCGGAACAGCTCCGGGCCGTACTCGTCCCAGCGGCCGGTCGCCTCGTACGGCTCACGCGGCAGCAGGGCGGGGAGCAGTACCTCCTGGGCGCCGATCGCGTCCATCTCCTCGCGGACGATCCGCTCCACGTTGGCGAGGACCTTCTTGCCGAGCGGCAGCCAGGTCCACACGCCGGCGGCCGTGCGGCGGACGTAGCCGGCGCGGACGAGGAGCTTGTGGCTGAGCACCTCGGCGTCCGCCGGGTCGTCGCGCAGCGTCTTGGCCATCAACTGGGACATGCGCTGGACCGGTGGGTTCGCCATGGTTCTCGTACTCCTGCTGCGGTTGGGTGTTGGCAGGAGGTTAGCCGGGTGACACGGGCCCGTGGAAATCCGGCGGTGGCGGTCAGCGGCGGTACGGCGGCTACCTGCGGCGCAGGGGCAGGGGGGCGCCCATCACCGCGTACGGCTTGGGGGCGCTGGGGAAGACGACCTGGCGGGCGAGGTCCGTGTAGCCGAGGGAGTGGTAGAGGCCGCGGGCCGGGCTGTCGACGTCGATCGCGGAGAGGATCGAGCGGGGTTCGGCCGCGCTGTCGGTGATGGTGGTGATCAGGGCACGGCCGACGCCGCGGTTCTGGTAGCGGGGGTGGACGTGCAGTTCGGTGATCACGAAGGAGTCGTCCAGCCAGTGGTCGTGGCCGAGGGCGCGCAGGTAGGGCTCGACGACCGTGGACCACCAGTGGGCGCGGTCGTTGGGCATGCCGTAGACGAAGCCGACGAGCAGGCCGTCGGTCGTGGCGCCGAGTGCTCTCGCCCCCGGGTAGGTCATGTGGCGCAGGACGATCTGGCGGCGTACGGCCACCTCGTCGGGGCCCAGGCCGAAGGCGACGGCTTGGACGGCGAGGGCCTCGTCTACGTGGGCGGGGAGGTCCAAGGGGCCGATGACGAGGTCCATGGCCCGGAGCCTACCGGTGCGCTTGGCCGGGTTGGGCTGCGGAGTGCCGGTTGTTCTTCGGGTGCGGGTCGTCTGTCGCTGGTCGCTCCCCCACTCTCGACTTCGCTCGAGCGGGAGGGACCCCGTCGCGGCGGAGCCGCGTGTCGATACAGCGCCGTGCCCCCTTGGGGACGCCCCTCTGACCGGCGGTCAGAAAAGTACGCTCATGAAGGCGCCCACCTCTTGGAAGCCGACCCTCTTGTACGTGCGCCTCGCCGCGGTGTTGAAGTCGTTCACGTAGAGGCTGACCAGGGGGGCGAAGTCCGCGAGGGCGTAGCGGAGGACGGCTGCCATGCCGGGGGCGGCCATGCCCTTGCCTCGGTGCTCGGGGGCGACCCAGACGCCCTGGATCTGGCAGGCCCGGGGGGTGGCGGCGCCGATCTCGGCCTTGAAGACGACGCGGCCGTCGGCGTCGAGGCGGGCGAAGGAGCGGCCGGAGCCGACGAGTTCGGCGACGCGGGCCTGGTAGAGCAGGCCGCCGTCGCCGGCCAGGGGGGAGACGCCGACCTCCTCGGTGAACATCGCGATGCACGCCGGCATGATCGAGTCCATCTCGTCCTTGCGGATGCGGCGGACGTACGGGTCCTGGGTGACCTCGGCGGGGTAGGGGAGCCGGTCGGTGACCATGAGCGGCTGGTGGGTGCGGACCTCGCGGGCCGGGCCCCAGCTGCGTTCGAGGAGGCGCCAGAGCTCGGCGGTGGGTTCGGCGGGGCCGACGACCGAGGAGCAGCGGCGGCCGGCCCGGCGGGCGCGGTCGGCGAAGGCGCGGACGGCTCGGGGGGTGGCGCAGATGGGGACGAGGTTGGCGCCGGCGTAACAGAGGGAGGTCAGGGCGCCGTCCTCGTACCAGCCCCACATCTCGCCGCCGAGCCGCCAGGGGTCCAGGCCGGCGACCTGGACGCGGGACGTCACGAAGGCGTTCGCGACGGGGTCTCGGTCCAGGACGGCGAAGGCGGCGTCCAGGTCACTCGGTTCGAGGACCCTGGTGGTGGTCTGGGTCAACACGTGCGGGGGCCTCACCCTGGGGTCTGGCTGGTCTCCGCACGATACCCTGCCGGGCTGTGGCGGTCGCCCTGTGGCTGCGCCACGGGCGGGCGCCTGATGGCTCGGGGGGCTCCTGTGCCGTGGCGGGTGCGGGTGCGTCGTGACTGGTCCCGCCCACGCGGCGGAGCCGCATATCGATACGGCCCCGCGCTTGGGAGGGGGCCTGCGGCCTGCTTGGGAGGAGGCCTGCGGCCGCTCGGACCGGCGCCATCGAGCTCGAAAGGTGCTGTGCGTCGGCGGGTGCCGGCTCGTTGTGGCTGGTCGCGCAGTTCCCCGCGCCCCTGAAGATGGCCCTGCGGGCCGATCTTCAGGAGGCGCCTCAGCCCGCTACCGCCACCGTCGGCTCGCCCGAGGTGATGCCGTCCGCCTCCATCTGTTCGGCGATCTTCATCGCTTCCTCGATCAAAGTCTCGACGATCTTGGATTCGGGGACGGTCTTGATGATTTCGCCCTTGACGAAGATCTGGCCCTTGCCGTTGCCGGAGGCGACGCCGAGGTCGGCTTCGCGGGCTTCGCCGGGGCCGTTGACGACGCAGCCCATGACGGCGACGCGGAGGGGGACCTCCATGCCGGTGAGGCCGGCGGTGACTTCCTCGGCGAGCTTGTAGACGTCGACCTGGGCGCGGCCGCAGGAGGGACAGGAGACGATCTCCAGGCCACGCTGGCGGAGGTTGAGGGACTCCAGGATCTGGTTGCCGACCTTGATCTCCTCGACCGGCGGGGCCGAGAGGGAGACGCGGATGGTGTCGCCGATGCCCTCGGCGAGGAGCGCGCCGAAGGCGACGGCCGACTTGATCGTGCCCTGGAAGGCGGGGCCCGCCTCGGTGACGCCGAGGTGGAGGGGGTAGTCGCACTGGGCGGCCAGCTGGCGGTAGGCGTTGACCATGACGACCGGGTCGTTGTGCTTGACGGAGATCTTGATGTCCCGGAAGCCGTGCTCCTCGAAGAGGGAGGCCTCCCAGAGGGCGGACTCGACGAGGGCCTCGGGGGTGGCCTTGCCGTACTTCTGCAGGAGACGGCGGTCGAGGGAGCCGGCGTTGACACCGATGCGGATCGGGGTGCCGTGGTCGTTCGCCGCCTGGGCGATCTCCCTGACCTTGTCGTCGAACTGCTTGATGTTGCCGGGGTTGACGCGGACCGCCGCACAGCCGGCCTCGATGGCGGCGAAGACGTACTTCGGCTGGAAGTGGATGTCGGCGATGACCGGGATCTGCGACTTGCGGGCGATCACCGCGAGGGCGTCGGCGTCGTCCTGCGTGGGGCAGGCGACGCGGACGATCTGGCAGCCGGAGGCCGTCAGCTCGGCGATCTGCTGGAGCGTCGCGCCGATGTCCGAGGTACGGGTGGTGGTCATCGACTGGACCGAGACCGGAGCGTCTCCGCCCACCGCCACGGACCCGACCTGGATCTGCCGGCTCTTCCGGCGCTCGGCGAGCCTGGTCGGAACGGACGGCATGCCGAGAGAAATCGCAGTCATCTGCTGTGCAACCCCAAGTTGTGGATCAGGACCGGGTCCCGGAACAGGCGGGCTCCAGGCTTCGAGATTACGGCACGGGCATGGGCCCGAGCACATCCCTGTCCGTGGACCGACCCGACGAACCCCTCCGTACGACGGCGGCCGGGCCCTCGCCCCGCGCGAGTGTGCCCGGCCGCCGTGAACTCCGGATGGCTAGTGCCGCGACAGGCAACGTTCGCCCCGTCGCGACGCCCGGCACGCCCTCTCGCCGCACCGGCCGAAAGGCCAAGTACGTCCAGTACGAGGACTTCCGGCCGGCACACCGAGAGCACGCACCGGACGCCGCTCCTCAACGGGCAAACGTTGCCTGCCGCAGCACTAGGAGATGCGCACCGGGTTCACCAGGTCCGCGATCAGTACCAGGAGCGTGAAGCACACGAAGATCCCGGCCACCACGTACGCGACGGGCATCAGCTTCGCCACGTCGAACGGGCCGGGGTCGGGCCGGCGCAGCACCTTGGCCGCGTTGCGGCGGACCGACTCCCACAGGGCGCCCGCGATGTGCCCGCCGTCGAGCGGGAGGAGCGGGAGCATGTTGAACAGGAAGAGGGAGAGGTTGAAGCCGGCGAGCAGGATGAGGAAGCTGGCGAACTGCTGGCTGGCGGGGATGTCCATGGTGAAGATCTCGCCGCCGACGCGGGCCGCGCCGACCACACCCATGGGCGAGTCGGCCTCGCGCTCGCCGTCGCCGAAGGTGGCGTCCCACAGGGCGGGGACCTTGGACGGCAGGGAGAGCAGGGACTCGACGCCGTTCTGCATCATGTCGCCCATGCGGTCCACGGACTCGCCGAAGGAGAGCGGGAGGATGTCGGAGGCGGGTGTGAAGCCGAGCCAGCCGGCGTACACGTACTTGCCCTGGACGTAGCCGCCCTGGCCGTCGGTCTGGCTGACCTGGTTCTTGATGAGGGTGGGGGTCAGGTCGAGCCGCTCGCCCTTGCGCTCCACCGTGAGGGTGACCTGCTTGCCGGGGTTGTCACGGATGTCGACCTGCAGGGCGGACCAGTCCTCGACGGGGGTGCCGTCGAACGCGACGATCTTGTCGCCCGGCTTCAGGCCCGCCGCCTTGGCCGGGGCCTCCTTGTCGCTGTCCTTGCACTTGGAGCGGTTCTCGGTCGCGGAGATGACGCAGTCCGAGACCTTGCTGACCGTGGTCGTCTGGGTCTGGGCGCCGAAGGACATCATGACGGTGAGGAAGATCGCGACGGCGAGGATCAGGTTCATGAACGGGCCCGCGAACATGACGATGACGCGCTTCCACGGCTTGCGGGTGTAGAAGAGGCGGTCCTCGTCGCCGGGCTGGAGTTCCTCGAAGGAGGCCGCGCGGGCGTCCTCGATGATGCCGCGGAACGGGGACGTCGAGCGGGCCTCGATGCGGCCGTCCGGGCCGGGCGGGATCATGCCGATCATGCGGATGAAGCCGCCGAGCGGGATCGCCTTGACGCCGTACTCGGTCTCACCCTTCTTGCGCGACCAGATCGTCGGGCCGAAGCCCACCATGTACTGGGGCACGCGGACGCCGAAGAGCTTGGCGGTGGACAGGTGGCCCAGCTCGTGCCAGGCGATCGAGAACGCCAGGCCGATCACGAAGACGACTATGCCGAGGATGAACATCAGGGTCGTCATGCACGGGCCTCCGCGGTCGTCCGCTCGGTGGGTTTGGCTGTCGAGGTGGCTGTCGAAGTGGTCAGCTCACGGGCCCTGGCTCGCGCCCAGGTCTCCGCTTCGAGGACGTCCGCCACGGTCAGGGAAGTTCCCGCTGCGGGGGTGCCGTGCTCCTCCACGACCCGCGTGACGGTCTCCATGATCGCGTTGTAGCGGAGGCCGCCGTGCAGGAACGCGTCGACGCACTCCTCGTTCGCGGCATTGAACACCGCCGGGGCGGTGCCCGCGAGCTGTCCCACGTGCCGGGCGAGTGCGACCGACGGGAACGCCTCGTTGTCGAGGGGGAAGAACTCCCAGCTGGACGCCTTGGTCCAGTCAAAGGCGGGCGAGGCGTCCGGGACGCGCTGCGGCCAGCCGAGGCCGATGGCGATGGGCCCGCGCATGTCGGGGGGAGTCGCCTGGGCCATCGTCGATCCGTCCGTGAACTCAACCATCGAGTGGACATACGACTGGGGGTGCACGACGACCTCAATGCGATCGAAGGGAATGTCGTAGAGGAGGTGCGCCTCGATGACTTCCAGGCCCTTGTTGACGAGGGTCGCGGAGTTGACCGTGATGACCGGGCCCATGGCCCAGGTGGGGTGCGCGAGGGCGTCGGCGGGCGTGACGTCCGCCAGCTCCGCCTTCGTACGGCCGCGGAAGGGGCCGCCGGAGGCGGTCACGACGAGCTTGCGGACGTCGGCGCGGGTGCCGGAGGCGAGGGCCTGGAAGAGGGCGGCGTGCTCGGAGTCGACCGGGATGATCTGGCCCGGCTTCGCCACCGCCTTCACCAGCGGGCCGCCGACGATGAGCGACTCCTTGTTGGCGAGCGCGAGGGTGCGGCCCGCTTCCAGGGCGGCGAGGGTCGGGGCGAGGCCGATGGAGCCGGTGATGCCGTTGAGCACGGTGTGGCAGCCGGACGCGGCGAGTTCGGTGGCGGCGTGCGGACCGGCGAGGATCTCGGGCAGCGCCGCACCGGCCCCGTACGCGCCGGCCAGGGCCTCGCGCAGCGCCGGGACGACGTCCTCCCGGGCGACCGCGACGGTCCGCACGCGCAGGCGGTGCGCCTGCTCGGCCAGCAGTTCCACCCTCCCTCCGGCGGCGGAGAGCCCGGTGACCCGGAAGCGGTCCGGGTTGCGCAGGACGAGGTCGATGGCCTGGGTACCGATCGAGCCGGTCGATCCGAGGATCACTACGTCGCGTACGCCGTCGACCGGATCGAAGACGAGATGCGGGTCGGCGAGAGGGGCTGGACTGTCGCTCATCCCCCCATTGTGGCCGCATCAGCCCTTCGGCAGGACCGCGCGTCCCCCTGTTGACCCACTTCGTGCCGTGTGCGGTTGACGAGCGCATTTCTCCGTTTGTGAAGCGCGTGTGAAGACGGGAGTGATATGACTTCTCCTCAGCTGATCCGATTGTCGTATCAGCCGATCGTCGGTGGATGACGACGATCGTGAACGAGGACCCTGGGGGGATCCATGCACAACCGCATACGCTTCGCGCTGCCCGCGCTCGCCGGAGCCGTGGCCCTGACCGGCACCCTGCTCAGCAGCCCGGCGCAGGCCGCCGGCGGCGTGGTCATCTACCGCGTGTACTTCGACAGCCCCGGCAAGGACACCCGCTCCACCGCTAGCCTCAACGGCGAGTGGGTGCAGATCAGAAACACGAGCTCGAAGGCGATCTCGCTGAAGGGCTGGGTGCTCAAGGACCCCCAGAACCACAAGTACACGTTCCCGAACGTGAAGATCGGGGCGAAGAAGTACATCAAGGTCCGCACCGGTTCGGGCACGGACACCAGCGCGACCAAGTACCAGAACCGCAAGGCCTACGTCTGGAACAACACCAGCGACACGGCGACGCTGCTGAAGGCGAGCGGCGCCAAGGTGGACTCGTGCTCGTGGACGACTCGGGACCCCAGCGACAAGTACTGCTGACCCGGTAGTCCGGTACGGCCCCGCGCCCCTTGCGGGGCGCGGGTGGCTCTCAGAGGATCGGGCGGTGGACGTTCTCCTTCTCACTCGGGCCCGGGGTCGCGTCGGCGATCCAGGGGCCCTCGCCCGACGGGTCGACCACGCCCCGCTCCAGCCACTCGTAGGCGCCGCCGAGTACGCCCTTGACCACCTTGCGGTCGACGTCGTCGGTGTTGCTCCACAGGCGGTCGAAGAGTTCCTCGACGCGGAGGCGGGACTGGCGGCAGAAGACGTCGGCGAGCTGGTAGGCCTCGCGGCCGTGGCCCTCGGTGGTGCGCAGGAGTTCGGCGCGTACGACGGCCGCGCTCATCGCGAAGAGTTCGGCGCCGATGTCGACGATCCGGCCGAGGAAGGCCTGTTTGGTCTCCATCCGGCCCTGCCAGCGGGACATGGCGTAGAAGGTGGAGCGGGCCAGCTTGCGGGCGTTGCGCTCGACATAGCGCAGGTGCGTCGAGAGGTCGGGGTGGCCGGCGGGGTGGAAGTCGCCGTACGCGCGCGGGAGTTGGCCGGGGCCGGCGACCAGTTTCGGCAGCCACTTGGCGTAGAAGACGCCCGCGTTCGCGCCCGCCTTCGCCTTGTCGGAGAGGGTCTTCTCGGGGTCGATGAGGTCGCCGGCCACGGAGAGGTGGGCGTCGACGGCCTCACGGGCGATCAGCAGGTGCATGATCTCCGTGGAGCCCTCGAAGATGCGGTTGATGCGCAGGTCGCGCAGGATCTGCTCGGCGGGGACGGCCCGTTCGCCGCGCGCCCGCAGGGAGTCGGCCGTCTCGAAGCCGCGGCCGCCACGGATCTGGACCAGTTCGTCGGCGATGCGCCAGCCCATCTCGGAGGCGAAGAGCTTGGCGAGGGCGCCCTCGATACGGATGTCGTTGCGGTCCTCGTCGGCCATCTGCGAGGACAGGTCGAGGACCGCCTCCAGGGCGAAGGTGGTGGCGGCGATGAAGGAGATCTTCTGCCCGACCGCCTCGTGACGGGCGACCGGCTTGCCCCACTGCTCGCGGACCGCCGACCACTCGCGGGCGATCTTCAGACACCACTTGCCGGCGGCCACGCAGGAGGCGGGGAGGGAGAGCCGGCCCGTGTTGAGCGTGGTCAGAGCGATTTTCAGGCCCGCACCCTCGGGGCCGACGCGGTTCGCGGCGGGGACGCGGACCTGGTGGAAGCGGGTGACGCCGTTCTCGATGCCGCGCAGGCCCATGAAGGCGTTGCGGTTCTCGACGGTGACGCCGGGTGAGCCGGCCTCCACGACGAAGGCGGTGATGCCGCCCTTGTGGCCCTCGCTCTTCGGGACGCGCGCCATCACGACGAGGAGGTCGGCGACCACGCCGTTGGTGGTCCACAGCTTCACCCCGTCGAGGACGTAGTCGTCCCCGTCCGGCACCGCGCTCGTCGCCAGGCGGGCCGGGTCGGAGCCGACGTCCGGCTCGGTGAGGAGGAAGGCGCTGATGTCGGTGCGGGCGCAGCGCGGCAGGAACTTCTCCTTCTGTTCGGGGGTGCCGAACAGCTTCAGCGGCTGGGGTACGCCGATCGACTGATGCGCGGAGAGCAGTACGCCGATCGCCGGGCTGGCCGAGCCCACCAGGGCCAGCGCCTTGTTGTAGTACACCTGGGTGAGGCCGAGGCCGCCGTACTTGGGCTCGATCTTCATGCCGAGGGCGCCGAGTTCCTTGAGGCCGTTGATGACCTCGTCGGGGATGCGGGCCTCGCGCTCGATGAGGGCGCCGTCGACCTCGGTCTCGCAGAAGTCGCGGAGCTTGCCGAGGAACTGCTCGCCGCGCCGGACGGCCTCGTCGGTGGGGAGCGGGTGGGGGTGGATGAGGTCCAGGCGGAACCGGCCCAGGAACAGCTCCTTGGCGAAGCTGGGCTTGCGCCAGTCCTGGTCCCGGGCGGCCTCCGCCACCTGGCGGGCCTCACGTTCGGTGACAACGGGCTTCTTGAGGGGTGGTGCGGTCATGAGGCTCACCTCGCCGCGAATCGGGATCTCGGACCACATCGGTTACTGATGCCGATGTCGGTTACTGATGGGTGCTACCCGATCGTTGGTACCCGATCCGGGGTGACCCCGCCACCCCTCGCGTGCGAACGGCCGCGCCGCTCAGCCGATGTTCACCGAGTACGCCTTGGTGTCCAGCCGGCCGGTGCCCTTGAAGACCTCGGTGCCCGCCTCGATGCCGGAGACGTACTTGTCGTCGCTCAGCAGCTTGCGGCGGACCAGGGCCTGGGTGAAGGCGTCGAGGTCGAGGGTGGCCCTGGTGGTGTCGGTGCGGCGGACGAACGAGAACACCTTCCAGCCGATGTCACCGGTGTAGATGTCCCACATGGCGCCGCCGAGGCTGACGCTGCCGTACTTGGTGCCGAGCGGGCCCGCGCCGCCCTGGCGGTTGAGCCAGATCATGATCTCGTCGGTGGGCTGGTCCTGCCAGTCCGCGGTGTTCTCGCTGTGCAGCCACAGGTCGTAGGCGACGTTCATGGTGCCGGGGTCGGAGCTGACCGTGAACTCCCAGGTGGTCTTCACGGGCTTGCGGTCGCCCACCCGGATGGGGAGCTGGGTCGCCGCCTTGTCGGTCTTCCAGCCCCAGTGCCAGCCGAGGACACTGCTCGCGTACGACTTCACGTCCGCGTCGGTGCCCTTGGCGCTGTTGGCCCAGCTGTAGTCCGTACCCCAGGAGATGGTCGAGCCCGAGCGGGATTCGTCCCACACGCACTGGGTGCCGGTGCCCTTGTCCTGGCCCCACAGATTGTTGTTCACGTAGTACTTGCCGAGCGTGACGGTGTCGAAGGCCGCGCACTTCCTGGCCTCCTCCCCGGCCATCGCGACGGTCACGGAGGCGCCGACCGCGAGCGCGGTGACGGCGGCTGCGCCGATCTTCGCCTTGCGGGTCGGCCGGGGGCGGCGGTGCTGCATGGGGCGCTGGTCCTTCCGGGGGCGGATGTTCGCGTACGTGGTTCCAGTGGCCGCCGGGGGTGGGAAAGGTCGCCGTCGGATCGGCGGCCGCACCCCGTTCCCTGCCGTGGCCCGCGACGGCAGGTCGTGGTAGGCAGGAGGCCGTGACTCGGAGAGGGTGAACGGGGAGAACGGGGGAGGACGGGGAGAAAACGGCGCCGTCCGGAAGGGGTGGCGTCGGCCGTCTCCGGAAGTCGTTGTCGAAGCGCTTCGACAAAGTATGGACAGGTACTCAGGGCCGGGCTACTGTCGTGCCACCCTCACGCACTCGTTGTCCGCTCCATCGCGCTGTCGAAGCGCTTCACACAATGCTGGGAGAGCTGGATGGTCACCCTCGCCGAGGTCGCCCAGCACGCCGGAGTCTCGGCGAGCACGGTGAGCTATGTCCTCAGCGGCAAGCGGTCCATCTCCATGGGCACCCGGCAGCGGGTCGAGCAGAGCATCCAGGAGCTCGGCTACCACCCCAACGCGGGGGCCCGCGCACTGGCGAGCAACAAGTCGAACATCGTCGCGCTGATGGTCCCGCTGCGCACCGACATGTACGTCCCGGTGATGATGGAGATCGCGATAGCGGTGGCCACCACGGCCCGCGCGTACGGCTACGACGTGCTGCTGCTCACCGGTGAGGAGGGCCCCGACGCGGTGCGCCGGGTCACGGGCAGCGGGCTCGCCGACGCGATGATCCTGATGGATGTCGAGCTCGACGACGAGCGGCTGCCGCTGCTGCGCGGCACCGACCAGCCGTCGGTGCTCATCGGGCTGCCGGCCGACACCAGTGGTCTGACCTGCGTCGACCTCGACTTCGGGGCGACGGGCGCGCTGTGCGTGGAGCATCTGGCGATGCTCGGCCACCGCGACATCGCTGTCATCGGCGAGGCGCCCGCGGTGTACGAACGGCACACCGGGTTCGCCGAGCGCACCCTCGACGGGCTGCGGTCCCGGGCCCGCGAGCTGGGCCTGCGCGTGCTGCACCGCCCCTGCGAGGGCGGCTACGACGCGCTGGCCGCGACCCTCGCCCGGATCTTCGACGAACGGCCGGGCACCACGGGGTTCGTCGTGCAGAACGAGTCCGCGGTGGAGCCCCTGCTCGCGCTGCTGCGGCAGCAGGGGCGGGCGGTGCCCGAGGACGTCTCGGTGATCGGGATCTGCCCGGACCAGGTCGCCGTGCAGGCCTCGGTGCGGCTGACGTCCGTCGCCATCCCGGCCCAGGAGATGGGCCGGCGGGCCGTGGAGCAGCTGGTCGCCAAGCTGGACGGGCGGGACACCGACGAAGTGGCGCTGCTCGCCCCCGAGTTGACGGTCCGCGCGAGCACGGGCCCGCTGTCGGCCACCGGCTGAGCCCACCGCTGATGGTCAACACCCCGGCGTCGTAGGGACGTCGGGGACTTCTCTCCACCTACCGCCCGGCCCGCCGGAGCCGAGCCGGGCGGGCCGCCACTCCTCCCTTCCAGGAGCCGTCTCGTGAATCAGCCTGCCGAGAACCAGCACCCGTCGGGCGCGGTCAGCCTCGCCCAGTCCTCCCCCACCGTCGGCACGTTCCGTGAGCGGGACGGCGCCCTGGAATGGAGCGGACGCCAGGAGACCCTGCGGATCGAGCCCTGGGGCCCGGACGCCGTCCGGGTCCGCGCCCGCCTCGGCGGCCCGGTCCTCGACGGGCTGCCGGGCGCCCTGCTCGACGAGGCGGAGTCCACCGAGAGCAGCCTCAAGATCGAGGACGGGGTGGGCCGGCTGACCGTCGGCGCGCTCACCGTCGAGGTCGACGCCGAGGGCCTGATCCGGTACACCCGCACCGCCGACGGCACCGAGCTGCTGTCCGAGGCGCGCGCCCACTTCTGGTGGCCCGGCCCGCGTCTCTACACGGCGGTCGGCAACGGCTACCACCGCCTCGAGCAGCGCTTCGCCGCGTACGACGACGAGAAGCTGTACGGCCTCGGGCAGCACCAGCACGGGCGGCTCGACCAGAAGGGCCTGGTCCTCGACCTGGTCCAGCGCAACGCCGAGGTGGGCATCCCGGTGCTCACCTCCAGCCGCGGCTACACCCTGTTGTGGAACAACCCGGCGATCGGCCGCGTCGAGCTGGCCGGCAACGGCACCCGCTGGGTCGCGGACTCGGCCCGGCAGCTCGACTACTGGATCACCGCGGGCGACCCGGCCGACGCGCAGCGCCGCTACAGCGCGGCGACGGGCCGTACGCCGATGCTGCCCGAGTGGGCGGCCGGGTTCTGGCAGTGCAAGCTGCGCTACCGCACGCAGGACGAACTCCTCGCGGTGGCCCGGGAGTACAAGCGGCGGGGCCTGCCCATCGACGTCATCGTCTGCGACTTCTTCCACTGGACGCACCTGGGCGACTGGAAGTTCGACCCGAACGAGTGGCCCGACCCGGCGGCCATGGTCCGTGAGCTGGCGGAACTCGGCATCAAGCTGGTGGTGTCGGTGTGGCCGTCGGTCTCGCCGCTGAGCGAGAACCACCACCTCATGGAGCAGCGCGGTTACTTCATCGGCACCCAGTACGGCCCGATGGCGCACGCCGACTGGCCCGACAAGGAGGTCGCGTCGACGGTCCAGGTGGCCTTCTACGACGCGACGAACCCCGAGGCGCGCGAGTTCGTGTGGTCGCGGGTGAAGGAGAACTACCTGGAGCCGTACGGCATCAAGGCGTTCTGGCTGGACGCCTGCGAGCCGGAGATCAAGCCGGGCTTCCAGGAGAACCTGCGCTACTGGGCGGGCCCCGGTCTGGAGGTCGGCAACATGTACCCGGCCGAGATCGCCCGCACCTTCCACGAGGGGCTCAGGGCGGCCGGCGAGGAGGAGATCGTCTCCCTCAACCGGTCGGCGTGGGCGGGCAGTCAGCGTTGGGGCGCCGCCCTGTGGTCCGGTGACATCGGCACCGACTTCCCGACCCTGCGCCGCCAGATCGCGGCGGGCCTCAACACGGCTCTGTCCGGCATCCCCTGGTGGAACACCGACATCGGCGGCTTCCACGGCGGCGACCCGGACGACCCGGCGTACCGCGAGGTCATGGTCCGCTGGTTCCAGTTCGGCGCCTTCTCCCCGCTGATGCGCCTGCACGGCTTCCGCGATCCCGGCATGCCGCTGGGCCCGGCCATGACCGGCGGCCCCAACGAGGTCTGGTCGTACGGCGAGGAGGCCGGGGCGATCCTGGAGCGGTATCTGCGGCTGCGGGAGCGGCTGAAGCCGTATGTGCTGCGGGTCATGCGGGAGGCGCACGAGGAGGGGCTGCCCGTCATGCGGCCGCTGTTCCTGGAGTTCCCCGGGGACGAGCGGGCCTGGTCGGTCGACGACGCGTATCTGTTCGGGCGGGACGTGCTGGTCGCGCCGGTGCTGGAGGCGGGGGCGACGACCTGGACGACGTACCTTCCGGCGGGGGCGCGCTGGAGCGACGCCTGGACCTCGGAGACGTACGAGGGCGGGCAGTCGGTGACCGTCGACGCTCCGCTGGACCGGATTCCGCTGTTCCTGCGGGACGGGGCGTCTTTGCCGATCGCCGAGTAGGCGCCGGCCGGGGGCGGCGGGGACTCGGCGGCTCGGCGGTTACGTGCCGCTGTGCCCTGCCGTGCCACCCCAGTCGCCTGTGCCGCCGGTGCCGCCTGTGCCGCACCTGGCGGCACGACTGCCCGCCGCCGGGTACGGCTGTGGTGGCGGTCAGGGCAGTTGGGGCGCGACCTCGGCCATCAGCAGGTCCAGGTGGCCGAGGTCGGAGAGATCGCGGAGGCGGACGTACACGCGGGTGGCGCCCAACTCCGCGTAGGCGCAGAGCTGATCGACGATCCGGTCGGGGGTGCCGTGCAGCGGTTCCTCCGGTGGGAGGCGGGACTGTTCGTGCAGGACGGTGAGGCGGTCGGTGATCTCGGCGTCGGTGCGGCCGCAGGCGATGCCCAGCGCGATGGAGAGGGTCAGCGGCGGGCGGTCGGGGAAGCGGGCGCGGGCGGACTTCGCGCCGGCGTAGAGGCGGGCGCTCTGTTCCAGGCCGGTGAAGGGAAGGTTGAACTCGTCGGCGTGGCGGGCGGCGAGGGCCGGGGTGCGGCGAGGGCCCCGGCCGCCGACGATCAACGGGACCCTCGGGCGCTGGGCCGGTTTCGGCAGGGCGGGTGAGTCGGTCAGGCGGTAGTGGCGGCCCTCGTACGAGAAGTGCCCGCCCGCCTGGGTGGTCCACAGGCCGGTGAGAACGCTGAGCTGTTCCTCCATGCGCTCGAAGCGTTCGGCGGGCGGCGGGAACGGGATGCCGTACGCGCGGTGGTCGAGCCCGAACCAGCCGGCGCCGAAGCCGAGTTCGATCCGGCCGCCGCTCATCGAGTCGACCTGGGCGACGGTCACCGCGAGCGGGCCGGGGTGGCGGAAGGTGGCCGAGGTCATCAGGGTGCCGAGGCGGATGGCCGAGGTCTCGCGGGCCAGTCCGGCGAGGGTGGTCCAGGCGTCGGTGGGGCCGGGCAGGCCGTCGCCGAAGTGCATCGGGTGGTAGTGGTCGGCGACGAAGAAGCCCTCGAAGCCGCAGGCCTCGGCGTGCCGGGCGGCGCGCAGCAGGTCGGCGTAGGTCGCGCCGTGGTAGGGCTCGGTGAAGACGCGCAGGTCCATCGGGTCACTTCCGTGTTGGGCGGGGCGCGCCCAAGAGCCTGCGGGGCTCCATCGGTCACACCTCCGTCTTCTTGTCGGCCAGCAGCAGTTCATGGAGTTCGGCGCGGCTGCGGGCCAGTTCGGCGACGTGGGTGTCGAGGCCGAGGGAGCGGGGGCGGGGCACGGGGATGCCGAGGACGGTGCGGACGCGGCCCGGGCGGGAGCTGAGGACGGCGACGCGGTCGGCCAGGAGGACCGCCTCCTCGATGGAGTGGGTGACGAGGACGACCGTGGCGCCGTGCTCCATGTGGACGCGTTGCAGGACCTCGCAGAGTTCCTCCCGGGTCAGCGCGTCCAGGGCGGAGAAGGGTTCGTCCATCAGCATCACGCGCGGTCGCTGGATGAGGGACCGACAGAGCGCCACGCGTTGCTGCATACCGCCGGACAGCTCGTGCGGGAGGCAGGTGTGGAAGGGGGCGTCGAGGCCGACCTCTCGGAGCAACTCTCGGGCGGCCGCTCGGTGTTCGGGTCGGGGGCGGCCGTGGACGACGATCGGCAGCAGGACGTTGTCGAGGGCCGACCGCCAGGGCAGCAGGGCGGGGCGCTGGAAGAGGATGGCGACGTCCCGGCGGGGTTCGCGGACGGGTTCACCGGCGATGCGGACCTCGCCGGACGAGGGCGGGAGGAGTCCGGCGAGCACTCTCAGCAGGGTGGACTTGCCGCAGCCGGAGCGGCCCAGGACCGCCAGGAACTCACCGTCGCCGACGTCCAGTTCGATGCCGTGCAGGGCCTCCACACTGCCCCTGCGGCCGTCGAACCTCTTGGACACTCCGCGCACTCGGATCACGGGCGCCCTCCATCGAAGGGGTCGATCGACGGGATCAGTCGAAGGGATCAGTTCAAAGGGATCGACGGGTCGCCTGCGAACGCGGCCTGTCGCCTTACGACCGAGGATAGGGCGACACCTCCCGTGATCAACCGGCGTTTCGCTGTTTGTTACATGACAACACGGTCGGTGGTCTCGACAACTCCCGCCGGAGCGGCTGGACTTGATGCACATGAGACGGACCTCGCGGTTACCCGCAGCCCTCCTCGCCGTCGTCCTGACGGCGGCGCTCGCCTCGGCCTGCGGCGCCGACGACGCCGGGGGCGGCGGCAAGGACGGATCGGCCTCGGGCGGTTCCCCGGACAAGGTCACCTACCTCACCGGCTTCGGCACCTTCGGCCGTGAGGCCTACGCCTATGTGGCCCAGGAGAAGGGCTACTTCGAGGACGCGGGCATCAGCGTCGACATCCAGCCCGGCCAGGGCAGCGGCAACTCGCTGGCCGCCCTCGCCGGGGGCCGCGCCCAGTTCGCCCCGATCGACCTCAGCAGCACGATCATCCAGCTCGGCGGCGGCAAGGTCTCGGGGGTCACCGCGGTCGCCGCGATCCACCAGACCACGGACGCCGCGATCATGGCCCTGGCCGACAGCGGGATCGAGAAGCCCGCCGACCTGGAGGGCAGGACGGTCGGCGACCCGGCGGGCTCGGTCATCGGCGCCCTCTTCCCCGCGTACGCGAAACTCGCCGGCTTCGACGCCGACAAGGTCGACTGGGTCAGCCTGGAGCCCCAGCAGCTCGGCGCCAACCTCGCCTCCGGCTCGGTGGACGCGGTCGGGCAGTACCGGGTGGGCCGGCCCAACATCGAGAACGCCGTCAAGGGCGAGAAGGTCGGCGTCCTCCCGTTCGGCGAGTACCTCACCGAGTCCTACGGCGCCGCCGTCACCACCACCACCACCGAGATCGCGAAGGACGACCCCGAGCTGGTCGAGCGCTTCACCACCGCCCTGTTCAAGGGGATGACGTACGCGATCGGCCACCCGGACGAGGCCGCGGAGCTGATGCACGAGAAGTTCCCGACGGTGAGCGTGCGGACCGCGGCCGCCGAGATCGAGCTGGTCGGCGCCGCCGTACAGCCGAAGGACGGTGGTGCGCCCATCGGCACGATGGACCGCGAGCGGGTGGCCGGCGCGATCGAGGCGCTGGTCGACGCCGGGGCCGTCAAGGCGGGGCTGACGCCGGAGGAGCTCGTCTCGTTCGACCTGGTGCCGAAGCCGAAGCCCTGACGGTGGCCTGTGTGCGCAAGGGGGCCGGGGTTTCCCGGGAGCGGCTCGTCGTGGTCGGCTGGCCGCTGCTCGGGCTGGCGCTCGCCCTCGGCGGCTGGGCCCTGGCGGTGGCGGTCCTCGACCCGCCCGAGATCATCGCGCCCTCCCCCGCCGACGTACTGGACGCCTTCCTCTCCGTCCCCGGCTATCTGCTCCGCGAGGCGCTGACCACGCTGTACGTGATCGTCGCGGGCTTCGCGCTGGCCGTGGCCGCGGGGCTGGTGATCGGCGTGGCGATCGCCGCGTCCCGGACCGTGGAGCTGATGTCCGCCCCGCTGCTGGTCGCCTTCAACGCCGTACCGAAAGTGGCGCTGGCGCCGCTGCTGGTGGTGTGGATGGGGTTCGGCCCGCAGCCCAAGGTGGTCATGGCGCTGCTGGTCTGCTTCTTTCCGGTGGTCCTGTCCGTCGCCGAGGGACTGACCTCCACGCCGTCCGAACTCGCCGAACTCGCCCGGTCGTTGCGCACCTCACGGGCCCGGACCTTCCTGCGGTTCCGCTTCCCCGCCGCGCTGCCGCAGATCTTCGTCGGACTGAAGGTGGCGATGCCGCTGGCCGCCGTGGGCGCGGTGATCGGCGAGTTCAGCGCGGGCGACGAGGGCCTCGGTTTCGTCATCGTCCAGTCGGGCGCCAACTCGGACACGGCCCTGGCGTTCGCGGCGGTGGCGCTGCTCGGTGCGATGAGTGTGGCCTTGTTCTATGTGCTGGTGCTGGCCGAGCGGTTGGTGGTGCCCTGGGTGCGGGAGACCACGTCGCGGCGGTAGCGGTCCGTCGTGATCGCGGAAGGAGAGGCCGCCCCGATCGCCGTTCGCCCAAGAGGTCTACGCTGTGGCGCCACCGCGCGTCGGATCTTCGGGAGTGACATCAGGATGAGCAGCCGTACGGGAGACCCTCGCAGAGCCCTTCGCGAGGGGCGGCCGGGCCGTCGAAGCGGGCCCACGCGCCGGCCGGTGCATCGGACGCGCACGACGATACGTACCTCCGGCGGGTACGTCGTCGCGAGGGAGCCGGCGGCGGCGCGGCCGGAGGAGGGGGGCGTCCCCCGTGGTTTCCTTCCGGGGCCCGCGCGGCACATCGCCGTGTGGAGTGCGCTGACGCTGCTGGTCACCGGCGTGGTCTCGGTGGTCGTGTGGCTGTGCATCACCTTCCAGACCGCGGTCACGCCGGTGCTGATCGCGCTGCTGGGTACGGCGCTGCTCGGGCCGTTCTACCGGCGGCTGGTCGCGATGAGGTTCAACAAGTCCCTTGCCGCCGGGCTGACCTGTGCCGCGGTGATCCTGGTGATGGGCGGGGCCGCGTACATCGTGGTGTCCTCGCTGATCGAAACGGGCGACCAGATCATCTCCTCGCTGCGGGACGCCGCGAAGTCGCTCAGCAAGGAGTTCGGCCTGGCCGGGACCTCGCTGGACGACCTGGCGAACAACGCGAAGGAACTGCTGTCCAAGTTCGGCGGGACCGCGGCCTCCGGGGTGCTCAGCGGGGTCGGCGTCGTCAGCGAGTTCATCACCATGGCCATCCTGGCGCTGACGCTCATGTTCTTCTTCCTGCGCGACTCCGACCGGGCGGTCACCGCGCTGCACTCGCTCGCGCCGCGCGGCTCCGGTGACACGCTGGAGGTGATGGCCCGGCGCGCGTTCCTCGCGATCGAGGGCTATATGCGCGGGACCACGATCATCGCGTTCATCGACGCCGTCTGCATCGCGGTCGGCCTGCTCATCCTCCAGGTGCCGGGCGCCCTGGGGCTCGCGGCGCTGGTGTTCATCGGCGCGTACATCCCGTATCTGGGCGCCTTCCTCTCGGGCGCGGTCGCGATCCTCGTCGCGTTCGCGGACCGTGGCGCGGTGACGGCGCTGTGGGCGCTGGGCGTGGTCGCGGCGGTGCAGTTCCTCGAAGGGAACGTCTTCCAGCCGATGATCCACAGCCGGACGGTGCAGATGCACCCGGCGGGCATCCTGCTGGCGCTCACGGCGGGCGCCTCGATCGCCGGCCTCCTCGGCATGCTCCTCGCGGTGCCGCTCACCGCGGCGGCGTCCGGGGTGCTGTCGGAACTCCGGGGCCGGTACGGGGACGGGGCGGGCGCGGCGGTGCCGGCACCCGGCGGGACCGGGGAGGTGGCCAGGGCGGCAGGATGATCACCGGCGCCCCGCAGCACCGGCGGTTCCGGAGCATTGGCGGTCCCGCACCACCGGTGGGGACCGCACCACCGGTAAGGACCGCACCACCGGTAAGGACCGCACCACCGGTGGGGCCCCGCACCACCCGCGAGCGCGCCGACCGCAGCCGCCGCCGTACCCCGGAAGGAAGCCGCCCGTGTCCTCCACCCCCCTCTCCCTCACCCTGGCCAACCTCTTGCTCCGGCCGACGGCCGGCTCCCGCCTCGACCCGGACCGGGTCTTCGACCGGATCGTCGCCAAGGCCGGGCAGGCGGACGGGGACGAGGTGTTCGTCGAGGACTTCCAGTTCCTGCTGCGGGAGTGGGCGAAGGACGACGACCTCACTCCGGTCGGCTGGCAGGCCGCACAGGCCCATGTCCGCAGACACCTCACCAACCGGGCCCGGGTCCGCCGGCTGATCGCCGCGAACCCGGCCATCGAGCGGGAGCCCATCGAGAAGCCGGTGTTCGTGGTGGGGCTGCCGCGCACCGCCACCACGCTCACCCACGGTGTGCTGTCCCTCTCGGACGAGCACCGCTCTCCGCTGCTGTGGGAGTTGCTCGCTTCCGACCTCTACGCGTCGGCGCGGCAGCGGCGAAAGGCGATCACGTCGGCCCGCCGCTTCGTCGGCGGCGTCAACCTGTTCGCTCCCCGCTTCCGCGACATCCACCCGATGACGGCCGAGGGACCCGAGGAGTGCACCTTCGTCCTCCCGCACCTCCTGGTACCGCTGTCCCAGGCCCGCATACCCGCGTACCGGGCCTGGCACTACGAGCGGGACTTCGTCCCCGACTACCGCCACCTCAAGCAGGTCTACCAGGTCCTCCAGCACGGCCGTCCCCGCCGCCGCTGGGTGCTCAAGTCCCCCCTGCACACCGAGCACCTCGGCGCGCTGCGCACCGTCTTCCCCGACGCCACGATCGTGTGGACCCACCGGGACCCGGCGACCGTCGTGGCGTCCTTCTGCAGTCTGGTCGAGCAGGGCATGACCGGCACCCTCTCGCCGCTCGACCCGCACCGCCTCGGCGCCGACTGGCTGGAGTTGCTGAGCCGCTCCGTGCGGCTCGGCATGGCGGCGCGGGCCGCCATCCCCCGCGAGGCGCTCGTGGACGTCCCCTATGCGTGGCTCGGCTCCGACCCGGCCTCGGGCGCCCCGAAGCTCTACGACGCCGTCGGCGCCCGCTGGACCGACGCGGACGCCGCCCGGCTGCCGGAGATCACCGCCCGCCCCAAGGGCAGCCGCCCCCACCGCTACGACCTGTCCCGCTACGGTCTGACCCGCGCCGACGTCGATTCGGCGTTCGCCGACTACAACGCGCTGCGGGCCGAGGTGGACCGGGGCTGACGCGACAGACCTCGGCCACCGGTGCACAACCGGTGGCCGAGGTGCTGCGAGTGGACCGCGTGCCTAGCCGACGACCCGGCCCAGCTCGATCCGGTCGATGTTCGGCGCCCACGCCCCCGCGTTGCCGAACGTCACCTTGTTGCCGCCCTTCTTCAGCTCCACGGGGACGCCGACCGTCCAGTAGTCGTCCCAGCCCCAGGTGTTCTTGAAGGTGACCTTGCGCGGCTCGCCGTCCCCGACCGTGATGTCCGCGGTGCGGGACATGATGTCGGTGTTGTAGGAGTGGCCGTTGTCGCGGCGGTCGTTGTGCGCGTAGTGGACGACCAGTACGTAGCGGCCGGAGGCGGGCGCGTCCACCGTGAACTCGGCGATGCTGCCGGGTCCGTTGCCGAGCCACCCGATGTACGAGCCTGCGGAGGCGTACGGGGAGTCGACGAGCCTGGCTCCGCCCGCGAGACCGGCCGAGGCACCCTCGTAGGAGAGCGTGCCGGTCATCGAGCCGGCGCCCGTGACGTCGAGGGAGCGGACGGCGGTGTGCTTGGCGGTCGCGGTGACGCGGTTGTTGCCCGCCATGAGGTACAGCCGCAGCGGCCGGTCGGGCACCGCCGCCACCGACTGCCCGTGCAGGGCGAGCTTCACCGGCGCCGACGCCCTCGGCACCACCCGGTAGTAGCCGTCGCGCGGGGCGTACACGTCGAAGACCGCCTTGTCGCCGGAGCGCAGCACGAGCGCGCCGGTGCCGGTCCCGGTGGAGGAGGAGTAGTCGTACGAGGGCCTGCCGCTGATGTCCGCGAGCGTGGCCTCGTAGGAGGCGGCGGGCTCGCCGGTGCGGGCGGTGAGGTCGATCCGGTCGAGGGTGACCTCGGCGGCGCCCTTGGCGAGGCTCAACAGGTGGGTACCGGCCGGGAGTCGGACGGTGAGGTCCTTCTTGGCGCGGTAGGTCCAGTTCTCGGTGGAGGGATAGGTGACCGTGACCGGGTCGCCGCCGTCGACCGACAGTTCCTGGGTGGCGGGGGTCCCGGACTGGTTGCCGTAGAGGATCGCCAGGTCGTAGGTGCCCTCCTTCGGCACCGTGACCGTGAAGTCGACCTTGCTGGTGGCCTGGTTGAGGGAGCCGACGTCCTTCGTGCCGGAGGCCGCGTAGCCGTTGGCGTTGCCGACGGTGCCCTGGGTGTAGACCTTGCCGTCGGTGACGGCGGCGTCCTCGGCCTCGTAGGCGGCGGTCCAGGGGGTGGCGACGGGGGCCGGGGTGCCGGAGCCGCCGGGGGTGAGGACGATGCGGTAGGCGGACATCTTGTGCGTGCCGCGCAGCGGGACGGTGACCGTGCCGTCGTCCGCGACCTTCACCTTCGTACGGGTGAGGACACGCGGCGCCGCGTGCTGCCCCTCGTAACCGGACCAGGCGGCCTCGGCGACGGTCGCGGTGACCGTACGGCCGAAGAGTGAGCGGGGGACCTTCTGGACCACGACGTCGGTGTCACCGGCGGAGCCGCCCAGCAGGACCTGGGCCTGGCGGCGGGAGGTGTCGAGGGAGGCGAGGCCCTGGAGGGTGTCGATGGTGTTCGCCTGCGGCGGGGTGACCTTGACCGTGTCGCCGGTCAGGCCCGCGTACCAGCGGAAGAACCACCAGCCGCCGTTGGGGATGTTGGAGCGGACGACGTTGCCGTCCATGTTGCCGGCGGCGTCCCAGTATGCCTGGTTGGCGTACACCTTGTTCCTCTCGAACATCGAGACCCACTGGACGAGCTGTCCGGGGACGGAGAGGTCGCGGCGGTTGGCGTACTCGTCGATGTTGATCTTCAGTGGCGCAATGTCCAACTCCCGCTCGATCGAACGGTAGTTGTCGTAATGGCCCTGGAAGTCGCGGAGTGATCCGGAGCCCAGCTCGTGCCAGGTCATCACCTGGGGCAGGACGTTCTCGCGCTTGGCGAAGGTGAGGAAGTCGGTCAGCAGGCGGGTGTGGTAGGCGGCCTCGTTGGGGCCGGCGATCCGCGCGTCGGGGTCGATGGCACGGATGCGCTCGTACACCGTCTTCCAGTCCTTGAAGAACCGGTCGCGGTTGATCTCGTACTGCGCCTGGTCGGAGACGTCGAGCTTGTACCAGATCTGGTCGGGTTCGTTGAACGGGATGTAGACGAAGCGGTCGTTGTCCGGGTCGGCCGAGACCTCCTTGACGATCTTGTCGACCTTGGGGAGATAGTCGTCGATGCCGAGGTCCTCGTACGGCCACTTGGCGTAGATGTCCTGCATCATCACGTTGATCTCGCCGCCGCCGTTGCGGAAGAACGACTTGGAGACGGTCAGCGCGTCGCCGTTGGGATGCTGGGCGCCACCCTCCGGCTTCTGCGAGATGCTGGTGATCTTCAGGGGGGCGAGGGCCGCGTCGCTGGGCACCCCGTCGTCGCTGAGCCCGTACAGCGCGCCGTTGGCGCCGCGCATCACCGGCCCCTCGGAGGCGGAGAGGTCGACGGTGAGGCGTTGGGGGCCGGCGGAAGCTGCAGCGGACGCCCCGGTGGCGGGGAGGGTGCCTGCCATGGTGCTGACTCCAAGTAGTGCTGTGAACAGGGTGGTTCTCAGACGGGACCTCGTACCGGTGTGGGGGTTCACGCGGTTGGACCTCCAGTCATTTGACGGCTCCGCTGGTGATTCCGGACACGATCTTTCGCTGGCCGACGAGGAACACGGCGACCATCGGCAGGCTCATCACCACGACGTACGCGAAGACGAGATGCCAGTTGTTGAGGTAGAGCTGGGCGCTCGCGACCTTGTAGAGGCCCAGCGGGAGGGTGGCCCGGTCGCCGCCGCCGAGGACGAAGAAGGCGTAGAAGATGTCGCTCCAGGCGTAGAGCATCACCATGATCGTCGCGGTGGCGATGACCGGCCGGAGGAGGGGAAGGACGATCCGCGCGAAGATGCGGAACGGTCTCGCCCCGTCGATCCGGGCGGCTTCCTCCAGTTCCATGGGGATGGCGCGGATGAAGCCCGTCATGAAGAAGATCGACGTGGAGAGGTACATCCCGGTGTAGACGGCGATCATTCCGGGCCGGGTGCCCGCGAGACCGAGCTGACGAAGCTCCATCACGATGGTGATGACGGCCGGCGGCAGCAGCAGTCCGCTGATGCAGAGCGCGTACGCCGCCGAGACCAGCTTGGACTTGCGGCGCGCGAAGACCCAGGCGGCGCCCGCGCCGAGGATCAGCACGAGGAGCACCGAAGGGACCACGACGAGCAGGGAGTTGAGGAGGCCGCGCAGCATCTCGCCCTGGCCGACGGCGTCCTCGTAGTTGCTGCCGGGCTGCCAGTGCGCCGGCAGGTCCAGGTTGGGCTTGATGGCCTCCGCCTGCGGCTTGGCGGAGGTGACGAGGACCAGCCAGAGGGGGACGCCGACGGCGAGCCCGGCGATGAGGAGGACCAGGGCCGGGCGGCCGTATCTCCAGACCACGGACGGGTTCACAGCAGTTGCTCCCTTCGGCGCAGGCCGATGACCAGCGGAATCGCGACAGCGACCACCACCAGGAAGAGCACGAGACTCATCGCCGACGCCTGCGCGTACAGGCCCTGGCCGAAGATCCGGAACATGTAGATGTTGAAGACCTCGGTGGAGGCCGCGGGGCCGCCGCCCGTCGTGGCCTGCACGATGTCGAAGGTGTTCATCGAACCGATGAGCGCCGTGGTGACGTTGAAGGTGAGGGCCGGCGCGAGCATCGGCCAGCGCACCGACCAGAAGGTCCGCCAGGGTCCGGCCCCGTCCATCCGCGCCGCTTCCAGCATGTCGTCGGGGATGCCCTTCAGCCCCGCCAGATAGATCAGCATCGACAGGCCCATCCACTTCCAGCCGTGGATGAGGGTGACGACGACGAGCGTCCAGGTCGTCGAGCCCAGCCATGGAACGTCCGTGCCGAGCACGGAGTTGACCGCGCCGTCCTGGTCGAGGAGCGCCTGGAAGACGTAGCCCGTGGCGAGGGCCGAGATGAGCACCGGGAGGAAGAAGACGGCACGGAAGAACCGGTTGAAGCGGCTGTCGCCCTCCAGCAGCAGGGCCAGCCCCAGCCCGAAGCCGTTCTGGAAGACGGCCGCGAGCAGGGCGTAGAGGAGGGTGGTGCGGATCGCCCGGACAAGGGTGCCGTCGTCGGCGATGGTCTTGAAGTTGTCGAGGCCGGTGAAGGCGATGTCCGGGTGGTACGAGGACCAGTCGGTGAACGGGTAGTAGAAGTTGAGCAGGTTGGGCACCAGGAAGAAGCCCGCGAAGACGACGATCGCGGGGAGCGCGAACCACCAGGGGTGGTGCACGGCGGCGCGGGGCAGTCGGCCCACGCCCTTGGGTGCGCCCTGTGCGGACGCCTGCTTACGTGCGCTGCGCACGACCGTGTCCGCCATGGCTAGAAACCGGGCGCGCCCTGGGCCTTGGCCACCTGCGCGAACTGGTCCTGGATGGCCTGGGCGACCTGCTGCGGGCTCTTCTTGTCGTAGAGCATGTCGGCGAGGTAGAGGTGCGTGTCCGGGGCGACGATGGCCTTGGCCTGGAAGACGCCGATGGCGGTGGGCAGGGCCGCGACCTGGGCCTTCGAGGTCTCGGGGAGCCCGTCGGGGGTGGGCACGGACGGCTGTACGGACGGGATCTTCATCGCCTTGATGTAGTCGGCGTAGTCGGGGCCGAGCCAGAAGGCGAGGAACTGCCGGGCCGCGTTCTGCCGCTTCTCGTCACCCGTCTTGAAGGCGACGACGCCGTTGGTCTGGTCGGGCGAGTAGAGGCCGGTGGCGGCGGATTCGGCGACCGGGAACCAGCCGATCTTCTTGTCGATCTCCGCGGTGGAGTACTTGGCCTGCAACTGGCTCTGGAACGAGGTGACGTTGAGGGCCATGCCGGCCTCGCCCTGCCACAGCGCGTCGGCCTGCCCGGTGAAGGTGCCCGTGCGGTAGTTCTTCTGGGCGAGCCCGGCGTCGAGCAGCTTCTCCTTGTACTTCTTGATCGCGGCCACGACGACCGGGTCGGTCCACTTCTCCTTGTTCTCGTTCAGGTCCGCCCACCACTGCTCGTCGAGGTCGGTGAGCTGCACCTGCATCTGCCACTGCAAGGGCCACTTGTCGCCGCCGGCCTCGTAGAAGCCGGCCGCGTCGGTCTTGTCGGTGACCGTCTTCCCGAGGGCCAGCAGCTCGTCGTACGACTTCGGGAAGTCCTGCTCGCTCAGCCCGGCTTTCGCGAAGACATCCTTGTTGTAGTAGACGCCGAGCATGGCCGGGCTGGTGACGATCGCCGCGTACCGCTTGCCGTCGATGATCCCGAGCGTTTTCTCGGTGTCCCCGAGCTTCGACTCCCACTCCTCCCCGTCGAGAGTGAGGAGGTTCTGCTGCGGCTGGATGAAGGGGAGCGTGGAGATGGACGGCTGCCAGAACATCAGGTCGGGGCGGTCGCCGGAGGCCAGCTTGGTCGGCACGTTCGACTCGTAGAGGTCCGGGACCGCCTGGGCCTCCACCTCGGCGCCGGTGGCCTTCTCGAAGGCGTCGATGACCTGCTTGGGCGCGCTCACCGTGTTCTGCGCGGTCCACATGGTCAGTTTCACACCGTCCAGGCGGGCGGTGGGATCGACGACGGTGTTCTTCGTGTCCGAGTCCGCACCCAAGTCCCCGGCCGTCGGATCGCTGCACGCGGTGGCGGCGAGGCCGACGGCACATATGAGGGCCAGGGCGGGGAGAGCTCTTCTGTTCATCCAGGTGCCTTTCAGGAACGGGTGGTTCGGGGCAGAGCAAGATCAGCAAACGGAACAGTCGTGCGGCATCGGAGGACTGTCAGGGACGGACCGGTGGCGGCCCCGAGCTCTCCCGCACCACCAGCGCCGGTACGGACACCGGATGCGGGGCGATCTGCGCGGACTCCTCCACCACCCCGTGCAGCAGGGCGAACGCGGCCCGCCCGAGGCCGGTGAAGTCCAGGCGTACGGTCGTCAGGGACGGGGTCAGATAGGCGGAGTGCGGGGCGTCGTCGAACCCGGCGATGCTCACGTCGCCGGGTACGGACCGTCCGCACTCGTGCAGCGCGCGCAGCACACCGACCGCGAGGTCGTCGTTGCCGCAGAGGATCGCGGTCACGGCCGGGTCCGCCGCCAGCCCGAGCCCGGCCGCGTGACCGCCCGCCGGGCCCCACCTCCCCTGCACCGGACGGGGTTCGGGCGCCCCCGCCTCCCGCAGGGCCTGCTGCCAGCCGGCGGTACGGGCGCTGGTCCGCCGGGTGCTGGACGGGATCGCGACGTGGTGCACGGTCTCGTGGCCGAGCGAGAGCAGGTGCCGGGTCGCCTCGTAGCCGGCCTCGCGGTCGTCGGTCCACACCCACGGGCGGTCGCCGCCGGGCGGGCCGGCCGGGGTCTCGACGACGCCGACCACCGGCAGCTCGGCGGGCACGGCACCGAGGGCCCGGACACCGGCCGGATCGTAGGCGATCACGATGAGCCCGCCGCCCGCGTCCGCCGCCCGCTCCACCTCGGCGGCGACCGCGGCCTCGTCCGCCGATTCGAGTACGCCGATGCCTACCGCGTACGACGCCGCCCGTGCCGCCTCCTCGATGCCCTGGAGGATCGAGGCATAGCCGTAGTGCGTGGTGTTCGCGGTCAGCACGGTCACGGCCCGGCTGCGCCCGCTGGCCAGCGCGAGCGCGGAGGCGTTCCGCCGGAACCCCAGCTCGTCGATGGCCGCCAGCACCCGCTCCCGCGTCGACTGCTTGACACTGGGGTGGTCGTTGATCACCCGCGAAACCGTCTGGTACGAGACTCCGGCGGCGGTCGCGACGTCCCGGATGCTCGCCGGGCGCCTTGTGTGACCGGTCACATTCATGCCAGGATTGTGACCGGTCACACGGGGGACGTCAAGAGAACGTAACGAGGGATTCACGCGGGCGCCTTCGCCTCCGGCGAGTGGACGGCGTGCGGATGAGGCGACTCAGGAGGGACGACACCTTGACCGGTACGACTGAGGGGGCGGCGGAGGCTTCCGGTTCGGGCTCCGGCTCCGGCTCCGGCTCCGGCTCCGGCTCCGGCTCCGGGCAGGTGGTGTTCGATTGGGGGCACCCGGCGCTGGATGTCGGGTTCGCGACGGCGGCGGACGGGACGTTGCGGCTGGTGCGGCTGGGTTCGGCCGGTGACGTGGTGGACCAACCGTCACGTGGCCTGGTGAAGCCGGCCGGTGAGGTGGGGAACCCGGCCGGTGAGGTGGGGAACCCGGCCGGTGACGTCGTGGCCCCATTCGGTGACGCGGTGGGCGCGGCCGGTGACGGGGTGAATCCGGAGGTCGCCCTTCCCCTCGTCGAGTTGACCGCCCTCGGTCATGGCAGCGGCTGGTCCGGTCCTCGCTTCACCGGGACCGCCTTCGGGACGCGGCTCGCGTACCAGGGTCACCACAGCGACTCCGCCAACCACGTCGCCGGCGCCGGCGACGTCGGCTGGGAACGGCTGACCGTCGAACTCCACGACCCCGCCACCGGGCTGACGGCCTTCGTCGAGCTGTCCTCCCCCACCGGGGTGGCCGCTCTCCGCTCCCGTGTGCGGCTTCGCAACGACGGCAGGGATCCCCTCGTGGTCCAGTCCGTCAGCAGCCTGCTCCTCGGCGGACTCCCCTCCCCCGACGCCCTCGACGTACACCGGGCCCGCAACGACTGGCTGGCGGAGTGCCGTTGGTACAGCGAGCCGCTGCGCGACACGGTCGCCGACATCAGCGTGGACGCCCACCAGCACGACAGCCGGGCGGCGCTCGGGCTGACGGGGCGGGGCAGTTGGTCCAGTGACGGGCATCTGCCGATGGGGGCGCTGACGGAACGGGGTGGCGACGGGCGGGCCTGGGTGTGGCAGGTGGAGTCCCCGACCGGCTGGCGCTGGGACCTGGGCGAACGCGCGCACGGCACGTATCTCGCGCTGAACGGCCCGACGGACGCGGAGCATCAGTGGCGGGTGCGGCTGGCGCCCGGCGAGGAGTTCACGACCGTACCGACGGTCCTCGCGCTGGGGCGCGGGCTGGACGAGGCATTCGGCGCGCTCACCGCGTACCGCCGTGCCGCCCGGCGCCCCCATCCGGACCACGAGGGGCTGCCGGTCGTCTTCAACGACTACATGAACACCCTGATGGGCGACCCGACGACGGAGAAGCTGCTGCCGCTGATCGACGCGGCGGCGGACGCGGGCGCGGAGTACTTCTGCGTCGACTCCGGCTGGTACGACGACTCCGTGGACGGCGGCTGGTGGGACGGCGTCGGCGAATGGCTGCCGTCGCCGCGCCGCTTCCCGGGCGGCGGCATCCGGGCCGTCCTGGACCGGATCCGGGAGCGCGGCATGGTGCCCGGCCTGTGGCTGGAGCCGGAGGTCGTCGGCGTACGCAGTCCCGTAGCGGCGGAACTCCCGCCGGAGGCCTTCTTCCAGCGCGACGGCGTACGGCTGAGCGAACAGGGCCGCCACCATTTGGACCTGCGTCACCCGGCGGCCCGGGCGCACCTCGACAAGACGGTGGACCGGATCGTCGGCGACTGGGGCGTGGGCTACCTGAAGCTGGACTACAACATCGTCGTCGACCCGGGGACGTGTGCTCCCGGGGACCTCGCACCGGGGGCCGGTCTCCTCGGCCACGCCCACGCCTACCTGGACTGGCTCTCCGGTGTCCTGGACCGTTACCCCGGCCTGGTGATCGAGAACTGCGCCTCCGGCGGCATGCGCATGGACGGCGCCACCCTGGCCGTATCCCAGCTCCAGTCCACCAGCGACCAACAGGACCCTCTCCGCTACCCCCCGATCGCCGCTTCCGCCCCCACGGCGGTACCCCCCGAGCAGGGCGCCGTCTGGGCCTATCCCCAGCCGGACTTCGACGACGACCTCATCACCTTCACCCTCGGCGGAGCCCTCCTGGGCCGCATTCATCTCTCGGGTCATCTCGACCGGATGACGGAGCGTCAACTCGCTCTCGTACGGGAGGCGGTGGACACGTACAAGACGATCCGCGGCGATCTGGCTCACGCGCTGCCGTTCTGGCCGCTCGGCCTGCCGGGCTGGACGGACGAGTGGCTGGCCCTGGGGCTGCGGGTGCCGGGCGGGGCGTCGTACGTGTCGGTGTGGCGGAGGGGTGGAGCGGCCGAAGTGCGTTTTCCGATACAGCACTTGGCGGGCCGGGGTGGTCCCGTCCGCGCCGAGATCCTGCACCCGTCCGCCGCGCGGGCGGAGTCAGCGGCGGTGTGGGACCGGGCAGGCGGCGAACTGCGCGTGTCGCTGCCTCGCACGCCCGGCGTGCTGCTGATCCGCCTCACTCCGGGCGCGTAAGGCCACATGTAGTCGTCCCGAAGGGCACCAGGGGTAGGGCTCTGCCCCCGGTACCTCCGCTAGTCGAGCAGGGCGGAGGGCCGCTCCATGGCGTTGTCCAGATGGGTGATGACGGCCGGCACGTCGTCACTCTCGGTGCTCCGGATCAGCTGCAGGGCCGGGCGGGCGAGGCCGCCCGGTCGCGCTATCAGTCGTGCGAGCACGGCGGCCCGGACGTCGAGCCGCTCGATGGTGGCCTCGCGCTCGTCCTCGCTCTGGCCGGCCAGCAGGACGGCGTTGTACCACGCCTCCTCGCGGGACTGGCGGACACTGAAGTCGAGGATCCGCTCGTCGGTGCGGGCTCCGACCTGATCCAGCAGCGACATGAGTGGCGAGAGGGCGCCGATGGAGTCCTGCACCGCCAGCACGACCCGGCCGAGGATGTCGTTGATCAGCAGAAAGTCGCGCCGTGACGCGTGAATGGCCTCGCCCGGGCTGGTCCGCGCGGCGGCGACGGCCAGGTCGAGGTTGATGTGTGCGTTCACCCCGAGCAGCAGATGCTGGACGATGACGGTGTCGTTGTCGGTGTCGTCGAGCAGCCCGAACGTCTCGCGCCAACAACGCGGCCCGCTCCGGTCGCGACGCCAGGCGTCGTACGCGTCGAAGTAGCGGTTGCCGAAGAACGTGTCGAAACGGTCCATTCGGGCGCCGTCGTCGAACAGCCCGGCGTGAATGGCCGTGCGGACCTCGACGGTCACCTGTCGGTACAGCGCCGCGAAGTACCCGACCCGGTCACCGGCGCGTCCGGCCTCCCGCACGATCCCGGCAAGCCCGTCCACGACATCGTCGATGTTCTCTGCCGTCATGCCCAACTCCCCTTCATGGTCCCCTCGTTCGGCCCCCGCTGTCGCTGCTTCCCGCAGAACCGATACAGCCTCGTTCTACCACCGCACACCGGGGAACGGGACCGCTACCGGCCCGGGCCGGTGCCGCGTGGGGGTGCGGCACCGGCCGGGTGTGGGGTCAGCTGCTGCTGACCGTCAGGTTGTTGGTGGTGAAGTCCAGGCCGCCGGAGGAGGAGGTGACCTCGAAGCCGAACTGGACGTCGCCGATGGTCTCGTTGCCCATCCAGCCCTTGGTGTCCTTGATCCACTTGAGGATCGGCAGGATGTTCACGGAGCCGGAGTTCGAGTCCGAGGTGCGCAGGAACGAGAAGACCTCGTTGGCGCCGTTGCTGCCCTTGTAGACGGTCCAGGTGTGGCCGCCGAGGGTGACGTTGCCCTGCGAGGTGCCGAGCGGACCGACGGCCCCGTTGTAGTTGACCCAGAGCATGATCTCGTAGTCGTAGTCCGTGTCCCAGATGTCGTACGAGGAGTTGTACGCGCCCGAGGACGGGACCGTGACGTTGTAGTTGCTGCTGAGCGAACCGAGCGAGGTGATCGTCTTGTTGATCACCTTCTTGGAGTTGGGGTACGACTTGATGCCGCCGGTGTTGGGGTGGTTGGCCCAGACTCCCCAGTTGGTGCCGGAGTTGGCCCAGACACACTGGCTGCCGGCGCCGGAGCCCCAGATGTTGTTGTAGAGGGTGTAGCCGTTGAGGCTGGTGTTGCCCCACTGGTCGCAGGAGTTCCAGACGGCGGCCGAGGCGGGGGCGGCGGCGAGGCCGATGGTGGCACCGAGCGCGAGCGCGGGGGCGAGCAGGACCTTGCCGATCCTGCTCAGGGTGCGGGTACGGGTAGGGGTACCGGTGCGGGTGCGTGTTGCCATGGGTGTCGTGTTCCTTCCATGGGTGGGGGGAATTACGGGGTTGGGCAGCTACCGCGGCCCCAGAGTGAGGACGCGGTCTTCTCCGGCGACCAGGTCGAGCGGTTGAGCGCCGGAGGAAGTCCGTAGTTCCACGCGACGGGTCCGGGTGGGGCGGATCGTCGCGATTACTTCGTGCGCGCTCCAGGTCAGGTCGAGTTCGGCCCCGAACCTGGTACGGACGCCGCGCAGCCGGCCCGTCGGACAGGCCGCCGGAAGCGCGGGCAGCAGCACCAGGCGGTCCGGTGTCGACTGCACCAGCATCTCGATCAGCACGGCGGGCAGGGTGTGCGCGGCGTCCGCGTTGTAGACGTCGCGCTTCGGGTAGTGCGCGCTCATCAGGGAGGCGTGGAAGAAGTCCCCGGCGAGGACCTGACTCAGGGCGTGCGCGACCCGTTCGCCGTCGCGCAGGCGGGCCGCGACGAGGGCGTGGTGCAGATGGCCGTGGGCCGAGTCGTTCTCCGCGCCGCGCAGTTCCAGGGCGCGATGGGCGGCGGCCGCGAGGTCCGGGGTGTCGTACGGGTTGATCTCGTCCAGGGGCCAGACCCCGTAGAGGTGGCTGAGGTGACGGTGGTCGTAGGTGTCGTCGAGGCCGGGCCGGGCCCACTCGGCGAGGGCGCCGTCGGCGTTGACGCGATGGGGCGGAAGCCGGTCGGCGAGCGCGCGCCAGCGGTTCGCCCGCTCGGGCGGCTCGGGGTGGTGGTCGGCGGCGGTCAGCAGGGCGTGCCGGGCGGCGGACAGGTCCATGGCCGCGTTGATCGTGCCCCAGCTCGCGTTCGCGGGACGGTTCTCGGGCGAGTAGGAGGGGACGACGACGAGCTGACCGTCGGCGTCGGTGCGGGTGAGGAAGTCCTCGTAGAACTCGGCCACTTCGGCGAGGAGGGCGGCGGTACGCGGGTCGCGTTCGCCCCGCGTCTCGTCGTGGTCCACGAGCGGCTTCAGCAGCCAGTCCGCGCCCGCGGTCCACAGGTGCAGCGGGTATTCACGGCTGAAGTGGTAGGTCAGGCCGGTCTCACCGTCGGAGTGGGGCGGGGCGACGACACCCCGGGCGCCGAAGATCGCCCGGGCGTTGTCCCGCCAGTCGCCGAGTTGCCCCTGGATCAGCGAGGCGTGGGCCTCGGTGACTTCGGGCAGGGCGGCGGCCGCGGCGGAGGACGTCTGCAGATTGAGGTTGGCGTCGTTGGTGAACGCCCCCGCCCAGGCCGTGTTCCAGTCGCCGGTCCACAGTCCGACCAGGCGGGGCGGCAGCATGCCGCTGGAGGAGAGCAGGTGGTAGCGGCCGGCGGCGAAGAGACGTTCGAGGAGGGCGGGGCTCCGCGGGCGGCGGATCAGCTCCGAGCCGGGGAGGGCGCGTTCGATGTCGTCGGCGTCGAGGGTGAGGGAGGCCCTGGTGTAGGCGGCCCGGTGGAGGTCGAGGTGACGCGACAGGAGGTGGCCGTAGGGGTCGTGCTCCGGCAACAGCCCCCGGAGCGCACGCTGTTCGGCCGTCACGTCCAGCTCACCGGTGTGCCGCCGCACCCGGGTGAGCAGCAGTACCGCCTGCGCCCCCTCGACGCGGACGCCGGGCGGGGTGAGTGTTGTACGGCCGCCGGTGACGGTGATGAGGGTGGTGCCGGTGTACGCGCGGTCGCTGCCCGGATAGCGGGCGCGCAGGCTCAGGGTCGCGCCCTCGGGGGTGAGCACCGCGCCGTGCCCGACACCCAGGTCGGCGGGCGCGCCCGGCAGGCGGTGGTCCAGGTCGATGTCCAGGGTGAGCCGGGGACCCGTGACGTACTGGACGATCACGTCGTCGGCGCGCGAGACGAAGACGCGGCTGCGCCGGCCTTCGCGGGCCGCCTCGACGACGCCGGTGGTGAAGTCGACCGAGCGGCGGTAGCCGCGTCGGCCCCTGTTCGAGCCCCTGCCCGAGCCCAGGTCCGGGTCCGTCCGTCTCAGCCGGATCTGGAACGCCGGATGGAAGGGCTGCACCCACTGGAGCTCCCGTCCGTCCGTGAACTCTTCGGCCGCTGTCACCTCCCCCGCGAGCAACCGGTCCTGGAGCGAGGCGAGCCGGTCGGCGAGCTGCGGCGGCCGAGCGCTCTCGCCGCCGTTGGGCCGTACGAGGGTGTGGTGGGTGACGATGACGCGGTCGTCGTCCGGGTCGCCGAACACCATGGCGCCATGCCGGCCGTTGCCGCTGAGGAAGGCGTCCTCCCAGCGGGCGGCGGGGGCCGGCTCCCACGTGCCGTGCTGCGTGAGCGTGCTTGTACCCCTGGTATCGCCCGTACCTCTGGTATCCCTCGTACTCCTGGTATCCCTCGTGTCACTCGTGTCACTCGTGTTCATGGTCATGATTGGAGCACCGCCACGCCGTACCGGCCGAGGATCAGCGAATCGGTGACTTCGGCGCCCGTCAGCAGGTCGCGGTGGGTGCCCGGTACGACGACGGTGACCTCGTCCCGGCCATGGTTGAGCACGAAGAGCAGCTCGCCCCGCCGTACCGCCTCGACCCCGTCGGGCAGTCCTTCGAGCACCGGCCGCACCCCCGCGTCGGCCGCCGCCCGTGTCAACAGCCCGCGCAGCTCCGCGGGTTCGGGGAGCGTGGAGACGTACCAGGCACGTCCCTTGCGCAACACCGCCGGGAGACCGTCGAGTTCACCGCCCTTGTACGGGACGATCTCGTCCGCGTCGGCCGCCGCCTCGATCTCCTCGGACCACAACGTCCCCCGGAAGCCGTCGCACTCGACGTCCTCCCCCGCGTCCAGCGGCCACCACTCGTGCAGGGTGCGGATGCCGAAGAGTTCGCGGAGCCTGGCGTCCATGCCGCCGGGGCGTACGCGGTCGTCCTCGTCGGCGATGCCGGTCAGGAAGCCGCTGACGAGGGTGCCGCCTCCCCGTACGTACGCGAGGAGGTTCTCGATCGCCGCGTCCGTCAGCAGGTATAGCTGCGGTACGACGACGAGCCTGTACGGGGACAGGTCGTGCTCGGGGTGGGCGAAGGCGGTGGTGAGGTGCGCCTCCCAGAGGGCGCGGTGCCAGGACCGTACGACCTGCGGGTGGTCGACCTCGGACGAGAGCCGGCCGTCCTGGGCACCGGCCCACCAGGAGTGCCAGTCGAACAGCACCGCGACATCGGCGCCGATGCGATGGCCCGCCACCTGACCGCCGATGGCGGCGAGTTCGGCGCCCAGCCGCTTGACCTCCTGATACGTGCGCCCCTGCTCGCCCGCGTGGCCGATCATGCCGGAGTGGAACTTCTCCGCGCCCTGCCGGGACTGCCGCCACTGGAAGTAGCAGACGGCGTCCGCGCCTCGGGCGACGGCCTGGAGGGACCACAGGCGGTTGAGGCCGCGGGGTTTGGGGTGGTTGACGCCGCGCCAGTTGACGGGTCCGGCGGCCTGCTCCATGAGCATCCAGGGGCCGCCGCCCGCCTGGGAGCGGGTCATGTCCTGCACCAGCGCGCCGCTCTGGGCGCCGAGCGGGTCGCGCGGGTCCGGGTAGAGGTCGACCGAGACGACGTCCTCCTCCTCGGCCCACCGCCAGGCGTCCTGGCCCACCCACATCGGCATGAAGTTGGTGGTGACCGGGATGTGCGGGGTGTGCCGGCGGACGATGTCGCGCTCGATGACGTAGCACTCCAGGAGCATGTCGCTGGTGAAGCGTCTGAAGTCCAGCACGTGCGTGGGGTTCTTCATGTAATGCGCGCGGCGCGGCGGCAGGACCTCGTCCCAGTCGCCGTGTCCCTGGCCCCAGAAAGCGGTGCCCCAGGCCTCGTTGAGGGCGTCGAGCGTGCCGTACTTCCGCCGGAGCCAGTCGCGGAAGGTGGTGGCCGCCTCGTCGCCCCAGTCGAACGTGCAGTACTCGTTGTTGATGTGCCACATCGTGAGGGCCGGATGGCCGCCGTAGCGGGCGGCGAGGTCCTCGGTGATGGCGGCGGCGTAGCGGCGGTAGGTGTCGCTGGAGTGCGAGAAGTGCTGGCGGGAGCCCCACCACTCGATCTGCCCGTTCTCGTCGCGCGGCAGGGTCTCGGGGTGCAGTCGGCCCATCCACGGCGGCGGGGAGGAGGTGGGGGTGGCCAGGACCACGCCGATGCCGTGGTCGTGCATCAGGTCCATCAGCCGGTCCAGCCAGCCGAACTCCCTTGCTCCCGGGCTGGGTTCGAGCTTCGCCCAGGAGAAGACGCCGAGAGTGACGGAGTTGACGCCGGCCGCCTGCATGAGGCGGACGTCCTCGTGCCACACCTCCTCGGGCCACTGCTCGGGGTTGTAGTCGCCGCCGAAGAGGACCCGGCCGCGCGTGGCGTCGGCGAGGGTGGGTCCCGTGCGTTCCCGTGTCATCAGGCGGGCTCCCCGTACTGGATGCCGCGCCCGTTCGTCGCCAGGTACACCCGGCCGTACACGCGCGGGTCGCCGATGACGACCTCGCCGGTCCAGCCCCACTGGTGGGCGTCGTCGTTGATGCGGGTCCAGGTCTTCGCGCCGTCGTCGGAGCGGTAGACGGCGGTGATCGCCTCGGTCGAGCCGACCTGGTAGATCGCCGGGTAGTCGGCGCCGGCGGCGGCCTTGCCGAAGCCGAGGGTGTGCGAGGCCCAGCAGCTGTCGATCTTCGAGAAGGTGGCCCCGCCGTCGGTGGAGCGGTACAGCCCGTTCCCCTTCGTGCTCAACCACAGGTCGCCGGTACGTCCCGGGGCCGCGACCAGTTTGAACTGACTGTCACCGGAGGGCAGCCCGGCCGCACGCACCGTGAACGAACGGCCACTGTCAGTGCTGGCGTACAGCGTTCCTGTGTCGGTGTCGTACGCGTAGAAGAGCGTCGGGTCGGCCGGGTCGGCGACCGGCGTGGCGCCCTTCGGGAAGGAGGAGATCTCGGACCAGGTCGCGCCGTTGTCGGCGGAGCGGTGGGCCGCGTACTTCGTGCCGTCCCAGTGCACGAAGGACCACAGCAGCGCGCTGCCGTCGGCGTTGGCGGCGATCGGCCCCGGTGCGTTCTTGGCGATGTCGGGCTGGGCCTCGAAGGGCGCCCAGGTCCGTCCGCCGTCGTTCGAGTAGGCGCCGTTGCCGTTGTCGCCCCAGCCGGTGCGAACCACGTACGACGGCTTCGCCGAGGCCTGCGCGAGTCCCGTCGCCGACCCGAACACGGGGTTCGACGCCATGCCGCGCGACGGAGACGCCGTGAGCCGCTCGTGGTACATCGTGCCGATGTCCCGCGAGCCGCTGAGCAGGTGCGCCTCCCCGACCGGGGGCGACACCAGCTGCACCACGGACGCCTCCTCCAGGCCCCGGACCCGCGGCGCCCAGTGCTTCAGGTCCCGGGTGCCGTAGAGGGTCGCGCCGGTGCCGTACACGAGGTGCTTCGAGTCGTACGGGTCGAGCGCCAGTGCCTGGATCCACCAGCCGAACTTCGGCTTGTCGGCACCCCACTTGAGGTAAGGAGTCTCGGATACGTCGAACACGGCGGAGTCCTTGAGGGACGTCCAGGTACGGCCGCCGTCGGTGGAGCGGTACACGGTGTCGATGTCGGCCCAGCGGTTGTTGGTGGAGACGACGAGGGTGCCCGGGCGGCAGGCGTCGACGGCGACCCCGCCGTAGCCGAAGGCGTCGGCGGAGCCGTCGGTGGTCGTGCCGCCCGGCTTCACGGGGGTCACGTCGGTCCACTTGCCGCCGGTGGTACGGAGCTTGTGCACGCTGCCGTCGGACTGGCCGTTGGGACCGACCGCGTTGGCGTACGTCACGTACAGCTCGCGGGTGTGCTTGTCGTACGCGGCGCGGATCGGGACCTTGGCGGAGGTGCCGGTGGGCTGTCCGGGGACGGCCTCCCAGGTGGTGCCGTCGGTGGTCCGGCAGAGGTTCGGGGACGCGGCGGTGCCGTCGCCGTCGCCCCAGCCGGCGTAGAGGGTGCGGCCGGCGGCCACGAGCAGGGTGACGCCCTGGCCGGACGCGGTGGCCTTGCCCGGGAAGCCGGTCGCCGACGCCCAGGTGGCGCCCCGGTCCGTCGACTTCAGCAGGCCGTCGTGTCTCGTGCCCAGCCACAGGGTGTCGCTGTCGCGCGGGTCGACGAGGAGTCGCTCGCCCGCGCCCCGGCCGTCCTCGTTGGCGCCGAGCTTCACGCTGAGGTCGCTGCGGGTCCAGGTGTCGCCGCGGTCGTCCGAGCGGAGGATCGCGCCGTCGCCGGCCCAGGACTGGGCATAGGTGCCGAGGGCGAGATAGAGGCGGTTCGGGTGGGCGGGGTCGACGGCGATGGCCTCCGCGCCGAGGAGGTTCCAGTCGTCCCAGCCGAGGTGGTCGGTCAGGGGGGTCCAGCGGGCCTCGCGGTCGTCCCAGCGGTAGGCGCCGCCGATGTCGGTGCGGGCGTAGGCGAGGCCGCGTACGGCTGGGTGGAAGAGGACGCCGGTGATGAAGCCGGTGCCGCCGATCACCGCGTTGCGCCAGCGGTAGCCTGCGGCGGCCTTGGCGGCCTGGGGTTCTGCCGCGTGGGCCGGGGTTCCCAGCGAGGGCACTGCCGTGAAGGTGGCGGCGGCTGCGGTTCCGGCGAGTATGGAGCGGCGGCTCGGCTGGGGCGTGAGCATGACATACCTCGTTTGTGCGTGCGGGAGGGGTGTGTTCGGGCGCCTGGGGGCTCGGTCGGCTCGGGTGCGTCGGCGGCTGCGGGTGGTTCGTGGCTGGTCGCGCAGTTCCCCGCGCCCCTTGAGGGCACGGGGCGCGCTCGGGGCTTTCAAGGGGCGCGGGGAACTGCGCGAGCAACCACACACGACCCGCACCCGCCGACCAACGCGAGCCCCCGAGCTCAGGCGCCCCGGTCAGCCCTTGACCGCGCCCGTGAGCATCCCCTTCTTGAAGTGCTTCTGGACGAAGGGGGAGAGGACGGCGACCGGGAGGAGGGCCATCACCATGACGGCCATCTGGATGGCGATCGGGGAGAGCTGACCGGTGTTGATCTGGGCGGAGAGGCCGACCGGGCGTTCCTGTTTCTGCACGAGCTGGATCATGACGTTCTGCAACGGCATCATGTCCTGGTCGGTGAGATAGATGGACGCGTTGAACCAGGCGCTCCAGTAGCCGACCGCGTAGAAGAGGGCGATGACGGCGAGGACCGCGCGGGAGAGCGGCATCACGATCTTCCACAGGATGCGCCAGTCGCCGGCGCCGTCGATGCGGGCGCTGTCGATGAGTTCCGGCGAGATGCCCATGAAGAACGAGCGCAGGACCAGGATGTTGAAGACGCTCACGGCGCTGGGGAGGATCAGCGCCAGGTAGGTGTCCATCAGGCCGAGGGACTGCACCAGCAGATAGGTCGGGATGAGACCGGCGCCGAAGAACATCGTGGCGAGCAGCGTCATCAGGATCCAGCGGTGGGCGAGCGAGCCCACGCGGGAGAGGCCGTAGGCGCACAGGACCGAGACGGTCATGCTGAACAGCGTGCCGACGAGTGTGACGCCGACACTGACGAGCGCGGCCCGCTGGACCTGGCCGCCGCTGAGGAGTTCCTGGTAGGCGATGAAGGTGATGCCCTTGGGGATCATCACCAGGCCGCCGGCCTCGTCGATGGTCTGCTTCGACTGGAGGCTGGTGACGATGATGATCCACAGCGGGAAGAGGATCGCGAAGCACGCGATGCCCAGGACGAGGCCCTTGCCCGCCACTGAGACCTTGGAGGGTTCCTCCTCCCAGGCCTGGCGGGGTGGCGCCGCCCAGCGGCTCGGCTGCTTCGCGGCCGGCTTCTCGTCGGCCGGTGTGTCGAGGACGGCGGTCATTTCTTGTACACCCCCTGCTCACCCATGAGATGGGCGACCTTGTTGGCGGTCAGCACCAGTGCCAGGCCGACGACCCCCTTGATGAGGCCCGCGGCGGCGGCGTAACCGAAGTCCTGGTTGCGGATGCCGTTCCACCACACATAGGTGTCCAGGACGTCGGAGGCGTCGACGCCCACCGCCTGCCGTTGCAGCAGCAGTTGTTCGAAGCCCACGGTGAGGGCGTCGCCGACGCGCAGGACCAGGAGGAGGGCGATCACCGGACGCAGGGCGGGCAGGGTGATGTGCCACATACGCCGCCAGCGGCCCGCGCCGTCCATGGCGGCGGCCTCGTACAGGTCGCCCGAGACGGAGGAGAGCGCGGCGAGGAAGACGATGATGCCCCAGCCCGCGTCCTTCCAGATCATCTCGGCGGTGACCAGGTACTTGAACGTCTCCGGGTTCGTCATCAGGTCGAAGCCCTCGACGCCGTGCTGGCGGAGGGTCTGCGCGATGACACCCGCGCCGCCGAAGATCTGCATGAAGACGGTGACGACGAGGACCCAGGAGAAGAAGTGCGGCAGATACATGACCGCCTGGGCGATCGCCCGGACCCGGGGCCTGACCACGCTGTTGATGAGGAGCGCGAGCAGGATCGGGATCGGGAAGAACAGGATCAGCTGCAGGAAGAACAGCACGAACGTGTTCTGCACCGCGTGCCAGAAGGCCGAGTCCGCGAAGATCCGCTCGAACTGCTCGAAGCCGACCCAGGGGCTCTGGAAGATGGCGACGACGCCGTTCTCACTGAGGTACGGGTCGTAGTCCTGGAAGGCGACCACATTGCCGAGGATCGGTATGTAGTTGAAGACCAGGATCAGCAGCACCGCCGGCAGCACCATCAGCAGCAGGGTGCGGTCGCGCCGCAATCTGAGGCGGAGGCTCAGCTTCCCCGAGCGCCTGCCGCCCGGAGCCCTGTCCCCGGGGGCGCCCTCGGACGCCTCCGGAGCACTCGCGGGGGTCTTCGCCTCGGCCCTTGGCCGAGGCACCGTGCTGTGGGACACGGCAGTCTCCTTGCCTCAGGTCCCGGGTCAGTTCGCCGAGCCGTTGTCGTCGAGCAGCTTCTTGTACCAGTCGCGCAGGCCGTCGCCGCCCTTGCTCTTCCAGTCGGACACCGCCTGCTGGACGTCACTGACCTTCTTGCGCCCGCGCACGACGTCGTCCTCCAGCTGCTCGAAGTTGTCGGCGAGGTTGGACCAGCGGTTGGGCTCGGTGATGGTCAGCCCGAAGAAGGAGGTCTTCTTGGTGAAGGCGCCCATCCGCTGCATCCACTCGACCATGCCCTTGGTGACGTCGGGCAGGTCGGGGTAGGCGGTGTACGGGGCGGGGTTGCCGGTGTAGTCGTAGGCGCCGTTGACCTCGTTGACGCCCTGGGTCGTCTTGACCGGCAGGCCCTTCTTCACGTCGTAGTCCGTGCCCTCGACGCCGTACGCGGTGAGCATGAACTCCTTGGTGCCGTACGGGGCGGCGCAGTAGTTGCAGAGCGCGAGGAAGTCCTTGATCTGCTGCGCGGTCGCCTTCTTGCTGATGAAGGTGAAGATGTTGGCGGGCTGGACCGCCCACAGGCTCGGGTCGCCGCCGTCGGGGCCGAAGATGTCGAACGCGGCCATGTCGAAGTCCGGCTTCTGGGCGCGCTGTTCGGTGACCGAGCCCCACCAGGCGGAGATGTTCCCGTTGAAGACGAGGGACTGACCCGCCGTGAACCGGTTCCTGGAGTCGCCGCCCGCCTTGCCGGAGACCGCGTCCGGGTGGACCACGTCGGCCGCGTAGAGCTTGCGCACCCACTCCAGCGCTTCGAGGTACTCCTCGGTCTCGATGCGGTTGACCAGCTTGCCGTCGACCAGGTTCCACCACAGCGCCTTGTCGCTGCCGGGGAAGACACTGAAGATGTTGAAGGCCGTCCACTTCATGTCGTCGCAGGCCCAGACCTTCGACTTGGCGTCGGTGGCCTCCTTCGCCCAGGACAGGAACTCGTCGGGGCTGGTCGGAACGCTGTAGCCCTTCTTCTCGAAGAGGTCCTTGCGGTACATGGGCGCGATGTCCGTGACGTACGAGCCGGGCATCGGTACCGCGCGCAGCTGGCCGCCGAAGATGCCGCGCTGCCAGGCCTCGGTGGGGACGGCGGCCAGGTTCGGGTAGTCCTTGACCTTGTCGCCGGAGAGATACGGGCCGAGGTCCGCGAACTTGGCGTTGATGGCGCTGGGTATCTTGCCCATCAGGTTCCAGCCGGGCACGACCACGACGTCGGGGATGTCGCTGGAGGCGAGGACCGCGCCGAGCTTCTGGTCGTAGGTGACACCGTCCTGGTTCTGCCAGGTGACCTCGACGCCGACGGCCTCGTTCATGGCCGTGTAGTACGGGTTGTCGCCCTTCGGCGGGGTGCCCCAGAACGGGGACATGACCTTCAGCTTGCCGCCGCTGCCGAGCTTCTTCGGCACCGAGGTCTTCAGGTCTGCCGTGGCGATCGCCTTGGTGAAACCGGCCGGCGCGCCGTTCTTCGCCGGCAGGTCGGGTGCGACGACGTTCGACGCGACAAACGTCGGAAGCAGCTTCTGCGCGTCCTTCCCCGAAGTCGTGCCCTCCTTGCGGCCCTCCTGTGAGCCGCCGCAGGCGGACAGCAGCGGCACACCCCCCGCCACTACGGCGGCGGCGACCGCCGTGGAGGCGAGGAAGCTTCTCCGGCTGGGCGCGGCGGAGGTGGCGGAGTTCGGCGTCATTGCGTCAACCCTTCATGGCGCACACCAGGACACCCGGCGGTGGCCGTCGGCTGCGGTGTCTTGAGTGGAACTGGCTGTGCTTGAAGCGATGGAACTGATGAACATCGGAGGGATGTGAGCACGCGAAGCGTTCCCTCCGCAGTCGAAGCGCTTCGATGTTGCTGCGAGGTTAAGTGAACGACCCGGGGTGCACAAGGGTCGATTCCCAGATTCCTCGGAGGTATGAAGGACTGGAACGACCACTTCCGACCCCTGTCATGGCGGCCGATATGACGGTGCGGAAACGGATCTGTTGCACCTTGGTCTCTTGACACCCACCCCAGGGTCGAATCAGCATCGAAGCGCTTCGAAAGCGCCTCGCCGCTCCACCGCAAAGGGAACCCCACGTGACCGCACAGACGCCGCCCACGCCGCCTTTCCGCGATCCGCAGCTGCCGCTCGCGAAGCGCATCGACGATCTGCTCCAGCGGCTCACCCTGGACGAGAGGATCGCGTTCCTGCACCAGTTCGCGCCCGCCGTCGAGCGCCTCGGGGTGGCCGCCTTCCGTACCGGCCAGGAGGCCCTGCACGGAGTGGCCTGGATGGGCCCCGCGACGGTGTTCCCGCAGGCCGTCGGCCTCGGCGCGACCTGGAACGAGGATCTCGTACGCCGCGTCGGCGAGGCCGTCTCCGCCGAGACCCGCGTGATGCGCGCCCGCGACGACCGTGTCGGCCTCAACGTCTGGGCCCCCACGGTGAACCTGCTGCGCCACCCCCTGTGGGGCCGCAACGAGGAGGGCTACTCCGAGGACCCGAAACTGACCTCGGCGATCGCGACCGCGTACACCCGTGGCCTGCGCGGCGACCACCCCACGTACTGGCGCACCGCCCCCGTGCTCAAGCACTGGCTGTCCCACAACAACGAGACGGGCCGCGACATCACGTCCTCGTCCGTCCGCCCCCGCGTCCTGCACGAGTACGACCTGCGCGCCTTCCGCGAGACGGTCGAGGCGGGCGCGGTGGCCGGGGTGATGCCCGCGTACAACCTGGTCAACGGCCGCCCCAACCATGTCTCGCCCTATCTGGCCGAGCACCTGCGCACCTGGACCGACGAGCATCTGCTGGTCTGCTCCGACGCGGGCGCGCCGTCGAACCTGGTCGACTCCGAGCACTACTTCGACACCCACGAGGAGGCGACCGCCGCCTCGCTGCGGGCCGGCGTCGACAGCTTCACCGACCACGGCACGGAGAGTTCGACGATGATCGGACGAATCCAGGGCGCCTTGGTCCAGGGTCTGCTGACCGCGGACGACATCGACGAGGCGGTCCGTCGCCAGCTCTCGGTCCGTTTCCGCCTCGGCGAGTTCGACCCGGAGTCCGACCCGTACGCGGACACCAAGGAGTTCGACACCCCGGCGCACCGCGCCCTCGCCCAGGAGGCCGCCGAACAGGCGGTCGTCCTGCTGAAGAACGAGGGCGGCCTGCTGCCGCTCGCCGGGGACGCCCGCATCGCCGTCGTCGGCCTTCTCGCCGACGAGTGCAAGCTCGACTGGTACAGCGGCACCCTCATCCACCGCTCGACCCCGCTCGAAGGCCTGTACGACCGCTGCGGCGCCGAGCACGTGACGTTCGCGGAGGGGGTGGACCGCGTACGCCTGAGGGCGCTGTCCACCGGCGCGTACGTGTCCGTCCCCGAGGCGGCCGACGCCGCCGACGAGGTGCGCGGCGCCGAGGGCGCCCTCGACCCGGCGCTCCTGGCCGGCCGGACGGATCTGCCGCCGCTCACCACGGACACCGGCGGCACCGAGCTGGCCCTCATCGACTGGGGCGAGGGCGTGCTCACCTTCCGCTCGCCGGACGGCCGTTACGTCTCGGTCGCCGACGACGGGTATCTGCGCGCGTCGGCCGACCAGCCGGGCGGCTGGGTCGTCCAGGAGACCTTCCGCCTGGAGCCCTCCGAATCCCATGGGAACGGTCACCTCCTCAAACACACAGGGACAGGCCGGTACGTCACTGTCGGCGCCGACGGCGTAAAGGTTGCCGACGAGAACGACGCGAACCGGGAAGTCTTCGAACTCATCGTCACCCAGCCGGGCGAGGAGGCAGTGACCAGGGTGGCCGCCGAGGCCGACGTGGTCGTCGTGGTCGCGGGCAACGACCCGCACATCAACGGCCGCGAGACCGAGGACCGCGCGACCCTCGCCCTCCCCGCCCACCAGGAGCGCCTGCTGCGCGCGGCCCGCGCCGCCAACCCGAACACCGTCCTGGTCCTGGTCTCGGCCTATCCGTACGCGGTCGACCCCGCCGAACTGCCCGCCGCCCTGTGGACCGCGCACGGCGGCCAGGCCGCGGGCACCGCCCTGGCCCGCGTCCTCACCGGCGACGTCTCCCCCGCGGGCCGCCTCCCGCAGACCTGGTACGCCGCCGACGCGGACCTCCCAGGCCTCCTCGACTACGACGTGATCGGCGCCCGCCAGACGTATCTCTACTTCGAGGGCACCCCGCTGTTCCCCTTCGGCCACGGTCTGTCGTACGCGGAGTTCGCGTACGGAAACCTCGCCGTCCGGGTGGGCGAGAGCGAGGTGACGCTCTCCTGCACGGTCACCAACACGGGCGGGGTGACGGCGGACGAGGTGGCCCAGCTCTACGTCCGGGCCGAGGACCCGTCGGTGCCGCGCCCGCGCCGCGAGCTGGCCGGCCACCGCCGCGTCACCCTCGCCCCGGGCGCCTCGACGGAGCTGGCCTTCCGGCTCCCGCTGGCCGCCCTGGAGTTCTGGGACGTGGCGCACGGCACGTGGCATCTGGAGCCGGGCGCGTACGAGCTGCTGATCGGCGCGTCGAGCGAGGACATCCGCCTCCGGACGACCGTCGACATCGTGGGTGAGCCGATCGCCCCGCGCCCGGTCCTCACCCACGGTCTGAACGCGGCGGACTTCGACGAGCAGCGCGGCACGGAGATCGTCGACCGCACGAAGGTGGCGGGGGACGCGGTGACGCCGACGGGCGGCGAGTCCGGCGACTCGGCCGCCTCCGGCGAGCTCATCTTCCACGACTGCGACTTCGGCGCGGGTGTCACCGAGATGACGGTGGAGACGGCGGGCGAGGGAAGCGTCGAGTTCTCCCTCATCGGCGGCCCGGTCCTGGCGACCCTGACCCTCGCCACGCCCACAGCCGGCCCGTACGAGTACACGACCCTGCGCGCCGCCGTCTCGGCGGCCGACGTCCACGACGTCCACCTCAAGCTGCGCGGCCCGCTGCGGCTGGCGCACGTCGGCTTCTCCGGTTGAGGGGCCGGAAGCAGGCCGACACATAGAAGGGGCCCGGCACCGGAAGGCATCGGTGCCGGGCCTCTTCGTCCCGGGATCCGACCTCAGCCTACATGAAAATGATTATCACAAGCTAGAGGTCGCCGGGGATTGCTCAGAGGCACTCAGAGCTGGAGCCCCGTCAGCACCATCACCCGCTCGTACGTGTAGTCGTCCATGGCGAAGCGGACGCCCTCCCGTCCGACGCCGGACTGCTTCACACCGCCGTACGGCATCTGGTCGGCGCGGTAGGACGGCACGTCGCCGATGACCACGCCGCCGACCTCCAGCGCGCGATGGGCGCGGAAGGCGGTCTGCAGGTCGTGGGTGAAGACGCCCGCCTGGAGGCCGTACTTGGAGTCGTTGACGGCGGCGAAGGCCTCGGCCTCCCCCGTCACCCTCGTCACGGTGAGGACGGGCCCGAAGGCCTCCTCGCAGGAGAGGGTCACATCGGCGGGTACGTCGGTGAGGACGGTCGGCGCGTACGAGGCGCCGTCGCGCTTGCCGCCGGTGAGGAGCGCGGCCCCCGCCCCGACGGCCTCGTCGACCCACGCCTCGACCCGCTTGGCCGCGTCCTCGCTGACCAGCGGCCCGACATCGGTGGCACCGTCGGACGGGTCACCGGTGACCTGCGCCTCGACCGCGGCCACGATGCGCGGCAGCAGCCGCTCGTACACGGACGCGTCCGCGATCACCCGCTGCACGGAGATGCAGGACTGGCCGCCCTGGTAGTTGGAGAAGGTGGCGATACGGGTCGCGGCCCGGTCGAGGTCCTCGTCGGAGGCGTAGTCGGCGAGGACGACGGCCGCGCCGTTGCCGCCCAGCTCCAGCGTGCAGTGCTTGCGCGGCACCGAGTCCATGATCGCGTAGCCGACCTTCTCGGACCCGGTGAAGGAGATGACCGGCAGCCGCTCGTCCTGGACGAGGGCGGGCATGCGGTCGTTGGCGACGGGGAGGATGCTCCAGGAGCCGGCGGGCAGGGCGGCGCCGGCTCCGGTCTCCTCCGCGAGGAGTTCGCCGATGATCAGGCCGGAGAGCGGGGTGGCCGGGGCGGGCTTCAGAATGATCGGCACGCCCGCCGCGATCGCCGGGGCGATCTTGTGGGCACAGAGGTTGAGCGGGAAGTTGAACGGCGCGATACCGAGGACCACGCCCTTGGGGAAGCGGCGCGTGAACGCGAGCCGGCCCTGGCCGCCGAGGTCCGTGTCGAGCCGCTGCGCCTCCCCGCCGTTGAACCGGCGGGCCTCCTCGGCCGCGAACCGGAACACCGACACCGCCCGGCCGACCTCGCCGCGTGCCCACTTGACCGGCTTGCCGTTCTCGGCGGAGATGAGCCGCGCGATCTCCTCGGTCCGCTCGGCGAGGCGCCTGCTGACGTGGTCCAGGGCGGCGGCCCGCACATGCGCGGGCGTCGCCGCGAACTCGTCCCGTACGGCGTACGCGGCGGCCACGGCCTCTTCGACCTGGTCCTGCGTCGGCACGCTCACCCTGCCGACCGTGCGGCCGTCCCAGGGTGACGTCACATCGAACGTGGTCTCACCGGTGGCCTGGCGGCCGGCGAGCCAGAAGGCGTGGGTGGCGGTCATAGTCGATCCCGGCCCTTCGGTGGGTGACACTTCAGCTTCGGCTTTCAGCTTCCGGCACCACGGTAGGGCCGGGGCGGCGGGGGGTCGTTTGTCCGGGGCGTACGAGTGGGGGCGGGGGGTGTGCCGGATTGGTGGGGTGGGTGGCCGGCATCTTCAGCCCGTCCGGCATTTGAGGACGAGGCCGTTCAGGCCGAAAGCGGGGGTCGGGGGCGCGGCCCCCAGGAACGGGATGGGACGGGTAGGGGCGGCGGGGGCGAGGAAAACCCCCTACTCCCCTGCCGCAGCTGTCGTCTTCAGCGCCAGCCACAGCTCCATCCGCGCGTCCGCGTCGTCCAACGAGCGCCCCAGGATCTCCTCGACCCGCCGCATCCGATACCGCAACGTATGCCGGTGGACCCCCAGGTCCGCCGCAGCCGCGTCCCACTGCCCATGCCGCGACAGCCACGCCCGCAGGGAGTCGACAAGATCCCCCCGCCCGGTCGCGTCGTGCTCACGGAGCGGCCGGAGCAGGCTGTCGGCGAAGGCCCGCACCGCGTCGTCACCGAGAAGAGGCACGACGGACCCCGCCGCGAGCTCCTCGTGTTCGACGAGGCACCGCCCCCGCCGCCGAGCCACGGACAGCGCCTGCTCGGCCTGCTTGTACGCCGCACCGGCGGCGATCGGCCCGGCGGGCGCGGACAGCCCGGCGACAAGTTCCTCCTCCTCGACGGAGGCAGAGGCAGAGGAAGAGGCGGAAGCGGACACGGACACGGAGTCCCGCCCCGCCCCCGCCCGCGCCGTCTCCAACGCCACCGCGAACTCCCCGCACGCGGCCACCGCCGCACCCCCGTCCACGGCGAGCACGACAAGCCGCTCCCCGTCGGGAACGACGAGGACGGCCTCCCCGGCCCGCGCGGCCGCCGCCTCCAGGACCTCGGCGAGCTGCCCGAGCAGATCACCGGCCGGATCGACGGCGGCCAGCCCGGCAGCCGTCATCCGCTCACTCCCCGCAGCCCCGGCCTCAGCGCCGGGCTCAGCCCCAGCCGCACCCTCAGCCGCATCCACCCGTGCCCGAGCCGCCGAGGCCGACGCCGACTCCGCGAGGATCAGCCGGAAAGGCGCGTCCAGCAGCTCGCCGTACAGGGCACCGGCGACGGCCCGCGCATGGTCGGGCTCCCCCGCCAGCAGCATGCGCAGCACCGCCGCGCCGATCCGCTGCTCGGCGGCGTACAGCGACCGCGACCGTTGTGTCGTCAGCGTCAGCAGGGCGATCGCGGAGTGGACGGCGTACCGCTCGGCGGTGCCGAGGGCCGCGGCCGTGCCGACGGCGAGGGCGGCGCGGGCCCGGCGGCCGCTGCCGAGGGAGTGCAGTTCGACGCGGTCCTCACCGCCCACGACCGCGCTGGCCGGCGGGGGCCGGTCCCGCAGCCGTTCGACGTCGGCGGTGAGCCGCCCGGCCCGCCGCTCCGCCCAGTCGGGCGCCACCGCGACGACGGCGCCGGAGGCGTCGTACAGGGCGGCCCACCCGTCGAGCTGTGCGGCGAGCGCGGTGAGCAGCCCCGCGGGGCCGTCGGTCATCGCCTGCCTGGTGAGTTCCCGCTGTGCGGCGAACCCGGCGGTCACCGCCCGGTACTGATCGGCGGCGATGGCGGCCGACACCGCCTTGCTGATGGCGAGGAAGGGCGTGCGCCGGGGCACTTCCAGGAGGGGCAACCCCTCGCTCTCCGCCGCGTCGACGAGCGCCTTGGGGATGTCCTCGTAGTTCACGCCGACGGCGAAGCCGAGCCCGACGACCCCGGCCTCCGCGAGCCGCCGTACATAGCGCCGCATCGTCTCCGGATCCTCCGCGTCCAGTTTCAACGCGGTGATCAGCAGCAGCTCCCCGCCCTCCATGTACGGCACGGGATCGGCGAGTTCGCTGACGTGCGCCCAGCGCACCGGCACGTCCAGGCGGTCCTCGCCCGCCCGTACGGTCAGTTTGAGCGCGGAGTGGTGGACGAGCGAGGCGAGCGTGGGAGGCATGGGACCTTCAGATCGGCGTCGGAACAGTGTGATCTCCGTGATCCCTGTGATCACTGTGCACATTTGGCCGCGACGTATGAACGACCTGTGCCGATTCTGCCTCACCGTACGATCGCAAAACCCGCCCGCCGCACCCCGAATGGCTCAAACCGACCTGTTCGCCCGCCCCCGGCCGGGACCCCCCATCACATCCGCTTACCCCCGCAGATCCACCAGCAACGGCGGCGCGTGCTCGCCCCGCACGTTCGTCAGCGACAGCACCGCGTGGCCCGGCGGCACGCCGTGGGCCAGTTCGGACGCGGACCAGCGTTCCCGCTCGACCTGCCGCACGGTCACGGCGCGGGCGGTCGGCGCATGGCCGGTGATCACCCGGCGCAGGGCGTGCCAGGCCTTCCCGGCCGGGGAGTCGGCGATGATCTGCCGGTCGGTGACGTCCCGCGCCTCGATCCACTCCTTGCCCCACACCTCGGCGAAGTCCTGCCCGTCCCAGGGCGTGAGCCCGGAGAGCGCCATCCGGCAGCCGGTCGCGCCGAGCAGCGGCCCGCGCAGGGGCCGGGGCACGTCGTCGAGGGTTCTGAGCGTGAGGACCGTCCCGGCGTTGGCGGACCGCAGCCGCTGGATGCCGCGTACGGCTTCGGGGGTGACGATCCCGGTGGCGTCGTCCAGCACCAGGCAGGCGAAGAGCGACCGGTCCTCCCGTACCGCCACGCTCGCGGTGAACTGGGCGAGCACCAGCCGCGCCAGGATGCGCGAGGCGTCGGCGTGGCCGCGTTCGGGGAGGTCGATGCGGACGCGTACGGGGTGGTCGAGGGCGCGGAGGGAGAAGGGCCGGGACTGCCCGGAGGTGTCGAAGAACCCGGCGAAGGCGGGGCGGTCGAGGAGAGCGACCCGGTCGGCCAGCACGCTCCCGACGTCCCCGGGGTGCCCGAGCTGGCGCTCGCGCGCGTCCAGTTCCCGCAGCAGCGACTCCTGCCCGGCGTCCTGGAGGCCCTTGCGCAGCTCGCCCAGCGGGCCGGGCGCGCCGTCCAGCAGTCCACGCAGCTGCGGCACCGACGGGAAACGCCCGTGCACGGCCCGGAACGGCCCGAGCAGCTGGGCGAGCACGGTGGTGGAGCGCCGGCTGTCGCCGCCGGGATGCGGGTCGGCGAGGTCCCCGACGAGCGCCTCCGCCAGGACGGCCGCGGCCTCGTCGGGGTCGGTGGTGCCGCCGTAGAGGTCGAGGTCGTAGACGGACTCCGGGTTGCCGATGCGTACGACGACGTCGTAGGCGTCGGCCGGTCCGAGCCCGGCGCCCGCCGCGCCCACGACCACCACGGCGGCCCGCCCGGCCAGCGCGTGCAGGCACAGCGACTCGGCGATGGGCCACACGACGCCCCCGGTCTTCCCGGACCCGGCGGGCCCGACGGCCAGCAGGGAGGTGCCGAGCAGTTCTGGGCCCAGGCCGAGGCCGGTGCCCCGGTAGGCGTACGGGTTGCGCGGGTCGTCGACCGTGCCGCCGAGCCGGACCTGCCCGGTGACCATGTCGTGGCGGGCGAGCCGGGCCGGCAGGTCCCGGTCCCCGGAGGGGTGCAGACAGGCGGCCGAGCCGTCCTTCAGTACGGCCCCGGTGAATGTCGCCAGACTGTGGTGGCCACTGCGCACGCCCTGCCACGCCCGCAGGATGCGCGCGTGGTCGACGTCCCGCATCAGCCCGGCCCGTCCTTCGGCGACGAGCCGGTCGGCGGCTTCGGCGGCCCCGGCCTCCCGCAGCTCGGGCCATTCGGCGGGGTCCTCCTGGGGCGGCGGTACGACCTGCCGCTCCTCCGGCTGCCGGAAGCGCGGGGCGCCGTACCGGCGCCAGACCTCGCCCCAGCGGCCGAGCCGTCCCACACCGACCATGATGGCCACGGCGACGACCGTGTACCAGACATAGGTGAAGACCACGGCGCTGTACGAGTGGGCCGGCGCCCAGGAGTCGGGGATCATCGCGTAGAGCGGCACCAGCCACCAGCCACCGAGGTAGCCGTTCCAGAGCAGGGACCAGATCAGCCAGCCGACGAGGAAGGCGATCAGGGCGCCGCCGAGCAGCTGCCGGCCCGGAACGATCTCGGGCTCCTCCTCGGGCCGTGGCCGGTGCCCGAACCGCCACACGCCGGGCGCCGCGTCGGGTCGCGGCGCCCGCAGCCAGGCCAGGAAGGCGTTCCCGTCCGGCCTGGGAGGCACTCCCGGTGCCCCCGCGGGCATGGGAGGCATGGGAGGTGCCGCGGGTGTCTCCGGCGACCCCGCCGGACGCGGCACAGGATTCGCATGTGTGCCCCGCGCGTCCCGCGTTCCGTCGCTGTTCATCGCGCTTGCCCCCTGACCAGCCGTTCCGTCCACCATCAGCGAGCCAATCTAACGCCCCCGCAAGGGGAGTTCACCGCTTACACGGCCGGGTGGGCCGGGAAGCGGCCGGTCCGTGACCCACGCGCCCCCGATTCACCTCCGGCAACGTGCCATGTCCACCACGGACAAGCGGAGCCGCCGACAACGCCCACATGGAGCATGCCCACGGCTCCTCCCCGGTCCTAGCCTGCGAGAAAGATAGAGACGAGCGCCCGCAAAACCCATCGGCAATTCCCGTCCGTAAGACCCCAGGAGCCCCACATGAGCGCACTTCCTCAGGAGCGCCGCGTAGTCACCGCCATCCCCGGACCGAAGTCGCAGGAGTTGCAGGCCCGTCGTATCGCCGCGGTGGCGGCGGGGGTGGGGTCCGTGCTGCCGGTGTTCACCGCGCGCGCGGGCGGCGGCATCATCGAGGACGTCGACGGCAACCGGCTCATCGACTTCGGCTCGGGGATCGCCGTGACGAGCGTCGGCGCGAGCGCCGAGGCCGTCGTCCGCCGGGCCTCCGCCCAGCTCCAGGACTTCACGCACACCTGTTTCATGGTCACGCCGTACGAGGGCTATGTGGCGGTCGCCGAGGCCCTCGCCGAGCTGACCCCGGGTGACCACGCCAAGAAGTCCGCGCTGTTCAACAGCGGCGCCGAGGCCGTCGAGAACGCCGTGAAGATCGCCCGCTCGTACACCAGGCGGCAGGCCGTCGTCGTGTTCGACCACGGCTACCACGGCCGCACCAACCTCACGATGGCGCTGACCGCGAAGAACATGCCGTACAAGCACGGCTTCGGCCCGTTCGCGCCGGAGGTGTACCGCGTGCCGGTGGCGTACGGCTACCGCTGGCCGACCGGCCCTGAGAACGCGGGCCCGGAGGCCGCCGCGCAGGCGATCGACCAGATCACCAAGCAGGTCGGTCCGGAGAACGTGGCCGCGATCATCATCGAGCCGCTGCTCGGCGAGGGCGGCTTCATCGAGCCGGCCAAGGGCTTCCTGCCCGCGATCAGCGAGTTCGCCACCGCCAACGGCATCGTCTTCGTCGCCGACGAGATCCAGTCGGGCTTCTGCCGCACCGGCCAGTGGTTCGCGTGCGAGGACGAGGGCATCGTCCCCGATCTGATCACGACGGCGAAGGGCATCGCGGGCGGGCTGCCGCTCGCCGCCGTCACCGGGCGCGCCGAGATCATGGACGCGGCCCACTCCGGTGGCCTGGGCGGCACCTACGGCGGCAACCCCGTCGCCTGCGCGGGCGCCCTCGGCTCGATCGAGACGATGAAGGAGCTGGACCTCAACGCGAAGGCCAAGAGCATCGAGGCGGTCATGAAGGCCCGTCTCACCGCCATGGCCGAGAAGTTCGACATCATCGGCGACGTCCGCGGTCGCGGCGCCATGATCGCCATCGAGCTGGTCAAGGACCGTACGACGAAGGAGCCGAACCCGGAGGCGACCGCCGCGCTGGCGAAGGCCTGCCACCAGGAGGGCCTGCTGGTCCTGACCTGTGGCACCTACGGCAATGTGCTGCGCTTCCTGCCGCCGCTCGTCATCGGCGACGACCTCCTGACCGAGGGCCTCGACATCATCGAGCAGGCGTTCACCCACGTGTGAACGGTCGCGGTCCCCAGTCGTGAAGCCTGTTCACGCGCAACCGACCCGCGTCCCCGTCCCCTGCACGCATACGGAACCTCCCATCCGCCCCCGACGTCCCACGCTTCCCGGAAGCGGAATCCGACCCCGGATTCCGCTCCCTGTGGAACTGCGTGAGAGGGCGTGAAGAAGGTGTGCAAGGTGCATGGCGGGTCGCGATTCCGGCTGTCGTCACCGCACTCCCTGCCGTAGGTTCTGTTGCAGATGAGAGATACACCTCGCCCACAGGGGACTGTGGGTGGCACAGGGTCGGGGCCTCCCCAGCTTCACCCTGGTCGTGCCCTCGCGCACACACCCGGAGCTTCCGGCTCCGGATCTCCTCACCGATCGGATGGCCGCCCGCCCCAAACCCCCCGGGGCGTGCGGCACACCGATCCGGCCGGCCGTCCTCGAACCACCCCCCCTGTTCGAGGACGGCCGACCATCCTCTCCGGCCCTCGCGCCGCACTCGTTCTCCTTCTCGGCCTCCCGGCCCTCCTCTTCGCGCTGATCACCTGGCAGGTCGTCGCACACGGCCCACTCGCCCGCGCGGACGAACACCTGAGCGACTCCCTCGTCCACCGCGGCGCTCCCACCCAGTTCCTCGCCGACCTCGGCGGCGTCATGGTCGCCGTCCCGGTCCTCGCCCTCGTGCTGCTGTACGCCGCTCGGCGTACGCGTGCCACCGGTAGGGACCACTGGTGGCGGCCGGCCGCCACCGCGGTCCTCCTGCTGGCCGCCGTACCGCTCTGGGTCGTCCCGCTGAAGGAGCTCATCGCCCGCTCCGGGCCGCCGGTCATGGGCCCGGGCACGGGTTTCTACCCCTCCGGCCACACGGCGACCGCCTCGATCGCGTACGGCGGTGCCGTTCTGCTTCTGCTGCCCTGGCTGCGTGGCGCCCTCGCGCGCCGCACCGTCGTCGTCCTCGCGGTCGTGGTGAACATCGGCGTCGGCTTCGGCCTGGTGCGCCAGGGCTACCACTGGCCGCTCGACGTGGTGGCGAGCTGGTGCGTCTGCGCGATACCGCTCTCGCTGTGGTGGTTCCTCGCGCGCCGTCGCTCCGGATGACGGCCACGTCACCACCTCCTTCCGGATGACGGCCACGTCGGCCGCACGGGCGGCCGACGAGAGCGCGGTACGGCCGGGGGACGGCCGCCGTCAGGAGTTGTGACCTGCTGGCCCTAGCGCTCCTCGTCCCTCGCCAGGCTCGCCGCCGCCTCGTGCATCGCCATTTCGAGCAGTGCCGGGTCGGTGAGGGTGCCGCTGCCGTCCGGGGGGATCAGCCAGCGGACGCCGCCGGTCTGGCGGCCGGGGTACGGCACCACGATCCAGGTGCCGCGGCCCGCGCTGCGCACCCCCGTGCCGAGCCACTGGGACGCCGTGCCCGGTGGCACGAAGAAACCCATGCGGTCGTCGCCGAAGTCGACGAGCACGGGTCCGGGTTGGTCGATGATGCGGGTCAGGACATCGAGCGTGGGGTAGCCGAGTCCGCTCGGCAGGATCAGCACGTCCCAGGCCCTGCCCGCCGGAAGCAGGGCGACCCCCAAGGGGTTGCGTTCCCACTCCCAGCGGCAGGCCTCGGGATCCGGTGATACGGATGCCAGCCACTCGACCGCCGTCTTGGCCCCAGTCATGACAGGGACCTTCCTCTCTGTAGAGCTCCTTCGGACGCGGTTTCGCGTCAGGAGCACAGACAGAGATTCCGGCCCGGCATTACGCGGGTTCCGACCACTTTCTGGAAGTGAATGCGCTATCGGTGATCGAGCTGGGCGTACGCCTGTCCGTGATCGGCGCACGCCTGTTGATCACGAGTGCACCCGCACGCCCCAATGTCTGGCCGGGCGTCAACTGTCGAAGCCCAGCCCCAGCCGGTCCATGGTCTTCAGCCACAGGTTGCGGCGGCCGGCGTGGGAGTCCGCGCGGGCCAGGGACCACTTGGTGAGGGCGATGCCGGTCCACGCGAACGGCTCCGGCGGGAACGGCAGCGGCTTCTTGCGGACCATCTCCAGCTCGGTGCGCTCCGTGCGCTCCCCCGCGAGCAGGTCGAGCATGACGTCCGCGCCGAACCGGGTCGCGCCCACACCCAGCCCCGTATAGCCGGCCGCGTACGCGACTTTGCCCTGGTGGGCCGTGCCGAAGAACGCGGAGAAGCGGGAGCAGGTGTCGATGGCGCCGCCCCAGGCGTGGCTGAAGCGGACGCCCTCAAGCTGCGGGAAGCAGGTGAAGAAGTGCCCGGCGAGCTTGGCGTAGGTCTCCGGCCGGTCGTCGTACTCGGCGCGCACCCGGCCACCGTACTGGTACACCGCGTCGTAGCCGCCCCAGAGGATCCGGTTGTCGGCGCTGAGCCGGAAGTAGTGGAACTGGTTCGCCGAGTCCCCGAGACCCTGGCGGTTCTTCCAGCCGATCGACGCCAGTTGACCGGCGGACAGCGGCTCGGTCATCAGCGCGTAGTCGTAGACGGGGACGGTGTACGGGCGGACGCGTCTGACCAGGCTGGGGAAGATGTTCGTGCCTAGCGCGACCCGGCGGCTACGGACGTGGCCGTACGGGGTGCGGACGGCCATGCCGGCGCCGTACGCCTTCAGTGTCAGCGCGGGGGTGTGCTCGTAGACGCGGACGCCGAGGTTCCGGCAGGCCCGCTTGAGGCCCCAGGCGAGTCTGGCGGGGTGCAGCATGGCGACGCCCCGGCGGTCGTGGAGGCCCGCCTCGAAGGTCGGCGAGGCGACCTGGTCGCGGACGGCGTCGGCGTCGAGGAACTCGATCCCGTCGGCGAGGCCCTTGCGTTCGATCTCGTCGTACCAGTCGCGCAACTCCCATGCCTGGTACGTCTCGGTGGCGACGTCGATCTCGCCGGTGCGTTCGAAGTCGCAGTCGAGGCCGTGCCGGGCGAGGGCCGCCTCGATCTCGTCGAGGTTGCGGGCGCCCAGCTCCTGGAGCTTGTGGATCTCGTCGGGCCAGCGGGCGAGGCCGTTGGCCAGGCCGTGGGTGATCGAGGCGGCGCAGAAGCCGCCGTTGCGGCCGGAGGCGGCCCAGCCCACCTCGCGGCCCTCCAGCAGGACGACGTCCCGCCCCGGGTCGCGCTCCTTGGCGATCAGCGCGGTCCACAGTCCGCTGTAGCCGCCGCCGACGACCAGCAGATCGCAGGTCTCGGCGCCGGTGAGCGCGGGCTCGGGATGAGGCTTTCCGGGGTCGTCGAGCCAGTACGGGACCGGCTGTGCGTCGGAGAGGGATTTCGTCCAGTTGGTGCCACGGCTCATGGCGCTCGGGGCCATGATTTCAACTCCCTACAAGCCGGCAGGGGCTTATGCCTTCTGCTTCTTCCGGCGGTTGGTGACGACCATTCCGGCCACCACGAACAGTACGGCGACGAGGAACATGGCCGTACCGATGACATTGATCTGGACGGGTGTGCCGCGTTGTGCCGAGCCCCAGACGAACATGGGGAAGGTGACGGCCGAACCCGCGTTGAAATTGGTGATGATGAAATCGTCGAAGGAGAGCGCGAAGGCGAGCAGCGCGCCCGCCGCGATGCCCGGCGCGGCGATGGGCAGGGTGACCCGCACGAAGGTCTGGACGGGACCGGCGTACAGGTCCCGCGCGGCCTCCTCCAGCCTCGGGTCCATCGACATCACGCGCGCCTTGACGGCGACCACGACGAAGCTGAGGCAGAACATGATGTGGGCGATCAGGATCGTCCAGAATCCCAACTGTGCACCCAGATTGAGGAACAGGGTGAGCAGGGAGGCCGCCATCACGACCTCGGGCATCGCCATGGGAAGGAAGATCAGCGAGTTGACGGCGCCCCGCGCGCGGAAGCGGTACCGCACCAGCGCGAAGGCGATCATCGTGCCCAGGACGGTCGCGCCGAGCGTCGCCGAGGCGGCCAGTTGAAGGCTGAGCGAGAGCGAGCCGCACAGGTCGGCGACCCCGCAGGGGTCGGTCCAGGCGGCCGTGGAGAATTCCTGCCACTCGTAGTTGAAACGGCCCTTCGGCTGATTGAAGGAGAAGACCGTGACGACGACATTCGGCAGAAGCAGGTAACCGAGTGTCAGAAGTCCCGAGATGACGACGAGACGGCGCTTGAACCAGTTGACGAGGGCCATTTAAACGAGATCCTCCGTCCCGGACTTTCGGATGTAGACCGTCACCATGACGAGGATCGCGGCCATGAGGATGAACGAGAGGGCCGCCGCCGTCGGATAGTCGAGAATCCGCAGGAACTGGCTCTGGATGACATTGCCGATCATCGCCGTGTTGGTGGAGCCGAGGAGTTCGGCGTTCACGTAGTCGCCGCTCGCCGGGATGAAGGTCAGCAGCGTCCCGGAGACGACACCGGGCATGGAGAGCGGGAAGGTGACCTTGCGGAACGTCGTGAACGGCTTCGCGTACAGGTCGCCGGCCGCTTCGTGCAGCCGCCCGTCGATGCGCTCCAGCGAGGTGTACAGCGGCAGGATCATGAACGGCAGGAAGTTGTACGTGAGGCCGCAGACCACCGCGAGCGGTGTGGCCAGCACACGGTCCCCCGCCGTGAGGCCGAGCCAGCTGGTGACGTCCAGGACGTGCAGCGAGTCGAGGGCGCCGACGACCGGGCCGCCGTCCGACAGGATCGTCTTCCAGGCGAGGGTGCGGATCAGGAAGCTGGTGAAGAACGGGGCGATCACCAGGATCAGGATCAGATTGCGCCAGCGCCCCGCGCGGAACGCGATCAGATACGCCAGCGGATAGCCGAGCAGCAGGCACAGGACCGTCGCCGAGCCCGCGTAGAGCACCGAGCGCAGGAACTGCGGGTAGTACTCGCTCAGCGCGTCCCAGTAGGTCGCGAAGTGCCAGGTGACCCGGTAGCCGTCCTCCAGGGAGCCCGTCTGCACGGACGTGGAGGCCTGGTAGACCATCGGCATCGCGAAGAACACCAGCAGCCAGACGAGACCGGGCGCGAGCAGCAGATACGGCGTCCAGCGGCCCCTCTTGCGGGGCGGTTTCGCGGTCGGGACGGCTGGGGCGGGGGCGAGGGGCGGGGGCGCCTCGGCTTCGGCGAGCGTCGACATCAGACGGCCGCCTCCTCTTCGACACCGGCGGAGCCCGCTGTCCCCGCAAGCAGGGACTGGGCGGCGTCCAGGCCGAAGGTGTGGGCCGGGTTCCAGTGCAGGACGACCTCGGCGCCGGGGACGAGACGGGTGTCGCGGTCGATGTTCTGGACGTACACCTCGAACTCGGGGCAGACCGAGCTGTCGATCACGTACTGCGTGGAGACGCCGATGAAACTGGTGGCGGCGACCGTGCCGGTGATGCGGTTGCGGCCGGCCGGGATCTCCCCGGCGTCGTCGGCGTGCGTGAGGGTGATCTTCTCCGGGCGTACGCCGACGAGGATCTTGCCGCCGGTGCGCGTGGGCGCGCCGCAGCGTGCCTCGGGCAGGACCAGCTTGACGTCGCCCGCCTTCAGCACGATCTCCTCGCCGCTCACCGAGTCGACCTCGGCCTCGATGAGGTTGGAGGTGCCGAGGAAGTTGGCGACGAAGGTGGTGTGCGGGTTCTCGTACAGGTCGGCGGGTGAGCCGAGCTGCTCGACGCGGCCGGCGTTCATCACGGCGACCGTGTCGGCCATGGTCATGGCCTCCTCCTGGTCGTGCGTGACATGGATGAAGGTGATGCCGACCTCGGTCTGGATGCGCTTGAGCTCCAGCTGCATCTGGCGGCGCAGCTTGAGGTCGAGGGCGCCGAGGGGCTCGTCGAGGAGGAGCACCTTGGGGTGGTTGATGAGGGCGCGGGCGACGGCGACCCGCTGCTGCTGGCCGCCCGACAGCTGGTGCGGCTTCTTGCGGGCCTGCTCGCCGAGCTGGACCAGCTCCAGCATCTCCTCGACCTGCTTCTTCACGCCTTTGATGCCGCGCCGGCGCAGCCCGAAGGCGACGTTCTCGAAGATGTCGAGGTGGGGGAAGAGGGCGTACGACTGGAAGACCGTGTTCACGGGCCGCTTGTACGGCGGAAGGTTCGTCACGTCTTGGTCGCCGAGCGAGACGGTGCCGCAGGAAGGTTCCTCCAGGCCGGCGATCATGCGCAGGGTGGTGGTCTTGCCGCAGCCGGAGGCGCCGAGGAGGGCGAAGAAGGAACCTTCCGGCACGGTCAGATCGAGCGGATGCACGGCGGTGAAGGACCCGTAGGTCTTGCCTATGCCGGAGAGGCGGACGTCACCGCTGCCGTTCTCTGTGCTCTTCTTGCTGGTCATCGTCCTGGTCACGCCCCTGTCAGCTTCGCGAACTTCTCTTCGTACGCCGTCTCTTCCTGCTGGCTGAGCGAGCGGAAGGCGTGGGACTTGGCTGCCATGGCCGCGTCGGGAATGATCAGCGGGTTGTTCGCCGCGTCCTCGTCGATCTTGGCCAGCTCCGCCTTCACCCCGTCGACGGGGCACACGTAGTTGATGTACGCGGCGAGTTCGGCGGCCGGTTTCGGCTCGTAGTAGTAGTCGATGAGCCGTTCGGCGTTGGCCTTGTGGCGGGCCCTGTTCGGGATCAGCAGGTTGTCGGTCGAGGTCATGTAGCCGCTGTCGGGGATGACGAAGTCGATGTCCGGGGTGTCGGCCTTGAGCTGGACGACGTCACCGGCCCAGGCGATACAGGCGGCGAGGTCGCCCTTGGTGAGGTCCGAGGTGTAGTCGTTGCCGGTGAAGCGGCGGATCTGACCCTGGTCGACGGCTTTCTGGAGACGGGCGATCGCCGCGTCGTAGTCGTCGTCGGTGAACTTCGCCGGGTCCTTGCCCATGTCCAGCAGCGTCATCCCGATGCTGTCGCGCATCTCGGAGAGGAAGCCGATACGGCCCTTCAGCCTGGGGTTGTCGAGCATGTCGGAGACCGACTTCACCTCCTCGCCGTCGAGCGCCTTCTTGTTGTAGGCGATGACGGTGGAGATGCCGGTCCAGGGGTACGAGTACGCGCGTCCCGGGTCCCAGTCGGGGCTGCGGAACTGCTGGGAGAGGCTCAGATAGGCGTGCGGCAGGTTGGACGGGTCCAGTTTCTGGACCCACCCGAAGCGGATCAGGCGGGCCGCGAGCCAGTCGGTGACGCATATCAGGTCGCGCCCGGTGTCCTGGCCGGCCGCGAGCTGCGGCTTGATCTTGCCGAAGAACTCGACGTTGTCGTTGATGTCCTCGGTGTACTTGACCTTGATGCCGGTCCGCGCGGTGAACCGATCCAGGCTGGGGTGGCGCTTGCCGGCGTCGTCGACGTCCATGTACTCGGTCCAGTTGGAGAAGTCGATCTCCTTCTCCTCGGCCGAGTGGTCCTCGGCCGAGACACCCGAGGTGTTCTTCGCCGCGGGGATGCCGCAGGCGCTCAACGCCCCGAGCCCGCCGACGGCGAGTGCGCCGCCGGTTCCGGCGCGCAGCAGCGACCGGCGGCTGAGGGCGGCCCTTCCGTTGCCGAGGCTGCGCCGCATGGCGGCCACCTGGGCCGGGGACAGGCGGTCGGGCTCGTACTGCTCCATGCGCGTGATGCCCTTTCGGAGGTGCCCTTTCGGGAGGGTGAGGGAGACCGGCCGGGGGTCGGGCGGCCGGGCTCCGGGCTGACTACCGGACTCCCGTCCGACTAGCGGTCCCCGAAGATCGTGCGGTGCCAGTCCTTCCTGACCACCGCCGTGTTGTCGAACATGACGTGCTTGATCTGGGTGTACTCCTCGAACGAGTACGTGGACATGTCCTTGCCGAAGCCGGATGCCTTGTATCCGCCGTGCGGCATCTCGCTGATGATCGGAATGTGGTCGTTGACCCACACACAGCCGGCCCTGATCTCCCGGGTCGCGCGGTTGGCCCGGTACACGTCGCGGCTCCAGGCGGAGGCGGCGAGGCCGTAGGGGGTGTCGTTGGCCAGCCGGATGCCCTCGTCGTCGCTGTCGAAGGGCAGGGCCACGAGCACCGGCCCGAAGATCTCCGACTGGACGATCTCGCTGTCCTGGGCCGCGTCGGCGACCAGCGTGGGCCGGTAGAAGGCGCCGTTCCTCAGCTCTCCCTGGGGCGCCTCGCCGCCGGTGACCACGCGCGCGTACGCGCGTGCCCGGTCGACGAAGCCGGCGACCCGGTCGCGCTGGGCGTGCGAGATCAGCGGCCCGAGATCGGTGCCCGGCGCGAAGGGGTCGCCGAGCCGGACGGTCTCCATGAGGGCGGCCGTCCGTGCGACGAACTCCTCGTAGAGGGGCCGTTGTACATACGCGCGCGTGGCGGCCGTGCAGTCCTGGCCGGTGTTGATGAGGGCGCCCGCGACCGCGCCGTTGACGGCGGCCTCCAGGTCGGCGTCGTCGAAGACGACGAAGGGGGCCTTGCCGCCCAGCTCCAGATGGATCCGCTTGACGGTGGCGGTGGCGATCTCGGCGACCCGCCTGCCGACGGCGGTGGAGCCGGTGAAGGAGGTCATGACCACATCGGGGTGTCCTACGAGGTGCTCACCGGCCTCCTTCCCGGTGCCGGTGACGATGTTGATCACGCCGTCGGGGATGCCCGCGTCCGTGGCGGCCCGCGCGAAGAGCAGCGAGGTGAGCGGGGTCGGTTCGGCGGGCTTCAGGACGATCGTGTTGCCCGCGGCGATCGCCGGGAGGATCTTCCAGGCGGCCATCTGGAGCGGATAGTTCCAAGGCGCGATGGACCCGACCACGCCGATGGGCTCACGGCGTACGTACGAGGTGTGGTCGCCGGAGTACTCGCCCGCCGACCGGCCCTGGAGATGCCGGGCCGCGCCCGCGAAGAACGCGATGTTGTCGATGGTCCCCGGTACGTCGAACTCGCGCGTCAGCTTCAGCGGCTTCCCGCACTGCAGGGACTCGGCCCGCGCGAACTCCTCCGCCCGGTCGGCGACGACGGCGGCGAAACGGTGCAGCGCGTCGGAGCGCTCGCCGGGCGTGGTGGCCGCCCAGCCCGGGAACGCCTCGCGGGCGGCGGCCACGGCCGCGTCGACGTCGTCCGTACCGGCCAGCTCGTACCGGAGGACCTCGTCGCCGGTCGCCGGGTCGACGACCGCGTGCGTACGGCCCGACGTGCCCATCGTCGGGCGGCCTGCGATGTACTGCGCGCCGGCCGCGAAGCGTTCCCGTGCGGGGAATCGGTCCGGGGTGGCGGTGCCCGGCTTCTGCATGTCGCTCTCCTCCGCCGGCGCCCGCTCTGTCTCCAGGGGGCGGTTGGCGTAGTCCCAGCTCGATTTGAGTGCCGATCCTGACAGAGCCATGGGTCATCAACAAGGGATTCCGTTGTTGCCTTTTGGTTACGCGACGGAATCTGTCGACCAGGTGTCCAGCCGGGACGGAAAATCGAGGACGGATTGTCAGTGGTGACTGACAGACTCCTCGGCATGACGGAGATCGATTCCTGGGACACGCTGACGGCGGCGGTGCGGGCGGGTGCGAAGGTCAAGTACCTGCACTTCTGGGGCCACCGGCCCCTGCCCGACGGCCGGATCGGCGCGAGCTGTCTGAGCCAGTGGTGGCCGTCACCGTTCACGGTCGACGGCGTGCGGTACGCGACGGCCGAGCACTGGATGATGGCGTCGAAGGCCCGGCTCTTCGGAGACACGGAGGCGGAGCGCGAGGCCGTCGCGGCGTCGAGCCCCGCCCAGGCCAAGAAGATCGGACGGCTTGTACGCGGCTTCGACGACGCCCTATGGGAGCGGGAGCGCTTCGGCATCGTCGTCGAGGGCTGCGTGCACAAGTTCGCCGCCCACCCCGACCTGCGGGCCTTCCTCCTGGGCACCAGCAATCGCGTGCTCGTCGAGGCCAGCCCCGTCGACCGGGTGTGGGGCATCGGCCTCGCGGCGGACGACGAGCGCGCCATGAATCCCGACCGGTGGCGGGGCCCCAACCTGCTGGGGTTCGCGCTGATGGCGGCTCGGGAGCGGTTGCTGAGCGGGGTGGACGCCTAGGGGTGCCGCTGGGCGACGCGGCGCGGAACCGTGTCGCTGTCGCCGGCTCCGGTCGGCAGCGACAGTGACAGGGACGTGGAGTAGCTGTCGTCGAAGGGGTCGGTGTCCGAGTCGTAGGAGTCGCTGCCCGGCGCCACGATGAGCAGGACGATGAAGGCGATGCCGAGGAGGATGCCGACGAATCCGCAGATGATCCCGGCCAGCGCGTGCCCGGGGTTCGTCGCCTCGCCCCGGCGCGCCTTCGCCCGGCCCACGAATCCGAAGATCACGGCCATGATCCCGAGCAGAATCGCCAGCGGCCACAGACAGAACAGGACGGCGGCGCAGATCCCGATCACCATCGCGGCGATACCCATGCCGTTGCTCGGCGGGGGCGGCATCAAGGGCCAGGCGTAACCGGGGGCGGGGTAGCCGGGCATCGGGTGGCTGTGGGCGCCCGGGTAGCCGGTATGCGCCGGGTACTGGGGGTAGCCGTACGGGACCTGGCCCGGGCCTTCGGGGCTGATGGGCGGCGGCGGGACGGGGGCGCCTTGCGTGCCGTGCGTGCCGTGTATGCCGGGGGCGGCCGGTGTGGCGAAGGGGTTGGCGGGGGGTGGTGTCTGGGCGCCGGGAGGCTGGGGGCCGCCGGGCGGGGCGAAGGGGTTGGGGGCGGCCCAGGGGTGCGGCTGCGCGGGGGCTTGTGGCTGCGTCGGGGCGGTCGGGTCCGCGCCCGGTATGGAGATGACCGTCTGCTGGTCGTGCACAGAGGAAGGCACCGGCGCCGGAGCGTCGGCCGGGGCGGCCCATGGGTCCCGGGGAGCCGGGGTGGCGGGCTCGACGGAAGCGGGGCGCTCAGGCGGGTCGGCGGGCCCGACGGGCTTGTCCAGCAGGACCTTCGCGGCGGGAGCGGGGGCGGAGGCAGAAGCCGAGCCCGGGACCGTGTCCTCGGGCTGCGAGATCGCACCCTCAGGCTGCGGGGCCGCGTCCTCGGGCAGCGGGACCGCGTCGGCCACGGTCGGTGGGGTCGGGGCGCGGTCCTGTGGGGGTGTCGGTGCCCACGGGTCCGGCTGTGGATGGTCCGGCATCGCCGGAGTAGCTGCGTCGTCGGACGACATTCTTGATTCCCCCTGTGGCGTTCTGTGCCGCTTCTTCCGCCGTACGCGCTCAGCCGTACGCTCAGCCATGCTAAGGCCCCCGGTTCTCTCGTGCGGGCCGCCGCCTACGATGATCCCCGAGTCATCGATCAGCCGATCACCGCGTCCCCCGACCAGGACCACGGTCCGGGGCGGACGCCGTTCCCGGGGAGGAACCTTGACCGACAACCGCACCGTGTCCGGCGCGCCCGGCGCCCGCGATCCGCACGCCTTCATCGCCGGCCTGCCCAAGGCCGAACTGCATGTGCACCACGTCGGCTCCGCCTCCCCCCGTATCGTCTCGGAGCTGGCCGCCCGGCACCCCGACTCCAAGGTACCGACGGACCCCGAGGCGCTCGCGGACTACTTCACCTTCACGGACTTCGCCCACTTCGTCCAGGTGTATCTGTCCGTCGTCGACCTGATCCGCACCCCGGAGGACGTCCGGCTGCTGACGTACGAGGTGGCCCGTGACCTGGCCCGGCAGCAGGTGCGGTACGCCGAGCTGACCGTCACGCCGTTCTCCTCCACGCGGCGCGGGATCGACGAGCTGGCCTTCATGGCGGCGATCGAGGACGCGCGCAAGGCGGCGGAGGCCGACTTCGGGACCGTACTGCGGTGGTGCTTCGACATCCCGGGTGAGGCGGGGCTCGCGGCGGCCGAGGAGACGACGCGGCTGGCCACCGACGACCGGGTGCGTCCGGAGGGGCTGGTGTCTTTCGGGCTCGGCGGGCCCGAAGTGGGGGTGCCGAGGCCGCAGTTCAAGCCGTACTTCGACCGGGCGATCGCGGCGGGACTGCACTCCGTGCCGCACGCGGGCGAGACGACCGGGCCGGAGACGGTGTGGGACGCGCTCACCGACCTGCGCGCGGAGCGCATCGGGCACGGCACGAGTTCGGCCGGCGACCCGAAGCTCCTCGCGCACCTCGCCGAGCACCGGATCGCCCTGGAGGTCTGCCCGACCTCGAACATAGCCACGCGCGCGGTCCGCACCCTCGACGAGCACCCCATCAAGGAGTTCGTGCGGGCCGGGGTCCTCGTGACCGTCAACTCCGACGACCCGCCGATGTTCGGCACCGACCTCAACACCGAGTACGCGGTCGCCGCGCGCCTCCTCGGCCTCGACGAGCAGGGGCTCGCCGCCCTCGCGAAGAACGCCGTGGACGCGTCCTTCCTCGACGAGCCCGGCAAGGCCCGCCTGTCCGCCGAGATCGACACCTACACATCGGCCTGGCTGACCCCCTGACCTCACCTCCGACCCACCTCGGACCCACAATGAACCCCATGCGCACCGTGACAGCCGTGGCCCATCGCGGCGCCCCCTACCGCCACCGCGAGAACACCCTCGACTCCCTGCGGGCCGGGCTCGAACTGGGCGCGGACGCCGTCGAGTTCGACGTACGGACGACCCGCGACGGCGTGCCCGTCCTGCTCCACGACTCGACGCTGAACCGCCTCTGGGAGCTGGACCGGCCGCTGGCCGCGCTCTCCGCCGCGGAGCTGCGCGGGGTCACCGCCGACGGGGTGCCGACGCTCGCCGACGCGCTGCTCGCCACCAAGGACAGCAGGGTCATGCTCGACCTGCCGGGCCGGGCCGACCCTCGGGCGGTTCGGCAGGTGCTGGACGTCGTACGGGAGTACGAGGCCGAGGAGCGCGTCTACTACAGCGCCGACCCGCCCAGCATGCTCGCCGTACGGGCCGCCGACCCCACCGCCGAGATCGCCCTCACCTGGAAGACCCTCGCCCCACCCCGCCCCGCCCTCCTCGCCGCCATACGCCCCCGCTGGCTCAACTACCGCTTCGGACTGGTCTCACGCGACCTGGCGGACCGTATCCACCGCGACGGCCAACTCCTCTCGGTCTGGACCCCCGACACCCGCCGGTCCATGCGCCGCCTGATGGATTCGGGGGTCGACTCGATCACGACGAACCGAGTCGACGCACTGTGCGCACTACGGAACGCCTAGCCCGGTCCCCGGCCCCGTAAGGGGCTCTTGGCGGCGTCAACGACGCCCCGCGGCCGCGTACGGCGGAGCGATCGCCTGCGCGTCCGCCCCCTCACCTGGAACCCGGTGGTGCTGTGGGCCCTGCGGCACGGGCCGCGCAGACCGGGCGAACTGCGGCCGCGGATCGGCGGGATCAGCCCCAAGGTACTGACGCAGACCCTGCGCAGGCTTGAGCACAACGGGCTGGTGGCGCGACGGGCGTACGGGGGTGCCCCGCCCCGGGTCGAGAACGGACTGACCGTGCTCGGAGGGACATTGCTCGCCCCGATCGGGGCGCTCGGCGGGTGGGCGCACGAGCACGGCGGCGAGGTCATGGCCGCGCAGGAGGACGTCTGCGTCGGACGTCTGTCGGACGGGACGACCGCCGCGACACGGACCGCCACGCCACCGGCCGCCGCACCACGGACGGCTGTGCCACCGGCCGCCGCACCACGGACGGCTGTGCCACCGGCCGCCGCACCACGGACCACGACGCCGCCGACCGCTAGACCTCCGACCGCTGCCCCACCGTCGCCGCGTCCGCCGGCTTCTCCCGCGTGACGTACTGCGGCACCGGTGCGGTGTCCTTGCCGTTGTCGCGGACCAGGCCGTAGCGGATGGCGCCCTGGTCGGGGCCGTGGGCGAGGTCCCCGTTGACGGTGTCCCAGGAGGAGGGGGCGACGGTGACGCCGTAGTCGGCGCCGCGTTCGTTCTGGATGAGGGTGACGGTGCCGTCGAGGTAGAAGTACTCGTTCTGCCACATCTGCTGGGTGCCGTCCGGCAGGACGGTGTAGCCGGTGTCGGGGCCGCCCATGCCGGAGGTCAGGCCGTCGGCGGACGTCGGGTCGTCCATGCGGCGGCCGCCGGCCGAGGCAACGTGGAAGAGCTTGCCCTTCAGCCCGGTCCAGGCCGGCATGACCAGGGCGCCCGCCCGGTACTGGGGCGAGATCTGCCAGCGGACGAGGACATACCCCTTGCCCGTGAGGGTCACGTTGTCGCCGCGGTGGTTCATCACGGTCCGCGCGCCGCCGCTGCTGGTGAGGGCGGACTCGGGCCGGCGCGGGAGGGCGGCGGGCGGCGTGTCCGGGTCCGGCGCCTCGTCCACGGCGTCGACGACGCTGCCGTAGACGGCGGCCCTCGTCGACGAGGACACGGACGGGGAGGCCGAGGGCGAGGACGAGGGCGAGGACGAGGGCGAAGGGGAGGGCGAGGCGGAGCGCGGGGAGGCGGGCGGGGCCGCGGAGCCGGGCACGCGGGAGGTGCTGTGCGCGGTCGGCGCGGCCTGCGGGGGCCGCTCGTCCGGGGGCTTCGTCACCACGTACGCGCCCCCGGCGACGAACGTCGCGCTCGCCGTCACCGCGACGGCGGGCTTGGTGAGGACGCCGAGCACCTTGGCGGACCAGCCCACCGAGGCCGTCGCGGCGGTCGCCGCCACGGCCGTCTTCCCGCCGAACGCCAGCGACAGGGTGAAGCCGACGGGGAGGGGGACCAGGGCGAGCCCGACGAGGAGGCGCTCGGCGGGGACGACGACCTCGCCGGGGCTGCCGTGGCCGTCGCAGCGGGCGCAGCCGCGGATGTGCCGGGCGATGCGCTTGCGCCACACCGAGTCGGGCTGCCCGCTCCAGCGGGTGGTGACCCGGCGCAGGTCGGAGCAGGAGGAGTCGAGGGCGCGGACGATGCCGCGCGCGGTTTCGAGGCGGGCCTTCATCCGCTGCACCCGCACCGCGGCGTGCTGCCGGCTGATGCCGACGGCGGCCGCGAGCTCACGCCGGGTGAGTTCGCCCGCGACCTCCAGCCACCACAGCGACAGCAGCTGGCGGTCCTCGTCGTCGAGCCAGCGGACGGCTTCCGCGACCTCGCGCCGCTGGCCCTCCAACTGCAGCCGCAGGACGGTCAGTTCGGCGAAGTCGGCGGCGCTGTGGGCGTCGCCGTCGTCGAGCGGGTCGGCGGTGCGCCGGCGCGCCCGGTCCCGTATCTGCCGCATCGCGATCGCGACCAGCCAGGAGCGGAAACTGTCCGGATCACGCAGCGTGTCGAGGTTGTCGACGGCGCGCAGCATGGTCTCCTGCACGACGTCGTCGACATCGGCGTGGCCGTTGAGGGCCCGGCCGACGATGTTGTAGACGAGGGGCAGCCAGCCCTCGACCAGCTCGTCGAGGGCGCGTCTGTCACCTGCCTGCGCGGCCGCGATGGTGGAGCGCCACTGCCGCCCGTCCACGTACGTTCCTTCCGGTCCTGCTCGGCTCACCCTGTTCACTCGGCTGTGTTCCGTACCTTCTCAGCCATCCCTGCGACGTGGGGAACCTCCGAGGCGGAGATCACACCGCTCATGCGGCTCACTCCTGATGTGGGGAAACAGGGGATGCCTGAGGAGACGGGGTGAGGACGGCCGGGATAACAGTTTTTCAGCCCGCCCGTACGTCCGCCGCGGGGAGCGGGTTCGGGGAGCCGTGCGGGGGCGCGGGCTGCGACTCGGGCGCGGGCCGGGGCGCCTCCGAGGTGAGCGCCTCCAGCCGCTTGATCCGCTGCCGGACGACGTACAGCGGGATCACTCCGAACACCCCGAACGACATGTCGATCAGCGTCCACCAGAACGGGATGTCCCGGATCGGTCCGCAGATGAGGGCCAGCGGGATGATCCCCGCGCAGGCGATCATGCCGACCTCCACGACCCAGATGTTGCGGACCGGGTCGCGGTAGGGGCCGTAGAAGGCCACCGCGATGACGAGGTGCGCGAAGGCCAGCCAGTCCGTGCCGTAGAGGAGGAACGGGTAGGCGGCGTCGGCCTCGTCGAGGCCCGCCCGCACGCGCTCGATCCACTCCATGAGGCCCGGCAGGTACTCCCCGGCGGACAGCGAACGCAGCAACTCCTCGGTCCACCGCAGCTCGTGGACGAGGGGGAAGGCCGTGGCGCCGCTCAGCACCAGACAGACGACGAAGAAGACCAACCACGCACGGATGCCCCCCAACAGGGCGGCTCTGTCGCTCATGACTGGAGCGTACGCCCCTTCTTGAACGTGTTCAAAAGTGGGGGCCCGTCAAGGAAGACGGGCCCCAGGGGTCCCTCAGCCGCCCGGAATCGAGCGAATGACGGCGAGGTCGAATTGCAGGCGCACCTTCTCGCTGACCATGGCACCGCCCTCCGCGAGCCGCTGGTTGTACGTGAGTCCCCATTCGGAGCGATTGATGGTGGTCGTCCCGTCGAATCCGACCCGCTCGTATCCGAACGGGTCCATGACGTGTCCTATGTAGGTGAGTTCCAGGTCGACGGGACGGGTGATGTCCTTGATGGTGAGTTCGCCGGTCATGCGGTAGACGTCGCTGCCCACCGGACGGACCGACGTACTGACGAAACGCATTCGCGGATGGTTCGCGGCGTCCAGGAAGTCGCGGCCCATCAGATGGGCGTCGCGTTGTTCGACGCCGGTGTCGACGGATCTGGTGGAGAGGACGATCTCGGCCCGTGAGCGAGACGGGTCACGGCCGTCGAAGTAGAGCCGGCTCTGATACTCCGTGAATGCGCCGCGCACGGTCGTGACCAGGGCATGTCGGACGGAGAAACCGATACGACTGTGCGCCGCGTCGATCATCCACTCTCCGGTCAGCATCGCCAGGGCGGGATCCGACGGGCCGGTGGAGTGGAAAGCCGGGGATTCGTGGGGGAGTTGAGCGGCTGTGGGGGCTGCCGGGCGGCGCAGGGACGCAGCACGGGTGAACAGGTTCATGATTCACGTAACTACGGCACGACGGAAATTGCCGCAAGTCTTCGCCGGGAGACACTCTGTTCCGAATGGGCGCCGAAAGGCGGATAAAGCGTCACCCCGCGGCAGAAAATTGCACTACCTCCACAGGGCCGTCACGAATTGCCCGCCGAAATCCGCCGCCGGACGACCGGAATACGACCACCAGATCAGTGCCGTTCCTTGAGTGCGGCGGGGATACGGTCGAGCACCGGGAACGGGACGAGGCCGTAATGGTAGAAGTCCACGGCGTCGGCCCCGCCGGGCCCGGTGGCCGCCGCGACCTTCGCCGCCAGATGTTCGGCGGAGTCGGTGTCCGGAACTCCCGGACGCAGCACCGCGCGCAGCGCGCAGCCCTTCCGCAGTGCGGCCCGGTAGGCGGCGAGATCGGCGGCGACCCGCTCCGGGTCCCGGGCGTACGCGAGCACCGCGTAACCGGGGACCACGGCGCTGATCGCCGCCGCGTCGACACCGATCCGCCAGGCCTCGTCGACGGCGGGCGCCCCCGTCGGCCGGCCGTCCGCATAGCCCTTCACCGCTCCGGTCAGATCGAGGAAGACGAGCCGGGGGCCCTCGGCGGCCACCGCGTCGGCCACGGTCGCGACGAGCGAGGTGACGGTGTCGACGCGGGCGCGGGCGTACGCGGCGACGGGCTCGGGGAGTTCCCATGGGGCCGGGTCCGCGCCGTCCAGGACCCGGCCGACCGCCCGGGCCGCCTCGGCGCGCGCGGCACCCGGGTCCACTCCCTCGGACGCGGCTTCGGCGTGGCGTACGCAGTGCGGGCAGAAGCACAGCCCCAGCAGGAACTCCTCCAGCGGGCCCAGCCGTACGAAACTGCGCTCATGGTGGTAGCCGTGGCCGAACGTGGCGTAGTGCAGGGACTCGGCGACCACCGCGTCCACGCCCGTGCGGGCCACCGAGCGGGCCAGCGCCACGGCGTACGCCCGCACGTCGGGGTGGGCCGGGCACAGGTCGGCCGGGGCGGCCCGGTCGCCGAAGCAGTTCAGCTGGGTGACGTCGGGGTGGGCCAGGCCGAGCGTGGTGTTGTGCAGGAACACGGTCCAGCCGTGCAGGGCCGCGCCCCGCTCCGCCGTACGCCGGCGCAGTTCCCGCAGCGGCTCCTCCTCGGCGCCCGGCTGCACGGGAGGTACGAGGCGCAGCCCGTCGAACAGGTCGGCCGGCGGGACGACATGGGTCCCGTCGCGGCGCAGCGTGACCCGCGCCGGGCCGTGCGGGGTGACGTCGCGGGCGCGGTGGTAGGCGGCGGCGACGGTGAGGGTGTCACAGCCGTACGTGCCGAGGACTCGGTCGAGGACGTCGCCGGTGCCCTCGGCACGCAGATCCTCGACGAAGGCGTATGTCGACGCCGTGGACGTTTCCATGGTGGGGCTCCTCCTGCGGGTCAGCGGAGTGGAGTCGTCGGGGTCGGCGGAATCAACGGCGTCCTCGGGGTCAGCGGCCGGTGTCCCGGCCCCTGGAGGAGCCCAGGACGTGCGAGATGTCCAGGCCGGTGCGTACGACCATGGGGCCGACCTCGCGGACTCTGGCGGGGGTCATCCGGGTGGTGAGGCTGGAGACGCTGACCGCGCCGACGGCCGCGTCGGTGTGGTCGAAGACGGGCGCGGCGACACACCGCACCTCCGGCTCGTTCTCGCGGTCGTCGATGGCGTAGCCCTCCCGCCGGACGCGGTCGAGTTCGGCGCGCAGCCGCTGCGGATCGGTGACCGTGTGCGGGGTGACCGGTGGCATCCCGGCGGCGACCACGACCCGGAACGCCTCCTCGCCCTGCCAGGCGAGGATGGCCTTGCCCACGGCGGTCCGGTAGGCGGGGACGCGGCTGCCGACCCGGGAGCCCATGCGGACGTTGGTCTCGTTCTCGACCTTGTCGATGTAGACGATGTCCGGCGCCTCGTACACCACCAGATGACAGGTCTCCCCCACCGCGTGCTGGAGCAGCCGCAGCGGCTCGGTGGCCACGGTCCGCAGGTCGAGCGAGGAGAGATAGGCCTGGCCGAGCCGGAGCGTGCCGTGGCCGAGCCGGAACCATCCCGTCTCCCGGTCGCGGACCAGCAGGCCGGCCTCCAGGAGGGGCGCGGCGAGCCGCAGCACCGTGCTCTTGTTGATGTCGAGTTCCTCGGCGAGCCGGGTCAGCGAGATGCCCCGGCCGGTGCCCGCGTGATCGCGGATGTGCTCCAGGACGGTGAGGGCCCGGCGCAGCGAGGACGCCTGGTTGCGGCGGGACGGAGATCCCGGAGGCCCCGGAGTTCCCGGTGATGCCGGTGATGCCGGTGATGCCGGTGATGCTTGAGATCCCGGTGATGCTTGAGATCCCGGTGATCCTTGAGTGGCGGTCATGTCGTGCTCCTCGGCAGCAGTCCGCGGGCGACGGTGTCGCGGGCGGCGGCCAGGTGCCGCCCGGCCCTGGCGAGTGAGACCTCGTGGTGCCCGGGGAAGAGCGCGTCGACGTCGAGCGTGGCCAGCAGGGTCAGACTGGCCGCGTAATCGGGCACCCGGCAGTCGTGCAGATTCTGCAGCGAGACGCGGCCCCCGGTGAAGACGCAGTCCCCGGAGAAGAGCGCCCGGTGGTGCGGGGTGCGCAGGTGGTAGCAGAGGTGGCCGTCGGCGTGGCCGGGCGTCGCGACGGCGCGCAGGACCACACCGCCGCCGAGATCGACCTCCGCGCCGTCGCCGATGGCCTCGACCCGGGGGCAGGGCGGGAGGGTGTAGCTGTCCGGATAGACGCCGGCCGCCTTCCCCCTGTCCACGCTGAGTCCCCGCTCGTCCCCGGTGGCGATCCACGGCACGGCCGCGTCGCCGGCCAGCACCCGCAGCCCGGGCAACCCCTCGGCGAGCGCGGCGGCCCCGCCCGCGTGATCGGCGTGGCCATGGGTGAGCAGCAGATACCCGGGCTCGGCACCGGCCGCGCGTACGGCACGCAGGATGTCCTGCGTGGACCGCCCGGCCCCCGCGTCCACGAGCGCGCTGTGCCGACCGCCCCGTACGAGATAGACGTGGCAGTCCAGCGGATCGGTGAGATCGAACCCGGCCGCCCCGCTGGCGACGAGCGTGACGTGATCGGTCAGACGCACGGTGCACCTTCCCACTCTCGGCCACCCGCTCCACGCGCCACGCAACGCGTCAGACGCGTCAGGCACGTCAGACACATGAGCCACATCAGCCACATCAGCCACATCAGTTGCATCAGTTGCATCAGTTGCATCAGTTGCATGGCGAGCCTCCCATCCCCCGTACCGCCGCCACCACGAGCCGCGCGGCCAGCGTCACCTCGGCGAGGTCCACCGACTCCGCCGCCGCGTGGGCGTCCGCCACCGAGCCGGGACCGAAGACGACCGACGGGACGCCGGCGCGGGCGAGCTTGCTGGCGTCCGTGCCGAAGGGCATGCCCCGGACCTCGGACGGGCGGTCGTGGTCGGCGAGGGCCCTGCACAGGGCGGTGACGATCTCGGCGTCGGGCCGGGTGTCGAGGGCCGGGTCGACGGTGAACGGCGGGTCCACCTCCGCGCCCAGCGCGGCGAGTTCGGCCCGGTCGTGCGCCCATACGGTCTCCAGGTCCTCGCCGGGAAGCGTACGGCGGTCGACGTCCACCTCACAGCTGCCCGGAACGGTGTTGGGGCCGGTACCGCCCCGGATCCGGGTGACCGTGCGGGTGGCGTGGCCGAGGAGCGGGTGCGGCGGGACACCCGGGACGTGGTCGGCGAGGTGGGCGATGACCGGCCCCATCAGAGTGATCGCGTTGACGGCCTCCTCGGGGCGTGAACTGTGCCCCGCACGCCCCATGGTGCGCGCGGTGTATCGGACGACCCCCTTGTGCGCCACGGCCGGCACCAGCCCGGTGGGCTCCCCGACGACCGCGCCCACGACCGCGCCCACGGCCACCCGCTCCGCCAGGGCGTCCACCAGCCGCAGCACCCCCCGGTACGCGTGCTCCTCGTCGCACACCCCGGCCAGTACAACCGTGTACGGCGGCGGCTCGCCCTCGGCGAGTTCGGCGACGGCCAGCAGGAACGCGGCCAGCGGCCCCTTCGCGTCACAGGCGCCCCGCCCGTACAGCCGCCCGTCCCTCACCTCGCCGTCGTACGGCCCGACGGTCATCCCGTCCGTCTCGACCGTGTCGAGGTGCGACTCCAGCACGACCGCCGACTCGCTCCGCCCCGGCACGACGGCGACGACACTGCACCGCCCCGGCAGCACCTCGTGCAGCTCGGCCGCCACACCCCGCCCCGCCAGCCACTCCCGTACGTACTCCGCGGGCGAGGTTGGGGATCATCAGGGACTCCGACCAGAGTTCGGCGCCCTCCTCGGGGACGACGAAGCGGATGTCCGGGTCGTCGGCCTGGAGTTGGATGACGTCGCCGGAGTAGGCCTGGCAGGTGAGGACGTCGCCGCTCGCCAGGTCCTTGATGTAGTCGTTGCCGGTGAAGCGGCGGATGTGGCCGGCGCGGACGCGGGAGGCGACCTGGTCGCAGACCAGGTGGAAGTCGTCCGCCGTCCAACGGGTGACATCGACACCGTTGCCCTGCATGAGCAGCGCGAACGCCTCGTCGAGGCCGGAGAGAAGCGTGACCCGGCCCTTGAGGTCGTCGGCCCACAGCTCCGACACCCGGCGTAGCTCGCGGCCCACCCTCCGCCGGTTGTACGCGAGGCCGGTGATCCCCGACTGCCAGGGCACGGTGTACCTACGGCCGGGGTCGAAGGCGGGGGAACGCAGTTGCGGGTCGAGATACTCGGTGACGTTCGGCTGACCGGCCCGGTCCATCTCCTGCACCCAGCCCAGCCGTACGAACCGGGCGCACATCCAGTCGCTGATGACGACCAGGTCGCGGCCGGTCTGCTGATGGTTCATCAGGGCCGGGCTGATCTTGCCGAAGAACTCGTCGTTGTCGTTGATCTCCTCGGCGTAGTCGACGGCGACACCGGTGCGCTTCTCGAAGGCCTCCAGAGTCGGGCGCCGCGAGTCGTCCGAGTCGTCCGTGTCGATGTACAGCGGCCAGTTCGCCCAGCTCAGCCGCTTGTCGCGGGCCGAGAGGTCGGCGCCCGCCCGGTCCCCGGGCGCCACATACGCGGCGGGCACCCCGCAGCCGGCGAGGGCACCGAGCGCCGCGCCGGTGCCGAGGGCGCGCAGCAGGGAGCGGCGGTCGATCTGCGGCAGGGACACCCGGGCAGCATGCCGGTAGGGGCCCGGATCGGGCAACGGACCCCGCGCCCCGACGGGGGCGCGGGGCCGGGGCCATGTGCGGCGGCAGCCACACATGGCCCCCACTCACCCACGGCCCACAGCCCACAGCCCACAGCCCACAGCGAACCCTCAGTCCAACGACGTCATCACATGCTTGATCCGCGTGTAGTCGTCGAACCCATAGCCCGAAAGGTCCTTGCCGTACCCGGACTTCTTGAACCCGCCGTGCGGCATCTCCGCGACCAGCGGAATGTGCGTGTTGATCCACACGCACCCGAAGTCCAGCGCCTTGGACATGCGCATCGCCCGCCCGTGGTCCTTCGTCCACACGGACGACGCGAGCGCGTACTCGACGCCGTTCGCCCAGCCCACGGCCTGCGCCTCGTCCGAGAAGGACTGCACGGTGATGACCGGCCCGAAGACCTCCTGCTGGATGATCTCGTCGTCCTGGCTCAGCCCCGAGACGACCGTCGCGGCGTAGAAGTACCCCTTCTCACCGACCCGGTGGCCACCCGCCTCGACCTTCGCGTGCGCGGGCAGCCGCTCGATGAACCCGGACACCTGCTTGAGCTGGTTGGGGTTGTTGAGCGGCCCGTACAGCACGTCCTCGTCGTCCGGCTGCCCGGTCTTCGTCTCGGCGGCGGCCTTGGCCAGCGCCGCCACGAACTCGTCGTGGATGGACTCCTGCACCAGCACCCGTGTCGCCGCCGTACAGTCCTGCCCGGCGTTGAAGAAGCCCGCCACCGAGATGTCCTCGACGGCCTTGGCGATGTCGGTGTCCTCGAAGACGACGACCGGCGCCTTGCCGCCGAGCTCCAGGTGGACGCGCTTGAGGTCCTTGGACGCGGACTCGGCGACGGACATGCCCGCGCGCACGGAACCGGTGATGGACGCCATGGCCGGGGTCAGATGCTCGACCATCAGGCGCCCGGTGTCCCGGTCGCCGGTGATGACGTTGAAGACGCCCTTGGGCAGGATCGACCCGATGATCTCGGCGATCAGGACGGTCGACGCCGGCGTGGTGTCCGACGGCTTCAGCACGACCGTGTTGCCCGCGGCGATCGCCGGCGCGAACTTCCACACGGCCATCATCATCGGGTAGTTCCAGGGCGCGACCTGGGCACAGACACCGACCGGCTCCCGGCGGACGATCGACGTCATCCCTTCCATGTACTCGCCGGCGCTCCGCCCCTCCAGCATCCGCGCGGCGCCCGCGAAGAAGCGGATCTGGTCGACCATCGGCGGGATCTCCTCGGAGCGGGTCAGCCCGATCGGCTTGCCCGTGTTCTCCACCTCCGCCGCGATGAGTTCCTCGGCCCGGTCCTCGAACGCGTCGGCGATCTTCAGCAGGGCCTTCTGGCGCTCGGCAGGAGTCGTGTCACGCCAGGCCGGGAACGCGGCATCGGCGGCGGCCATCGCCGCGTCGACGTCGGCCTGGCCGGACAGGGGCGCGGTCGCGTAGGCCTCGCCGGTCGCGGGGTTGACCACCTCGGTGGTCCGTCCATCGACGGCGTCACAGAATTCCCCGTTGATGTAGTTGCGCAGACGACGCAGCTCGGTGCTCACTGCCGGCCCTCCAGGTTGGGTGTCCAGGTATGGGTGTCCAGTCCTTGAGACACCACCCTAATCCGCAGCCCCACGTTTTCAACACCCCCGACACCTCGGTCACTGCGAAATCCGCAAATCATGAGCCCGTAAACAACGAATTTCATCGGTCCAGCCTTGCGGAACCGCCGAGACGTCGTGCACAGTGAGGCCGTGGCCAGTCGAAGCGCAGACCAGAGAGACTCCAGGGAACCCAGGAGGGACACCAAGGAGCCCAGGAACGGCACCCCGCAGTTGGACGCCGTCTCCCTCGCCATCGTCCAGCAGCTCCAGGAGGACGGCCGGCGGCCGTACGCGGCGATCGGCAAGGCCGTCGGCCTGTCCGAGGCGGCCGTGCGCCAGCGCGTCCAGAAGCTGCTCGACCAGGGCGTGATGCAGATCGTCGCCGTCACCGACCCGCTCACCGTGGGCTTCCGGCGGCAGGCGATGCTCGGCATCCACGTCGACGGCGACCTGGATCCCGTGGCGGACGCGCTGACGGCCATGTCCGAGGTGGAGTACATCGTGATCACCGCCGGCTCCTTCGACCTCATGGTGGAGATCGTCTGCGAGGACGACGACCACCTCCTCGAAGTGATCAACAAACGCATCCGGACCCTGCCCGGCGTGCGCTCCACCGAGAGCTTCGTCTACCTCAAGCTCAAGAAGCAGACCTACATGTGGGGAACCCGATGACCGTGAGGACGCGATGACCGTGAGCCCCAAGGACCTCAGCCAGACCGCGTACGACCACCTGTGGATGCACTTCACCCGCATGTCCTCGTACGAGAACGCCCCGGTCCCCACCATCGTCCGGGGCGAGGGCACGTACATCTACGACGACAAGGGCAAGCGGTACCTCGACGGTCTCGCCGGTCTGTTCGTGGTCCAGGCGGGCCACGGCCGCACCGAGCTGGCGGAGACCGCCTTCAAGCAGGCGCAGGAGCTGGCCTTCTTCCCGGTGTGGTCCTACGCCCATCCGAAGGCCGTGGAGCTGGCGGAACGTATCGCCGACTACGCGCCGGGCGACCTCAACAAGGTCTTCTTCACCACCGGCGGCGGCGAGGCGGTCGAGACCGCCTGGAAGCTCGCCAAGCAGTACTTCAAGCTCACGGGCAAGCCGGGCAAGTACAAGGTCATCTCCCGCGCGGTCGCCTACCACGGCACCCCGCAGGGCGCCCTGTCCATCACGGGTCTGCCGGCCCTGAAGGCCCCCTTCGAGCCGCTGGTGCCGGGCGCGCACAAGGTCCCGAACACCAACATCTACCGCGCCCCGCTCTTCGGCGACGACCCGGAGGCGTTCGGCCGCTGGGCCGCCGACCAGATCGAACAGCAGATCCTCTTCGAGGGCCCTGAGACGGTCGCGGCGGTCTTCCTCGAGCCGGTGCAGAACGCCGGCGGCTGCTTCCCGCCGCCGCCCGGCTACTTCCGGCGGGTCCGCGAGATCTGCGACCAGTACGACGTGCTGCTCGTGTCGGACGAGGTCATCTGCGCCTTCGGCCGGCTGGGCACGATGTTCGCCTGCGACAAGTTCGGCTACGTCCCGGACATGATCACCTGCGCCAAGGGCATGACCTCCGGCTACTCCCCGATAGGCGCCTGTGTCATCTCCGACCGCATCGCCGAGCCGTTCTACAAGGGCGACAACACCTTCCTGCACGGCTACACCTTCGGCGGCCACCCGGTCTCCGCGGCCGTCGGCGTCGCCAACCTCGACCTGTTCGAGCGCGAGGGCCTCAACCAGCACGTCCTCGACAACGAGGGCGCCTTCCGGTCCACGCTGGAGAAGCTGTACGACCTGCCGATCGTCGGCGACGTCCGCGGCAACGGCTACTTCTACGGGATAGAGCTGGTCAAGGACAAGGCCACGAAGGAGAGCTTCGACGACGACGAGACCGAGCGGATCCTCTACGGCTTCCTGTCGAAGAAGCTGTTCGAGAACGGCCTGTACTGCCGTGCCGACGACCGCGGCGACCCGGTCGTCCAGCTCGCACCGCCGCTGATCTCCGACCAGTCGACCTTCGACGAGATCGAGCAGATCCTGCGGGCGACCCTGACGGAGGCGTGGACGCTCCTCTGAATCGTCCGCAGCGGTTGTTCAAACGGCCCGGGACGCACCCATCCGAGTGAGATGGGTGCGTCCCGGGCCGTGTGCCGTCCGGCCCCCACCACCCTGACTCCCTAGCGTGCCCCTGTAACCGATCGGCCCTGCCTTCGTTCCCCCGGACGGGGGACTCCCCCCGGCAATCCTGATCCGAACCGAGGTGTACGCCCATGGTGGCCCCGCCGGACAACGACGTGCTCTGGGCACGTGGTCTGACCTACGCGCACGACGGCTCGCCCGCGCTGCAAAACGTGTCGCTGGGCGTCCGCGAGGGCGAGATCCTCGCCGTCACCGGCCCGCGCGGCAGCGGCAAGACCACGCTCCTGCGGTGTCTGTCCGGACAACTGCGGCCCCAGCAGGGCGCGGTGTGGTTCAACAGCATTCCCGTGCACACCATGGGCCCGCTCGCCCGTGAACGGCTGCGCCGCGACCGCTTCGGCTGGATCGACCCCGAGCCGGTCCTCGTGCCCGAGCTGAACGTCTGGGAGAACACCGCCCTGCCGCTGATGCTGCGCGGCACCGGCCGCCGGGCCGCCAAGGCCGCCGCCCTGGAGTGGCTGGAGCGCCTCGACATCCGCGACTCGGCCCGCAAACGGCCGCACGCCCTCCTCCAGTCCGAGCGCCAGCGGGTGGTCGTCGCCCGCGCCCTGGTCGCCGCCCCCACCGTGCTCTTCGCGGACGAGCCGACCGCCCAGCTGCACCGCGCCGAACACACCCATGTGCTGCGCACCCTCACCACGGCGGCCCGTTCGCACGACATCACGGTCGTCCTCGCCACGTACGACGCCGAGACCGCGTCCCTCGCCGACCGGGCGGTGTCCCTGCTGGACGGACGGTGTGTGAAGACCGTCCAGCTGCCCGCCGCCGCGGACGGGGAAGGCCGGGCCGCGTGCTCGCTCTCCGCCTAGCCCGCCGGGCCCACCCCGTCGTCCAGCTCCGCCGGCTCCTGGTCACCGCGGCCACCGGCGGCACGGGCTTCCTGCTGCTCTGCGCCCTCGGACACGCCATGGCCCACCCGAACGCCCCGGCCGGCTCGGTGCTCCGCCTGGGGTGGTGCGTCGCGCCCGCCGCCGCCACCGTGTACTTCGCGGTGACCGTGGCCCGCACGGACCCCGGCACCCGGCCCCGCCCCGGCCTGTCCGCCATCGGCCTCGGCCCCGGCCGGCTGATGGCCGTCTCGGCGGTCACGACGGCCCTGTCCACCGTCCTCGGCTCGCTCCTCGCCCTGCTCTTCTTCCTCCATCTGCGCGGCGACCTCACGGGCATGCCCTTCGACGGCGCCGCCGCCGACGTCCTCGCCGCCGAGCGGCCCCTGCCCGTGCCGGCCGCCCTCACCCTCCTCGCCCTGGTCCCGGCCGTCGCCTCCCTGACGACCGCCCTCGTCCTGCGCCCCAGGGACACCCGGGCCCGGCCCGCCGGACCCCGGACCCGCTTCATGGCGTACGACACCTTCGACCTCCGCCGACGCGCCGCGGCACCGGCCGGCGCGACGCGGTACGAGGAGGAGCCGGACGAGGAGGCCGCCGGGCCCCCGGCACCGGCCGAGCAGCCGGAACCGCCGACTCCGCGCCCCGCCCCCGGCGGCCTCCCCTGGGGCATCGCCGTGCTCGCCGTCGGCCTCGCCATCGAGACCTACGCCGGACAGTCCGACGCCGGCTCCGCCCTCACCCTGCCCGGCGGCCTCGCGGACAGCCCCGCCGGAGTCCTCGGCGGCTGGCTGCTCACCGCGCTGGGCCTGGTCCTGGCCGGCCCCGGGCTCACCCACTTCACGGGGCTGCTGCTCCAGGCCGTACGCCCCGGCGCGCTGCGGCTGCTCGCCGGTCGGGTGCTCCAGGAGGAGGCCCGGCGGATCGGGCGGCCGCTCGGGGTGGTGTGCGCGGTGGCCTCCGGCGCGTACACCATGGTGACGCTGGCCTCCGGCACGCGCCCCACGGTCGGGCCGCTCACCCTGCTGGGCGCGGCCGTCGTGGCCGGCAGCACCGTCCTCACCCTCGCGACAGCCGCCGTCGAGGCCCGCCGGGCGCACGCGGACACCACGGCCGCGCTGTTGCGGATGGGGGCGCCCAGGGCTCTGCCCCGCCGGGCCGCCCTGGTCCGCGCGGGCGCCCTGCTGACCGTGTTCGGCCCGCTGACCTGGACGGTCGCCGTGCTGGCGGCGCTCCCGCTGGCCGCCTGAGACACGCACCGAAAGCCGGTACGGAAAAGCCGTACGAAAAAAGTCCGCGACCGGCGATGAGTTTCGCGGGCGCCCCCCGTCTATCCCTCCGTACAGACCGAAACCGAATGGGAGAGGCCTCGCCATGAGCCAGACATACCAGCAGATGATCTTCGTGAACCTGCCCGTGAACGACCTCGACGCCTCGAAGAAGTTCTTCACGGAGCTCGGGTACTCGCTCAACCCCCGGTTCAGCGACGACAACGCGGCCTCCGTCGTGATCAGCGACACCATCGTGGCGATGCTGCTCACCAAGCCGTTCTACGCGTCCTTCACCAAGAAGGAGATCGCGGACGCCTCGAAGACCAGCGAGGTGCTGATCTGTCTGAGCGCCGAGAGCCGCGAGAAGGTCGACGAGCTGGTCGACAAGGCCGTCGCCGCCGGTGGCACCGCCTCGGAGCAGGTCCAGGAGTACCCGCAGATGTACGGCCGCGCCTTCGACGACCTCGATGGCCACACCTGGGAAGTCATGTGGATGGACCCGGCCGCGATCGAGGGCTGAGCCTCGGCCGACAACCGTGCCCGTCACACCGCGCCCCCGAAGGGGCGCGGGGAACCGCGCGACAAGCCACGACGCACGCGCACTCGCGCACACACCCGCGGGCCCACGGTCATGGCCGCCGCTCCGCCGGCGGAGCGCCCTAGCATGGGCGGGTGCAGACGATGCCCGCCCATGCGGCCCACCACGGTGACCATGAGATAGAGACGCTGGAGGAGTTCGACGCGACCGTCTCGGCGCGCGGCTCCCTCGCCGGATACCGGATCCAGGCCGTCGACCTGACGGACCGTACGCGCGAACTGCTCGCCACCGACACGGCGGGCGCGGTCTTCCTCGGCTGCCCGATGCGCGAGCAGGCGGCGGCGAAGATCCGCGCGGACGGCGCCCTGGTCTTCCCACCCGTCCCCGGCCTGCCCTTCGATCCGTACCGCGGCCTGGTCTACTCCCCCGACGAGCTCTTCACGTCCCTGTCGGACGGCGGTTACGAGGCGACGCCCGACGCCCGCTCGTACGCCTGGTTCCAGCGGACCAAGGCCGACCGGGACGTCCTCTCCTCCCTGCTGCGCGCCGTCCACGACGACTCCGTCTCGGACGCGCTCGACGAACTCCTCTCCGGGGCGCGGGTGGTGGGTGTGATGGGCGGCCACGCGATGGCGCGCGGCACGGAGGCGTACGAGGGTGCCGCGCGCCTCGGCCGTACGCTGGCGCGCTCGGGTCTCACCGTCGCCACCGGCGGTGGTCCTGGCGCGATGGAGGCGGCGAACCTGGGCGCCTACGCGGCCCCGTACGACGACGAGATGCTCGCCGAGTCGCTCCCGCTCCTCGCGAAGGCGCCGAAGTTCACGCCCTCGATCACCGAGTGGGCGGCCGCCGCCTTCGAGGTGCGCACCCGCTGGCCCCGGGGCGGGACCTCCGTCGGTATCCCCACCTGGTTCTACGGCCACGAGCCGCCGAACCCGTTCGCCTCGCACATCGCCAAGTACTTCGCCAACGCCACCCGCGAGGACGGTCTCCTCGCCCGCTGCGGCAGCGGTGTCGTCTTCCTGCCGGGCGCCGCCGGAACCGTCCAGGAGATCTTCGACAACACGACCCCCAACTACTACGAGTCGCGCGGCGAACCGACCCCCATGGTCCTCGTCGACCGCGCCCACTGGACGGAGAAGCTGCCCGCCTGGCCGCTGGTCCGAGCGCTGGCGCGCGGCCGTTCGATGGAGGCCCGGATCGCCCTGGTGGATCACATCGACGAGGCCCCGGAGGCCTTGGCCCGCCTCGGGAGCTGAGGGTTGCGCGCAGGGCTACGCGCGTTGCTGAACGGAGGTCAAACGTCCGGATGGTTAATCAGCGGGCAAAGCCAACTGCTCGGACACTTCTTCGGATTGACAGTACTTATGGCGCGCTTATAAACCTGTGAGGCACATGGGGAAGCCGCTGTTCCGGCGGCACACCTCCCTCACCCCCCACCTATGTGCCTCTCTTGAAGGGCAAACGTGTCCATATCTCCCCGTATCACGCGAACGGTGCGTTGTCTCGGTGTCGCCTCCGCGTCCACCGCACTCGTGCTCGGCATCGCGGGCAGCGCCGCGGCCTGCAGCATCAAGGACTTCTCCGCCGTGGCGGAGTGCGACGGCGACAAGGGCGTCATCCGCGTCACCGACGTCGACCCGCTGGGCATCAAGGCGGAAGTCAGCGTCTATCTGGAGAACAACGGGGCCGACCTGCGCCTGGTCGGCACCGACGAGATCAAGGGCTCCACCGCCGAGGGTGTCACCATCACCTTCGCGGAGGCCTGGGAACCCAACGCCGAGTACCGCGTCCACATCAAGGCGAAGAAGTACGTCGACGAGGATCTGCCGATCCTGACCGCGCCCGCCACGGCCTGCGCGAAGGCGGAAACCCCGCCCGCCGCCTCGCAGAGCCCCAAGGAACCGGCACAGGACGAGAACAAGGGCGAGGACGAGCCGTCCGAGACCAAGAACTCCCCCACGCCGTCGGCCTCGGAGAGCACCGCACCCGCCGGTTCGAGCGACAACAACGTTCCCTCACCCGAGGGTGAGTCCAACCTCGCCGAGACCGGTTCCGACACCAACACCGGCCCCATCGCCGCCATCGCGGCGGCCCTGGTCTTTCTCGGCGCCGGTGCCGTGCACTACAGCATGCGGCGACGCGGGGCCTCCACCCGCTGACCCACCTCGTACGGCTGCGGCCCGCGCCCCCGAAGAGGGGCGCGGGCCGTACGCCTGTCACGGCTCGCCTCACCTCACCCGAACGTCGCCCGCACCAGCCAGAAGTCCAGCAGCTCCCGGTCCCCCAGTACCTCCAACTCGCCGCTGTCCGGGGGCAGCCGACGGTAGAAGGCGAGCAGGATCTCGGCGAGCGGCCCGCGCAGCGCGACCGTCGCCTTCTCGTGCCCCCGGCGCCAGCGCACGACATCCTCGGTCAGCTCGACAAGCCACTCGGCGTTCACCTCGGCGGAGGTGTCGGTGGCGTGCAGGTGGATGCTCCGACCCGGGCCGCGCAGTTCCGTCGCCGCGTCGTGCGGCATGGTCCGCTGCACGAACTCGACGATCTCCAGCCACTCGTCGATCGCGTCGGCGGCGATGTCGGGCGCCACCTCCACCGGCCGACCGACGGTGAGCGCGGCGTCGGCGCCGTGGATGACCTGCTCATGGGCCATCCGGCGGGCCCAGAACCCCGCGCTGTGCTCCCAGCCCCACGACCACACCGGTGCCTCGGGCCCCGCCTCGCGCAGTGTGGCCACGATCATCTCGCCGGTCTCCGCGAGCCACGCGTCCAGCGCGGCCGGGTCCCCCCGCTCCTCGGGTCCCTCGCACAGCGGGACCTCCGGCTCGGGCACCTCCTCCTTCGCCCGGGTCCGTACGTTCAGCTCGACCCAGCGCAAGGCGCCGCCGGTGTGCCGCAGAAGCTGTTCCAGTGACCAGTCGGGGCAGGTCGGCACGGTCGCCGAGAGATCGGCGCCGGAGGTCACGATGCCCCTCAACCGCCGTACCTGGAGCTCGATCTCGGCGCAGTAGCGGTCATGGCGGGCCTGTGGTTCTCGCGTACGCATCGGCATGGTGCCGCACCTTATGCGGCCGGACCGCCTCCCAGCACCATGATTTCGGCCGCGTCGAAGCAGACGCCGACCTCGTCGCCGGGCTCCGGCGCGTCCCGCAGCGCGCACGCCGCCTCCAGGCGCGGCGCGCCCCCCGGCTGGAGGTGCACGGCGACATGGGTGCCCCGGAACGTACGCGCGGCCACGGTGCAGCGCAGCCCGTCGGCCACGTCCACCAGCCGTACCCCGGCGGGCCGGACGAGCAGCGCGCACGCCCCCTGCGCCGAGCCCTCCGGCACCGGCACCTTGCCCCACGGGGTGTCGGCGGCCTGCCCGGTGACCGTCGCGTCGACCACGTTGTCGAAGCCGAGGAAACGGGCCACGAACTCGTCCACCGGCCGCTGCCACACGTCGAGCGGCGTGCCGGACTGGGCGATCCGCCCGTCCCGCATCACCACGACCCGGTCGGCCAGCGCGAACGCCTCCCCCTGGTCGTGCGTGACCGCCAGCACGGTCGTCCCCAACTCCCCGAACAGCTCCTGGAGTTCGACGACAAGCCGCTCCCGCAGCGAGCGGTCCAGCTGGCCGAGGGGCTCGTCGAGCATGAGCAGCCGGGGTCGTGGGGCGAGGGCACGGGCCAGCGCGACCCGCTGCTGCTCACCACCGGAGAGCTCCCCGACCCGCCGCCGCGCGGCCCCGGGCAGCCCGACCAGCTCCAGCAACTCCTTGACCCGTACCGCTCGTTCAGCCTTCGCCGCGCCACGCATCCGCGGCCCGAAGGCGACGTTCCCGGCCACGTCCCGCTGCGGGAAGAGCTGATGGTCCTGGAACATCAGGCCGACACCGCGCTTGTGCGCGGGCACGCCCGACTGATCGTGCCCGTCGAGCGACACCCGCCCGCCGTCGAGCGGTTGGAGCCCGGCGACCACCCGCAGCAACGTCGACTTGCCGCTGCCGCTCGGCCCCAGCACGCACACGATCTCGTGCTCGGCGACCTCCAGACCGACCGCGTCGAGCACGGGCCGCCCGTCGAACCGTACGGTCGCGTCCTCCAGCCGGAGCAACATCAGAACTCCCCCGTGCGATCGGTACGAAGACGCTCCAGCACCAGCAGGGCCACCGCGCACACCACCATCAGAATCGTCGAAAGGGCCATCGCCTGGCCGTAGTTGAGGGCCCCCGGCCGCCCGAGCAGCCGCGCCACGGCGACCGGCAGGGTCGGGTTGTCGGCGCGGGCGATGAACACGGTCGCCCCGAACTCCCCGAGCGACACGGCGAAGGCGAACCCGGCCGCGACCAGCAGCGCCCGCCGCACCATCGGCAGGTCGACCTCCCGCCACACCCGCCACGGCGACGCCCCGAGCACGGCCGCCGCCTCCCGAAGCCGCTCGTCCACCGCCCGCAGCACGGGCAGCATGGTCCGTACGACGAAGGGGACGCCCACCAGGGCCTGTGCCAGCGGCACCAGGATCCAGGAACTGCGCAGGTCCAGCGGCGGCTCGTCCAGCGCGATCAGGAACCCGAAGCCGACGGTCACCGCGGACACCCCGAGCGGCAGCATGAGCAGCGCGTCGAAGCCCCGGACGAGCCGGCCGGCCCGCCGGGTGAGCGCGGCCGCCGCGAGGCCGCCGATCAGTAGGGCGATGACGGTCGCCGCGCCCGCGTACTTGAGCGAGTTACCGACCGCCTCGATCGGCGCCACCAGGAAGATCCCGCTGTCGTCGCTGGTCAGCGCCTTGTAGTAGCCGAAGCCCGGCGCGTCGAGCGACCGCTCCACCAGCACACCCAGCGGCAGCAGGATCAGTACGACGACGGTGGCGAGGACCGCGCCGAGCAGCGCCCACTGCCCCGCTCCGCGCGGCCGCCGTGCCGTGAGCGAGGGGTCCACCAGCCGCAGCGCGGTCTCCCGCCGCCGTACGGTCCACGCGTGCAGGGCGAGGATCAGACCGACCGCCACGAACTGCACGATCGTCAGTACGGCGGCCGTCGCCAGGTCGAAGATCTCCGAGGTCTGCCGGTAGATCTCCACTTCGAGCGTCGAGAACGTCGGCCCACCGAGGATCTGCACCACCCCGAAGGAGGTGAAGGTGAAGAGGAACACCATCAGCGCGGCGGCGGCCACGGCGGGCGCCAGCGCCGGCAGGGTCACCCTCCGCCAGGCCGCCGACGGCGACGCGCCGAGCATCCGCGCGGCCTCCTCCTGCCGAGGGTCGAGCTGCGCCCACAGCCCTCCGACGGTCCGGACGACAACCGCGTAGTTGAAGAACACATGCGCGAGCAGGATCGCCCAGACCGTCGTGTCCAGCCGTACGCCCCACAGCTCGTCGAACAGCCCGCCGTGCCCGACCAGCGCCAGGAACGCCGTACCGACGACCACGGTCGGCAGCACGAACGGCACGGTGACGACCGCCCGCAGGATCTCCTTGCCCCTGAAATCGAAGCGCGCGAACACATACGCGCCGGGGAGCGCGATCAGCAGCGTGAGTGCGGTCGAGACGAGCGCCTGCCAGGTGGTGAACCACAGCACATGCCGGATGCCGGAGTCCCCCAGCACCTCCCCGATCCGCCCGAACTGCCAGACCCCGTCGAGCTTCAGCCCACGTACGACGATCGCCGCGACGGGATAGGCGAAGAACACCCCGAAGAACGCGACGGGCAGGGCCATGAGCCCGAGCCGCGCAGCGTTCCCCGTAGGTGTCCTTCGCGAAGACGCCTTCGCCACTGACGCCTTCGCTGCTGACGCCTTCGCTACTTCAGTACGAGAGAGGTCCACGACTTGACCCACTGGTCACGGTTCTCGGCGATCTTCTTCGGCGCCATGGTCTCGGGGTCCTTCGCCGCGGGCCCGTACTCGGTGAACTCGACGGGCACGGACGCCCCCTCGACCACCGGGTACACGAACATGTTGAGCGGCATGTCCTCCTGGAACTTCTTCGAGATCAGGAAGTCGACGAGCGCCTTGCCGCCCTCGGCGTTCTTCGCGTTGCTGAGCAGCCCCGCGAACTCGATCTGCCGGAAGCAGGTACCCGTCGCGACGCCGGTCGGCGCGGTCTTCGGCCGGGGGTCCGCGTAGACGACCTCGGCGGGCGGCGAGGAGGCGTACGACACGACGAGCGGCCGGTCGCCGCCGGCCTTCTTGCCGTCGGTGGACCCGGAGAACTCCTGGTAGTAGGCCTGCTCCCAGCCGTCGACGACCTTCACCCCGTTGGCCTTGAGCTTCTCCCAGTAGCTCGCCCACCCGTCGTCGCCGTACTTCGCGGCCGTACCGAGAACGAATCCGAGCCCGGGCGAGGAGGTGGAGGCGTTCTCGGTGACGAGCAGATCCTTGTACTCGGGCTTGATCAGATCGTCGAACGACCGCGGCGGCTCGATCTTCTTCTCACTGAAGTAGGCCTTGTCGTAGTTGACGCAGATGTCACCGGAGTCGATGGGCGTGACCCGGTGCTCGTCCTTGTCGAGCTGGTAGGCGGCCCCGACCTTGTCGAGCCCCTTCGCCTCGTACGGCTGGAAGAGGCCGTTGTCGAGCGCGCGGGACAGCAGCGTGTTGTCGACGCCGAAGAAGACGTCGCCCTGCGGGTTGTCCTTGGTCAGGATCGCCTGGTTGACGGCCTGCCCCGCGTCACCGCTCTTGAGGACCTTGACCTTGTACCCGGACTCCTTCTCGAACGCCTTCAGCACGTCCTTGGAGTAGGCGAAGGACCCGTGGCTGACGAGCGTGACGGTCTTGGAGTCGCCGCCGCTGCCGCTGCCCGAGTCCGTCGACCCGCACGCGGACAGCGTGAGGAGCCCCAGCCCGACGGCGAGAACCGTTGCCTTCTTGGTCTTGGTGATGCCCACTGAATTGATTCCTCCTGGGGTGACCAGGAAGAGACGCGGCCCTGCCCGGGACTCCACGAGGGGTTCCCGGGCAGGGCGCAACAGCTTGAGTGATGACCGAACTTCCTACCCAGAATGACCTGGGCGAGGTTCAGAGGGTCTGCGGCCCGATTGCCGCACTCTCAGCGCTGTGGCGCTCCCCTGCCGGAATATGAAGATATGCGTACGGACGTCAGGGTACCCCTTGGCCGGATTCCGACTCACGGCCGGTGCCGACGGGCTACTTCTCCGTGGCCGCCAGCTGCCCGCACGCCCCGTCGATCTCCTGCCCCCGGGTGTCCCGGACCGTCACCGGCACCCCGTGGGCGGCGATGGCCTCGACGAACGCCTTCTCGTCCTCGGGCCGCGAGGCGGTCCACTTCGAGCCGGGCGTGGGGTTCAGCGGAATCAGATTGACATGCACAGGCTTGCCCTTGAGCAACCGGCCCAGGCGGTCACCGCGCCACGCCTGGTCGTTGATGTCCCGGATCAGCGCGTACTCGATGGACAGCCGCCGGCCTGACTTCGCCGCGTACTCCCACCCGGAGTCCAGCACCTCGCGCACGTTCCACCGCGTGTTCACCGGCACGAGCGTGTCCCTCAGCTCGTCGTCCGGCGCGTGCAGCGAGATCGCGAGCCGGCACTTGAAGCCCTCGTCCGCGAACCGGTGGATGGCAGGCACCAGCCCGACCGTCGACACCGTGATCCCACGCTGCGAAAGCCCGAGCCCGTCCGGCTCCGGGTCGGTGAGCCGGCGAATGGACCCGACGACCCGGTTGTAGTTGGCGAGCGGCTCCCCCATCCCCATGAAGACGATGTTGGAGAGCCGAGCGGGCCCACCCGGGATCTCCCCGTCCCGCAGCGCCCGCATCCCATCGACGATCTGATGGACGATCTCGGCGGTGGACAGATTCCGGTCCAGCCCCGCCTGCCCGGTCGCGCAGAAGGGACAGTTCATCCCGCACCCGGCCTGCGAACTGATGCACATGGTCACCCGGTCCGGGTACCGCATCAGCACCGACTCCACGAGCGTCCCGTCGAACAGCCGCCACAGCGTCTTGCGGGTCGTCTCCTGGTCCGTCGACAGATGCCGCACGACCGTCATCAGCTCCGGAAGCAACGCCTCCTGAAGCTTGGCCCGCGCACCCGCCGGGATGTCGGTCCACTCCTCCGGCGCATGCGCGAACCGCGCGAAGTAGTGCTGCGACAGCTGCTTGGCACGAAACGGCTTCTCACCGATCGCGGCAACAGCTTCCTTACGCTCCGCAGGCGTGAGATCAGCAAGATGCCGCGGCGGCTTCTTGGCTCCGCGGGGGGCGACGAATGTGAGTTCTCCGGGCTTAGGCATGACCCACCAAGTGTCGCAGATCGAATCGCGTGACCTGCTGCTCACCCCGTGCATGGTGGTCGTCATTGGTCGTCTCTGGTCATGGTCGGCTCTCCTCGGACGGCCCACAGACGGCCCAGCCCGTCCCCGCTGGCCAGGGCATTCGAGCAGGTAGGCACCCATCAGCGCCACACTGGGGCAAGCCCGAAAGCATCGCGCCAGATAGGTTGGGGCGCGAGAACCCGAGTCTCAACTTGGCTACAACGCGAGGCGGTTAGCTCTGATCTCTCGCGATCCTGCTTCACTCGGCTGACGTCTGTCTGGGCGCGGCTACAGCCCGCACGCACACCTTCGGGGCGAAACGTTGATATCCGCAGAAAGCTACATTGGTTCCAATGACTTCTGGAACACAGTAATCACCGTAGCTACGACCGCCATCGTTGCAATTCTTGCGGCCTGGGCAACGCTTCGCAGCGTAAACCCAAAGCGTCGCCTCATATGGCGCCAGCATACTAATTCCACGCTTCTCCGGGATGTCAACGCGGCAACGGCGATCACCGTAAGTCATGGACAAAGCTCCTTGACTGAGCCAAGGCTCGTAGAAATCCTCATCAAGAATTCCGGACGGCGTGACATACAGGTTTCCGACTTCGCCAATGCCGAAAACTCCCTAATCTTCGACTTCGGCGCCCCTGTGATTTCCATACTGGACTCCAGAGTAGAACCCTCCACGTCTGCACCTGCTGTAACGTCACACGCTGGCAGCGAGTTGCGTCTACATCCAGGGCTGATCGCCAAGGGGCAGACTGTACAGCTCTCGGTTCTGGTAGACGGACCTGAGCAAGATGCCAGGCTTAAGGTTGCGACAATTCTCGAAACGCCCGCAAGGAGAGGCAACCAACTAGAATTTGAAAAGACTTCTAGACGCTTGTTTCGCGCCAGCCAAATAGCCTTGCCGATACTGGTGGCAATTGCGACAGTATTCGTGACAACTTCCGTGATCAGGGTTCTCGACGACACGGATCGCGCGCTGCAGAGAAACACCAAAGGCGTTGAGGACGCATCAAAGGCCGTAAAGGAGGCAAGCGACTTGTTGACCCTCCTGCGAAATTGCCGCTACTGGGATGTGTACGATCCGGAACGGGCGAAAAAAGAGTGCCCCAAAGTCACGGTTCCCAAGCGAAGTGACAACTGACCTCCACCCACACCCAGACAGCCAGGGAGCCCCGTCGTCAGCGAGCCTGTCCCTCAAGAGCTAGGGCAGCTGTCTTACCTGGACACCCCGAGGCGTTTGGGAAGCGGCCACGGCGTGCCACGCTTGGCTTCACGAATGAGCAGACGGAGAGGGAGAGCAAGTGTCACAGCAGGCGAGCCCTCGCGGGACTTTCCTGAAGATCGCAGAGGCGGTGAAGGCTCAGGTCGAGTCCGATCCGTCGATGACGGAACTACCGTCAGCCGCAGACCTCATGCGTGATCACGGTGTGTCGCGCGGTGTCGCACTCCGCGTGTTCGGCGTGCTTCAGAAGGACGGGATCGCTGAGCCGGTCCCCGGCGGCCGGTGGCGGGTGGTGCGCCAAGGCCACCACGAGGACCGCCGCCCTCTCGCCGACCGCATCGCGGCCATCATCACGGATGACGGCCTTGAGGTGGGGGCAGAGTTCCCGAGTGCGTCGGCGTTGAGCACGAGGTTCGACGTGTCGCGCCCCACAGTGAGCAAGGCTCTAGACAAGTTGGAGGCGGCCGGGTGGCTGTCGGAGGGAAGACAGGGCAAGGTGCGAACGGTGCGCGCCGTACCGAGTCGGGAGGGGCTCACCCAGCAGTGAGCGGCACAGGACTGCCAGAGTGGGCCTGCCCCCTCGCGGAGTCGCTGCTCGCTGAGCCGCTGCCGCGCCGCTGGAAGCACTCCCTAGGGGTCGCAGAGCGAGCGCGGACCATTGCCGCCGCGCTGGGCCCGGACGCTGAGCTACTGGAAGCCGCCGCCGTGCTCCATGACATCGGCTACGCGCCAGACCTGGCCAAGACCGGCTTTCACCCGCTGGACGGCGCCCGGTATCTCCGCGACGTGGCGCAGGCAGACGAGAGGGTTGTACGGCTGGTCGCGCACCATTCGTGCGCATGGATGGAAGCCGAAGCGCGGGGACTCCGCGATGAGCTAGAGAGTGAGTTCCCTCGCGAGACTCCCGAACTCACTGACGCGCTCTGCTTCTGCGACATGAACACCACGCCGGACGGCACCCCGACGAACCCCGTGGACCGGGTGAACGAGATCGCCGGACGGTACGGGCCCGACAGCCTCATTGGCACGTTCATCCGCCGTGCCGAACCCGAGATCTTGGCCAGCACGGCTCGCGTCCTCGGTCGGCTCGCCGCCACCAAGCTTCAGCCGACGTAGGGCGCCGTCCGCGTCCGATCCATCGCATGTTCGATCCTGAGCTGCATGGTGGGGTGGATGTCGTACTGGGACAGGTCCGTTGGGTCGACCCAACGGACCTGTGTCGTCTCGTTACTCGTACGGACATCGCCACCGACCGGCCGGGCGCGGAAGCACATGCTGAACTGCTGCCGCACTTCGCCGTCGTCGTACTGAAGCACGTGCGCGGGGTCGGTGTAGATCCCGCACAGTTCGATGACCTCCACCTTGATGCCGGTCTCTTCCCAGACCTCCCGCACCACGGTGTCGCTGATGAACTCGCCGGCGTCGTGCCCCCCGCCGGGAAGCGCCCAACGCCCGTTATCGGAACGCTTGATCAGCAGCACCTGTCCCGCAGCGTTCTGCACGAATGCCACGACGGACGGAACAACCGAGTTGGCCGGCGGGGCATCGGGGTTGTGGAAGTGGTCGATGCGTCCCATGCTCAGGCTCCCTTGAAGTCGCTTACTGTCGCCTGGCGCGCGCCTCCCCAGGTCTGTTCGATGCTATTCGCATAGGTGTCGAACAACCCGCCGCCCGGCATTCGCCGCAGGTGAAGGACGGGAGCCATGTAGGCCGCGACCCCGTAGACGTGGGTGTTCACCAGGATCTCGTCATCCGCGCGGTACAGGGAGTTGTAGAGGGTGGCCTGATGCAGCCGGAACCGTATCTCGGGGTGGCTCTCGAAGAGTGATCGGTAGTTGATCAGGGCGTTGCGGACCTTGCCGTCCATGAACCCGTGGCCCTCATCAATGCCGCGCTGCTTCACCGCTGCGCAATCAGGGTCCCCAAGCAGGATGCGCACCTGGGTCTGCCCCATGTTTCCCCCCAGCTCCACCTTCTTGCGGAGCAGGGCAAGGAACTGGGGATCCTCGGACAGAAAGAGCCCCGAGTACACGAGGACATCAAGGTACTTCTCTGCGCGCCCGTACATCTCGCGCCAGAGCCCCGCTGGGACCATGTGGCGGTGCGGGTAGACGTTGACGATCTCCGCTTTGCTGAGATCCGCAGCACTGTCAACGGCCCGGTTGTCGTCCCACAGGGTCGTCACGTCCACCTTGAGCACCGACGCCGTCGCGTACTGGTGTCGCCGGTACGGCACCTTCCCCTGCGTGATCCAGCGTTCGACCGTCTTCGGGTTCACCTCGATCTTCTCAGCGAGGTCGTGCACCGACATACCGCGAGCCAACAGGGCCGACCGCAAACGCTCGTTGGACATCTTCACCCCCGATAGGACGTCTAGGGACTTCTTGAAGGTAGCCAGATCTACTTGAGGTGTCCACGGGTGAGGTGACCAACTCCCCTGACCTGGGGCGATTCTGATTGTGCGCCAAGAAGTCCAGGCGCGAAGTCAAGAAGTTCCGTCGACCGACTTGACGGGACCCCCATGCAGTACCTGTAATACAGGTACTGCATCACGCAAGACCGGTGAGCGACCTTCCAAGGCCGTTCCCATGCACAGGGCGGGGACGCTGCAATCCCGCTAAAGGCCAGGTGGAACAGGGTTTCGGCCCGTACTGGCGAGGTGGCCCGGTGACCGCGAGCAACGGCCGGAGTGTGGGGACTTGGTCCCCCTTGCAGTGCAGTTCCCTTTCCCTTCGATCTTCGGGAGTCCCGATGGGTCAACGAACGCTTTGGGCGTCGCCGTGATGGACCGGCCGGCGTCGCCTGTGCGGTAGCTCGGTCCACTTCCTTCCAGCCTTCGCAGCGGCTCACGCTGCGCCGGTTGCCTCCCCCGGCCGTCCGGTCCCGCAGCTTGCGGAGTCCGTACGGGCGGGAGGCGGGGAGCCGGACATTCCGACCCAACGGCAAGCGCCCCCAGTGCTCGAACACCGGGGGCGCGGTTCGGGCCGTTGCCACCTTGCAGGGAGAACACGACCCATGAAGTCCATCGTCACTGTTCAGGACGCTGTTACCGCGTTCGCCGACTTCATCGAGCCGACGGATGCCGAGTTGGACGCGATCGAGCAGGAGATTCCGCTGATTCTGGCGGAGGTCGACCTGTTGGACGCGCAGATCATCACCCTCGACCACGCCCCGACCGAGCTGGACGCGCGGCGTATCCGCCGGGCCCGGAACCGGGTGCTGGCCGCCCGGCGGGACCTGGTCAACCGCACCGTCGCCGCGAGCCTGCCGGGCGGTGCCGCGTGAGCGCCACTGAGCGGAACCTGACGGCCGCGCACGCTGAGGTGAAGGCGGAGATCGCGCGGACCGACACCAAGACCGGTCTGTTGCTCGCGTTCATCGGTGCGGTGCTGGCCGGTGCGTGGACGGTCGCCAAGGACACGCCGCTCAACCCCGCCGCCTACGTCGTGGGCGGGTGCGGGATGGTGCTGCTGGTCGGGGCGGCGGGTCTGCTGCTGCGGTCGGTGCGGCCGAACCTGCGGGGCCGCCACGGTTTCCCGCTGTGGGCGACGCTCACCCCCGGCGAGATCACGACCACGCTGTCCGAGGTCGACCTCAGCGCGGACATCGCGGGCCTGTCCCGACTCGCCGTGGCCAAGTTCACCGGCCTGCGCCGCGCCATCGACCTCACCTGCCTCGGCGGCGCCCTGATCGTCCTCGCCGCCGTGATCGCTGTGGTGGGGGGTGCGGTATGAGGGGCAAGACCGTTCTTCCCGCCGTCGCGATGACGGCGGTGTCCATGGTCCTCACCCTCGCTGTGGTGCTGATGTGGCTGGGCACGGCGGTGCCGTGGCCGGTCGCGCTGGTCGTCGGTCTGGGCATCGACGGGGGATGGCTGGCCACCCTCGCCTACGAACGCCGCCTCGCCGCCCAAGGCGACCACAGCCGCACGGTGACCGCCGTCGGCTGGTCGTTCGGCCTCATCGCGACCGGCGTCCTCATCGCCCACGCCCTGACCGCCGAACACTCCGTCGGCGCGTGGCTGGCCGTGGCCTGGCTGCCCATCGCGGCCAAGGCGCTGTGGCTGGTTCACGGGCTGTGGGAGCGGACCGCGCTCACCCCGGCCGCTGTCGGTGCGATCCGGGGAATCCAGCAAGAGGCCCGTGACGAAGCGGCCGTGGCCCGTGCCCGGCTGCGGGCTGAGGCGGCCACCGAGGAGACCCGGCTGACGGCCGTGACGGAAGCCGGTGCCCGCGTCGCACGCGTCCAGTCCAAGACCGCCGCCACCCTCGCCGGGGCGTGGTCGACGCTCGAAGCGGCGCGGGACGGCGAGGACACCGGCAGGGCGCTGACCAGCGTGACGGCCCGCGTCACGCCCGGCGTCACACCCGCGTGGGAACTGCCCGTGTGGGGCCCGATGGAGCCGGTTTCCTCGCTCGCCCTGGAGACCGGTCCCGCGCTCACCGATGACGCGCTGGACGTGCTGGTCGACGACATCCGTCACAGCCAGACGCCCCCGCTGTCCTACCGCGAGATGGCCGTCCGCTTCCGCACGAACGGCCACTCCGCCTCCGAGGTCCGCCTGCGGGCCGCCTGGAAGCGGGTCGCCTGATGGCCGCCCGTGCCGCGTTCGCCGACCCGGACGGGTCCGAAGGGAGTCACTGAACCATGGGCAACTCCGAAATACGCCGCCTTGACCGCGAGATCGAGCGGTCCGCGAAGAAGCTGGAAGCGGTCCGGCGGGGCGAGTGGTGGCCGCTGACCAGCCGTGAACGGCTGTCGATGACCCGCGCGATGGCCAGCGGTGCGCGCAGCGTCCACAAGGGCCGCAGCACGGGCCGCGCCGAGGACCGCATGGACTCCATCGGCTCCGCCGCCGAGATGCGGCTGAACGCGGAGCTGATGGCCCTGCACGGTGAGCGTCAGCGGCTGATCACCGAGGCCGCGCGAGCCAAGGCCGCCAAGAAGAAGTCGAGTTGGTGGTGAACGTCAACTGTGGCCGGTGCCCGGCCGCGCACCAGGACGACCCCGCCCCGTGCGGCGGTCCGCTCGCGGTGCGCGTGCTGGACGCCGTGGGCGTGGGGGTGGACGGGTGCGAGCACCATGGCGCCCGCATGCTCGCCTCCCTCGACCGCGCACGCGTCCACCCCCTGCCCGGCGCCCCGCCCGGTGCGGCCATCCGCGTGTTCCAGGCCGCCGACGGCATCCGCCCCTTCTGCTGGCTGGACGGCCCGCGCATCGAGCCGTCCCAGCTCAGCCGTGCGGAGAACCGCGCCCACCACACCCGCTGAACCGCCCCTCGCCCCGCCCGGCCCCCGGATTGCCGGGCGGGGCCCCCTCGCCGACTTCCCGCCCCGGCCCGGGGCAGTCAGGAGTGCTCCCGTCATGGGTGACACCGTCGTCCACCTGCACAAAGACACCACCCCCGCCGAACCGGCCCCGGTGACCACGCTGACCGTGGTCCCCGACCCCGCCCCTCCCGCGCCCGTCCCGCTGTGGGCGCGTTCCGGGCGGGCGGTGAAGTCGGCCGTCACGCACGAGCGCACCCGCACCGTCGGCCGCGCGGTGGTCCGGCACGGCTCCTACACGTTCAACGGCGGGCGGATCGTGGCCCGCCGCACCTGGGACGGCCGTACCGGGTCCCGCTACGAGCGGATGATCCGCGCCGCCGAAGCGGCGGGGAACCTGGAAGCGGCTGAGGAGTGGGAGGAGCGGTTGCAGCGCTTCCGCGCCGCCCGCCACCACCGCCGCATGGACCTGCTCCACTCCCCGCTGGAGGCCGCCAAGGGCGTGGCCGTCGGTACCGGCATGGGCATCGGGACCCTGGTTGGTCTCGGTGTCGTCATGGCCATCAACAACAGCGACATCGGCGACGTCATCACGCCGCTCGCGGCCACCGTCGACTTCGTCGCCCTGCTCATCCGGATCGTTCAGATCGTGTGGGGCCCGGCGCTCACGATCGGCCCGTTCCTCGCCCTGCTCGCCCTGTGGACGGTCGGCAGCAAGCAGCAGGCCGCACCCCCGTGGGCACTGCCCGCGAACGTCCGCAGCAGCGAGGGTGAGCCGATCACGCCGTCCATCGTGGTCAAGGCGCTGCGCGACCTCGGGGTGCCCGCGCTGCGGGGCGCCATCAAGGAGATGGGAGACGCCGGCGCGTCCATGCTCGGTCCGATCCGGATCGCGGGTTGCGGGGTGGAGGTCGACGTCACCCTGCCGTCGGGGGTGTCGACGAACGAGGTGCAGCAGCGGCGCCGCAAGCTCGCGGAGAACCTGACCCGGCACGAGCACGAGGTGTTCATCACCATCCCCGAGGCCGCGCGCACGGTCCGGCTGTGGGTGGCCGACTCGGGTGCGCTGGATGAGCCGATCGGGCCGTCTCCGCTGGTCACGGACGAGACGATGACCGCTGACTACGCCAAGGGCAAGGCGCCGTGGGGCCAGGACCTGCGCGGCGACACCGCGAGTCTGAGCCTGTATCAGCGCCACCTGCTGATCACCGGTCTGTCGAACCAGGGCAAGACCGTGGCCCTGCGCTCCCTCGCCCTGTGGGTCGCGCTGGACAAGTCGGTGCAGTTCCTCATGGGCGACCTCAAGGGCGTGGGTGACTGGGCCATGTTCGACGGCCTTGCCACCACCCTCATCCAGGGCCCCACCGATGAGCACGTGATCCAGGTGACCGAGATGGTCGAGGGCGCCGTCGACGAGATGAACCGCCGCATCCAGGCCCCGCCCGGCACCACCTTTCCGCCGCTGATCGTGGTGGTTGACGAAGCGCAGGTGGCGTTCATGTGCCCGCTCAAGGACGACGACAAGCGGCCCTATGGCGGAGCCAAGTCCAACTCCCGGTACTTCATGGCCGTCCGGAAGATCCACAACCAGGGTCGGGCGGTGAACGTGCTGATGTGGCAGGGCACCCAGGACCCCACCGACCAGAACCTTCCCAAGCTCGTACGCGAAGGCGCCCACACCCGCGCCTCCCTCGCACTCGGCACCGAGTCCCAGGCCCGCATGGCCCTCGGGGACAAGGCCGTCGACGGCGGCGCCGCCCCCAACATGCTGCGCCCCGGACTCGACCAGGGAACCCTGGTCGTCGCCTCCTCCGGCATCGACATCCCCAAGGGACAGTCCTCCATCACGGTCCGCACGCACTACATCGACGACGACGCGGCCGAAGCCATCACCGACCGCGCCAAGGCCCTGCGCGACGGCGTCACCACCCTGCACGCCATCGAGCGGGACGAGGACCGCGACCCGCTCACCGACATCGCCAGCGTCGTCGGCGACGCGCCCCGCGTGCGGACCAAGGACGTGCTCACACGGCTCGCCACGCTGAACGCGGACGCCTACGGCGGCTGGTCGTTCACCGACCTCAAGCGCGTCCTGGACGACGCCGGACCGGACATCGCCTACAAGTCCGACGGCGTCATGGTCGTCGCCCGCGACCGCCTCACCCGCGCCCTCGCCAACCGCGACAACGAGGGTTCCGCTTCCACCGCCGAATGACAGGGAGCGCACCCCGCGCGGGTCAGGGAGTCAGGGAGAACTCCCTGACTCCCTCCCTGACTCGCTTCCCTGGCCTTGACCTGCACGAATGATCAACCAGGGAGGCAGGGAGGACCCCAGGTCAGACCCCCGAAAACCCCCTCCACACGCCGCCCCCAAGGGGGTGCCCCCGCCTCCCTGACCCACTACCGGAAGGGATTCCGCATGTACCCCGAGAACGGCCACCACCCGCCCGCCGTACGGGCCGTGGAAGTCCACCACCCCACCCCCGCCGTGACGGCGCCGCTCGTGCCCGTCCAGCCGGGCACCATCCCGACCGTTGCGAGCATCGTCCTCCCCGACGGCCGGATCATCACCGGCTACGCCATCGAACCGGCCAAGCCCGAACCGGTCGCGGCCAAGCCGGCCATCTCCCGCGCGGCGGTGAACGTCGCCCTCGGGGGCGTCGGGTTCCTCGCCGTGTGCGGCGGACTGCTGCTGCTCACCACGTTCATCACCGCCCTGACCGCGCTCATCACCCAACTCATCACCCTCGCCGCCGTCATCTTCGGCGGCTGGATCGCCATCCAGGTGTTCAGCGCGGGCGGCCACGGCGAGGGCGGGACCACCGTCAACATCCGCAAGGCCGTCATCAAACGCAACAAGTTCTACGGCTAGGAGGCCAACACCCGTGATGCGACTGCGTATCCAGCGCACCGCGCTGCCCCGCAACGCGCTCATCCTCACCGACACGCCCCGCCCCGACTGCCGCGACTGCGACGGCGTGGGCGGCATCGAGCACGACTACGGCGACTACGAGACCGGCGAGTACGCCGGTACGGACTGGGAGCCCTGCCTCTGCTCGACCGAATGGCGCGTGATCCTGCTGCCCCTGCCGCACCTGCCCCGGTGGCTGCGGCGGCGCCCTCACGTCCCCGACCCGTGGGGCCCGGACGGCTACAGCGACGAACCCCCCTTCTAGCTACGCCAAGGGCGGCCCCCGTCTCGCCAAAGAAGCGGGGCCGCCCTTGCCAACCAGTCCTCAACAGACCTGTTGGAGGTCTCCCAGCATGACGCAACCGACCCACATTCGGCGAGCGCTCGCCCTCGCCGCGCACGGCGTGCCCGTGCTGCCACTGCGGGCCGGGAAGGTGCCGTTCGGCAACTGCCCCGCCTGCGTCGACAACGCGTGCGGCGGGCGGCCGAACATGAAGACCCCCGGCCCCTGCACCTGCCCGCGCCCGTGCCACGGCTGGGCCGCCGGCACTACCGACCCCGACATCCTCACCTCCCCCGCGTGGGCGTCCGCCTGGCGCCAGGCCGCCGCCGTCGCCTACCACCCCGGCGGCGCCGGGATGACCGTCGTCGACCTCGACATCCCCGCCGCCGTCGACTGGGCCCGCGCCACCCTGCCCACCACCCTCACCGTGCCGACGACGCGCGGAGAGCACTGGATCTACCAGGGCGCCATGCGTTCCGTGAACGGCGTCCGCGCCGGTGTCGACATCAAGTCCACGATGTCCTATGCCCGTTGGCTCTGTCCCGGCACCGGCACCACAGCCGCTCTCCCGGACGCTGTGCGCGCGCTGGCAGTAAAGGAACCGTCCACGGCTCGCAGGGCGCCACAGACGCTCACCGTGCCTCTGAGGGGCGGACAGGGGGAATGCCCCCACCGCACGCCCGCCTATCTGGCCCGTGGCATCGCCATGGCAGAGCAGCGCATCACCGAGGCCCACAGCGCGGTCCACGCCACCGTGTACCGGACGTTCCTCGCCGTGCTGTCCGCCCATGGCCGGTGCGGCTGCCTCACCGACGCCCACGTCACCAGGCTGTTCACCGCCGCGCAGGCCAAGGGCGAATCCCCCCGGCACTGCACCGACGCGTGGACCAACGCCCGCACCGCGTTGGGACTGTGACCATGTCCGACGACGAGAAGAACCCCGCCCGCGAGGTCATCACCGACTACGCGCAAGCGCACTTCCGCTACTTCCGCACCGCCGACGGGACCGTATACGCGCAGAAGAACGGGCACCCCGTGGCCCGCCCGATCCGCTCCCAGGGCACGACCGGAAGCCACCGGCAGGAACTCATGGTCGGTCTGTTCAAGGACGGGCGCGGCGTGTTCAACGGGACCGCGCTCAAGGAGGCACTGGACTTGATCGAGGCGCTCGCGCTGACCGAGGACGTACAGCCCGTACACATCCGCGTCGCCCCCGGATTCGACGGCGCGACCTGGCTTGACCTGGGACGTGATGACGGGCAGTCCGTCCGCATCCACCCCACCGGCTGGGACATCCTCACCCCCGACCCGCGCGAGGTCTGCTGGCGGCGCACTCAGCTCACCGGGGAACTGCCCCTGCCCGTCAAGGACACCAACGGCAAGGGCATCGACCTGCTGATGCGCCTGTGCAACTTCGCCAACGCGGAAACCGAGTGCCTGGCCATCGCATGGCTGATCGGCTGTCTGGGTCCGTCCGTGCCCGTCCCGGCGCCGTTCCTCACCGGGCCGCAGGGGGCGGGCAAGTCGACCGGCGGGCGGATGCTCGTGCGGATCATCGAGGGCATGAGCGGTGACCTTCGGCGCGCGCCGAAGGATGAGGAGAACCTGATCGCGGCCGTGGCGGCCGGATGGGTCACAGCCCTGGACAACCTCTCCCACATGACCCCGGACCTGTCCGACGCCATGTGCTGCATCGTCACCGGCGCCGAGAGCGTCAAGCGAGCCCTGTTCACCGACGGGGACGTGTTCCGCGTCGGCTACCGCCGCCCCTTGCTGCTCACCGGTATCGACGTGGGCGTCATCCGTCCCGACCTCGCCGAACGGCTCCTTCCCCTACGGTTGGAGCGGCCCCGGGTGCGGCGGACCGAGGCGGAACTGTGGGCGGAGTACGCGGAGGTTCTGCCCGTCGTTCTCGGCTCGCTCCTGGATCTCACAGTGAAGGTCCGTGCGGTGGAGGCAGAGACCCCCACCGATCTGCGGATGGCGGACTTCGCGCACCTGTGCGCGCAGCTCGACGCGGCCACCGGTCTCGGAGCGCTCCCCGCCTACAGGGCCAGCCTGGACGACCTCAACGACGACGTGATCGAGGGTGACCTCCTCGCGCAGACCGTCCTCCGGCATGCCGAGACCATCGAGCCGGGCGGGGCGCAGCGGATGACGTCCACGGAGTGGCTGCACTGCCTCAGCCTCCTCTACAGCGGGGACGAACTGCGGGCCCTACCCAAGGGGTGGCCGACCACCGGGAAAGTCCTCTCCGACCGTCTCAAGCGCCTCCAGCCCACCCTTGCCGCTCGCGGTCTACTCATCGACACGGGCCGCACCAGCGAGGGCCGCTACCTCGAAATGACCCGCCCGACCACACCGCCCCCACACGTGCAACAGCGCGTTCTCTGACCGCGACCGCCGCTCGCATGGACAAGCAAGAGGAGCACCACCGGCCAGGCGTGCTCCTCTTGCTGTTCGGCGCATGCGCCGCCCAAAGGTCGCGCCGCGACGCGGCTCCTTCTTCACGCTGTGAGGCGCACCGAACGACAACAGACACCCCCTCTCTTGTCCTAAGAGGGAAGACGCTGCGTCATCTGCGTCATGCAGGCAGAGAAACGGCCCCTGACCTGCGGCAACCGGGATGACGCAGACGACCATGTCTGCGTCATTCTGCGTCATCTGCGTCACGGGCTGCGTCACGGATGCCGCAGCCGATGACGCTGCGATGACGCACCCCTCGCCACTGCGTCACACAAAACCGCAGGTCAGAAGCCCAAATGACGCTGATGACGCGATGACGCAGAAATCCGCACCTCGGACACACACGGCCATGCCTTCCCCGCTTGGAGTCCCCATGGCAAAGCCGACAGACCCCGACCCTCGCGCCACGCTCCGGGGCGGCCTACCCGACCGGTACCTCACCCCCGACGACATCGCCGAGATCTTCGAGGTACCCGTCGAAACCGTCTACCAGTGGCGCAAGAAGCGCACCGGTCCGCCCGGCTTCCGCATCGGCAAGTACGTCCGCTACGACCCCGCCGACGTACGCGCCTACGTCACCGACCGCAAGCGCGCCGACCAGGCCGCCGCCTGACACAGCAAACAGCACACCCGTGACACCAGGGAGGGGCACACCGTGCCCCTCCCTTCCCCATGCCCAGAAGGGACCACGCCCTACATGGCAGGCCACATCCAAGACCGCTGGTTCAAGACCGAGACCAACGCCGCCGGCAAGCCGGTCCGCGTCAAGACCGACCGCCACGGCACCGGCATGCGCTACCGGGCCCGGTACATCGGCCCCGACGGCAGCGAGAAGAGCAAGAGCTTCCCCGACCGACAGAAGCGACTCGCTGAGCACTGGCTCAACGAGACCGAGGCCGACATGGCGCGCGGCCAGTACATCGACCCGCGTGCCTCTCGGATCACCTTCAAGGGCTACGCCGAGAAGTGGCTCAAGGCCCACAGCGCGGACTTGTCCAGCCAGATCGTCACCGAACAACGGTTGCGCCTACATGCCTTCCCGGTCGTCGGCACGCGGCCTCTGGACTCATTCCGCCCCGAGCACATCCGCGATCTCGTGAGCGCGCTGGAGGACAACCCGACGGTGAGCGGCGCGTACGCCCGCAACATCTACGGCGACGTTCGAGCCGTGCTGAGCGCGGCCGTGGACGACGGCCTGTTGCCTCGCAACCCGTGCTCCGCGAAGTCCGTCCGTCCGCCGTCGGCAGAGCGCCGGCGCGTTGTGCCGTGGCTGCCGACGCAAGTGCACGCCGTCCGCGCAGCGCTCCCCGAGCGGTACCGGGCCATGGTGGACACGGGCGCGGGGTGCGGACTCCGTCAGGGCGAGATCGTGGGACTCGCTGAGGACGCCCTCGACTTCGAGAGCGGCATCCTGCACGTCGTCCGGCAGGTCAAGCTCATCCGGGGCAAGGCCGTATTCGCTCCGCCGAAGTGCGGTAAGGAGCGGGACGTACCGTTGCCATCGTCGGTGGCCGAGGCTCTGCGTGCCCACATGGACCCCTGCAAGCCGGTTGAGATCACGCTGCCGTGGAGGAAGCCGGACGGCCCGAAGGTGTCGGCCCGTCTGCTCTTCACGAACACCGCGAGCGGGGTCGTGTGGCGCAGCAACTTCAACATCCAGGAGTGGAAGCCCGCCCTCGCGGTGGCTGGGCTCATCCCGGACGCCGGGGAGGATGGCAAGTACGAGTCGGCGCGCGAGCACGGCATGCACGCCCTGAGGCACTTCTACGCGTCCGTTCTGCTGGACGCCGGGGAGAGCATCAAGGCAGTCAGTCAGTACCTTGGGCACACGGACCCGGCGCTGACGCTACGGGTGTACGCGCACCTGATGCCATCGAGTCAAGAACGTACGAGGAAGGCCGTTGACGGGGTGTTCCTGCCCCCTCAGAGCGAGTCTGACGGCCCAGAGACGGCCCAGTAGCCCGAAGCAGGCCCCCGACAGGCGCCAAACGCGCAGGTGGGGGGCCTGTTCGCGTCTGGTGACTGCCAGTTCTCCGGGCTTAGGCATGGCTCATCAAGTGTCGCAGATCATTTGAGCTGTACCCGCGGCCACAGCTGCGCTGCCACGAGGCCATGCCGAGGCGCGGCCTCCCCCCTGGCGGAGCTACGCGGCGCTGTGCTCCAGGTTCTCCTTCAGGTGCTGTTCGTTGCGCGGCAGCTCCTTGCGGATCTGGGGGCGGACGACGAGGGGGACGAGGACCTTGCCGATGCCCTTGCCGTCGAAGCCGACCTCGACGGTCACGCGGGAGCGGCGGCCGCCGTCGATCGGGGTGATCTCGCCGTGCACATGGCCGCGGACGGGGCCGTCGATGCCCTGCAGACCCCAGACCCGCGGTGGCTCGAACTGGGTGAGTTCCATGGTCATCGGGATGTCCCGGCGGCCGAGGTGCCGGGTGATGCGCACCCGGGAGCCGACGCCGACGGGCCCGGGGTCGAGCTGCTCCGTCGCGACCGCGCTCTCCTGCCACTCCGGGATGTGGGAGAACTCGGTGATGTACGCCCAGACATCCTCCGGGCTGCGGTCGATGTCGATCGATTCGCGGAAGTCGGACATGAAGCCCGCCCCCTTCCAGGGTGATCCCCCCTGCGAGGTCCCGCACGAAAATCGTCCCACTCCCTCGCCCGGGGAGCCATGCCAGTGAGTACCAGCAGGCCCCCGCCCTGAAACAGGACGGAGGCCTACAAGGAATCACGTACGCACCCGTCAGCCGGAGCCCACGAACAGCACGAGCAGCAGCCAGACCACCGGGGCGGTCGGCAGGAGCGAGTCCAGGCGGTCCATGATGCCGCCGTGGCCCGGCAGCAGGGTGCCCATGTCCTTGATACCGAGGTCCCGCTTGATCATGGACTCGCCGAGGTCGCCCAGCGTGGCGCTGGCGGCGACGGCGAGGCCGAGGAGCAGGCCCTGCCACCAGGCACCGTCGTCGATGACGAACTGCATCAGCAGCGCGCCCGCGACCATGGCGAAGGCGATCGCACCGAGCAGACCCTCGCGGGTCTTGCCGGGGCTGATGCGCGGCGCGAGCTTGTGCGTGCCGAAGCGCCAGCCGACGGCGTACGCGCCCGTGTCGCTGACGACGGTCAGCACCAGGAACACGAGAACCCGCTGCGGCCCGTCGTCGGCGGCGAGCATGAGCGCGACGAACGTGGCCAGGAACGGCACGTAGAAGGCCGCGAAGACCCCCGCGGTGACGTCCTTGAGGTAGTTGTCCGGCGGTTCCGTCATCCGCCAGACGAGAACGGCGAGCGCGGTGAGCGCCATGGCCACCCAGGCACCCTCCGGCCCGCGCACGTACCCGGCGACGACCATGGCGGCCCCGCCGACCGCGAGCGGCACGAGGGGTGCCTTGATGCCCTTGCGTTCCTGCAGGCGCGAGGTGAGCTCCCACAGGCCGACGACCACGGCGACCGCTATCACGCCGACGAAGACGGCCTTGACGATGAACAGCGACGCCACGATCACCGCGCCGAGTGCGACGCCGACCCCTATGGCGGCGCCCAGGTCACGGCCCGCGCTCTTCTTCTGCGGGGCGGGCTGCGGGGCGTCGGGCATGGGCTCCGGCTTCTGCGGCGCCTCCCCGTGGGGACGCGCCGACTGCGTCTCGTCGCGGAACAGAGGGCCGGCCGGCCGAGCCGTCCCCCGGTCGTCGTCCTGGTTCCCGCCATGCGCGGGTACGTCGGGCACGATGGGCATGGGGCGAGTCTGCTGGGCCTCAGGCGCATCGTATGTGGGACCCGCCGGGGCATGCCCCTGGACAGGTCCCCGGTCGGTCGGCGCCCAGTACCCGGCTTGTGGCGGCGCCCCCCAGGAAGAGTCGTTCATCAGACCTCGAGGAGCTCCGCTTCCTTGTGCTTGAGCAGCTCGTCCACCTGGGCGACGTACTTCGCCGTGGTGTCGTCGAGCTCCTTCTCCGCACGGCGGCCCTCGTCCTCGCCGACCTCGCCGTCCTTGACGAGCTTGTCGATCGCGTCCTTGGCCTTGCGGCGGACCGCGCGGATGGACACCTTGGAGTCCTCGGCCTTGCTCTTCGCGACCTTGATGTAGTCGCGGCGGCGCTCCTCGGTCAGCTCGGGGAACACCACTCGGATGATGTTGCCGTCGTTGCTCGGGTTGACGCCCAGGTCGGAGTCGCGGATCGCCTGCTCGATGTTGCGCAGCGCGGTCTTGTCGAACGGGGTCACCACGGCCATGCGCGGCTCCGGCACGGAGAACGAAGCCAGCTGGTTGATCGGTGTCAGTGCACCGTAGTAGTCGGCCACGATCTTGTTGAACATCGCCGGGTGCGCACGACCGGTGCGGATCGCGGCGAAGTCGTCCTTGGCGACCACGACGGCCTTCTCCATCTTCTCCTCGGCCTCGAGGAGGGTCTCTTCGATCACCACTTGCTCCTGCGTGTCTTGAGTAGGCCCGGCTGCTGTCTCGGTCAGGTCGGCGGCCGGCTGCGTCGCGTCTTGTTCCTGCACGGTTCCCGACCGGCAGGACATTGTCCATCCCCCGGTCAGGCTCCGTCCCCCGGGCAGGGGAAGGACCCGGTCAGGCCCCGCTTCCCTGATCACCCACGAGAGTGCCGATCTTCTCACCCTTGACGGCCCGCGCGATATTGCCCTCCTTGCGAAGCTCGAACACGAGGATCGGAAGCTTGTTGTCGCGGCAGAGCGTGACGGCGGTGGCGTCGGCGACCTTGAGATCGCGGGTGATGACCTCGCCGTAGCCGAGCGAGTCGAACTTGACCGCGTCCGGGTTGGTCTTGGGGTCGGAGTCGTAGACGCCGTCCACGCCGTTCTTGCCCATCAGCAGGGCCTCGGCGTCGATCTCCAGGGCGCGCTGGGCGGCGGTGGTGTCGGTGGAGAAGTAGGGCATGCCCATACCGGCGCCGAAGATGACCACACGGCCCTTCTCCAGGTGGCGCACGGCCCGCAGCGGGATGTACGGCTCGGCGACCTGGCCCATGGTGATGGCGGTCTGGACCCGGCTGTCGATCCCCTCCTTCTCCAGGAAGTCCTGGAGGGCGAGGCAGTTCATGACCGTGCCGAGCATGCCCATGTAGTCGGAGCGGGCGCGGTCCATGCCGCGTTGCTGGAGTTCGGCGCCGCGGAAGAAGTTGCCGCCGCCGATGACGACCGCGATCTCTGCTCCGTCGCGCACGACGGCCGCGATCTCCCGGGCGATGGCGTGCACCACGTCCGGGTCGACGCCAAGGCCACCGCCCCCGGAGAACGCCTCTCCAGACAGCTTCAGCAGATACCGGCCGCGTACTTTGCCGTCGTCGCTCTTCTCGGGCTTGGTGGTCATGGAGATCTCGCCTCTTTACGTGTCGCACATACGAAGAAGGCCATTGCCGATGGGGTGGTGTTCGCATCCCATGCGCGGCAATGGCCTCCTCGTCAGATCTGCTGTCGTCCGTCGCGCGTCACGCGCACACGTGGCGGCGTACGCGAACGACTGGACCCGACCCTATCGGGGCCGGGTGCCCGTCGCGTAACGGACTCAGATGCCGACCTTGATGCGCGTGAAGCGCTTCAGGGTGACACCGGCCTCGTCCAGGACCTTCTGGACGGACTTCTTGTTGTCCAGCGCGTACGGCTGGCCGAGCAGCGTGGCGTCCTTGAAGAAGCCGTTGAGGCGACCCTCGACGATCTTCGGCAGGGCGGCCTCGGGCTTGCCTTCGGCGCGGGTGGTCTCCTCGGCGACGCGGCGCTCGGACTCGACGACCTCGGCCGGCACGTCCTCCTTGGCGAGGTACTTCGGCGCGAAGGCGGCGATATGCTGGGCGATGCCCTTGGCGACGGCGGCGTCGGCCTTGTCCAGCTCGACCAGGACACCGATCTGCGGGGGCAGGTCGGGCATGGTGCGGTGCATGTAGGCGAAGACGAAACCGTCGGCGTACTGCGCGAAGCGGTCGAGGACGATCTTCTCGCCGAGGTTGGCGTTGGCCTCGTCGACGTACGCCTGGACGGTCTTGCCGGCCTCGATCTCGGAGGCGAGCAGGGCCCCGATGTCGGCCGGGGAGGTCTTGGCGGCGTGCTCGGCGATCGCGGCGGCGACGGCCTGGAACTTCTCGCCCTTGGCGACGAAGTCCGTCTCGCACTTCAGCTCGACGAGGACACCGGAGGTGTTGTCGTCGGCGATGATGGAGACGACGGCGCCGTTCTCGGCGGAGCGGCCCTCGCGCTTGGCGACGCCCTTCTGGCCCTTGATGCGCAGGGCCTCGACGGCCTTGTCGACGCTGCCTTCGGCCTCGTCCAGGGCCTTCTTGCAGTCCATCATGCCGGCGCCGGTGAGCTCACGGAGCTTCTTGACGTCAGCGGCGGTGTAGTTCGCCATGATCTGTGAATCTCTTCTCGGAGTTCGAAGTCTCGAAGTCGGCGTCCGCCGCCGCTCGTGGGGCGGCGTCCGCCGAAGATCTACGGGCTGCGGAGATCTACGGCCACGAAAGATCCAGTGGCTGTGGATGAACGGCGGGTGGCGTGCTCGGCGCCACCCGCCGTCATCTCAGCCGTACGACTGAAGGTCGGGCGACCGTGAAGGTCAGACCTGCTCGGCGTCCGCGGCCGGAGCCTCGACAGCCGGAGCCTCGTCGGCCGAAGCCTCGACAGCGGTCTCGACCGGCGCCTCGGCGGCGGGGGCCTCGACAGCGGCCTCGGCCGGCGCCTCGGCGGCAGCCTCAGCCGGAGCCTCGGCTGTGGCCTCAGCGGCGGCCGGGGCCTCGTCCGCCTTCTTCTCGCCCTCGAGCAGGTCGCGCTCCCACGCGGCCAGCGGCTCGCCCGCGGCCTTGTCGCCCTTGTCACCGGTGGCGACACCGGAGCGGGAGATGAGGCCCTCGGCAACCGCGTCCGCGATCACACGGGTGAGCAGCGTGACGGAGCGGATCGCGTCGTCGTTGCCGGGGATCTTGTAGTCGACCTCGTCGGGGTCGCAGTTGGTGTCGAGGATGGCGACGACCGGGATGTTGAGCTTCCGGGCCTCGCCGACCGCGATGTGCTCCTTCTTGGTGTCCACGATCCAGACGGCGCTGGGCACCTTCTGCATCTCGCGGATACCACCGAGGGTCTTCTCCAGCTTGGCCTTCTCGCGCGAGAGCACGAGAAGTTCCTTCTTGGTCAGACCCGACGCGGCGACGTCCTCGAAGTCGATCTGCTCAAGCTCCTTGAGGCGCTGCAGACGCTTGTAGACGGTCGAGAAGTTGGTGAGCATGCCGCCCAGCCAGCGCTGGTTGACGTAGGGCATGCCGACGCGGGTGGCCTGCTCGGCGATGGCCTCCTGCGCCTGCTTCTTCGTGCCGACGAACATGACCGTGCCGCCGTGGGCGACGGTCTCCTTGACGAACTCGTAGGCGCGGTCGATGTACGACAGCGACTGGAGCAGGTCGATGATGTAGATGCCGTTGCGCTCCGTGAAGATGAAGCGCTTCATCTTCGGGTTCCAACGACGGGTCTGGTGACCGAAGTGGACGCCGCTTTCCAGCAGCTCCCGCATCGTGACGACGGCCATGGCCGTTCTCCTTGAATTTCTCGGTTGTGCCGCGGGTACCGGTCGGCACCCGCGCCTGACGCCCGCGATGCGCCGTTGCCACGAAGGACCGAGGGGCGCTGATACGGACCACAGACGGGCCTCGTACCGGGGCGTGCGAAGTCGACCCGGTGACCCGGATCGCCACCAGAAGTGTACGGGACCCACGAGGCCCCGGGTGACGCCGATATCCACAACCAGTGAGTACTCCACAGATCCCGGCCATGATCGAGCCACTCGCGGGACGCTTTCGCCATGTCTCACGAGATGTCTCACGAACGAGCGAAACGACTGGTGTGCACGTGGCTGGGGTTGCTGATGTGCGTGACGGCGCTGCTTCTCCTCGCGCCGAGGGCCGGCGCGAGGACGGCGCCGCCTGCCACCGAAGAGCCGGTCCCGGTCCTCGGCCGCACCTGGCCCGTCGGCCTCCGCCCCCTGGTGGTCCACGCCTGGGAACCCCCGCCGACGACCTACGCCCGGGGCCACCGAGGCGTCGACCTGTCCGCCCCGGCCGGCTCCCCGGTACGAGCGGTCGCGGCGGGCCGGGTGTCCTTCGCGGGCCGGGTCGCGGGCCGAGGAGTCATCTCGGTCGAACTGACAGGCTCCGGCGACCCACCCCTGCGCACGACCTACGAACCGGTACGCGCGTCCGCGAAGAAGGGCGACGAGGTGGCCCCGGGCGACGTACTGGGCACCCTGGAACCCTCCCCGTCCCACTGCCCGACAGCCTGCCTCCACTGGGGCCTACGCCGAGCGGACACCTACCTGAATCCCTTGTCACTACTACCCCCCTGGCTCCTGAGAAGGGGCCCCTCACGCCTACTGCCCGTACCCGAGTGACGGACCCGACCGCCACCGGCGGGACCACCGAGGAGCCACCTCAGCCCCGACGGTCACCGGCGGTGCCGCCGAGGCGGCTCCTCCCGCGCCCAGCCGCCTCAGCGGCCCGGTGCCCGACCCCCGAGTCCCGGCTGCGGGACGCCGCGGCGCCAAGGCGGCTACCCACCCGAGCAGCGGCATTGGGCGGCACACCGGTCACCAGTCCTGGCCGCGGGCAGTCGTGCCGCCATGGCGGCTGCCCGCCCGAACAGCGGAACGGCGCGACGCCCTGACCCCCAGCGCCGGCTCGGGACAGCAACGACACGAGGCGCCACCCTCACCACCAGTCCCAGTCGAGGGCAACTGCCCATCCCAGAGACAACACGAGGCGCCGCCTGGTCCCCCAGCGCCGGCTCGGGACAGCAACTGTCCGCTCCAGCAACGGCACGGGTCGACGTCCTGACCGGCAACCCGTTCGGGGGCAACTGCCCACCCAGCAACAACATGAGGGGACACCCTGCCCCCGGTTCAGGGCACCTGCCCGCCCGCGCGGCCGCGCTGGGAAGCGTTCCTGGCCAACGGCCCCACGCGACGCCCTCGTTCCGCTGAAGCAGCCGCCCGGCCAAGAGGGCGGCGCCATCCGTAACCGCGGGCAGTCGTGCCGCTGGGGCGGCACGGGTGGGCGCGGCGGCACCCGGCAAGCGCCGGTGAGCGAAACCCCGGCCCCAGCTCGACCCCGGCGTGGCCGCACAGGACGCCATAGCTATCGCCGTGCCTGGCTGCGAGCACCCGCCAAGCGCCGGTGAACGAAACCCCAGCCGAGCTCAACCCCGGCACCGGACGCCCGAGCCGCAGAGGCTCAGTCCACCCGAGCCGCAGACGCCCAGCCCACCCAAGCCGCAAAGGCTCAGCCCACCAGAGCCACGAAGGCTCAGCCCCGTACCCCCCGCAGAGCCATCGCCACAGCCGCGTCGGTGATGGAGGTCGGCTCCTCCGCCGCCCCCAGTTCGATCCTGCGCACGGCCGCGTCGACAACGCCCTGCAACAGCATCGCGGCCAGCCGAGGCTCCGTGTGCCCCAACCCCGCGAGGGCCTCCACGATCATCGCGACGAGCCCACCGTGCGCGGCCCGGATCTTCTCCCGGGCACCGGCGTCCAGTTCGCTCGCCGAGATCGCGACGACGGCCCGGTGCCGCCGGTCCCCCACCAGCTCCAGCTGTTGACGGACGTACGCCTCGACCTTGTCCTCGGGCCGGTCGACGGCGGCCATAGCCGCCTCGACCTCGGCCGCCCACACGGGAAAGTCGACCTCGCACAGCTCCTCGACCACGGCGGCCCGCGACCGGAAGTACTCGTACACGGACGACCGCGCCAGCCCCGTGCGCTCGGCGAGCGCCGGGAACGTCAACGCCTCCGTCCCGCCCTCGGACAACAGGGACCGAGCCGCGTCCAGCAGGGCGGCTCGCTGCATCGACCGGTGCTCGGCCACGGAGGCCGCTCGAATCCTTGGCACGTCAACCACTTTACGGACGGACCGCCGACCACGGGAGGGCCTTCCCCCGACCGGCCCCCGCCAAGGCCCGCACGCGACCCGTGTCCGGCCAGGTCGAACCCGGGGGCCGGGTCCGGTCCGACCGCGTCAGCGGCCGAAACTCGCCAGCTTCCCCCGCAGCTGCAGCACCGACTTCGTGTGGATCTGGCTCACCCGGCTCTCGGTGACTCCCAGCACGTTCCCGATCTCGGCGAGCGTGAGCCCCTCGTAGTAGTAGAGCGTGACGACGGTCTTCTCCCGCTCGGGCAGGGTATTGATCGCCCGCGCCAGGAACCTCCGCAGCTCCCGGTCCTCGGCGACCTCGACCGGATTGTCCGCAGCCGTGTCCTCCAGCGTGTCCATCAGGCTCAGCCGGTCGCCGCCCTCACCGCCGGCATGCAGCAGCTCCTCCAGCGCCACCACGTTGGCCAGCGACAACTGACTGAAGACGGAGTGGAGTTCGTCGACGGGGATGCCCATCTCGGCAGCGACCTCGACCTCGGTCGGGGTGCGTCTGAGCCGCGACTCCAGCGTGGCGTAGGCCCGCTCCACGTTGCGCGCCTTCTGCCGCACCGACCGGGGGATCCAGTCCAGCGCGCGCAGCTCGTCGATCATGGCGCCCCGGATCCGGGTGATCGCGTACGTCTCGAACTTGATCTCCCGCTCGATGTCGAACTTCTCGATCGCGTCGATGAGCCCGAAGACCCCGGAGGAGACGAAGTCGGCCTGCTCGACGTTGGCCGGCAAGCCGACGCTCACCCGGCCCGCGACGTACTTCACCAGGGGTGAGTAGTGGAGGATCAACTGCTCGCGCAGCCGTTCGTCGCCCGTCGTCTTGTACGTCCGCCAGAGCTCGTCGAGTGTCGAGGGGGCGGGCGGGCGGACGGTGCCGCGGGCGGCGGGGGGAGCCGCCGCCCGGTCAGACCCGGAGGTGTGCTGGGGCATTCGTCGCCTTGTGCCGTTCTGCCGTGAACTGGGGGTGCCTGGGTGAGCTGTCGGTCTGATGTCGAGATGCCTGTCCTGAGTCGGAATCCTCGTGAGCGTAGCGTGACTGAGGAGTCGCAGTGTGCGAAGGACGAGGGATCCCCCGTGCGCAGATACGTTCCGCTGGCCGTCCCGCAGGGTCACACCGGTCGCGCTGTGTGATCTTCGCGGGACGCCAACTGCCGGAAACCGCAAGGCCGTCGGCGTTCCCCCGGACGGCCGAACACGCTCGGTCAACTTCGCCTCCGATCCGACAAGACGGAGATCATCGCCTGGCGTGTCAACTTCCAGCCGTCGCCGTGTCGTTCGACGTAACCAAGTGATCGGAGCTCGTACAGTCTCCCGACCGCGTCGTCCTCCGTCGTCCCCGCGCCCCGGGCGACCTCGGCGGCGGCCGCGCTCCCCCGTCCCGGCAGCGCGGCCAGCACCTGCCGCGCACCGGGTTCCAGCAGGTCACGGGGGAGCACAGGGCCCTGCCGGTCGGGGGCCAGCTCTCCCATGTCACCGACCAGTTCGACGACTTCGGCAGCGTCGGACACGAGCACCGCGTCGCCCCGCAGAAGTTCGTGCACGCCGGCCGACAGGGCCGAGGTCGCCGGCCCGGGAACACCCATCGTGAAGCGCCCCAATCGCTGCGCGGCCCGCGCCGTGGTCAGCGCACCACTGCGGTAGGCCGCCTCCACGACCACGGTCCCCCTGGTGAGGGCGGCGATGACCCGGTTGCGCAGGATGAACCGGCTCGGCGTCGGATGCTCCCCCGGCGGCAATTCTCCGACCACCAGCCCCTGTTCCGCGATCCTGTTGATCAACTGCACATGCCCCCGCGGATAGGGCCGGTCCACCCCGCAGGCCAGCACGGCGACGGTCGCCCCACCGACCCCGAGCACTCCCCGGTGAGCGGCCCCGTCCACCCCGTAGGCCCCGCCGGACACGACCACCCACCCCCGCTCGGCCAATCCGGCGCCCAGCACGGCCGCCATGTGGGCCCCGTACTCCGTGCAGGCACGGGCGCCCACCACGGCCACGGACCGCAACGCCCACATCCGCGCGTTGGCCCTGCCCCGCACCCACAGCCCGATCGGCCGCCCGTCCCCGAGATCGTCCAGCTGCCCGGGCCACTCGGCGTCCCCGGGCACCAGGAACCGTCCCCCGGCCTCCCTCGCGAGGGCCAGGTCCCCTTCCGGGTCGGCGCGCCCGGCGCGGGCGCACAGGCCCGCCCACCGCTTCTCCGAGGCCTCCGGCAGCGGTCGTCCGCCCCCCGAGAGACTCCGCACCACTTCGCGGGCACCCAGTTCCCGCAGCCACCGCCCGCCGAGCTCGTCCCCGGGCTCGATGACACGGGCGAGGAAGGCCCGGTCGAGCCGCTCGGCATCGGGCACACCGCCGCCGGTCATGGTTCACCCGCCGACGAGCCGCGCTTCCCGGGCCTCATGTCAGTGCCCCGATCGCCATCGGCACCCCACGGGGAACTCCGGTGCGCAATTGCAGGGCCAGGTTGACGTCCGTCGCGTCGGGCCGGTCATGGCCGACGAGGTCCGCCACGGTCCAAGCCACCCGGAGAACCCGGTCCAGCCCGCGCGCGGTCAGCACCCCCCGCTCCAGGCAGCGCTCCGCTTCGTCCATCGCGCCGGACGCGGCATGCCACCGACTGCGCAGTTCGCGTCCCGGGACCTCGCTGTTGGTCCGCCAGGGCGTGCCGAGCAGCCGTACGGACGCCCGCTCCCTGGCCGCGCGCACCCGGTCGGCCACCGTCGCCGTGGGCTCGCCCCTGGCGCCGCGCCCGGTGAGTTCGGACCGGGTGACCCGGTCCACCTCGACCCGGAGGTCGACCCGGTCCAGCAGCGGCCCGGAGAGCCGCGACTGATAGCGGCGGACCAAGGAGGGCGGGCACTCGCACAGGTCGTCCGTGCGTGAGAAGCGGCCGCAGGGACAGGGATTCGCGGCGAGGACCATCATGAACTTCGCCGGGAACCGCACGACCCCCGCGCTGCGCGCGATCACGACATGTCCCGCCTCCAGCGGCTGCCGCAGGGCGTCCAGGGAATGGCTGCTGAACTCAGGGGTCTCGTCGAGGAAGAGCACTCCGCGGTGGGCGAGGGAGACCGCGCCGGGCCGTGCGATGCCCTGCCCGCCGCCGACGAGGGCCTGCATCGTGGCCGAGTGGTGAGGGGCGCAGTAGGGCGCCACGTCGACCAGCGGATTCCCGGCCGGCAGCAGACCGGCGATCGAATGGACCGCCGTGACCTCCAGTGACTCCTCCCGGCCCAGCGGGGGCAGAATGGCCGGGAGCCGTTCGGCGAGCATCGTCTTGCCGGCGCCCGGCGGGCCTTCCAGGAAGAGGTGGTGCCCGCCGGCCGCCGAGACCTCCACGGCGGTCCGGGCCGCGAGCTGTCCGACGACATCCGCGAGGTCATGGCCCTGGTCCTGGTGCGCTGCGCCGGCGTGCATACCGGTGGCCGCCCCCGTGCCCGGCAGGCGCAGTCCCGCCATGAGGGGGTCGGGGCGGCCCACGTCGGGTTCCTCGTCCGGCACGGGTTCGTCCGCCAGGACGGCGATCAACTGCCGCAGGGTGCGTACACCCAGCACCGAGACGCCCGGCACCAGTGCGGCCTCCGCGGCGGCGCACTCCGGCACCACCACCTGCTCGTACCCGGCCTGGGCGGCGGCCAGCACGGCGGGCAGGATGCCCCGTACCGGCCGTACCCGACCGTCGAGTCCCAGTTCGCCGATCATCACGAGGTCGGCGAGCACCCGCGGATCGATCCGCTCGGAGGCTCCCAGGACCGCACAGGCGACCGCCAGGTCGAAGCCCAGGGAAAGGCAGTTTTAAAGCCGCAGGCTGTATGCCTGCGGCTTCAAAGTGGGGGTTGGGTTGACTTAGCGGGCGTCGGGCCAGTTCTGCGCCCACCAGCCCTCTCTCACAATCTGCTGGAACAGCTCGACCAGCTCGCCCCTGGCCTGCTCGCTGATGTGCTCCTTGGACGCGAGCCAGGTGAAGGAACCTTCCTGCTCCACTCCGGCAATGGCCCGCCCTCCGGGGAGACTGCCGACCAGTTCCATCCGGATCTCCGGCTGGAGTGGTGCCTCTTGTGACTCATCGTCACCCTGCTGAGTGTCCTCGTCCGCCATCTCGCGCTCGCCTCCACTGCTCACAACCCGGCGCTCGCACATATACCCGAGCGCCTGGTTGAGCTGACCCCTTTGCGCCCCCCAGGCGGATCACCGACTGTGCCACACCGATCAGGCTGTGACCAGAGGGAATCAATGGGTAACGGAAAGTCGTACTATTCGCCCGAGTTCCCGTCACCCTGAGTACGCCTACGGGCAAAGGTTTCCGCGATGTCGGCGTACTGCCGGCGCTCCTCCTCGGTCATCTCCTCAGCCCGGGCAACGATGATTCGCGTGGTGAAGTCCTCGCTCCACGCCACCGAGGAATCGACTGCCGGGTCGTAACCGAAGAACTGCCGGAACATGGCGGCCTGAATGATCTTCATCGGGAGCGTGTAGCCGATCGAGATCGCCTTCAGGCGCTCCTGCTTGGGTGGGTCGACAGCCTTGCCGAGCTCCACCTTGGAGAGCCAGCCGAACTTGGCCTGCTCGCCACTGTCGGGGTCGATGCAGAGCTTTTCCATGTCGCGCAGGCTCTTGCCGAGCTCGGCGCGCCGAGCCTTCAGCAGGTCGGTGAAGTCGGTCCGCTGCTCAGTCATGGCGTGCATTGTGCCCCTTCTCTGGCCCCGTAGTGACGCCTGATGTCTACGTTACGGCTTTTGATCACCGAGCAAATAGCAGGTCAGCGGACGCAACCGTTCACGACCCTGCACAGAGTGTCTACGGAAACAGGCCTCCGGCGCTATCCCTTCCGGATGCGATGACTCAATCTTGCCCGCACTGTGCGTTTGCGTAGACAGTGCGTCTACAGGCATGTACTGTCGGTCTTGTTCACGGAAACGCACATCGCGTCTACGGAGGTAGATAGTGCGCCCCCAACAGCAATACATGGTCCTCGTGAGCTGCGACCTCCTGGTCATGCTCATGGAGCGCACCGGAGACGGACGCGAAGTCAGCGTCCGAGAACTCGCCGACGCGGCCGGATGCCACCCCAGCAAGATCGACGCCCTTCGCAACGGGCGCCGCGAAAAGTCCCTCCACCCCGAGGCCATGGCAATTGCCAAACGGCTTGGAGTGGACCTCCTCGTCCTTTGGAAGCCGACCGGCCGCACCGTCGAAGCCCCCGTCGAGAACGACCACCTCACCGCGGTCTCCGCATGAGTGACGTACCGGAGTTCTCCCGCGAGAGAGCGGAGCGACTGCTCGGGCCGGCTGCCGTTGCGAGGGCCCGCCAGATCGCCGATGCCGCGCCTCCTCTTCGCCCGGAGGTGCGTGAGCAGTTGCGGGCGGTGTTCGCCTCGGCCCGCACTGCCAGGCCCCTGCCGGCGGCCGACGCCGCCTGATCCCACAT
>NZ_JAEMUX010000200.1 GCF_016598475.1 Streptomyces adelaidensis
AAGATTGCGCAGCATGTCGTTGCGCTGCTCCAGGGCCCGAGCGGTGGTCGGGAGGAGTGTGGCATCGCCCTCGCCGACCTGCTCCTGGTTCACGGTCACAAACTCACGGGTGCCGTGTTCGTAGGCGGCGAAGCCCGCGGCGTGATCCCGGTCCTGGTCGGCCAGGGAAGCGGCGAGCATGTACGCGCCGACGAGCGCGAGGCTGGAGCCCTGTCCGGTGAGGAACGAGGGCGCGTACGCGGCGTCGCCGACCAGCGCGACCCTGCCGCTGGACCAGCGGGGCATGCGGATCTGGCTGACCCCGTCGAAGAACAGGTCATCCGCGTCGCGCATGGCGGCAAGCATGCCCGGGACCTCCCATCCCGCGTCGGCGAAGACCGCGGAGACCAGGTCCCGTTGGGCTTCGGGGTTCCGGAACGCGTCGAACGGTGGTTCCGGGTGGGCGAAGTTCAGGAAGGCGTGCACTTCGTCGTTGTCCCCCACGGCGTAGAGTGCCGCGGCCCTGCCCGGGGCGTTCCACATCATGGTCTCGTGGGAGAGCCCGAAGGTGTTGCGCATGGTGAACCCGGCGAAGCAGTAGCCGAGGTACCGATGGAACTGCTCTTCGGGGCCGAACAGGAACTCGCGGGTACGTGAGTGCAGACCGTCCGCACCGAACACCATGTCGAACGTATGCCTGCTGCCCCCGCGGAAGGTGACGTCGACCCCGAGGCCGGACTGGTCGAGGGTGTCGATGCAGTCGTCGAACAAGAACTCCACGTCGTCACGGACCGCCGTATAAAGAGCGTCGGTCAGATCCCCGCGCCGCACCTCCACGTCCCGTCCCGCGACACCGCCGGTGACGCTGTGCGGGTTGACCGAGGCCACCTCGCTGCCGTCCCCGTCGAGGAAGGTCAGCCGACGCAGGTCGATGTGCGCGTCCCGAAGTCGCGGCAGGATTCCCATCCTCCGGACGACCTCGAGTGCGGTGCCGCGCACATCGATGGGATAACCACCGCCACGAAGTGCGCCCGCCCTCTCGACCACCGTGACCGCGAATCCGTAGCGGTTCAGCCAGAACGCGAGGGTGGGCCCGGCAACACTGGCCCCGGATATCAGAACCTTGCGCCTCGGCGCGGTACCGATATCCGTACCGATGTCCCTCAACAGATCAGTGCGGGTCATTCCTTGACTCCTTTGCTCATGGTGCGGGCGACAAGCAGGGACAGCGCCGTGACGGCGCCTGCTATGGCGAAGCCGGTGACGAAGGCCGATTCGGCCGGGACATCCGACCCGGAAGGTGTCCCGGCGGTGAGGATCGCACCACTGACCTGCACACCCACGGCGAAGCCGAGCACGCGAGTCACCAGGACCAGGCTGGTGGCGATGCCGGTGTCACTTCGATCGACGGATGTGGCGGTGCCGGTCACCAGCGCCGTGACGCACAGGCCGTTGGCGAGCGCGACCATCATCTTGCCGATGACGAGGTGTCAGACCTCGGTGTGCACGGCCGCCAGGGCGATCAGGGCGGCGACCATGATGACGATCCCGGCGGTGACCACGGCACGCGAGCCGAAACGCCGCGCCCCGAGCCCACTGATCGGCCCGGCCAGCGACGCGGCCACGGCGCCGGGCAGCAGGTAGAAGCCGATCTCGGTGGCGCCGGCGCCGAACCCGTACTCGTCGGCGGACACCGCGAACAGCTGCGGGACGAGATAGACCGCCGCCGAGGTGCCGACACACAGCACGAACGTCAGCAGACACGACTTCCACACCTCAGGCCGTGCCAGCATGCGCAGATCGACCATCGGCGAGGCCGCACGACGCTCAACGGCAGTCCATCCGGTCACGAAGGCGGCCAGAACCACGATGAGGGCGCCGAGCACGAGTGGCTGCGAGCCGATGTCGGGCGCCAGCGCCAGCGCCAGCACGAGCATGGGCGTGACCAGCGTCCCGCTCAGGAGAACCAGGCCGGGCCAGTCGACCCCGGCGCCGTCCGACCGGCCCGGCGCGTCAGGCGGCATCAGCCTGTTCACCAGCAGGGTGGCCTCGATGACCGCGATCGTCGGCAGCGCGAACATCCAGTGTCCATGCGGACGGTCTACGACTACTTCGGCGACAAGCAGACGCTGCTGCGAGCAGTCGTCGACGCCGTCGGCCAGTCACTGATCACCGCGATCCGGCGCACCCTCGACGACACCCTCACCGACGTCACCGAGGTCGCCGACCTCGAGGACGCCCTGGTCACGTTCTCGATGCGCATCGCGACCGACATGCTGGGCTCGGCGGAGTACGCAACGCTGCAACGACTGGTCCGGGCGGAATCCGGCCACCCTGCCGCACCGGGGCGAAAACCCCCTGGCCGACACCCCCGACGAGGCACTCGCCGAGCGGTTCGCCGCCTTCGCCGCGGCCGGGCTGCTCGACGTCCCCGACCCCCGACTCGCGGCCGACCAGTTCCTCGCGCTGACCTTCGGCGTCGCGCTGGACAGGCTCGGTTCCGCGAATGCCGCGGAGGATGCCCGCGTCCGGCCACTCGTCGTCGAGGGAGTGCGGACCTTTCTCCGGGCATACCGAACCTT
>NZ_JAEMUX010000201.1 GCF_016598475.1 Streptomyces adelaidensis
GGAAAACTCCTCCTCCTCGATGGTCTGTGCGCGTTGCCTCGCCCGGTTGTAACTCGCTATCTCCTTTGCTTTCTCGACCTCTGCCGCCTCGCGCTTGTGCCTCTCTATGAGTGCGTGCGTTTCGGGGTCCAGTCCCGACGTTGGCAGCTTTGACGACAGGGCGCTTACTAGGCGCTGCACCTCCTCGCTATGTGAGTCCAGCCGTGCCGAGTGCGGATTGAGGAGCCACGCGAGGGCGAGGCGTGCGTCTATGTCTGACTGGTTAAGCTCCGGCTTTGACTCAGTCACTCAGCGCCTCCGCCGAGTGGGGCTATCACCCCTGCGATTTGCCCAGCGGCCAAAGCTGCCCGGACCGCATCATGCATGTCTGTGAGCGTTCCTCGGAGGACTGGGCAACTGTCGTCATGGCAGATGGCTACGCGGTAAATTCCGGTGGTTGCGTCGCGCGTGAGTCCGTCGACACGCGAGTTACAGTGACTGCATTTGTACTGTGCCGCAAAGTCTCTGATGGCTTTTTGGGGTCCGCTGGGTGGCTTTGTCGGCTTGCGCGGACGCTTCTTTTTGGGCATGTCTAATCACATCCAAAATGAGTCAGCTGAGATCAATCTGATAACAAGTGATTGGCCACCCAAACGAGTGAGGCCGGGTCCCCTCTAACCGAACGTCGCGTCTCTGACGGAGCGGTGAAGAGCGGGCCCCCCGATTTGCAGGGCTGGGAATCGGGACCCTTGAGTTACTTGAATGCAGGGGTGATTACTCGACCGGAGGCAGGAGTGCCCGGAGCCGTTCGATCTGTTCAGGGGTGAGGGGCGGAGCGCTTTCGACGTCACGCCTGATGCGCTCTGCAAGGGCAAGTGCCCTCAACTCGCGTTGTTCATCGGTGACATCAGCGTCAGAGTTCTGCCGCCTGCGCCCAGCGATGCGGGCGCGAAGGTGTGCCTTCTCGGGAGAGATGGGCATTGGGGACTCCGAGATATGCCCAGCTACGGGCTAGGAGGTGAGTCCGTGCGGCTGCGCGAGGCAGGACGGAAACAGCTTTACTCTGAAGTTGACCCGAGCGCAAGAAAGCACGTGCGTGTAATTCTGCTGTACGGCCCTCAGGAACGCCGAAGCGCCCCCGTCCCAGGAAAGGGACGGGGGCGCCGTTGGTCGGCTGTTACGCGGCCAAAACAGCCTCGCGGACGGGTTCCTTGTGCCAGCGGATACGGTCGGCGGCAGCCTTGCCGCGCCCGCGCTGGATACGCACCTGACCGAGCCAGTCAGCCGACAGCAGGAGCCGCGCGGCCTCGCGGCGCGCCTCGACCGGCGCGGCCTCCCAGCGCTCCGCCACGTCCTTACCAGGCTTGATCAAGTCCGTGAGAACGGCAGGCAGGGTGAGTCTGCGCTCTTGCTCCTCAAGAGCATTGATCTTCTTCGTCAGGGTCTCGACCATCCGCGCGAACATGCGCGCTTCCGCGATGCTCTCGGGTTCTGCGTTCTCCGCCTCGCTCCTGTCGGCACGCACACGGGCAAGCTCCGCGCGGATGCTTTCCAGTTGCCCGGAGTCCTGCGGCGAGGCTGCGAAGTCCTCATAGACTTTGTCCGACGCGAGGTAGGACAGGAGTACGCCAGGAATGAACTCTCCTGTCTTTTCGTCCCTCTTGCCAATAATCAATGCATCGACGGCAGGCTTATCAATTGCCACACATGAGCGACCCTTGCACGTATAGGTGCCCTTGACGTGCGACATGGGTCCGCCGCATACATCGCAACGGATGATCTGTGTAAGTTCGTACCTCGCCCTGCCGTTGCGCGTACTCCGGCGCTCCGGGGCGAGGAGCATACGGCGCACCGCCCAGAACGTCTCACGGTCAATCAGAGCGTCCCACGTGGCCTCATACAGATTGGTTTCAACTTGCTGCGCCTGAAACGAGCGCCCCCGGCTCCTGGGGGTGTGCTTCCGGTATCCGCCGTACGTGGGCCGGAGAGACATCGTCCGCAGGTGCTCATCCGTGAACGGTCGACCGGAGCGGTTGACGTGTCCGGCCGCCTCTAGCTCACGCGCGATGCGCCGATACGACTTGCCCTCGCGCAGGCCCTTGAAAAGTGCTTTCGGTACAGCCGACTCCGCCGGGTTTTCAACCCAGTTGACCAACTTGCCTGTTGTCTCGTCGTACTGCGACATGTAGCCGTGAGGGGGGCGCGAGTGTGGGCGCCCTTGCTCTGCCTGGGCGCCGGACGTCCGACAATTCCGCATGCTGACTTTGTCACTCTCCGTTTCGGAGTCCGAAGCGTCCTCGCGCAGGTTGCGCCGATCCTTCCAGTGTGTGAGGTCATAGAGTCGACCATCACTTGTTATGAAGATCTTTTTGCCGTGCTCCTCGCACAATTCCATGAGGCGCAGCCATTCGGATGTCTTACGGCTGTAGCGGCTGTTTTCCCAGAGAATCAATACATCCTCAGCGAACGCGCCGGATTCAAGGTCTGCCACCAGGCGCGCCCAG
>NZ_JAEMUX010000202.1 GCF_016598475.1 Streptomyces adelaidensis
GGGGTCGCAGCTGCTCTTCAATAAGTGTCCATGAGTGTCTTTTAGGTGTCACAAGTGTCGTATGATTGCGTGTATGAACCTGACGGAATGGGCGCGCGCACAGGGGATCGCCCCGCGTACTGCGTACCGCTGGTTCCGTGAGGGCACGTTGCCGATCCCTGCGGAACGAGTGGGGCCGCGCACGATCCTGGTGAACATCGACGCGAACACCTCACCCACCGTGACCGTTGGAGTGGGCTTGTACGCCCGCGTCTCCTCCCACGATCAGAAGGCCGATCTGGAGCGGCAGACCGCACGGTTGTCGGCGTGGGCCGCGAAGGCCGGTCACCAGGTCGTCCGTGCCGAGTCCGAGATTGCCTCGGGCATGAACGGCTGCCGTGCGAAGGCGAAGCGGCTGCTGGCGGACCCGAAGGTGACCACGATCGTGGTCGAGCACAGAGACCGGCTCGGCAGGATGAACGTTGAACTGGTCGAAGCGGCCCTGTCCGCGACCGGACGACGGCTCGTCGTGCTCGATGACGGCGAGGTCGAAGACGACCTCGTGCGCGACATGGTCGAGGTCCTGACCTCCTTCTGCGCCCGCCTGTACGGCCGCCGCTCCGCGAAGAACCGGGCGAAGAAGGCTCTTGAGGCGGCGGCTGCCGATGGCTGAGAAGAAGCTCCGCACCATCGACGCGCCGTTCGTCGCGCTCGGCCCGTCCGGGGTAGCGATACGTGACCGGCTCAAGCACCTCACCGTCGAGGACGACAAGGTGTTGTGCCTGGTCGGCGAACACCTCGGACGCCTCGCGTCGCTGGACCTCAAGGCCCGTTGCGCGGACGGCCTGGACCACGACAGCGACTCGTGGGCTGTCCGTAAGCAGGGCCTGACCGCAGAGTCGTCCTCGCGCTGGGCCGGGGCGATCACGAAGGCCACCCACGATCAGTGGGCGCTGTCCCGGCGCTGCCAGCTCGCACACATCCAGTCCCTTGAGGCCGGTGTCCAAACCCTCAAGCACCGGCTGTCCCAGCCGCTCGGGGAGAAGGGCACCAAGCGGGCACCAGGCGGATATCGCAGCAAGGGCGAATGGTTCCACAAGTCCCGGCGTCTGGCCACGCTGGAACACCACCTCGATGAGACCCGCGCCGGGCGGGAGGCTGGTGTCGTGCACGTCGTGCGCGGCGGCCGGCGCCTGCTCAACAACCGTCACAACCTCGAAGCCGCCCAGCTCACCGAGGCCGAGTGGCGGGAACGCTGGGAGGCTGAGCGGTGGTTCCTCGCTGCTGACGGCGAATCCGGCAAGCGGTACGGGAACGAGACGATCCGCGTCACCCCGGACGGCGAGGTCAGCATCAAGCTGCCCGCACCGCTTGCCCACCTGGCCAACGGCAGGTTCGGCCGGTACGTCCTCGCCTGCAAGGTGGCCTTCCAGCACCGGGGCGCGGAGTGGCGCGACCGGATCGAAGCGAACCGGGCCGTGGCCTACCGCATCCACCTGGACAAGGCAAAGGGCCGCTGGTACCTCACCGCCTCGTGGGCGATTCCGCCGGTCAAGACCGTGCCTCTGGAGACAGCCCGCGCCCAGGGCATGATCGGCGTCGACACGAACGCCGACCATTTCGCCACCTACCAGCTCGACCCGCACGGCAACCCGGTCGGCGACCCGTGCCGGTTCTTCTACGACCTGTCCGGCACCGCCGACCACCGAGACGCCCAGATCCGGCACGCCATCAGCCAGCTCCTGCACTGGGCCAACCGGTGCGGCGTCAAGGCCATCGGCATCGAGAACCTGGACTTCGCCGCCGAGAAGACCCGCGAGAAGCACGGCCGCAAGAAACGGTTCCGGCAGCTCATCTCCGGCATCCCCACCGGCAAGCTCAAGGCCCGGCTCGTCTCCATGGCGGCCGAGCATGGCCTGTCGATCGTCGCCATCGATCCGGCGTACACGTCGATGTGGGGCGATGAGCACTGGCGCAAGCCCCTGACCAGCAACAAGCGAAAGATGTCCCGACACGACGCCGCGAGTGTCGCGATCGGGCGACGCGCCCTCGGGCACCCGATCCGGCGACGGACGGCACCGCCCCACGACGACCAGAGTGATCGTCGTGGGCATCGGACCGCCCAGGCCGAACCGAGTGCCGGAGGGCGTGAGGGAACCCGCCCACCCGTCACGGAGCGTGCCCACGATGCACATCGCCGGACGGGGATACAGCGAACGCGGGAACCCAGCGCATCCAACACCGCTCGGGATACGCGCAGTTCCGGGAGCTGGCAGCAAATGTCACTCCCGAACACTGTTTAGGAACGG
>NZ_JAEMUX010000203.1 GCF_016598475.1 Streptomyces adelaidensis
GAAAATCAACGGTCGCGTCCAGGCGTATGGAGCGGCGCGTTGAGGGACCTGCGCGATACGGTGAAATTGCGCCGCGAGGCGCTCTGTTGTATTCCCGACGCAGTCGGGAAGAACTCGGAGGAACGTTCTTGAATCGAATGGCTTACCTCAGCCTGAAAGGGTGAGAGGGACAAGAGCATGCCAGGAAATCGGCGACTGTGTCCAGACGTAAGGAACAGTGCGTCGAGCGATTCGCGCAATACGGTGAAAGCTAAACTGCCTGAATCCCAATCTCCAGGAGATGCAAATATCCATCCGCCGGAAAGACGTCTGGAACCGGCGCCACGTCCTGCATTGGCATTTCTTTCGCGGCCGATGCAACCTCCGGAACGTGGAGCGATGCCCAGTGAGGGCATTCAAGGAGATGAGTGGGGCACCTAAGTTGCGCTATTACGTACAACAGAGATGAACGCGGGATCACCTAAGGGATGCGAATCCTATGGTGACGGAGACCCCATATTAGTCGCCGGAGTAACGACCGGCCACGAAGTCCGGGAAAGCCGGAATGAGGGCGAAGGGGGTCAGGTGATCGGACACTCGAAAACCTGGGAGGTATGCGAAATTGCAGAGCGCCGAAACAGTGCTGGGTGTCCTCCGTGAGCGCGGCAGGCACGGCCTGCCGTGTAATGAACTGTACCGACAAATGTTCAACCCGGAGCTATATCTCATGACTTACGGGCGTATCTACTCCAACAAGGGAGCGATGACGCCCGGAGTCTCGGCAGACACTGTGGACGGCATGTCCCTGGACAGGATCGAGCGCATCATCGATGCGATGCGCCACGAACGCTATCGATTCAGTCCAGTCAAGAGGGTAATGATCCCGAAGAAAAACGGGAAACTCAGACCCCTCGGCTTGCCTGGCTGGACGGATAAGCTGGTTGGTGAAGTGATGCGTCTCTTATTGGAGGCGTACTATGATCCCCAGTTTTCCGACCGGTCCCACGGGTTCCGTGCCCGTCGGGGCTGCCATACCGCATTGCGCGAGGTGGCTAATACCTGGACGGGGACGACCTGGCTGATTGAGGGCGATATCTCCGACTGTTTCGGGTCGCTTGACCACGAGGTCATGCTCTCGACGCTATCGGAGAAAGTCCACGATCGCCGGTTTCTGCGGCTGCTGCGCAACATGCTTCAAGCCGGATACCTGGAGGACTGGGTATGGAACGCCACGCTCTCCGGAGCACCACAAGGCGGTGTTCTCTCGCCCCTGCTCAGCAACGTGGCGCTGTCCGTCCTGGACGAGTGCATCGCACAGGCGCCGGGAGGCCCCGCTGCTGGGAAGGTGGACCGCGCCAGACGGCACCGCCATGGTCTGCCCAACTACCGCCTCATTAGGTACGCGGACGACTGGTGCCTGATGGTGTTCGGCTCGAAAGCTGATGCCGAGGTCCTGCGCGAGGAAATCGCTGAGGTCTTGTCCACGATGGGCCTGCGCCTATCACCGGAGAAGACCCTGATTACTCATATCGATGAGGGTCTGGACTTTCTCGGATGGCACATCCAGCGCCACCGCAAGAGAGGGACCAGACAGCACTACGTCTACACCTACCCCGCGAAGAAGGCCGTCCAGGCCGTGAAACGGAAGGTCAAGACGCTGTGTCGAGAGGTCGAAGTGAACCAGCCGTTGGATGACCTGCTGCGCCGGTTGAATATGGCGTTGCGGGGCTGGTGTGCTTACTTCCGGCCAGGAGTGTCCTCTGTGACCTTCGCTTATCTGAGTCACTACACGTGGCAGACAGTTTGGCGATGGATGCGGCGCAAACACCGCCGGTCCACCTGGAAGGAACTCCGCCACCGCTATTGCGGCGGCGGATGGTGGCCCGCCAGCGAGAACAGGGAGCTGTTCGATCCTGAGAAGGTAGGCACGACTCGCTACCGTTACCGAGGTTCGATTATCCCGGCTCCCTGGCCCATCGCGTGATGAGGATTTCCAGCACGCGGTCCATTTCGGGGCTTGTGGAGAGCCCGGTGCATTGAGAGGTGCCCGCCGGGTTCGGGAAGCGGTCCGGGGAAACGGGCCGGTCGAAAGGCCGGAACCGCGCCCCGGGCCGACTTTCACCGGGGGCGCGGGTGCTTCGGCGGGTGCGGATGGTCCGTGGTTGCTCGCGCAGTTCCCCGCACCCCTTACCTTGACTATTAACCCCACCAAGATCATGTCTTGGTGG
>NZ_JAEMUX010000204.1 GCF_016598475.1 Streptomyces adelaidensis
GGGTGCGGATCTTCTGAGGGTGCCTCGTTGGGGTGATTCGCAGAGGTTCGGGATGTGGCCGGTCGTGCCGACTTCTACCGTCGCCGGGGTCGAGCCCGCCGTGAGGCGTGCGGGTGCCGAGCGAGGGTGGGTGGGTGTGCCGTCGTTGATGGAGGCGTTGGAGGCCAGGCGGGCTGACGTGCTGGGCCAGGCCGAGCGGCTGCGTGAGCAGATCGCTGCTCTGTCCGAGGAGTTGTCGCGGGCAGAGGAGCGGCTGGCGCGGTTGCAGATCGCGCGGGAGACGGTGGAGGAGGTGCTCGCCGCACCGTGTTCGCCGGCGCCGGACACGGACGCGGGTGAGGACGCCGGCGGAGTCGCTGTGGCGCTGGTGAAGGCCGAGGCGGAGCTGGACGTGACGGTGATGTCGCCGGAGTACCGGGAGATCATCGCGTTGTTCGCGACCTCGGGGGCGGCGATGCGCTGCAAGGAGGTGTGCCGGCACCTGGGGCTGGGGACCGAGGCGCGGCATGTCGAGGGGATGCGCTCGAAGCTGAAGCGGCTGGTGGAGCGCGGGATTCTGGCCGAGCTTTCGTCCGGGCTGTTCAAGGCTGACGGCCGGAAGCAGGGGTGGTGAGCGTGGTGGGGCCGGCCCAGGGTGCGCTCGCGGAGTGTGAGGACGCCTTCGCTGCCTCGGCGGGCATGTTCGCTGCGGCGTGCGCGGAGCTGGCGGCCCCTCAGGCGGCGGTGATGACGCATGCGCAGTTGGAGGACCTGCTGGGAGAGCGGATGCGTGAGGTCACCCGGCAGTTGTTCCAGGACCACTTGACCCTGCGGGCCAGGGACGAGGTGCGTCGGCGGGAGGTCGTGGACGCTGCCGGTGTCGGGCGCTCGAGGATCGAGCGGGGCCGGCGCCGGAGGCTGGCCACGGTGTTCGGCAAGGTCACCGTGGTCCGGATCGCTTACCGCGGCGCCAGGGTGGCGGACCTGCACCCGGCCGACGCGGTGCTGAACCTCCCCGACGGGATGCACTCGCACGGGCTGGCCAGGCTCGCCGCGATCGAGTCTTCCCGCGGCAGCTTTGCCGACGCCTGCGAGCGGATCAACGCCCACACCGGCTCCGGCGTCGGGCACCGGCAGGTCCAGGAACTCGCTGTCGGCGCCGCAGCGGACATCGACGCGTTCTACGACGCCCTCGTACCGGCTCCCTGCACCGACACCACGCCACTGATCTTGTCGGTCGACGGCAAGGGCGTGGTCATAAGACCCGAAGCCCTGCGCGAGGACACCGCCAGGGCCGCGGCGGCCAAGGGCGGCAACGCGATGAAGACCCGGCTGGCGTCCGGGGAGAAACACGGCAGGAAACGGATGGCCACCCTGGGAGCCGTCTACGATGCCGAGCCCGCGCCGCGCACGATGGACGACATCATCGCCGACCCCGACCGGCAAGACGCCGCCGTCGACGGCGCGGCGCCCGAGCGCCGCCAGGGGCCCAAGGCCCGGTCGAAGTGGCTGTGCGGCTCGGTGACCGACACCGCCGCGCAGGTGGTGGCCGCCGTGTTCGACCAGGCAGAGCACCGCGACCCCGGCCACCGCCGTTGCTGGGTCGTCCTGGTCGACGGGGCCCGCCATCAGATCGACCTCATCAAGGCCGAAGCACTACAGCGCGGCGTGGACATCCACATCATCGTCGACCTCATCCACGTGCTGGAATATCTGTGGCGAGCGGCCTGGTGCCTGCACGAGGCCGGCGATGCCTCCGCCGAGAACTGGGTCGCCCGTCACGCCCGCGTCCTGCTGGGCGGCGGCGTGCAGCAGACCGCCGCCGCACTCGAGGAAGCCGCCCGCACCGCCGGACTGCGTGGCGTTCAGCGCAAGGGCATCGACGAGGCCGTGAACTACATGACCGGCAAGGCCGAGCATCTGCGCTACGACACCGCCCTTGAACGCGGCTGGCCGATCGCCACCGGAATCATCGAAGGAGCATGCCGGCACCTGGTCAAAGACCGCCTGGACATCACCGGCGCCCGCTGGGGCCTGTCCGGAGCTGAAGCCGTGCTCAAGCTGCGTGCCGTCCGCGCCAACGGCGACTTCGACGCCTACTGGGCCTGGCACCAGCAGCAGGAGTTCATCCGCAACCACCAGATGCGCTACCGCGACCAGGTCATACCCACCACCTGATCAACAGCACCCTCATTGGATCTGCACCC
>NZ_JAEMUX010000205.1 GCF_016598475.1 Streptomyces adelaidensis
GCCCGTACGGACCTTGCGTCGCCACTCGACGTACAGCGATTCGGCGTTACGCGACTGGGCGATGATGTCCGCGGCTTGATCCTCGGCGCCGCAGGCCTGGCACCAGCGGCGGATGTCGTCCGGTGTGGGAGGTGTGCGCGCGTTCTCGATACGGGAGGTCTTCGGATGCGTCCAGCCGCAGCGCACGGCCAGCTCGGTCCCCGTGATGTTCGCGTCGGCGCGCAGTTCTCGCAGGCGCCGCGCAACTCGTTCGCGCGCTGCCTGGGCCGAGAAGGACGGGGAGTTGCGCATGAGCTGACCGTGCACCTTTCGTACTAGACGATCTCGTAGTCCTCGTGCGGCGTCGCGCGTATCCACACCGCTTCGAAGGCGTCGGCACACAGCTTCGCCGCGCCGGGCTCCTCGCTGATCTCCCCGCCGCCGGAGGCTCCGTCACCGGTGAAGTGGTTCCACCGGATGAGTCGGCCGTCGATCAGCCAGAAGTCGTTGCCGGGCAGCGCGATGTCGGAGGCACGCCGACGCGGCAGCCACCGTACGAGTTCACCCGCCTCCACATTGACGGCGGTGCCCGAATGTTCGTACCGGATGTAGTCGCTGACCGGCTCAGACACGATGCGGGCCCGGCGCACGACCACGCCACGGGCCACCGCGCTCCGGATCAGCCTCACCCATGGCGCCCAGTACGGCGATTCGGGGTCGGTGTCCCGTACTCCGGTGCTCTTCCAACGGGCGAAGTCGTCGGCTTCACCGGTGACCCCGTAGGTGTCGCGCATCTCCAGGTGGACGGCTGAGCGCTGAGGACCGTTCAGCAGTTCATCGAAGCTGGGCGCGTTCGGCGGCATCGCGGGCCTCTCTCAGGATCGGCACCATGCGGGCCGGGATACGGACAACTGTCTCGTGATCGGGGATTCCCGCCGCGTGCCCCGGCGCTTCGAACGCGGAGCACTCGGAGCTGCGAGTTCGGGTGTCGGCTTCCATACCTGAATGACCAGATCATCGCTGCTCTCGTCGACCCAGACCGTGGGGCTCTCGCCCGTTCCCGTATTCGGGTCGATGCCGATGAACCGTAGTTTCATCGCCGCCTCCGGCACTCTTGATGTGCAGTGATGTACACGACTTTGCAGGTAATGGGGCCTCAGACCAAGAGGGCTGATGGCGATGAGACGGTTAACAAGCTCTCATGAACATTCATGAACATCGCTGGAGGGCGAACCCATCAGGCTTCTAGCGTCGGCGGGGACGACGAGACCCCGGCGAGGTGACAGCCTCCGGGGGGAGCCGAAGGCCGTTGAGGAGCGCCGCGATGAGTACACGTACCGACTGTCCGCCGGCTACCGGAGAACTGGTTCACATCCCGCTCGACACCGAGACGATGCGAGCCGCCGCACGCCGCCTGCTCGCCGAGGACGCCGAGTCTCCCGCCCCCGACGAGTTGGAGATCCTCACCCTGCAACTGCGCGGCCACATCATGGTCGCCCTCCCCGAGGTGGAAGCCGCGGCCGGGCGGCTGCCCGAGGGGGACGTGCCGCGTGCCTGCGCGCTCGCCTGTGTCGGTGAGGCCCGAATGCGGCTCGGCCTCGACCCGGGCCCGCACACTCCCCGCAGGCATCGCGCACGCCCAGCGCCTCGTCCGCTCGGTGAACGCCTTGTGCGACCACCACGAGAACCTGGCGCAGCGTGCGCTCGGTACTGGGGGAGACGCTTGTGGAGGCGATTTGCCAGCCCCTCCGCCCGTGGGGCCTGACCCGCATGGAGCCGTATCCGACGGAGTTACGCGACCTGCGAGCGTGTCTCAATGAGTCGGTGTCTCACTGAGCGGAGTGACCGAGCCCTGTCCACTCCCGCTTGTGACGGGCTTATCTCATGACGCCGAGTAGTCCCCTTGCACCACGACCAGCGATCGCGGTCGGTGGGGAAGACGGTTCGCCGAGGTGGTCGGCGGCAAGTAACAGACGCTGTCCTTGCTGAGTAGGGCCCGATCTCCACGAACGGGCCAGGGCCTGCCCGATCAGCGGGGAGTGACACCGG
>NZ_JAEMUX010000206.1 GCF_016598475.1 Streptomyces adelaidensis
CGTGACGAGTCACACCTGAGCACGATAGGTGTCGTATTTGCAGGACATCTGTCGTCACCCGTGGCTGTTGCCCCGGAGGTGCGGGGTCGGGTGAGAATCGGTGTGTGACCGACGAGATGGTGGAACACTCCCTGGCCGGCGGGGTTGACCAGGCTGGCGCGGTAGTGCGGGTTGGCGAGACGGTGCGGCGGCCTGGGGGTGTGAACGCTGAGGCAGTGCGATTGTTCTTGAAGTATTTGGAGCGGTCGGGCTTCCGGGCGGCTCCGCGGTTTCTGGGGATGGACCGGCGGGGCCGGGAGATCTTGGACTACGTGGCCGGCGATGTCGCGGTGCCGCCTTTCCCGGACTGGGCAGCGGACGAGGGCCTGTTGGTCAGCGTTGCTCAGATGCAGCGTGCGCTGCATGCTGCGGCGGTTGGTTTCGAGTTGCCGGAAGGGGTCGTCTGGCGCGGGAGACGTCTGCCGCCGGGGGCTGAGGGGTATCTGGTCTGCCATACCGATCTCTGCCTGGAGAACGTCGTGGTGCGCGGTGGCCGGGCGGCGGCCTTCATCGACTTCGACCTCGCCGTGCCCGCGAACCGGCTCTTCGACATCGCGGTCGCCGTCCGGCACTGGGTGCCCCTGCGGGCTCCGTCGGACATTACCGACGCCCGAGCCGACAGCGATCTCTTCGGTCGTTTCCACCGCTTCGCTGCTGTTCACGGTCTGTCGTCCGAAGAGCGGGGGCGGGTGGCCGACATACTGCTGGGCTTCCTCGATATCGCTCTGGAGAACATCCGTGCGAGCGCAGAAGCCGGGCATCCGGGATATGCGGGGATGTGGGCCGCCGGCTATGAGGAGATGAACCGGCGCTCCCGCGGCTGGATCACTGCCCACAGGCATCGGCTGGCCGATGGCCAAGGGCGGGGCTGACTGCCGGGCACTGTGTGTCCGGTCGCGTGCTGCTGACAGCGCGCGATGAGGTCCGGGGTCTTGGTTGTCTCTCCGATGGAACACGGCTCGGTCTCCCTTCACATCGGCTGGGTGGTCAAAGTGCTGTCTCGGCTCGTGCGGTGGCGAGGTCTGCTCACGGAAGGGGGATCCATGACGGCCTGCCTGAGCGGCGACGAGATCCAGGCTGGACGGCGAAGCCAGGTGCTGAGAGCGCGGTCGACGTCGCGTAGGCGCTGGACGAGTGGGGCCAGTCGGGTTCGCGCTTCGTGCGGGTCGGCTGCTCGGAGGACCTGCGAGGCGATGTCCAGGACGGCCCCGGCGGCCAGCGACTCCGCGGGCGGTGCGGTGTAGGGCTTGGAGGTCTTCTTCTTGCCTGGGGTGTTGAGCAGCGGCTCGGCCTGCACGATGCGGGAGGTGTACTCCGTGTCGAGGGCGGTGGCCAGGCGCGGTGTGCTGGCGTACTCGCGGGCGACGGGCCAGGTTCGGAAGACCATGGCGACCGTGGCGCGCAGGTCGGCGAAGTAGTGGGCGGCGGGGACCGGTGCACCCGCACTCATGACCGTCTCAGGGCCGCCCGCCGTGAGCAGGTCCACGAGCTGTTGTTGGAGTTGCAGGAGCACGGTCATGGTGACCGTGTCGGGTTCCGCCGAGGGCGGATCAAACCGGGTCAGGTCGGTTGCGCAGGCTGTTTCGGGCTGGTGCTGTGGTTTCGGCCGGGTCGGGAAGCGGCACTGCCAGGGGTGGAGCGTGTCGTCGGACAGTCGTGCGATGGCGTTGGCGTTGGCTGTCCGGACGGAGTGGACGGGTGTTCCGCAGCCGGGGCACTCGTGCTGGAGGAGGCGCTGGTGGCGGAGGCAGAGGAAGACCACGGGGAGGCGCCAGAGGCGTTGCCAGGCGCCGCCGTGGCTGTCCTGGATGGCATCTCCGTCCCCGGCGAGGCAGGGCGGGCAGTAGCGGGTGGAGCGGGTCAGGACCCATGGGTTGTCGTAGATCATCCGCGCGGGTGTTCTGCGGGGCGTGAGTGCGAGGTTCAGTGGTCCGTAGCGGTCTCCGAGCGGGGCGAGGAGTAGTGGG
>NZ_JAEMUX010000207.1 GCF_016598475.1 Streptomyces adelaidensis
CCAACTCGCCGATACCATCCGCGCGCTCGGGAAGTCGGAGACCGAACTCGCCTGCGTCCGCGCCCTGGCCGACCGGTGGGTGAAGGCGGGGGCGCCACCCCTCGGCGCGCCCCTCGCCCGCTGGTGGGACAGGCGGCTCGCCGAACTCAACACCGCCCTCACCGAGCCCGGCCGCGCCGGACAACCCACCCGGACAACCCCGGACAACCCCAACCCGGCCACGACCCAACCGGCCGAACCCGCATGGACACCACCCCCGCCCGGCGACAGGCGCGAACAGCTCCCCGACCAGCTACTCGACCTGATCCGAGGCAGCATCCCCGACTACCTGTCCACCGCCTGCCAGACCGCCGGCACGCTCGCCGCGGCCGTCCACTGGAGCCACCCCCAGCGTGCCGAACTCGGGCAGTGGGCCGAACTCGGGCAGTGGGCCGAACGCCTGCACCAGCGGTGCCGGAAGAATCAGAAGTTCACGGGCCAGCTGTGCGCCTGCGGATGCCATCCGTAGCAGAGCAGCCCGTGGCATCCTGGCCGTAGCCCGCTCGTCTGCTTGTGGGAAACCCAGGCCCCGGAGAAGTCGTCCGGTAATAGTCGAGCGGCACCCTGTCCCGTCAGCGTCAATGGGCCAGAGGCGTTGGTAACCGGAGCCGCCGGGGAACGCGACCGCCCAACCCGGGCCCCCGTTCACCCCCGAGCGGGGGCCCGACCCGTCAGATCGACGAGTTGAACTCCGGCTTACGCCCCGCCGGCCGATCCAGCACACGGCGCACTGCGGGCGACGGCGGGCGGGTGGCGAGACGGGCGAGCGGCACACGCGGCGGTGGTGGGGTGGCGGTCATGGCGGCCTCGCTCTCAGGGGGTTGCTGCCGGGACGGTACTGCTGTCAGACCGGCGGCGTACGCTGGTGCCGTCTTCGTCGTCAAGCTGCTGCACGATGAGAGGCGCTACTCACCGCCCGCTGGACAGCGCCACGGGCAACGGCAAGGGCCCCACCGATCCCGGTGGGGCCCTGCTGCGTGTTGGGGGTCAGCCCCAGGCGGTATCACTCACGGCGCCCACTCCTCCCGGTATCCATCGCGGCCACTGTAGGGGGCGGTCAGCAGGCGCAGCGTCGGGCACGGCCAGGACAGCTCGGGGAACTGGTGGTCGGGCTCGCAGGAGCGGCACACGGTCGTCGTGCCGAAGTACTGCGCGCCGCCTCCGGCGCGGAGGGTGGCGCGACTGTGCAGCTTCACCAGCTCCCGCTTGGATTCGATCTCCCGCAGCACCCGCGCCGGATTGTGCGCGGCGATGAAGTCAGCATCGGCGAGGCCCTGCTCAGTGTCCGCAGTTTCGACTCCCGCGCCCGGACGCCCGAAGTCGACGGTCCAGCCATAGTCGCCGATTCCACTCTGCACCCATGGCCCGCGCGTCGCTGCCCGCGCGATCCGCTCATCCTCGTCGAGCTGGGCGCGTAGCCACTGCACAAGGTCATCCATCCTGCGGCTCCTCGTCCTTCTTCGCTCGCGTACCCCACGGGCCCGAGTGGCCGCGCACGATGTCCTGCACCGTGCCCAACGAGACGTTCAGCTCGGCGGCGATCTTCCGGAACGAGACCTTCTCCTCGCGCATCCGGAGCACGATCTCCCGCCGCTCGTCCCGCAGGTCGGGCTCGGCGGAAGTCTGCGCCTTCAACAGGTCGCTGATGGCCCGCGCTCTCCGTACTGGGTCCTCGATTGCGCGCACTGCGTTCACGGCGTCGACCACCCTCTGAACCTCCTCGATCACACCCGGTCCCTCTCTTCGGGCGGGCCGCTTCCCCTAAGCGTATGGCATGCCATACAGTGGCGGAAGCGGCCCAATGCTGCTGATGCACAAAGCCCCCGGCTCGGCGCTGCGAACGCCACATGAGCCGGGGGCGGACCCACCCACAACCTCC
>NZ_JAEMUX010000208.1 GCF_016598475.1 Streptomyces adelaidensis
CGACGGGCGTTCGTCATCGAGGGTCGTTGAGCGGGTTGTGGTCGGTGCGGTTCGAGGGCGTACGGCCTGAGCGTCAGTTTCCGTCTTTCCGGGGTCAGGGCAACTGGTGCGGCTGGTACTGGTCGGCGACCTGCGGCGGGCACGTGGGTTATGAGTCGTGGCTGGAGCGCGATCATCTGATGCTGCTCGACTTCGACCCGTGGGTGACGGCGGTCGCCTCGCAGCCCTTTCAGCTGTCGTGGTCGGGGCCGGACGGGAAGCGGGTGCGGCACACGCCGGATTTCTTCGTACGCCGCGCGGGCGGCACGGTGCTGGTCGTGGACGTGCGCCCGGATGAGCGCATCGAGCCGAGGGACGCGATGAAGTTCGCGACGACCGCCGCAGCCTGCAGGCTCGTGGGGTGGGACTTCGCGCGGTTGGGGGCGCCGGATGCGGTGCTGATGGAGAACGTGCGGTGGCTGGCCGGCTACCGGCATCCGCGCGTGCACCGCCCGCAGGTCGCCGAACGGTTGATGGAGGTGTTCGGCGAGGGGGCCTCGCTGCTGGCCGGGGCCAAGCGGGTGGGCGATCAGATCGCGGTGCTTCCGGTTCTCTTCCATCTGCTCTGGCAGCACGTCCTTGCCGTGGATCTCCGCGCCGGACCGCTGTCGGCGAGTACGCGGGTCGGGCTCGGAGAGGTACGGGAAGGAGGCGGTGATGCCGTGGCGTCCGCGACTTCTGCGAGCGGGTGACCTGGTCCGTTTTGACGGCCGTCTGCACACGGTGGCGGCTTTGGAGGGGACCGCGGTCCGGCTCGTCGATGAGGGCCAGTCTCCGAGCGTGGTGTTCCTGGCCCACCTGTTGTCGTCTGCCGGCTTCGAGGTGGTCACGCCGTCCTCGGTGCGGGCGGTGGTGCCAGCGGCTGGAGTGCTGGAGGGGTTTCCTCGCAAGGCCGTTGAACGGGCGGAGTGGTGGCAGCGGCACTTGGTGGAGATGCTCTCCGGCCGTCCTATGGAGGACCCGCACGGGCCGGTGCGGGCCGCATACGATCCGGCGGTCCGCTCGCTGCGGCAGCGGGAGCTGACCAAGGCGGAAGAGCTTGAGGCGGGTGGGCACCCCGCGTCCTTGAAGCTGATCCAGCGGATGCGGGGACGCTTCGAGCGCGAGGGCGCGCTGGGCCTGGTCGACCCGCGGCTGCGGTCCGTCTCGGACGGTACCGGCCGCGTCGACCGGAGGGTCGTCGAGACCCTGCGGAAGGTCGTGGAGGACCAGACCAGTCGCTCCACGGTGTCCGCTCAGGTCCTGCGGCGCCGGATGGAACGTGCGCTGGAGGCCGAACACGGTCCGGGAGTGGTGGCACTGCCGTCCCGGACGACGTTCTACCGGCTGCTGTCCGCACTCTCCTCCGGGCGGCACACCCTGGGCTCGGCCCGCACCCGCCGCTCGTTGGCCAAGCAGCCGGACGGCATGTTCGGCCAGCTCACCGCAGCCCGGCCGGGCGAGGTGATGGAGATCGACTCAACTCCCCTGGACGTGCTGCTCGTCCATGATGACGGCACGGTGGACACCGTCGAGCTGACCGGCATCGTAGACATCGCGACCCGCACGCTGGCCGCGGCGGTGCTGCGGCCCTCGACGAAGGCGGTGGATGCCGCTCTGCTGCTGGCGCGGGCGATGACCCCGGAGCCGATGCGGCCGGGCTGGGCGGACGCGCTGCGGATGTCCCGCTCGATCCTCCCGCACGCCTCGCTCATCGCGCTCGACGAACGGCTTGCCAACGCCGCGGCCGTCCCAGTGATCACGCCGGAGACGATCGTCTGCGACCGGGGCAAGGCATACATCTCCGACACGTTCCGCTCGGCCTGCCAGGCGCTCGGCATCTCCTTCCAGCCCGCCCACCCGGATACCCCGACCGAC
>NZ_JAEMUX010000209.1 GCF_016598475.1 Streptomyces adelaidensis
GCAACTCGCCGACGCCATCGCCGCGCTCGGGAAGTCGGAGACCGAACTCGCCCAGGTCCGCGCCCTGGCCGACCGGTGGGTCGAAGCCGGGCCGCCTCCGCTCGGCACGTCGATGTCCCGCTGGCGGGACATGCGGCTCGCCGAACTCCACACCGCCCTCAACCAGCCCGGCCGCGCCGGACAACCCACCCGGACAACCCCGGACAACCCCAACCCGGCCACGACCCAACCGGCCGGCCACGTCTACCTGTCCACCGGCTGCCACCACGGCGATCACGACTACTGCCAGTCCATGACCGGGCTGAACGGGGCCAAACGGCCGGGCGAGTGCAAGCACTGCGGCGCGAAATGCCGGTGCGGATGCCACCGCCCTCAGGCCGCTCGCGCCGATGAACCCGCGCGAACAATCCCGAACAACCCTGCCACCAGCAACAACACGAAGGAGAACTGACCATGGGATGGGGTTCCGCCTACAGCCTGTTCAACACCATGGCCGACGCGCTCATCGAAGCCACCGCCTCCGACGAGATCAAGGAACGCGCCCTCACGAAGGTCATCGCCGCTCTTCAGGAAGACGACTGGGACACCGAGCTGGACAGCCTCCAGGGCTACCGCAACGACCCGGCGATCGTCCGCGCATTCGCCGCCAACGGCATCGAGTGGCCCGAGTAGCCCGGCCCGGCCTGACGGCCGTGGCATCCTGACCTCAGCCCGCAGTCGGAGGCGTCCGGTGAACTGCGGGCCCTGGCGCGGCTTACCTCGGCTGCCCAGAGGTGATGGCCTGAGGGCGCGACCGCCAACACCGAGTGCCCCGTTCCCCCGAGCGGGGCACTCGCCGTCTGGCATCCTGCTGTTGCGGCATTCGGGTGCGAGACCCGGCGCGCGTGATCCGCTTCGCGTGGAAGGTGGAACGCCACCGGCCGGAAGGGCGCCAACCCCCGTGCCGCATCGTCTGCCGGGACAAGGCCGGGACCAGGCAACTGGACCCTCCCGCCGCAATGCAGGCAGTGGCTCCCGGAGACCGTGCCCGCCTCACCCACCCCGAGCGGGGCGGGCACCCCCGGTTGTCGGCGCTGGCGGTTACGCTGAACAGGCTGTCTGCCGCTCCCGTTGGCTGCGCGAGACAGACAGCGATGCCAGAAGGTCAGCAGAAAGCCCCCGGCCGGGTCATACGGTCGGGGGCTCTGTCGTGGTGGGGGTCAACCCCAGGCGGTGTCACCCATCCTGCGGCTCCGGCCACTCGTCGGCCACGTCACGCAGCCTCCGCGCAGCAGCCGAGGCGCCGGACTCCCATGCTTCGTCCAGGTCGCTGAAGTCCGAGCAGTCCGGCGCTGGCATGTCCGAAACGGAGTCGGCCGCCTCACGGAGGATGGCCGCCCGGTAGGCGTCGAGGAGCTGCGCCGCCTCACCCAACGGCGTACCCGTCTTCCCCGCCGCCTCGTCGTACGGCGGAGTGTTCAGACGGGACATGAGCGCGAGACGCGGATCAACAGTGGTGGTCACGGACTCTCCTTGGGGCTGGCTTAGGAATCGGTCCCGCTTCTTGCCCTGCTGCTTCGGGTTCGCCTGAAACCAGGCGGCTACCTCGTCGGCTTGGAACAGGGTCTTAGTGGAGCCCTCGACCGGAACGGGCTGAGGGAAGGTGCTGCTGAGCCGGTACGTGTGGAGCGCCGACCGGCTGACCCCGTGCTCCAGCTCGATCTGCTTCAGGGTGATCAAGCGGCTCCCCTCGCTCTCAGGGTTCTCGGGCACGGCTACATCCTTCCCGATGTTCTGGACATTGTCCAGAACCTCTGTCACTGTGGAACGGCACCAACGGCAAGGCCCCCGGATCGGCGCTGGAACGCCACATGATCCGGGGGCCGGGCCTACCCACAACCTCG
>NZ_JAEMUX010000021.1 GCF_016598475.1 Streptomyces adelaidensis
ACTAAGTCGTCGATCATGTCAACCGCACCGCACCTGGACGAGATGACCGCCGCCAACCTCGACGCCGCGATCGGCGTCCGCGTCCGCCCCGATCAGGAACACCTGGTCGACCCGGTCGTGAAGTCCCTCGCCGAGGCGTACGTTCACCCGGGCGTCGCCTGGCCCCGGCTGATCCGGGACGGCGACCGCGCCGTCGGCTTCCTGATGGCCTTCCTCGACTTCGACTGGAAGGGCGACGGAACCGGGACCGACATCCGCTCCGGCCTCTGGCGCCTCAACATCGCGGCCGGGGAACAGGGCCGGGGCTACGGCCGCTTCGCCGTCGAGTCCGTGGCCGCCGAGATCCGCCGCCGCGGCGGCACCCGCCTCTTCGTCACCTGGCACCCGGGCGCGGACGGCCCGGAGGCCTTCTATCTCGGCCTCGGCTTCCGCCCGACGGGAGAGGTGAGCGGGGACCAGACGGTGGGGGTGCTGGAGCTGGCCGGATGATCGTCGGAACCGCCGCGCGCGTGCGCGGCGGTTCCGCCCCGCCGAAGCCCCCTCCCGAGAAGGGGTGGCTACGGCGGGGGGCCCCCGCTCCGGTCCGGTTCATGACGTCTCGCCGGTCGTACCCTCCCCCTCCGTCCCTGTCCCCGGCTCCGTCCGCGCTTCCGCCCCCGCACGCTTCTCCTGGAGCTTGCGCAGCAGCTCCCGCTTCTGGGCCCGGGGGTCGAGGCCGCCGCCGATGTGGCCGCTCGGGTGGGAGCCGCGGAGGGCCTTGCGGCCGAGGTTCCGGCGGGCGCCGCCCACTCCCAGCATGCTTCCTGATCCGCCTCGCGACATGGGGTCTCCGTAAGTTGTTGGGTCGCCCGGGAGGGCCGGATGTGGCGATACGGTTCGTCTCGCCTACGTCCACCACCATCAGGCGAGACGCAACGTCTTGTCAACTGGTAAATTCGAGCCCATGGCCAAGAACACCGCCCCTGATTCCACCCGGCGCAGCGAGAAGTCCCGCCGCGCCATCTATGACGCCGCCCTCGCACTCGTCTCCGAGGCCGGATACCAGAAGACGACCATCGAGGGCATCGCGGCCCGCGCCGGCGTGGGGAAGCAGACGATCTACCGCTGGTGGTCCTCGAAGGCGGAGGTGCTGCTGGAGGCGTTCATCGACCTGAGCGCGCAGGCGGCGGAGGCCGCGGCCCGGCCCGAGGCCATCGGTGAGCAGGCGGAGTACGAGATCCCGGACACCGGTGACCTGGAGGCCGACCTCAAGGCGGTCCTGCGGGCCACGGTGGACGAACTGCTCGACCCCAGGTTCGAGATCCCCTCCCGAGCCCTGGCGGCCGAGGGCGTGGTCAACCGGGAACTCGGCACCGAGTTCGTCGGCAAGCTCCTCGAACCCCAACTCCAGTTGTACGTGAAGCGCCTGCGCGCCGCCCAGGAACAAGGCGCGGTACGCCCCGACATCGACCCGCGCATCGCCCTGGAACTCTTCGTCTCACCGCTCGCCCAGCGGTGGCTCCAGTACACGGGGCCCATCTCGTACGAGTACACGGACGCCCTCGTCGAGTACGCCCTGTACGGCCTCGCGCCCCGCTGAGCCGGGTCGACCCGCTGCCCGAGTGTGACCAAACCGACCAGGTGGGGCTGATGGGCAGACCATAAAACCCGTAAAAACATGTAATAGCCCACCATCCCTGTCCGCACCCCGGCATCGCCCCACCTACCCCGGATGTGGGCTCTGGCCCCCCGGGGCGCAGGATGGTGGGACCATGGAGGCATGCTGTCCGCACCACAGCGAGGCGAGGCGATAGATGAGCGCGACGTTCGGTGGCCGTACCGGTCGGCAGGGCGGGATCTCCGGGTGGCTGCGCGCCCGTCGCACCAGCCGCCCGCTCGACGAGGCCGCCGACGACGCCGGCCGTGAGGCGCTGCTGCTCGCCGCCGCCGCTGCCGGACTCCCGCTCGCGCCCGCCGCGTACCCCTCGGACTACCGGTGTTCCTGCGACCGCGTCGGCTGTCCCACCCCCGCCCGGCACCCGGTGTCCTTCGCCTGGCAGACGCAGTCCACCACCGACCGCGCCCAGGTCGAGCGGTGGGCCCGGCAGCAGCCGCGGACCAACTTCATCACCGCGACCGGCATGGTCCACGACGTGCTCGACGTGCCGCTCGCCGCGGGGCAGGAAGCCCTGGAGCGGCTGCTCGCCGCTGGGATCGAGGTGGGCCCCGTCGCCGAGTCGGAGTCCGAGTCCGACGACGGCCGGCTCCTCTTCTTCACCCTCACCCGCGGTACGCCCGAGGTCGAGGACGAGTGGTGGCCCTGCGAGCTGGACTGCCATCCGGAGACCATGGACGAGCATCCGGGCCTGCGTTGGCACTGCCGGGGGTCCTACGTCCTGGTACCGCCGGCCCGGCTCCCCGGCGACCTCGCCGTCCACTGGGTGCGCGGCCCCGAGCACCCGCTGCCGGACCCGCTGACCCTGCTGGAGATCCTCACCGACGCCTGCTCCCGCCACGTGGGCGAGGGGCCGGACCACGCGAACGCGGCCTGGCCCGCGCGCGGCTGAGCCTCCCGGGGAGTTACTCGCCCTTCGCCCCGGTCAGCCCGCCCACCTGGCTCAGGAACTTCACCTGCTGGTCCGACTCCGTCTTCGCCGGATCGAGAACCGCCTGGTTGGAGACGAACTCCAGCGTCAGGGACTCCTTCGGCTCACCCGTCATCAGGGCCTTCACAGCCGCGTCGTCGACGGGGATGTCCACCCCCTGCGCGGCGGTCTGCTTCTCGTAGTGCCGGGTGGTGAAGAAGACCAGCGCCCCGCCGTCCGTGGTGCGCAGCCCGACCGGCGCGTAGTCGCCGTTGGTGAGGGCCTCGTCGATGTACTGCCGCGCAAGCCCCGGCTTCACCGCGTTCTGCTGCCGCTTGGAGCGCTCCTCGGAGGTGTACGGCCCGTCCGCGAAGAGAGCGCTGTCCTGCTGCAGATACGTCACGTACCGGTCGGGCAGTTCCTCGGGGGTGACGGAGAGTTCGGCGTCGTCGGGCTGGACCACCTGGGCCCAGCCGTTCTCGTCCTTCTTGAACTCGGGCACGTCGGAGGCGGCCATGATCGTGAGGAAGGACACCTCCCACAGGTCGGTCAGACCGTCCCGGGTGAAGACGAACAGCCAACGGTCCGTGGAGCGGCCCTTGTTGGCGGTGGCGTCGGCCACGAACCAGCGCGGCCAGGCCGCCTTCTCCGGGATCGTGTACTTGACGTCGGTCAGCTTCAGCGCCACATGGCTGGGGTTGCCACCCGGGTTGATCTTCGCGCCCGAGCGGAGCTTGCCGCCGTCGATGTCGGCGAGGGCGCCGGTCACCCGGGGGGCGTCCAGGGACTGGTCGTACGCCTTGTCCGCCTTGTTGTACGCGGTGGTGAAGTCCGTCAGCGCACGCGCCGCCTCCGACTGTGTCGCCGTGGCGACGATCTCCAGGTCGCCCCGGACCACCACACACCCGCTCGCCGTCAACGACAGCGCGGTCACCGCCGTCGTCAGCAGCGCGCCGCGGCCGTACGAACGAAGTCCGAGGAACCTCCCGCGCGTACGGAGGAACCTCCCGCGCGTACGGAGGAACCTCCCGCGCGTACGGACCGGACGAACCTCACGAAACCTCCGTGGGCTCAGAGCCCCGCGAACCCTGCTCATCAGGAATCTTCACCTTCCCCTTCCCGGAGGCGAACCCTACCGGGGCGAGGAACAGGGCGAGCGTCGGGACCAGATAGAGGAGCCAGACCGTGACTTGGAGGACCGTCGGGTCGGGCTGGAAGTTGAAGACGCCCTTCAGGAGGGTGCCGTACCAGCTGTCCGGCGGGATCGTCCCCGTGATGTCGAACGCCTTGTCCGTCAGGCCGGGCAGGAAGTCGGCCTCCTGGAGGTCGTGGAAGCCGTACGCGAGGACGCCCGCCGCGACCACGACCAGCATGCCGCCGGTCCAGGTGAAGAACTTGGCGAGGTTGATGCGCAGGGCGCCCCGGTAGAACAGCCAGCCGAGCGCGACCGCCGTCGACAGGCCCAGCAGCACACCGATCAGCGGGCCCTCGGTGCCGTCGCTGGAGGCCCGCACCGACGTCCACACGAACAGCGAGGTCTCCAGGCCCTCCCGGCCCACCGCCAGGAACGCGGTCGCCACCAGCGCGCCCGTGCCCATCCGGAGGGCCGCGTCCAGCCTGCCGTGCAGGTCGGCCTTCAGATGCCGGGCCGTGCGCCGCATCCAGAAGACCATCCACGTCACCAGACACACCGCGATGATCGACAGCGAGCCGCCGAGCGCCTCCTGTGCCTTGAACGTCAGCTCCTGGGAGCCGAATTCGAGCACGCAGCCGAAGGCGAGGGCCAGGCCGACGGCGACCCCGATGCCGATCCAGATGGGCTTCAGCGCGTCCCGGCGGCCGGTCTTCACCAGATAGGCGATGAGGATGCAGACGACGAGACTGGCCTCCAGGCCCTCCCGCAGACCGATCAGATAGTTCGCGAACACGGCCTAGGCCCCCTTCGACGTGAACAGCGCCCGGCCCCACCAGTCGTCCGCGTCCCGGACGCCGGGCGGGACCGCGAAGAGCGCCGAACCCACGTGCTGGATGTACTCGTTGAGCGCGTCCGTGGCGAGATTGCGCTGGACCGGGATGAACCCCGTCCGCACGTCCCGCTGGTACGCGAGGAAGAACAGGCCCGCGTCCAGGCGGCCGAGGCCGTCCGTGCCGTCGGTGAAGGAGTAGCCGCGCCGCAGCAGGGTCGCCCCGTGGTTGGAGTCGGGGTGCGCGAGCCGTACGTGCGCGTCCGGCAGCATCGCCTTCAGGAACGGCTCGTCCCGCTCCTTCGCCTTGCCCACCGGGGCGCCCTCGCCCTTGTCACGGCCGAAGATGTCCTCCTGCTCCTGCAGCGAGGTCCGGTCCCAGGGCTCGATGTGCATCCGGATGCGCCGGGCCACGAGATACGAACCACCGGTCATCCACGCCGAGTTCTCGTCGACGTCCTTCTCGCCCACCCACACGAACTTCTTCAGCCGGGCCGTCTCCGTGCCCGCGATGTTGCGGGTGCCGTCCTTGAACCCCAAGAGGTTGCGCGGGGTCTGCGCCTCGGGTGTGGTCGAGGAGGTCTTGCCGAAGCCGAGCTGCGACCAGCGCACGGACACCTTGCCGAAGCCGATACGGGCGAGGTTGCGGATGGCGTGCACCGCGACCTGCGGATCGTCCGCGCAGGCCTGCACGCACAGATCGCCACCGCTGCGGACCCTGTCCAGGTTGTCGCCCGCGAACTGCGGCAGCTCCACCAGCGCCTCGGGCCGCTGCCCCGCCAGCCCGAACCTGTCGAACAGCGACGGCCCGAAGCCGATCGTCAGCGTCAGCCGGGACGGCTTCAGCCCCAGCGCCTCACCGGTGTCGTCCGGCGGAGCCTCCGCCAGACCGCCGTACGCGCCCTCGCCGACCGCCTTCCCGGCGGTCATCCGGCGCGCGGCCGCCGTCCAGTCCTTCAGCATCGCCACGAACTCGGCGCGGTCGTCGGTCTTCACGTCGAACGCGGCGAAGTGCAGCCGGTCCTGCACGGGCGTCGCGATACCCGCCTGGTGCGCGCCGTGGAAGGCGACCCCCGCCCCGGCGGCCGGGGCGGCACTGTCGCCGGTGCCCGCCACGGCGACAGCGCCGCCGGCCGCGGCGGCACCGAGCGCGAGCCCGGCACCGCCCCAGCCGATGAGCGAACGCCTGGAGGGGGCAGGGGAGTTGGCCGAGCTACCCGGGTTACCGGAGCCGGCGGGGATACCGGCGTCGCTGGAGTCCTCGGTGGTCATCGTCACTTCACCACGGCTGCCGCGAGCTGCGAGAGCGGCTCGGCGAGCGCGTTCACCGCGTCCGACAGCTCCTTGCGATCGGCCTTGCCGACCTTGTCGTAGGAGACGAAGTCGTAACCCGTCGTGTCCGGGCGGTACTTGTCGAGGAGCGTGTTCAGCGCCGCGAACTGCTTGTCGAGTTCCTCGGTCAGCGCCGGGTCGTTCTCGGCGGCGACGGACTTCAGCAGCTCGTACGACTCCTCGGCGCCCTCGACGTTCGCCTTGAAGTCGACGAGGTCGGTGTGCGAGTAGCGCTCCTCCTCACCGGTGACCTTGCCGGTGGCGACCTCGTCGAGGAGTTCCTTGGCGCCGTTGGCCATCGAGGTCGGGGTGATCTCGGCCTTGCCGACCCGGTTCTGCCAGTCCTCCAGGTCGGTCACCAGCTGGTCGGCCAGCTCCGAGTCCCGGGCGGTGAGCTTGCCGTCCTGCCAGAGCGAGCGCTCCAGACGGTGCCAGCCGGTCCAGTCCTTCTCCAGATCCTGGCCCTCCTCCAGGCCGTCCTCGCGCAGGTCGACCAACGGGTCGATGTCACCGAAGGACTCGGCGACCGGCTCGGTGCGCTCCCAGCCGATACGGGAGGGCGCGTACGCCTTCTTCGCGGCCTCGACGTCCCCGTCCTTGACGGCCTCGGTGAACACCTTCACCAGCGGGAGGGTCGCGTCGGCCTGCTCCTGCGCGTACTTGCGGTAGGAGGCGACGGCCTTGTCGAGCCTCGGGTCGCGCTTCGCGACCTTGCCGGAGCCGGTGGCCGTGACGTCCTGGCGTATGCCGTCGCCCTTCATACCGGGCTTGCAGGCGATCCGGTACTCGCCCGCCTTCACCTCGGCGGTGACCTTCTGCTTGGTGCCGGGGCCGATGTTCTCGCGCTCGGTGACCACCCGGTCGTCCGGGAAGAGGAGATAGACCTCGGTGACCTTGGAACCCTTGTTCTCGATGTCCAGCTCGACGTGCCCCGCCGGGAACTCCTTCTTCGACACCTCGCACTTGGTGTCGGTCGCGGTCACCGCGACGACCCCGTCCGCGCCCGCGCTGCTCTTCTCGGTGCAACCGGTGACGGCGGTCAAAGCCGCCACGGTCATGGCGGCGGTGACGACGGACAGTCTGAGGGGTCGCATTTCGGCTCCAAGAGAGTGCACAGGGGACACACAGAGAAGGTCAGGCCGCCCGAGGTTACCTGAGGCTTACCTAACCTTTTTCCGTGTATCCAGTGAATCCCCCTGATCGGCGCCGGACGAGCACGACCGCATCACGGTGGCTCAAAACAGACCCCATGGTCCAGTCAAGAGCCGGTCAAGAACCCCATTCGGTGATCAAGAACCCCGTTTCGGTGTGATCAGGACATCACCCGTCCGCGGATGCGGGAACACCTCGACCGGCTGCCGGTAGACGTCCGACAGCAGCCCCTCCTCGAAGACCCCGGCCGGCGGCCCGTCCGCCGCGATCCGCCCGTTCCGCAACACGGCCACCCGGTCCGCGTACGCCGCCGCCAGCCCCAGATCGTGCAGGACGACGACCACCGCGTCCCCGGCCCGCGCCCGCGCCCGGCACACCCGCAGCACCAGCTCCTGATGGCGCAGGTCCAGCGCGGCCGTCGGCTCGTCGAGCATCAACAGCGGGGCCCGCTGGGCGAGCACCCGCGCCAGCGCCACCCGGGCCCGCTCGCCCCCGCTGAGCGCGGCGAAGGGCCGGGCCGCGAACCCGGTGACCTCCGTGACCGCCATCGCCTCCGCCACCGCCGTGTCATCGGAGTCCTCCTCGTACACCTCCGGCTGCCGCGCCCACGGCGCCCGCCCCATCCGTACGACCTCCTCCACCGTGAACGGGAACGACAGCGCCGCCGACTGGGGCAACACCGCCCGCCGCAGCGCCAGTTCGGGCGCGGACCACTCCTCGACCGGCCGCCCGTGCACCCGTACGACCCCGCCGTCGACCGGCAGATCGGCGGCCAGCGCCCCCAACAGGGTCGACTTCCCCGCCCCGTTGGGCCCGACGAGGGCGAGCACCTCACCCGCGCGGGCGGCGACGGACACACCGCGCAGGACCTCGCGGGAGCCGAGGCGGACCGTGATGTCCGCGGCCTCGACGAGCACGTCACCCGCGGTGGCCGGGGGCGGCGGAGTGGGGGCGCCCGAGCCCAGACGCCCCCTGAGGAGCCCTCGCAGTGACCCCGTGCTCAGCTTGGACTTCGTACCCGGCTTGGACTTCGTACCCGGCTTGGACTTCGTACCCGGCGTGGAACTCATGCCCAGCCTCCCTGCTTGCGACGGGTCCTGCGCAGCAGCCAGAAGAAGAACGGGCTGCCGATCAGGGCGGTGAGGACACCGAGGGGCAGCTCGGCCGGCTGGACGATCGTGCGGGCCGCGAGGTCCGCCGCCAGCAGCACGACCGCCCCGGCGAGCGCACTTCCCGGGATCAGGAACCGGTGCCCCGGCCCGGCCGCCATGCGCAGCAGATGCGGGACGACGAGCCCGACGAAACCGATGACCCCCGACACACTCACGGCGGCGGCGGTGAGCAGCGCGACGACCAGGATCAGCACGACCCGCAGCCGCTCCACATCCACCCCGAGATGCCGTGCCGGGCGCTCGCCCAGGGCGAGGAGGTCCAGTTTCCGCGCGTAGAACGGGGACACGGCCAGCCCGACGACCGCACACGGCAGCACGGCCAGCACCTTCGGCCAGGTCGACTGCGCGAGCGAGCCCAGCTGCCAGAACGTGATCTGGTTGACGGCCGCGGTGTCCTCCGCCAGGAAGATGAACAGACCGATCGTGGCGCCCGCGAACGCGTTCACCGCGATACCCGTCAGGATCAGCGTCACCACCTCCGTACGGCCGCCCGACCGGGACATCGCGTACACGACGAAGACGGTGATCAGCCCCGCGACGAACGCGAACACCGAGACCGTCCAGTTCCCGAGGAACGTGATCCCGAACGCGATCGTCGCGACCGCCCCCACCGCCGCGCCCAGCGAGACACCGATGACACTCGGCTCCGCCAGCGGGTTCCCGAAGATGCCCTGCATCAGCGCCCCCGCACACCCGAGCGACGCGCCGATCAGCAACGCCAGCACGATCCGAGGGAACCGCACGTTCCACAGCACCGACTCGGGGACCCGCGCGAGCTCCGCACCGCCGAGCCCGATCCGATGGGCGACTGAGGAGATCACGTCACCGGTGGGGATGGGATACGCCCCGAGCCCCCCGGCCACGGGGACGAGAACGAACAGGGCGACGACGAGACCGGTGGTGAGGAGGAAGGGGGCGCGCCGGCGGCCGGGTGCGACGGGCCGCGATCCGCCGCCCCCTGCCCGCCGCCCGGCCGCCCCTCCCTCGACCGCCCCACCGGATCTCTCCGGCTCAACCGGCTCGGCGGGCTCAACCGCCTTGTCCAGTACGGTCATTGGTCCTCTCCTAGGCTTACCTCTGTGTGTGCCGGTACCTGGCCGGCGCCCGGCGGTGCGATGACCTGGGACGACCGCGCGGCCCGAGTGATGTTTCAATGCGGGAGTGACTGACTTCGACGTGCTGCGGGTCTTCTGCGGCCCACGTGGCGGATACGGCAACGAACTGGGCGTCGTGCGCGAGGGCTCCGTCATGCCCGACCACGCCGACCGCCAGGCGTTCGCCGCCAAACTCGGCTTCAGCGAGACGGTGTTCGTGGACGACCCCGAGCGCGGTGTCATCGACATCTACACCCCCACCCTGCGCCTGCCCTTCGCGGGCCACCCCTGCGTCGGCACCGCCTGGCTGCTCGACGTACCCGAACTGCTCACCCCGGCCGGGCTGGTCGGGGCCCGGCTGGACGGCGAGTTCAGCTGGATCGAGGCCGTACCGGAGTGGGCCCCGCCCCGCACCTTCCGCAAGTACGCCTCCGCCGCGGAGGTCGACGACCTGAGCGTCCCGCCGCCCGGCGAGTGGATCTACGCCTGGGCCTGGGAGGACGAGGCCGCCGGCCGTATCCGCGCCCGAGCCTTCCCCGGCCGCGACGACGGCATCGACGAGGACGAGGCCACGGGCGCCGCCGCACTCCAACTGACGGCCCAGCTGGGCCGCGCCCTGAACATCACCCAGGGTGCGGGCTCCCAACTCCTGACGGCTCCGCAACCGCATGGGTGGGTGGAGGTCGGGGGGCGGGTGTTCCTGGAGCGCTGAGGGGTGAGAACTGAACGCCGGGCGCGCTGGGAGTTGGGTGCCGAGCCCTGGACGTCGGGTGCTGTTCAAGCGAGGGCGCCCCACGTTTTTGAGGGGCGCGGGGAACTGCGCGACCAGCCCCCACCCACCCGCAGCGAACCACCGACCCCGAGCGACCCAGCCCATCCGCTCAGCCGGCGCAGCGTCTACGCGCTGAGAGGGAACTCCTCACCCAGCCCGAGAAACACCGCCGTGTTGAGCGAGAACGCCCGCTTGCACTCACTCACGATCCGCTGCTTCTCCAGATCGTCCGCCCGCACCCGATCCAGCAGCCCCCGATACCCCCGCTTGAACGCCGCCGGGTTGGCGATCCCCTCGAACACATAGAAGCGAACGCCGTCCCCCTTCTTGGCGAAGCCCCACGTCTTCTCGGCCCGGTCGCGGATGATCTGGCCTCCGGAGAGGTCACCGAGATACCGCGTGTAGTGGTGGGCCACATACCCGCCGGGCCAGGTACGCGCGCACTCGGCGACCCGGGCCGCGTACGCCTCGGTCGCCGGCAGCGCGGTGAGTGTCGAGCGCCAGCCGGGGCCGCGCAGATGCTCCAGGTCCCGCTCCAGCGCGGCCAGCCGCATCAGCTCGGGCTGGATGAACGGCCCGGCGACCGGGTCGTCGGCCAGCGCGGGCGCGGCGCTCTCCAGCGCCTCGTACACGAACCACAGCTGCTCGGTGTACCGCGTGTACGCCGCGACACCCAGTTTGCCGCCCAGCATGTCGCCCATGAACGTCGTGGTCTCCGCCTCGGTGTGCTGCTCGTGCGAAGCGGTGCGGATGAGCGTGGAGAACGCCGTGGCGTCCGTGTCCGACGCTGTCATCGCGTTCATGAGGGCCTCCGGTGCCGAAGTGAGGAAGACGAGAAGCTGACGCCTATTTTCTATGGTTAGGCTTACCTAAGTCAACAGGTTCCCGACTGCCTGTCGGTAAAACCGTACCCTGGATCCCCACCGGCCCCACCTGGAATCGGCACAAGAAAAAGCCCGCCGCACGGCAGAGGCCGGGGCGGGCTGTCTCGGGTGCTCATATGTGGTCCATGTGGCCGGACACGGCTACGGCAGCGTGAGAATCTCCGTGCCGGTCTCCGTCACGACCAGCGTGTGCTCGAACTGGGCCGTGCGCCTGAGGTCCTTGGTGACGACCGTCCAGCCGTCGTCCCACATGTCGTAGTCGTGCGACCCGAGCGTGAGCATCGGCTCGATCGTGAACGTCATCCCGGGCTGGATCACCGTCGTGGCGTGCGGGGAGTCGTAGTGCGGGACGATCAGCCCGGAGTGGAACGACGAGTTGATCCCGTGCCCCGTGAAGTCCCGGACGACCCCGTATCCGAACCGCTTGGCGTACGACTCGATGACCCGCCCGATGATGTTGATCTGCCGCCCGGGCCTGACCGCCTTGATGGCGCGGGCGAGGGACTCCCGGGTCCGCTCGACGAGGAGTGACGACTCCTCGTCCACCTCGCCCACCAGGTAGGTGGCGTTGTTGTCGCCGTGGACGCCGCCGATGTACGCCGTCACGTCGAGGTTGACGATGTCGCCGTCGCGCAGGACGGTCGAGTCGGGGATTCCGTGGCAGATGACTTCGTTGACCGAGGTGCACAGCGACTTGGGGAAGCCGCGGTAGCCGAGCGTCGACGGATAGGCCCCGTAGTCGCACATGTACTCGTGCGCGACCCGGTCCAGTTCGTCCGTGGTGACACCGGGAGCGATGTGCTTGGCCGCCTCGGCCATGGCCCGCGCCGCGATCCGGCCGGCGATCCGCATCGCCTCGATCGTCTCGGGCGTCTGCACCTCCGGTCCGGTGTACGGAGTCGGGGCGGGCTTGCCCACGTACTCGGGTCGGCGGATGTTTCCCGGGACGGTTCGGGTGGGGGAGAGCTTCCCCGGTGCGAGCAGCGACTGGCCAGACATGTCAGCGAGTTTAACCAGCGCGGGTGGGGGACCATGTCGGTGGCGATCCGTCGCGATCGGCGGTGAAAGGAGCTCACGTCATGCCCTTGTTCAAGCGGCGCACGGCCGGCAAGCCCGGCGAGTGGTTCTACTGCCTGGAGCACAAGAAGGTCGAGGAAGGCCCCGAGTGCCCGGGCAAGGACCGGATGGGTCCCTACGCCTCCCGGCAGGACGCCACCCAGGCGATGGAAACCGCCCGCGAACGCAACACGGAATGGGAGACCGACCCCCGCTGGCACGACACCCCGACGGCCACGGGCCCGGACGACGACTGAACCCCCGAGCGGCCCCCCGGCCCACCCGCCCCACCAGGCAGGGTGGGCCCCCGCACCCGTCAACGGCGCGCGCCCCAGACGGGAGACCCGCACGTGTCGCTCGGGAGTAATGGGCGGAGCGGGTGGGCGAGGAATCGGCCGGAGCCACAACCGGCAGCGGCCGACGCAGACCGGCCCCCGCGGGAGACCCCACGTGTCGCTCGGGAGTAATGGGCGGAGCGGGTGGGCGAGGAATCGGCCGGAGCCACAACCGGCAGCGGCCGACGCCGCCCCGCCCGCACGGGCGACCCGCACCTGTCACCTGGGAGTCACGGGCGGAGCGGGTGGGTAACCAAAACGGCCGGAGCCACCCACCCGCAGACACAGACGGCGCGCTCACCCCACCCCACCCCGCCGCTCCCGCAACCGCACCGCATGCTCATTCGTCCGCACGTCGTACGACATCAACCGAGGCAGACACACCGCCAACACCCCTACCGCCCCCACACACAAAACCCCACCGGCCCACACCGACGCCCGCACAGACGTCCACGCCGCCATGGATCCCGCCCGCACCTGCCCGAGCTGAGGCCCGACCGAGTAGGACAACAACTCGATCCCGGCAAGCCGCCCCCGCAGCTCATCAGGAATTGTCTGGTTCCACATCGCCGCCCGGAAAATCCCGCTCACCATGTCGAACGCGCCCCCCAGAACCAGAAACGCCAACACGAGCCACACCTCACGCACCACCCCCGCCGCCACCACGGACAGCCCCCACAACGCCGCCGCCAGCACCACCATCCGCCCATGCCGATGCACCCGAGACGTCCACCCACTCGTCAACGTCACCAGCAACGACCCGGCCGGCAACGCCGCGTACATCAGCCCGAGCGACCACTCCGCGTCCAACTCGTCCGCGAGAAACGGCAACAGAGCCAACGGCATCGCGAGAAACATCGCGGCGAGATCGACGGCGTAGGTACCCAGCAACTCCTTACGGCTCCACGCGTACCGCGCCCCCTCCGCGATGGACCGCAACGAAGGCCTCGCCGCCTCGTGCGAGGCCGGTGAGGGCGCCAGCCCCACCGCCAGCACGACGGACACCACAAAGGTCGCGAGGTCCGCCGCGTAGGCCCAGCCGAGCCCGGCGTACGCCACGACGACGCCCGCCAGGGCCGGCGCCGCGACCCCGCCCACGGTCCAGCGGAGCGAGTTGAGCGAGGCGGCGGCCGGCAGGTGCTCGTGCGGGACGATACGGGGGACGATGGAGTCCAGAGCCGGCCGCTGGACCGCGACCAGCGCGGACGACAGCGCGGCGACCAGGTACAACGGCCACACCAGCGGCTCCGGCAGCAACGCGTTCACCAGAAGCCCCGCACACAGCACCCCCTGCCCGACCTCGCTCCACACGATCAGCGCCCGCTTGTCCCACGCGTCCGCGAGCGCCCCGCCGTACAGCCCGAAGACGATCAGCGGTACGAGTTCGACGGCCCCGATCGCCCCGACCGCCACGACCGACCCGGTCAGCTCCTTCATCTGCACGGGCAGTGCGACGAAGGTCAGAAAACTCCCGAAGTTGGTGATCAGCCCCGCCACCCACAACCGCCGGAAGTCGCGGGAAGCCCGCCAGGGCGCGAGATCGGGCAGCAGGGCGAACCGCCGGGGGGCCGGGGGAGCGGCGGGAGCCGGGGCGGCATCGTTGGAAGAGGTCACGACGGCCCATGCTCAGCCGCCCCCACCCTCAGAGCAACCGCTTTTCTCTCGGGCCACCAGCAGGCCGGTGGTGGGGCGGTGAGGCGGTCGCCGGCCGGGAGAGACGGTCACGCGGGCGCCGCGAACCGGCCGCCGCGCCGACGAGGTGCGCCGCGAGCTGCCACGGCTCGTACGCCGTGTGATCTCCGTGACCGCGCTCACCTGACCGCCACCCGCGACGGTCGCGCACGTAAAGTCGGCCCATGACCTCTACGGACAGTGCACAGCAGCCCACCGCGAAGGCCCCGGCCAAGGACCCCTGGGACCTGCCGGACGTGTCGGGGCTCGTCGTCGGCGTCCTCGGCGGGACGGGCCCGCAGGGCAAGGGCCTGGCGTACCGGCTCGCCAAGGCCGGGCAGAAGGTGATCATCGGTTCGCGGGCCGCCGACCGCGCGCGGGCCGCCGCCGAGGAACTCGGGTACGGGGTCGAGGGCGCCGACAACGCGGAGACCGCGCGCCGCAGCGACATCGTGATCGTCGCCGTGCCGTGGGACGGACACGGCAAGACCCTCGAATCGCTGCGCGAGGAACTGGCCGGCAAGCTCGTCGTCGACTGCGTCAACCCGCTCGGCTTCGACAAGCAGGGCGCCTACGCGCTGAAGCCGGAGGAGGGCAGCGCCGCGCAGCAGGCCGCCGCCCTGCTGCCCGACTCACGGGTCACCGCGGCCTTCCACCACCTCTCCGCCGTACTCCTCGAGGACCCGGAGACCGAGGAGATCGACACGGATGTGATGGTGCTCGGTGAGGTGCGCGCCGATGTCGAGATCGTGCAGGCGCTGGCGGGCCGTATCCCCGGGATGCGCGGCGTCTTCGCGGGCCGGCTGCGCAATGCCCACCAGGTCGAGGCCCTGGTCGCCAACCTGATCTCCGTGAACCGCCGCTACAAGGCCCACGCGGGAATCCGGCTCACCGACGTATGAGGCGCCCTCGGGCATGGGGGACACTGGACGCCGTACGACCTCGTACTGCTCGTACGACCTCGTACTGCTCGTACCTCTCGTACGACCTCGTCCGACCGTCCTGTCAGGAGCCGACCCCCATGCCCCGCCTCGCCGTCTACGCACTCGTCGTCTGTCTCCTAGCGGTCACCGCGGCCGTGGTCTCCTTCGCCCGGGGCAGCTGGCTGGGTGTGGTCTGGGTGCTGATGGCCGGACTGTCGTCCAACATGACGTGGTACTACGCCCGCCGCGCGAAGGCGGAGCGCCGGCCCACGGCGGGCTGATCCCCGGCCCAGTCCTCCTCAGCCGCTGAGCCCCATCGCCGTCAGACACACATCGCTGTCCTCGCGCCAGAAGCGGTACAGCCAGTAGCCGCAGTCGGAGAGCGGGTCGCGGACGCCGAGGCCGCGCATGAGGGCGTCGATGGCGTCGAAGAACACGGCGTTGACGTCCGGGATCCACAGCACCGCGAAGACGAGCAGCAGACCGAACGGCGCGAGCGGCTCCACCTGGCGGCGGATCTTGTACGACAGCCAGGGCTCGATGACGCCGTAGCCGTCCAGGCCGGGCACCGGCAGGAAGTTCAGGAGCGCGGCCGTGACCTGGAGCATCGCCAGGAAGGCGAGGGCGAACAGGAAGGTCGCCGGCACCCCGTCCGTCACGCCCAGCCAGAACGGCGCGGTGCAGACCGCCGCGAACAGCACGTTCGTCAGCGGGCCCGCCGCCGAGATCAGGCTGTGCTTCCAGCGGCCCTGGATACGGCCACGCTCGATGAAGACCGCGCCACCGGGCAGACCGATACCGCCCATGATCACGAAGACGACGGGCAGCACGATGCTGAGCAGGGCGTGGGTATAGGCGAGAGGATTGAGGCTCAGGTAGCCCTTCGAGCCAACGGTGATGTCGCCCCCGTGCAACGCGGTGCGGGCGTGTGCGTACTCGTGCAGACAGAGAGAGACCACCCAGGCCGAGGTGACAAAGAGAAAGACGGCAAGCCCCGGAGCCGATGCGAAGCCCGTCCACACCGCCCACCCGGTGACCGCTGTGACGGCGGCGATCCCGAGAAAGACCGGGCTGATCCGCTGGTCGCTGGTGCGAGAGGTGATGGTCATGGACAGGACTCCTGGTGCGTGGCAGTCGACATGGGTGAGGAACTTCGACCGTGATGGTGAACATGGGGACAACGTCTCGCGAGGCAGTCAGTCTCCCGAGTTGATTCTCGACCGGAGCACGTGCCCCCTGCCGCGGGGCCCCGGCTACACCAGGAACTTGGCAAGCCGCTTCTGGAAGTCTTCGGGGATCTCCGGAACATGGCCGCCGCGTTCTCGTGGGTGACATCTGACCGTGATGCCGCCGTGGATCAGGTCCTCGCCGATCTCTGCGATCCCCATGGTGCGCCACCGCTCGGCGAAGGTTGCACCAAGTGGCACGAACTGCCAGTGATCCTCATCGACTTCGTAGGGCGGGTGACTCGACTCACTCCTGCTCCTGGCTCGCGGGACGTATTCGCGGCGGGCGACAGGTGCGTCTCCGATCGCCTGGACCAGCATGGCCAGGATCGGGGTGACGACGTCTTCGTCGGGTGAAAACGCGTAGCCGGGGCATGCTGGGGAGCCGACACGCGAAAGGCAGCGGATCTTTGCGGTGACCCGGTATGTACCGTCCGCGCGCCGCTTCCTGGTTGTGTGCAGCTGAAGGTTCTTGCCGCACCCGCCACACTTGATCACGTTGAGGAGCGGGGTCCTGGGTGTCGAGGAACGTCGGCCGGCCGGGGAGGCGGAATCGGCCAGGACGTTCTGAAGGTGGTCGAAGGTCTCTTGGTCCAGCACTCCTTCGGCTACACGGACGGGACGGCCCTCCTCATCGTGAACCAGGACGCGCTTCTTGTACTTCTTGCCGGGAACATCTTCGCTGCGTGTCTTCCAGCCGAGCAGGGTGGGCGAGGTGAGGATTCCCTTCAGTGTGCGGGGATACCAGGCGAAGTCCTTGCCTGACTTGTTGCGCTGATACGTGTCCGCAGGCGCAGGTACCCCCCGCTCCTCGAAGTCCCGGCAGACGGCGTTGACCGGTTCGCCCTCGATGACGCGTCGAGAGGCTTCCCGGACGACATCCGCTGTCTCCGGATTGACCTCCAAGTAGCGGGCGCCGTCTCTCGCGTATGTGCGGTAGCCGAACGGTGGTGAACTGCCGCCCCACCGTGTGGAGATGAGCAGGTGCGCACGCGCTGAGGCGACCCGCTCGGCCGCAGCGTGGGCCTCCATCTGGGCGAATGTGGCGATCATGGTGGCTGCCGCCTTGCCCGTCGGACTCGTGAGGTCGAACGGTTCGGTGGCGGATACGAGCCCCTTGCCTCCATGAGTCTCTGCCCACTCGATCATCTGGTGCAAGTCACCGACTCGGCGAACGAACCGATCGAGTCGCCAGAAGACGATGACGTCGAATTCAGGGGCGCGTTCGTCGAGCCAGAGGGAGAGTTCCGGACGCTCCCACGGCGGCACAGCGGTGGCGGAGACAGAGAGATCTCTGGCGACACCGACGACCTCCCAGCCGCGCAGCTCACAGAAGGACCTGCATTCTTCGATCTGCCGCTCAGGGCTGGTCGTCGATTCGGTCCGGACAGTCAGCCGGATGGTGATGAGTGCCCTCGGGGATCTTCTCATGGCATCGAAGGCTAGCATATTTGTATCTAAGCCACTGAGAGTTTCATTGGTTAGCCCTCTGGTTCCTGGTGCCGCAAGGGGAAGTCCTTTAGGACCACCAGGCGAGCGAGAATGGCCCCGTGCGCTACCGCATCCTCGGCACCACACAGGCCCTGCACGCCGACGGCACCCCCGTCCCGCTCGGCGGCGCCCGCCTGCGCGCCCTGCTGACCGTGCTCGCGCTGCGGCCGGGGCGTACGGTGCCCGCGGCCGCGCTGGTCGACGAGGTCTGGGCAGGCGACCCACCCGCCGACGCGCCCGGCGCGCTCCAGGCGCTCGTTGGGTGGCTGCGCCGGACGCTCGGCCCGGACGCGGTGGAGTCGGTGAACGGCGGCTACCGGCTCGCGGCCGTCCGGGACGACATCGACCTGCACCACTTCGAACGCCTCGCGGACGAGGGCACCCGGGCCCTCGCCGACGGTGAGCCGGCCCGGGCCGCCGACGTCCTCGACGCCGCCCTCGCCCTCTGATACGGCCCGCCCCTCGCGGACCTCCCCGACCGCACCGCCGAGGCCGCCCGCTGGGAGACCCGCCGCCTCGACGCCCACCGCACCCGCCTGACGGCCGCCCTCACCCTCGGCCAAGCCGATTCCGCCCTCCCCACCCTCACCGCCCTCTGCGAAACCCACCCCCTCGACGAACCCCTCCAGGCCCTCCGCCTACGAGCCTTACGCACCCCCCACAAACCCGCAGCCGACCATGAGCCCCGGCGGGGGCCCGGGGGCGCAGCCCCCTGGGATGGGACGGGTAGGGGCGGCGGGGGCGAAAATCCCGATCCGCACCCGAACCCGCACCAGCAACCAGACCTCCACCCAACCCGCCCCCTGGGCAACCTCCGCACGCGCCTGACCTCCTTCGTAGGCCGCGACACAGACATCACCACCCTCCGCCACGACCTCACGACCACCCGCCTGGTCACCCTCCTGGGCCCAGGCGGCGCAGGCAAAACCCGCCTCTCCCAAGAGGTCGGCGAGGCAGTCGCCACCGCCATGCCGGACGGCGTCTGGCTGGCCGAACTCGCCCCTGTGGACGACCCCGAGAACGTCCCCGAGGCCGTCCTCACCGCCCTGGGCGCCCGCGAGACAGTCCTACGCGGCGCCGGCGCCGAAGAGATGCGCGTCGCGGCCGACCGCCACGACGACCCCCTGGCCCGCCTCGCCGAACACTGCGCCAGACGCCGCATGCTCCTGATCCTCGACAACTGCGAACACGTCGTGGACGCCGCCGCCCACCTCGTCGAACACCTCCTCCAACGCTGCCCGGCGCTGACCGTCCTGGCCACGAGCCGCGAACCCCTCGGCGTACCGGGGGAGTCGCTGTGCCCGGTGGAACCCCTCACCGAACCCCACGCCCTGCGCCTGCTCGCCGACCGAGGCGCGGCCGCCCGCCCGGGCTTCACCATCGCCGCCGACCCCGAGGCCGCCGCCGAGATCTGCCGCCGCCTCGACGGACTTCCGCTCGCGATCGAGTTGGCGGCCGCCCGGCTACGGATGCTGACGCCCCGCCAGATAGCCGACCGGCTCGACAACCGCTTCCGCCTGCTCACCTCCGGCAGCCGCACCGTCCTGCCCCGCCAGCAGACGCTGCGCGCCGTGGTCGACTGGTCCTGGGAGCTGCTCGACGAGGACGAACGCTACGTCCTGCGCCGGCTGTCGGTCTTCGCCGGCGGCTGCGACCTGGCCGCCGCCGAGGCCGTCTGCGGCCCCGCCGCGCTGGAAGCCCTCGGCTCACTCGTGGACAAGTCCCTGGTGGTGGCCGCCCCCGCGGCAGGCACCGAGATGCGCTACCGCCTCCTGGAGACGGTCGTCGAGTACGCCGGCGAACGGCTCGACGAGACGGGCACCCGCCCCGCCGCCGAACGCGCGCACCTCACGTACTACCGCGAACTCGCCCGCACCACCGACCCGTTACTGCGCGGCGCCGCCCAGCGCGCGGCGATCGAGCTGTTCGAGCTGGAGTACGAGAACATCCGTACCGCCCTCCGGCACGCCGTCGCCGAGCGGGACGAGCAGGAGGCGCTCTGTCTGACGCTGTCGCTGGCCTGGTACTGGCAGATGCGGGGCCTGAAGACAGAGGCCCGGCACTGGTCCACCCAGGTCAAGGAGCTCGGCCCGAACCCCTTCGCCCCGCCCGCGCGCCCCGTCCCGGACCTGCGGGAGAACCCCGTCGCCGGCTCGCCGCCGATGCGTCCCGTCCTCCTCGCCGAGGCCCGGCGCGGGGTGCATCTCATCCATCTGGCCTGCATGGACGTCGAGTTGTCGCTCTGGGAGACCCCGGAGGCCAGGGAGAGGCTCCAGGTCATGAGCCGGACCTACCGCCCCGGCCAGCCGCAGACCTGCCGCTTCCCCGGCTTCATGTGGTTCTACGCCGTACTGCTCTGCGGTGACATGGACCGGGTGCGCGAGGTCGTCGACGCGAACGTCACCACCGCCCGCGCCCTCGGCATGACCTGGGAGCTGGCGCAGGCCCTGCAACTGCGGGCCAACATCCTCGCCAACCGCAGCGACTGGGCGGGCGACGCCACTCGCGACGCCGATGAGTCACTGGAGCTCTTCGACCGCCTCGGCGACGCCTGTGGCGCCGCCGAGGCACTCTCGGCGCGCGGTGAGGCACTGGAGCGGCAGGGCGAGTTCGAGCGGGCCGCGGCCACCTTCGAGCAGGCCATCGAGTACGCCGAACGGCTGGGCGCCCACGCCCAGTTGGGCATCCTCAGCGTCCGTCTGGGCAGCGTGCTCATGGAGGGCGGCGACGCCGAGCGGGGCGAGAAGATGCTGGTCGACGTGTTGGCGGACGGCCGCCGTGCCGTCCACGAGGCCATGCCCGCGGCCCGCCTCTTCCTCGCGATCCGCCTCGGCCGCACAGGCCGCGCCGACGAGGCCCGGGAACAGATCAGGCTGCTCCGCGAGGACTTCCAGGCCGCCAGCTTCGTACTTTTCGCCGGGTTCGTCCTCGGCATCGAGAGCTGGCTGGAGACGGTGGCCGGGCGGCACGAGTCGGCGCTGGAGCTGATGTGCGGGCGATGGAACGGACGATGGACCCGCTGGCCCTCGCGGTCACGCCCCACATGCCCACCGTCCATCTCGTCACCGCGGCCCTCGCCACGGCGGCCGTCGACGACGGCGCCCGCGCCGAGGACGCCGCCCGCCTCCTCGGCGCCGCCGACGCACTGCTGCCGCCCGGCCACTTCTCCAGCCCGATGGAGGTCGAGAGCCGCGCCCAGGCCGAGGCCGCGACCCGGGCCGCACTGGACGACGCGGCGTACGAGACGGCGTACGCCGAGGGCGGCGCCCTCACCCTGGCGGAGGCCGCCGCCCTCACCCTGGCGGAGGCCGCCGCCCTCACCCTGGCGGAGGCCGCCGCCCTGATCTGACCGTCAGCTCCTCAGCTCTTCGTCCTTGTCAGCTCTTCGTCTTGAACTTGTGGATCGCGATCGGCGCCATCACCGCTGTCAGTCCCACCGACCAGCCGAGCGTGACGAGCAGGTCGTGGGCGATGGGTCCGCCCGTCATCAGCCCGCGCGCGGCGTCGGCGAGGGCCGACAGGGGGTTGTAGTCGGTGAAGGCCTGGAGCCAGCCGGGCATGGACTGCGTCGGTGCGAAGATCGACGAACCGAACTGCAGCGGGAACAGCACCAGGAAGCCCATCGCCTGCACCGACTGCGCGTTCTTCATCGTCACGCCCAGCACCAGGAAGATCCACATCAGGGACGAGCCGAAGACAACGGCCAGGCCCACCGCGCCGAGCAGCCCCGGCCAGCTGGTGATGTCGAAGCCGATGAGGACACCGACCGTCAGCAGGATCGTCGTGGCCACCAGCATCCGCAGCAGCTCGACGGAGATCTTCGCCAGCAGCACCGAGGACCGGCCGATGGGCAGGGACCGGAAGCGGTCCATGACGCCCTTCTGGAAGTCCTCGTTGAAGCCCGTGCCGACACCCATGGCGATGTTCATGCCCATCATCGCCATCAGCCCCGGCACCACGTACTGCACGTACTGCTCCTGCCCGCCGCCCAGCGCCTGCCCGATCGAGCCGCCGAACACGAACACGAAGAGCAGGGTGAAGACGATCGGCATGAGGACGGCGTCGAACATCGACTCCGGGTCCTGCCGGATCCACAGCAGGTTGCGGCGGATCAGCGCGCCGGTGTGGCGGGCGTGGGCGCGCAGCCCGATACGGCCGTCGGCGTCGCCCTTGAGGGGAGCGGTCACGGTGGTCATACGGCGACCTCCTCGTAGGCGGGGGAGGGGGTGGCCTCCTGCGGCGCACTGGCCCGGTGGCCGGTGAGCGACAGGAACACCTCGTCCAGGCTGGGCAGTTCGGTGCTGATCGAGCCGATCGTGACGCCGCGCGCGGTGATCGCGCCGACGACCGCGGTGAGCTGCTCGTCGCTGAGGATCGGGACGAGGAGGGTGCCGGTCTCCGTGTCCACGGTGGTCGTGGCGAGCCCGGTGATGCCGAGGTCGTCGAGGTCCCTGGCCAGTGGCCGCAGGTGCACCGGATCGGTCGGCCGGACCCGGAGCGTACGCCCGCCGACCTGCGCCTTCAGTTCCTCGATACGGCCGCCCGCGATCACCTGTCCCCGGTCCATCACGGTCAGCTCGCCGGCCAGCTGCTCGGCCTCCTCCATGTACTGGGTGGTCAGCAGCACGGTCACCCCGTCGCCGACCATGCGCTTCACCTCGGTCCACACCTCGTTGCGGGTGCGCGGGTCCAGACCGGTCGTCGGCTCGTCCAGGTACAGCACGGCCGGGCTTCCGATCATCGAGGCGGCCAGGTCGAGGCGTCGCCGCATACCACCGGAGTACGTGGCCGCCGGGCGCCCGGCGGCCTCGGTCAGCGAGAACCGCTCCAGCAGAGCGGTCGCCCGGCTCTTCGCCTCCTTGCGGGGCAGGTCGAGCAGCCGGCCGATCATGTACAGGTTCTCGAAACCGGACAGCTTCTCGTCCACCGAGGCGTACTGCCCGGTCAGTCCGATCACCCGGCGCAGCTGCCGCGGCTGCCGTACGACGTCGTAGCCGGCCACCGTCGCGTGCCCCGAGTCCGGCGTGATCAGCGTGGACAGGACCCGCACGAGCGTCGTCTTCCCCGCCCCGTTCGGCCCGAGCACCCCCATCACCGTGCCCTCACGCACATCCAGATCGACACCGTCCAGCGCCCTGGTCTCCCCGTAATGCTTGACCAGCCCCCGTACGGTGACAGCGCCCTGCGCGCCGCTGGTTTCCTTGTCGATTCGTGTCATACGGATGACACTGCCAGCCCCCACCGACAGATCACCTACAGCCCACCGACGTCCCGCCGATGCCGTGCGGTAGGGCTCGGGGGACTTGGGCGCGTTTTCGGCCGCGGGCGTGGGCGTTGAAAAGCACGGGGCGCAGCCCTGCTTTTCAGGGGCGCGGGGAACTGCGCGAGAAGCCCCACCGGACCGGCAGCCGAAAAACGGGGGTAGAAGGGGCGCAGCCCCTGGGGATGGGACGGGTAGGGGCGGCGGGGGCGAAATCACCCCGGGCACCCAGGACGGCCGACGGCCCGCCGACGGGGGAAGATCGACGGGCCGCGGTGGCACCACAGTGGCTCAATGGCCGTCAGGCCCTAGTGGACGGAGTGCTCCTCCAGCGGAAACGTCCCGCCGACGACATCCTCCGCGAACGCCTTCGCCGCATCCCCCATGACCGCCCGCAGATCGGCGTACCGCTTCACGAACTTCGGCACCCGCCCCCCGGTCAGCCCCAGCATGTCCGTCCAGACGAGCACCTGCGCGTCCGTCTCCGCCCCCGCCCCGATCCCGACGGTCGGAATGTGCAGCACCCGAGTGACCTCCGTGGCCAGCTCCGCGGGAACAAGCTCCAGCACGACAGCGAACGCTCCCGCGTCCTGCACGGCCTTGGCATCGCGCAGCAGCTGCTGGGCCGCCTCCTCGCCCCGTCCCTGCACCCGGTAGCCCATGGAGTTGACGGACTGCGGGGTGAGCCCGATGTGGGCCATGACCGGGATGCCGGACTCGACCAGCAGCTCGATCTGGCGGTGCGACCGCTCCCCGCCCTCCAGCTTCACGGCCCCGACCCCGGCCTCCTTGACCAGCCGGGTCGCCGAGCGCAGCGCCTGCACCGGACCCTCCTGGTAGGAGCCGAAGGGGAGGTCGCCGACGATCAGGGCGCGCGAGGTGCCCCGTACGACCGCGGCGGACAGCATGGTCATCTCGTCGAGGGTGACGGGTACGGTCGACTCGTAACCCAGGTGGCAGTTGCCCGCCGAGTCGCCGACGAGCATGACCGGGATGCCGGCCTCGTCGAAGACGGACGCGGTCATGGCGTCGTACGCCGTGAGCATGGGCCATTTCTCGCCGCGCTCCTTGGCGAGGGCGATGTCCCGGACGGTGATACGGCGTGTGCCCTTGCCCCCGTACAGCGCCTTGCTGCCGTCGGAGACCTTCGTCTGGGCAGCCGAAAGCTGCGTCATCGCTACAGCTCCTTCATGTCATCTCGAGGCACCCTGACGGTGTCCCCGGACCGCTTCCATGGTGGCACTTCCGCCCAGGGACGGCTAGGGCAGGTCGATGTGACCGTTCCGGCACGCGGTGTGTAAGAGCCGGGTAAAAGATTTACGATACGAGACGGTCCCGTATCGAAATCGGGCTAGGGTCGACAGCATGACTACCGCAGCCCCTGACTCCCGCATACCGGCGGCCGTGCATCGGCGCCGCTGGGTGATTCTCGGTGTGCTGATGCTGAGCCTGCTGATCGTGGTGCTGGACAACTCGATCCTCAACGTCGCCATCAAGACGATCTCGACCCCGGCCCCGACCGGGCTCGGCGCCACCCAGAGCGAACTGGAGTGGGCGATCAACGCCTACACGCTCGTCTTCGCGGGGCTGCTGTTCAGCGCGGGCCTGCTCGGCGACCGGCTCGGGCGCAAGAAGGTGCTGCTCGGCGGGCTCGTCGTCTTCGGCATCGGCTCGGCGCTGGCCGCCATGTCGGGCTCACCGGCCGAACTGATCACCTTCCGCGCGGTGATGGGTTTCGGCGCCGCCTTCGTGATGCCCGCCACGCTCGCCGTCCTGATGAACGTCTTCGAACGCGACGAGCAGCCGAAGGCCATCGGCATCTGGGCGGGCGGCGTCGGCCTCGCCATCGCCATCGGCCCGATCACCGGCGGTGTCCTCCTCGACCACTTCTGGTGGGGCTCGGTCTTCCTGATCAACGTGCCGATCGTCCTGCTCGCGCTGGGCCTGATGATCTGGCTGGTCCCCGACTCCCGCGACCCGAACCCCGGCCGGATCGACCCCGTCGGCGTGCTGCTCTCCGTCGTCGGCCTCGTGCTGCTCGTCTACGGCATCATCCGGGGCGGCCAGCTCGCCGACTTCACCGACCTCACGGTCCTCGCGACCATCGCGGCCGGGCTCGCGGTCCTCACCGCCTTCGTCGTGTTCGAGAAGCGCAGCGACCACCCGTCCATAGACATCGGGTTCTTCAGGAACAAGGTCTTCTCGACCGCCGTCGGCGTCATCGGCCTGGTCTTCTTCGCGCTGATGGGCGTGACCTTCTTCTCCGTCTTCTACACCCAGACGGTACGCGGCTACTCACCGCTGCAGACCGGCCTGCTGATGCTGCCGCTGGCCGTCGCCCAGCTCGTCTTCGCGCCGCGCGCCCGCCTCGTCGTCGACCGCTTCGGCACCAACGCGGTGTGTACGGCGGGCATGGCGCTGATCGCCGGAATGCTGGCCGCGTTCGCCGTGCTCGACGCGGACACGCCGATCTGGGTCCTCGAAGTGATCTTCTTCCTCATGGGCGTGGGCATGGCGCACGTCATGACCCCGCTGAGCGTCGTCATCATGCAGGCCCTGCCCCGCGAGAAGGCCGGCTCCGCGTCCGCGCTCAGCAACACCTTCCGCCAGGTCGGCGGCGCCCTGGGCATCGCCGTACTCGGCTCGGTGCTGTCCACCGCGTACCGCGGCGACATCGAGGGGAAGCTGCCCGCCGGCGCCCCGCACGCCGCCGCCGAGTCCATCGAGGCCACCCTCGGCTTCGCCGCCCGCCTCGGCGAGCGGGGCGAGGCCCTCGTCGGCCCGGCCCACGACGCCTTCCTGCACGCCATGCATGTGACGGCCCTGTGCGGCGCCGGTGTCGCCCTGGTCGGTGCCGTGGCCCTGGCGCTGTTCCTGCCGGGGCGCCCGAAGACCGGTCAGGAGGGCAGGGAGGAGGCGGAGTTGGTGGCCGCGGACCACTGACAGGAGAATCGCGCGCGTACGACGACCAGGAGAGTCGCGGGTACATCGCGGATACATCGCGGGTGCCACGACGGAGACGGAGTCACCTTGAGCCTCGCCGAAAGTCACGCCGGACAGGGGCGGGTCCCGGACGGCATCCCCGTACGGGGCCGGCCCCGGAGCGAGGCCGTGGAGCGATCCATCGTCGAGGGCGTGATGCGACTCCTCGATGAGGGCGTGCCGCTCTCGGAGCTGTCCATCGAACGGGTGGCCCGTACCGCCGGCGTCGGCAAGGCGACCATCTACCGTCGCTGGAGCGGCAAGGAGGACCTCTTCCTCGACGTTCTGCGCGCCGCGGAACCCCCCGAGCCGGCTCTGCCGGGCACCTCGATGCGTGACGACCTCGTCATCCTCCTGGAGGCGGCCCGCCAACGCGGGCTGCTCAACCGGCAGTCGGCGATCCTGCACAACGTCTTCGCCCAGATGAAGAGCAGCCCCCGGATCTGGGAGGCCTACCACGCGAACGTCGTCGCCCCGCGCCGCCGGACCCTCACCGACGTCCTGCGCCGGGGGCGCGACAACGGCGAACTCCGCGCCGACGTGGACATCGACCTCGCCGGCGATCTGCTCTTCGGCCCCATGCTCGTCCGCACCGTCATGCACCCCGACGCCTCGCTTCCGGAGGATCTCGCGCAGAGCATCGTCGACACGGTGCTCGAAGGGCTTCATCCCGCTGCGAAGTGAGTCACAGTTCTTATGTACCCGTTTCGTTACAGAGCGAGCGACCCGTCCCCGGGTTCGGAACTCCGAACAGCGGGTTGTTCGTCCTCGTGCCCGCACGGCCGTCATGGGACGGCATGATCGACGGCGATCATCCCCTAGGGTCTTTAGGCGCGGGGGACGAAGTGCACGGCAGGTTGTGAGGCGACGGTATGGCGCAGGCGTACATGACGGAGACGGGCGGCGGCACCGGCCAGGACCGCGAACAAACCCGGCTCCGGCGCCTGTTCGGCCGCTTGTTCGGCGGCTGGAGAGGGGACCGGCGGATCTGGCGACGCGGCATCGTCCTCGCGGTCCTCGCGACTCTCACCGCGCTGGCGATGGTGCTGCACGCTCAGGTCCCGAACGCGGTTGGCAACCTGGGCAGTCTCACCGAGACGTTCCTGCCGTGGCTGGGCGCCGCCGTCCCACCGCTGTTCGTCCTCGCGCTGATCCGCAGATCCGCCACCGCGCTGATCGCGCTCCTGGTGCCCACGATCGTCTGGCTGAACATCTTCGGCGGACTCCTCAGCAACAAGACCGGCACCGGCGGCGACTTCACCGTCGCCACCCACAACGTCAACGCGGACAACGCCGACGCCGCCGGCACGGCCCGCGAGATCGCCACTTCCGGCGCGGACGTCGTGGCCCTGGAGGAGCTGACCGAGACGGCGGTGCCGGTGTACGAGAAGGCGCTGGCGGCGACGTACAAGTACCACGAGGTCGTCGGCACCGTCGGCATGTGGAGCAAGTACCCGATGGCCGACACCAAGGCCGTCGACATCAAGCTGGGCTGGGAGCGCGCGATGCGCTCGACGGTGACGACGCCGGACGGGCCGGTCGCCGTGTACGTCGCCCATCTGCCCTCGGTGCGGGTGAAGCTGGAGGCCGGGTTCACCGCCCGGCAGCGCGACAAGAGCGCGAACGCGCTGGGCGAGGCCATCGCGGACGAGCCGATCGAGCGGGTCGCCCTCCTCGGCGACCTCAACGGCACGATGAACGACCGCGCCCTCCACGCCGTCACCGCGCAGATGCGTTCCACCCAGGGCGCGGCCGGCAGCGGCTTCGGCTTCAGCTGGCCCTCGTCGTTCCCGATGGCGCGCATCGACCAGATCATGGTCAGGGGCATGGAGCCAACGGCGTCCTGGACCCTGCCGCAGACGGGAAGCGACCACCTGCCGGTGGCGGCGCGGGTGACGATCGCCACGTCGGGGAGCTGACCGGGCTGGTGGGGCGCTTGCGGGCGCCGGGTGGACAGCTTCTGGGCGAGTTTGTTCCGTCGATGAACATTTGGAGGGCCTCATCTCGCACACCTCCGCCCCGACCCCCGACGGCTGGCTCGTGGTCGACGTATGGGAGTCCGAGGAAGCGTTCCGGGAGTTCGGCGAAACCATCCTGCCGATCCTGCGGGAACTCGGCGTCCCGGACGCGCGGCCGAGGATCCATCCGGTGTTCAGCATGGTCACCCGCTAGCCGTAGTCACGAGAAGACCCGCCGAGCCGCAGTCACCCCCGCTCGCGCCACCGATTCGTGATCGGCAGCCGCCGGTCCTTGCCGAAGCCCTTGGGGGAGATCTTCGTACCCGGCGGGTACTGGCGGCGCTTGTACTCGGCGGCGTCGACCAGCCGCAGCGTCCTGGTGACCAGCTCCCGGTCGAAGCCGGCGGCGGTGATCGCGTCGGCGCCCTGGTCGCGGTCGACGTACAGCTCCAGGATGGCGTCGAGGACCGGGTAGTCGGGGAGGGAGTCCGTGTCCACCTGGCCGGGACGCAGCTCCGCGCTCGGCGGCTTGGAGAGGGAGTTCTCGGGGATCGGCGGGGTCTGCCCCCGCTCCGCCGCCGCCCGGTTGCGCCACTCGGCCAGGCGGAACACGGACGTCTTGTACACGTCCTTGATGGGACCGTACGCACCCACAGAGTCGCCGTAGAGCGTCGAATACCCCACCGCCAGCTCGGACTTGTTGCCGGGGGCCAGCACGATATGGCCCTCCTGGTTGGAGATCGCCATCAACAGCGTGCCGCGCAGGCGCGACTGGAGGTTCTCCTCGGCGAGGCCCGTCAGCTCGGTCGACGCCAGGCAGGCGTCGAACATCGGGGCGATCGGGACCGTACGGAAGTCGAGGCCTGTCCGCCGCGCCAACTCCGCCGCGTCGTCCTTGGAGTGGTCCGACGAGTACTTCGACGGCATGGACACGCCGTACACGTTCCGCGCGCCCAGCGCGTCGCACGCGATCGCCGCGACGAGCGCCGAGTCGATACCGCCGGACAGCCCGATCAGTACGGACGTGAAGCCGTTCTTCGCCGCGTACGCCCGCAGGCCGACCACCAGCGCCGAGTACACCTCCTCGTCGTCGCCGAGGCGCTCCGCGTACCCGCCGGTCAGCTCCGGCTCGTACGCGGGCAGCGGCTCCTCGGAGATGACGAGCCGGTCGACGCGCAGACCGTCGTCGACGACCCCGGTCACCGGCTCGGCGGCCGCCGCCGGGAGGTCCAGGTCGAGGACGACGCACCCCTCCGCGAACTGCGGCGCACGCGCGACCACTTCGCCGTCCCGGTCCACGACGATCGAGTCGCCGTCGAAGACCAGCTCGTCCTGGCCGCCGATCATCGCCAGATAGGCCGTCGTGCAGCCGGCCTCCTGAGCGCGCTTGCGCACCAGTTCGAGCCGGGTGTCGTCCTTGTCGCGCTCGTACGGCGAGGCGTTGACGGAGAGCAGCAGCCCGGCGCCGGCGGACCGGGCCGCCGGGACGCGGCCACCGTCCTGCCAGAGGTCCTCGCAGATGGCGAGGGCGATGTCGACGCCGTGCAGCCGCACGACGGGCAGGGTGTCGCCGGGCACGAAGTACCGGAACTCGTCGAACACGCCGTAGTTCGGCAGGTGGTGCTTGGCGAAGGTGAGCGCCACCTCACCCCGGTGCAGCACCGCGCCCGCGTTCCGCGGCGCCCCCGCCGGCCGGCCGTACTTCGGCGCGGCGGAGCCGGACCGGTCGAGGTGGCCGACGACCACCGGCAGCTCCCCGAGGCCCTCCTCGGCGAGCCGCGCCGCGAGCGCGCCGAGCGCCGCGCGGGAGGCCTCCACGAAGGACGCGCGCAGCGCCAGATCCTCGACGGGATACCCGGTCAGCACCATCTCGGGGAACGCCACCAGATGCGCCCCCTGCTCGGCGGAGTGCCGGGTCCAGCGGACGACAGCCTCGGCGTTCCCGGCGAGATCGCCGACCGTCGAGTCGATCTGATTCAGGGCGAGACGAAGTTGAGGCACCCGCCCAGTGTAATCGTCAGAGCGACGCAATGGGTGTGGGGCGCCCATGTTCGAGGGCACCCCACAGCCCTGGCGTCGCTCGTCACGGAGTCAGGGGTGCTCCTCTTGTCCCTCACCCGTGACGGACGCGGACGGAGAGGGGGAGGCATCGGACTCGTCGGTCGTGGAGGTGCCACCGGACTAGGACCGCTGCACGGCCCCCCGCTCCTTGAGCATGTCCGTCATCAACGAGATCTCGGACTCCTGGGCGTTGACCATGCCCTGGGCGAGCTTCTTCTCCACGCCGACCGTGCACTTGGAGACGCAGCCCTCCGCCATGTGGATGCCGCCCTTGTGGTGGTCGGTCATCAGCTGGAGGTAGAAGACCTCGGCCTGCTTGCCGTTGAGCTTGCCGAGCTTCTCCATCTCGGCGTTCGTCGCCATGCCGGGCATCAGCGAGCCGTCCTCGCCGGAGGCCATGTCGCCCATGCCCATCCAGGCCATCGGCTTGGCCGACGACACCTTGGGCAGACCCCACAGGTCGAGCCAGCCGATCATCATGCCGCGCTGGTTGGCCTGCGTCTGCGCGATGTCGTACGCGAGCCGCCGGACCTCCTCGTCGTCCGTCCGGTCGCGCACGATGTACGACATCTCGACGGCCTGCTGGTGATGGACGGCCATGTCCCGGGCGAACCCCGCGTCCGCGGAGTCGGCGGCGGGGGCCTTCAGCCCGGACTGGTCGCCGTCGGCGACCGCGTACGTGATCGCCCCGGCCGCGACGAGCACCGTCGCGGCCCCGGAGGCGATCCAACCGATGTGCTTCATGCTTCCCACTGTGCCGGCCGCTGCCGCTAGGAGACGCCGTTGGTGCAGGCGGCACCCGGCTCGGGCGTCTGCTCGCCCTGGACGTACGTCTCGAGGAACTTGTCGACGTTCGGGTCGGTCGCGCTGGTCACCGTGCGCTGGTGGCTCCACGCGCTGAGCATGATCGGGTCCTTCTGGTCGTCGACCGGGCTCATCAGCGTGTACGGGGTCTTCTTGACCTTCGCCGCGAGCGCCTCGACGTCGGCGTCGGAGGCCTTGCTGTTGTACGTCACCCAGACGGCGCCGTGCTCCAGGGAGTGCACGGCGTTCTCGTTCTTGATCGCCTTGTCGTAGACGTCGCCGTTGCAGTTCTGCCAGACGGGGTTGTGGTCTCCGCCGACCGGGGGCTCCATCGGGTACTTCACGGTCTTGGTGACGTGGTTCTGGGTGAGCTTGGTGCTCCAGGTCTTCACGCCGTCCGACCCGGTCTCCCACTTGCCCGTGGACTTGGAGTCGCTCGCCGTGCTGCTGCTGTCGTCGCCGGACTGCGAGCGGACCAGGACCGTCCCGCCGACGACGAGGCCGGCGACTATCAGCACGCTGGCGCCGATCGTGAGGATCCGGTTCCTGCGCTCACGCGAGCGCTCGGCACGGCGCATCGCCTCGATGCGCGCCTTGCGCTCGGCGCTGCTGTTGGTCTTGGCGGCCATGGGGTGTGTCCTTAGTGGGGGATGGGTCGGATGGGACGGTCGGCTCAGCTGATCGTAAGTTGATCCGATCCCTCTCGTAAACGAGGGATCCCGCCCTCCCATGCTGTCCCGAGGACGCGCGGCCCGCCCACGGAATGACACGGGCGTTACGGATGTCGGCGCGAGCAGGCAAGATGGGCAGCGAAACGGTTGAACGGCGGAGCGAGCGGTACACCCGCCATACGCAGGGCGTTCAACTGGAGGTCGGTTTGCCGATCAAGGTGCGCAACGCGCACGAAATGGTGTTGTGGTGGGATGCTCAGGTGCCCGACCGCCTCCCGTGGTTCGGGAGCCAGGCGGCCTGACCAGCAAGGATTGGGTGGAAGCGGAAGATGGACAAGCAGCAGGAGTTCGTGCTCCGTACGTTGGAGGAGCGCGACATCCGTTTCGTACGCCTGTGGTTCACGGACGTGCTGGGCTTCCTCAAGTCCGTCGCCGTGGCCCCCGCCGAGCTGGAACAGGCGTTTGACGAGGGCATCGGCTTCGACGGCTCGGCCATCGAGGGCTTCGCGCGGGTGTACGAATCCGACATGATCGCCAAGCCGGACCCGTCGACCTTCCAGGTGCTGCCGTGGCGCGCGGAGGCCCCCGGCACGGCCAGGATGTTCTGCGACATCCTGATGCCCGACGGCTCCCCGTCCTTCGCGGACCCGAGGTATGTGCTGAAGCGGGCCCTGGCCAAGGCCTCCGACCTGGGCTTCACGTTCTACACCCACCCCGAGATCGAGTTCTTCCTCCTGAAGGACAAGCCGACCGACGGCTCGCGCCCGACCCCGGCCGACAACTCCGGCTACTTCGACCACACCCCGCACAACGTCGGCATGGACTTCCGCCGCCAGGCGATCACCATGCTGGAGTCGATGGGCATCTCGGTCGAGTTCTCCCACCACGAGGGCGCCCCCGGCCAGCAGGAGATCGACCTGCGCTACGCCGACGCCCTCTCCACGGCGGACAACATCATGACGTTCCGCCTGGTCATGAAGCAGGTGGCGCTGGAGCAGGGCGTCCAGGCGACGTTCATGCCGAAGCCGTTCTCGGAGCACCCCGGCAGCGGCATGCACACGCACCTCTCCCTCTTCGAGGGCGACCGGAACGCGTTCTACGAGTCGGGCGCGGAGTACCAGCTCTCCAAGGTCGGCCGCTCCTTCATCGCCGGCCTCCTGAAGCACGCGGCCGAGCTCGCCGCCGTCACCAACCAGTGGGTCAACTCCTACAAGCGCATCTGGGGCGGCTCCGAGCGCACCGCCGGCGCCGGCGGCGAGGCCCCCTCGTACATCTGCTGGGGCCACAACAACCGCTCCGCCCTCGTCCGCGTCCCCATGTACAAGCCCGGCAAGACGGGCTCGGCCCGCGTGGAGGTCCGCTCCATCGACTCCGGCGCGAACCCCTACCTCGCCTACGCCATGCTCCTCGCCGCCGGCCTCAAGGGCATCGAAGAGGGCTACGAGCTCCCCCCGGGCGCCGAGGACGACGTCTGGGCCCTCTCCGACGCCGAACGCCGCGCCATGGGCATCGAGCCCCTCCCCCAGAACCTGGGCGAGGCCCTCACCCTCATGGAACGCAGCGACCTGGTCGCGGAGACCCTGGGCGAACACGTCTTCGACTTCTTCCTGCGCAACAAGCGCCAGGAGTGGGAGGAGTACCGCAGCGAGGTCACCGCCTTCGAGCTGCGGAAGAACCTGCCGGTGCTGTAAGACCTGCCCTGGACGGCAGCCGCAGACGGTGAAGGGGAGCCACGAGCGGGGGCTCCCCTTTCCTGTGCCGGTGGGAACCGGCATGATGATCTCCATGAACGCACACCGACGAAAGGCCGATGCCGCGTAATCGGCCCGGCGTGCTGCGCGCCGGACAGCAGCCGCGACACCGCCCCTTTCGAGGGGACAACCCCGTCGCGGACAGGATCCATGGCCTCTCGGCCCGCACCAGCGTCGCCGTTCACCGCTACGAGGCGCTGGCGACCGACTACTACGTCTTCCCCGGAGTCACCGACCGCGCGCTGCGGAGATTCCGGGCCTTCCTCCGCCCGCCGGGGCGCCGACCTCGCTATCCGTTCCTGGACGACTGCTCGTGCCTCGGCTGCTCCTTCGTTGATGTGAGGCACGCCCGCGACATGCTCGGCACAGCCCTGCGGAACCTGCCTCCGCGGGCACGCGCCGAGCTGGGGCGCCTGGTCGCGGCGCTGGACGCCGAATACCTCGTACGAACCCTGCCCGATCCCTTCGCCGACACCCGCCGGGAGTGGCGCCCCCCCAGGTGTGGTGGTACCGCCGCCTCGAAGGCTGCCGTTACGCCGCGACCGGGGCCGTGTGACGTGCGCCCGCCCTCACCGCCCCTGAGCGGCCAGATCGGCCAGCACCTGGTGCAGCGGCTCAGTCACCCGCCGCCGGTACTCCTGGATGCTCCACCCGTTCCCGTCCGGGTCCTTGAAGTACATGAAGGTGGCGCCGTCGTCGGGGGCGTACTCGACGGGTTCGGAGACATCGAGGCCGCGTTCGAGGAGTTCGGCGTGGGCGGCCTTGATGTCGGCCACGCAGAGCTGGAGGCCCTGGTAGGAGCCGGGGGCCGGCTTCGGACCCTGGGCCATCTCCCAGATGCTGTCGCCGAGAGCGATCGAACAGCCGGAGCCCGGGGGCGTCAGCTGGACGATCCGCATGCCCGGCATGACCTCCTGGTCGATGTCGACGTGGAAACCGACCTTGTCCCGGTAGAAATCACGGGCCCGGTCGATGTCGCTGACGGGCAGCGGGATCACTTCAAGCGTGTACTGCATCCCTGGTTCTCCAAGTCACCGTTGGCGGGAGTGCGTGTGCATTGCCGTGCGCATCTGGCGTATGCCTTCGTGTCAGCCGAACCGCCATCGCGTCTGGCTGAACGGCTCCCCCTTACCGAAGCCGAAAACCGTGCCGGGCGCCACCGAGAAGACGAAAGCGCGCCCCGCGCCGTGATGGAAACACCCCTCCCGCACCTCGAAGCGCCAGAAACTGCCGTACTTCGCCTCCCACGCGGCGGCCAGCTCCCGCAGCCTCCCGTCGTCGGTCACACGTACGGCCTCGCCCTCCACCACCAGGTCATAGCCCTTGTCCCACGTGTTCGTGCCGGTCGTCAGCACGACGTGCGGGTTCGCCGCGAGGTTCTTCGCCTTCCGCTCCTCCGGGCCCGTGCAGAAATGCAGGGCCCCCTCCGACCACACCGCGGGCAACGGCGTCACATGCGGCCGCCCGTCCGGCCGCACCGTCGAGATCCAGAACAGCTCCGCCCCGGACAGCCACGCCTCGGCCTCCGGCCAGGGGGGCGCGGTGGCCGCGGGGTCGCTGTAACGGAGATCGAGCCGGGTCTGCGGGGTGCTGGTGTTCGACATGAGTTGTCTCTTTCTGCGGCCTGTCACCTGTGTCACCTGTCACTACAGGGCAGACTCCGCTGGGCCCGAGAATTCATCGGGCAGGCGCAGACCTCAAGAGGCCGGGGTGTGCCTGGCGCCACATCACGCCACGTCCCCCTCCCAAGCCCCCGAGTAGCCGTCGGCATGGTGAATGACGCCTGCCTCGGCGCCCCCGCCCGGCGCCGCGCACTCTGCCCCCCCCCGCCGACCGGCGCTTGCGCCAGGTACTCCGGTTACGCTCGTGCCCGTACGACCTTGATCGCGTGATCGGGGTGATCAGGTGATCGGGCTCGATCCGACAGGAGGCCGGGGATGACGGCGCCGGGGCGCAGGAGCAGTACCTTCTCGCGACTGCTGCGGCACGGTTTCACCGATCCTTCGGCCGCCGAGCGGCTGCTGGAGAGCGTGGAGCTGACGGACGTACGCAACGATCCGGTGCTGCTGGACGCGCTCGGGGCGACCGCCGATCCGGATCTGGCCCTCCTCGGCCTCGTACGGCTGCTCGAAGGGCAGCCGGACCGTACGGCACGGCGTGAGGTGCTGGACACGTTGATAGCGGCGAAGCCGCTGCGGGACCGGCTGCTGGGGGTGCTCGGGGCGTCCACCGCGCTCGGTGACCACCTCGCCCGGCACCCGCACGACTGGCAGGCGCTGGTGACCTACGAGCCGCGGGATCTGCACCCGGGGATCGAGGAGTTCGAGCGGGGGCTCGCGGAGGCCGACGACCCCGTCTCGCTCCGCGTCGCCTACCGCCGCTGCCTGCTCTCCATCGCCGCCCGCGACGTCTGCGGCACGACCGACGTCGCCCAGGCCGCCGCCGAGCTCGCCGACCTCGCCACCGCCACGCTCCGCGCCGCCCTCGCGATCGCCCGGACCGCCGCCCCCGAGGACGCGGCGGTGTGCCGGCTCGCGGTGATCGCGATGGGCAAGTGCGGAGGCCATGAGCTGAACTACGTCTCCGATGTCGATGTCATCTTCGTCGGGGAGAGCGCGAACGGGGCCGACGAGCAGAAGGCCGTCCGGGCCGCCACCCGCCTCGCCTCGCACATGATGCGGATCTGCTCCGAGACGACCGTCGAGGGCAGCATCTGGCCCGTCGACGCCAATCTGCGGCCGGAGGGGCGCAACGGCCCGCTCGTACGGACGCTGAGCAGCCATCTCGCGTACTACCAGCGGTGGGCGAAGACCTGGGAGTTCCAGGCACTGCTCAAGGCCCGGCCGGTCGCGGGGGACATCGAGCTGGGGGAGGCGTACGTCGCCGCCCTCGAACCCCTGGTCTGGAAGGCCGCCGAGCGGGACAACTTCGTCGCCGACGTGCAGCGGATGCGGCGGCGGGTCGTCGAGACCATTCCGGCCGCCGAGGTCGACCGCCAGCTCAAGCTGGGGCCGGGCGGACTGCGGGACGTCGAGTTCGCGGTGCAGCTGCTCCAGCTCGTGCACGGGCGCGCGGACACCTCGCTGCGCAGCGGGACCACCCTCGACGCGCTGGGCGCGCTGGCAGCCGGCGGATACGTGGGGCGTGCGGACGCCGCCCAGCTGGACGCCGCCTACCGCTTCCTGCGCTCCATGGAACACCGCATCCAGCTCTTCCGCCTGCGCCGCACCCACCTCGTCCCCGAGGGCGACAACGACCTGCGGCGCATCGGCCGTTCGCTCGGTCTGCGCACCGAGCCGGTCACCGAGCTGAACCGCGAATGGCGGCGCCACGCAGCCGTCGTACGACGGCTGCACGAGAAGCTCTTCTACCGCCCGCTCCTCGACGCCGTCGCCCAACTCGCCCCCGGCGAGACCAGGTTGCGCGCCGACGCGGCCCGCGAACGCCTCGTCGCACTCGGCTACGCCGACCCGGCCGCCGCCCTGCGCCACCTGGAGGCACTGGCCTCCGGCGTCTCCCGCAAGGCCGCCATCCAACGCACGCTCCTGCCCGTCCTGTTGGGCTGGTTCGCGGACTCCGCCGACCCGGACGCCGGGCTCCTGAACTTCCGCAAGGTCTCCGACGCGCTCGGCAGGACCCCTTGGTACCTACGGCTGTTGCGCGACGAGGGCGCCGCCGCCGAGAACCTGGCGCGCGTGCTCTCCGCCGGCCGCCTCACCCCCGACCTCCTCATGCGCGCCCCCGAGGCCGTCTCCCTGCTCGGCGACGGGGACGGTGTCGCCGGTGGCGCCGGCGGCCTCGAACCCCGCGAACGAGACCAGCTGGAGCAGGAGATACTGGCCGCCGTGGGCCGCGCCGCCGGCGCCGAACAGGCCGTCACCGCCGCGCGCGGTGTCCGCCGACGCGAACTCTTCCGTACGGCCGCCATGGACATCGTCGGCTCCTACGGCACCGAGGCGTCCCCGGTTTCCCCCATTCTCGGCTTCGCTCGAACGGGGGGACCCCCATCCGACCAGGGCGCCCTCGTCGACCTCGTGGGCGGCGCGGTGTCCGACCTCACCGCCGCGACCCTCGCGGGCACGCTGCGGGCCGTGGTCCGCGAGGGCTGGGGCGACACCCTCCCCACCCGCTTCGCCGTCATCGGCATGGGCCGCTTCGGCGGCCACGAACTGGGCTACGGCTCCGACGCCGACGTCCTGTTCGTACACGAGCCGCGGGAGGGCGCCGACGAGCAGGAGGCGGCCCGCGCCGCGAACACGGTCGTCTCCGAGATGCGGCGCCTGCTCCAGATCCCGAGCTCCGACCCACCCCTCCTCATCGACGCCGACCTGCGCCCCGAGGGCAAGTCCGGGCCGCTCGTACGGACCCTCAATTCGTACGAGGCGTACTACCGCCGGTGGTCGGTGACCTGGGAGTCGCATGCCCTGCTGCGCGCCGAACCGGTCGCGGGGGACCCGGAGTTGGGCCGCCGCTTCATCGAACTCATCGATCCGCTGCGCTATCCGGCGGACGGGCTCGGCGACGACGCGGTCCGCGAGATCCGGCGGCTCAAGGCCCGTATGGAGTCGGAACGCATGCCCCGCGGCGCCGACCCGACCCTCCACACCAAGCTCGGCCGGGGCGGGCTCTCGGACGTCGAATGGACCGTCCAGCTGCTCCAGCTCCACCACGGCCGGCGCGAACCGGGCCTGCGCACCACCCGCACCCGCGAGGCCCTGGCCGCGGCTCACGCGGCCGGCCTTGTGAGCGCCGAGAACGCGGCCGTCCTCGACGAGGCCTGGGTCCTGGCCACCCGGGTCCGCAACGCGGTGATGCTCGTACGCGGCCGGGCAGGCGACACGTTCCCCTCCGACGGCCGCGAACTCGCCGCCGTCGGGCGGTACTTGGGGTACGGCCCCGGACACGTCGGCGCCATGCTCGACGACTACCGGCGGACTACGCGGCGGGCTCGGGCGGTCGTGGAGGAGCTGTTCTACGGGGGGTGAGGGCTCCCACGCCGGCGCCCGCTCCGGCGCCCACCCCCGGCCCCGCGCCCACCCCCGGCCCCGCGCCCACCCCTGGCCCCGCGCTGGCCCCTGGCCCCGCGCTGACCCCCGGCCCCGGGCCGGCCCCCGTCCCCGCCCGGCGAGGCCGCGTCAGCGCCACGCCCGCCAACACCACGACCATGCCCGCGATCACCCGGAAACCGACCCGCTCGTCGAGGAACAGCGCGCCCAGGGCGATCGACACCACCGGCAGCAGATATCCCACCGTCGCCGCGCTAGTCGCCCCCTCGTCGGCGATCAGCCGGTAGTTGAGGTGGAAGGTCACCCCCGTACCGAAGATCCCCAGGACGGTCACCGCGACAAGGCCGGTCATGTCCACCCCGGCCCCACCGAAGCCGGACCCGAACCCGGACCCCCCGACCGGCAGCGCGAGCGCCGCCCACCCCGTCGCCGCGAGAAGCTGCGGCGCGGAGACGGCCATCGGGGCGTCGCGGCCGGTCAGATGCCGGCCCATGTACGCGAAGGCCACCGCGTAGCTGACGGCCGCGCCGAGCAGCGCGAGGGCGCCCCCGGTCATCAGCCCCGCCCGCTGCCAGGGCGCGAAGATCAGCAGGACCCCGGCGAAACCGAGCAGGAGGCCGGTGAGGCGGGCGCGGGAGAGGGGGCGGTCGGTGCCGAGGAGAAGGCCGAGGAGCAGGGACCACAGCGGCGTCGTGGCGTTGAGAACCCCCGCCGTCCCCGAGTCGACCGTCTGCTCGCCGATGCTGAAGTAAGTGAAGGGCAGGGCGTTGCAGAAGAACGCCGCCACCAGCAGATGCGCCCAGGTCCGCCGGTCGCGCGGCAGGCGCTGACGGACGGCGAGTGCCGTTGCCAGCAGCACCGCGGCGCCCAGCGCGCACCGCGTGACCGTGATCTGGAGCGGGGACAGACCGTGGTTGAGGGCGAGCTTGATCCAGAGGAAGCCGGAGCCCCAGAGAAGGGCGAGGAGGGCCATGCGGAGGGTGGACGCGAGAGGCATGGCCCCAACGGTCCGGGAGAAGAGCAGTAAGAACAAGCGAAAGATCCTGGACGCACCGTTAAGGTGAGCTACATGCTCGATGTGCGGCGGATGCAGGTGCTCAGGACCGTGGTGACCAGCGGATCGGTGACGGGGGCCGCCGCCACCCTCGGCTACACCCCCTCCGCGATCAGCCAGCAGATCGCGGCGCTGGAGAAGGAGGCCGGGACCGCGCTGCTGGAGCGCGTCGGGCGCGGGGTGCGGCCCACGGCGGCCGGGCTGCTGCTCACCGAGTACGCCGACACCATCGGCCGGCAGGTCGCGCAGGCGGAGGCCGCGCTCGCCGACCTGCGGGCGGGCCGGACCGGACGGCTCGCCGTGCGGTACTTCGCCACGGTCGGCGCGCCCCTGGTCGCCCCCGCCGTCGCCCTGCTGCGCGCCGCTCACCCCGGCGTCCGGATCGAGCTGAAGCTCAGCGACCCCGACGACCCGCTCCCGGACGTCAGGGAGGGACGGGCCGACCTCGCCCTCGTCGTACGGCCGCGCGGGGCCGCCCCCGACGGCGTACGGCTGCTGCATCTGCTCGACGACACCTACTTCGCCGTACTGCCCGCCGCGCACCCCCTCGCCGACCGGCCCGCTCTGCGGCTGGCCGACCTCGCCGACGAGCCATGGGTCGGCAGCGAGTCGCCCGGACCCTGTCTGGACGCGCAGCTGGAGGCGTGCGCCGAGGCCGGCTTCGGCCCCCGGTTCGTGGTGCGGAGCGAGGACTACGTCACCGCGCAGGGGTTCGTCGCCGCCGGACTGGGCGTCGGCCTCGTCCCCCGGCTGGGCCTGGGCAGCCGCCACCCGGACATCGTCGTGCGCCGTCTCACCGGCCCGGAACCCCAGCGCTCCATCCAAGCGGCCGTACGGGAGACCGCCCCACCGCAACCGGCCCTCGCGACCTTCGTCCAGGCGCTGCGGGACGCCGCCGGCAGCCCTGCGGAGCGCCCCGCCCCTACGCCTTGACCGGTTGCAGTTCCAGCTCCCCGGCGCCCCTGCCGCCCACCGACCGTGGCAGCGCGTACGGCAGTGCCCCGTACCAGAGCCGGGCCACGGCGAAGCCGAAGGCGAGGCAGAGCATGCCGCCCACCGCGTCCAGCCAGAAGTGGTTGGCGGTGGCGACGATGACGACCAGCGTCAGCGTGGGGTAGAGCAGGCCGAGCACCCGCACCCACGGCACCGACGCCAGCGCGAAGATCGTCAGGCCGCACCACAGGGACCAGCCGATGTGCATGGAGGGCATGGCCGCGTACTGGTTCGACATGTTCTTCAGGTCGCCGGAGGCCATGGAGCCCCAGGTCTGGTGGACGACGACCGTGTCGATGAAGTGCTCGCCGGTCATCAGCCGGGGCGGGGCCAGCGGATAGAAGTAGTAGCCGACCAGGGCGACGGCGGTTGTGGCGAAGAGCACCAGACGCGTCGCCGCGTAACGGCCCGGATGACTACGGTAGAGCCACGCAAGAACACTGAGCGTGACGATGAAGTGCAGCGTCGCGTAGTAGTAGTTCATGCCGACGATCAGCCATGTGACCGAGTTCACCGCGTGATTGACGCTCTCCTCGACCGCGATCCCGAGGTGGTGCTCCACCTTCCAGATCCAGTCGGCGTTGCTCAGCGCCTGCGTCTTCTGCTCCGGGACCGCGTTGCGGATCAGCGAGTACGTCCAGTAACTCACCGCGATCAGCAGGATCTCGAACCAGAGACGAGGGCGACGCGGAGCCCTCAGCCGGTACAGGAACCCCTGCTCCGACGCGTCCGTGACGGATCGCGGAGCGGCCTGCTCCCGGCCTTCCTCCAGTGTCGTCACGGTGGAATCACCCATGGGCACAGAGTCTGCCAGATAAGCCGTACCCGACCGATCATCCTCTGGTCGGGTTCAGCACGCACGTTCATCGGGGTACCGCACAGGGTCGTCTCCTACGCACGTATCGCATGGCCCCCCGTTTTCTACGCCTCAGGTACGACTCCGGTCCCCAGGAGCCGAAGCGGTCGAACCCCGCACCACCAGTTCCGGCATGAACACGAACTCACTGTGCGGCGCCGGTGTGCCACCGATCTCCTCCAGCAGCGTACGCACCGCCGCCTGCCCCATGGCCGGGACCGGCTTGCGGATCGTCGTCAGCGGGGGATCGGTGAAGGCGATCAGGGGGGAGTCGTCGAAGCCGACGACCGAGACGTCCTGCGGCACCCTCAGGCCCAGCTGCCGGGCCGCCCGGATCGCGCCCAGCGCCATCATGTCGCTCGCGCACACCACCGCCGTACACCCCCGCTCGATGAGCGCCGTGGCCGCCGCCTGGCCGCCCTCCAGCGTGTAGAGGGAGTGCTGCACGAGCTCGGACTCCACGTCCCCGGCGTCCAGGTCCAGCTGGTCCCGCATGGTACGGACGAAGCCCTCGATCTTGCGCTGCACGGGCACGAAGCGCTTGGGGCCCAGGGCCAGGCCTATCCTCGTGTGCCCCAGCGACACCAGGTGTGTCACCGCGAGGGACATCGCCGCCCGGTCGTCCGGCGAGATGAAGGGGGCCTGCACCTTCGACGAGAAACCGTCCACGAGGACGAACGGCACGCCCTGGGCCCGCAGTTGCTCGTAGCGCTGCATGTCGGCCGAGGTGTCGGCGTGCAGACCGGAGACGAAGATGATGCCGGCGACCCCGCGGTCGACGAGCATCTCCGTCAGCTCGTCCTCGGTGGATCCGCCGGGCGTCTGGGTGGCGAGCACCGGGGTGTAGCCCTGCCGGGTCAGCGCCTGGCCGATGACCTGGGCCAGGGCCGGGAATATCGGGTTCTCCAGCTCCGGCGTTATGAGGCCCACCAGACCCGCGCTGCGCTGCCGCAGCCGTACCGGCCGCTCGTAGCCCAGTACGTCGAGGGCGGCCAGAACGGACTGGCGAGTGGTGGCGGCGACGCCCGGCTTCCCGTTCAGGACGCGGCTGACAGTCGCCTCACTGACCCCCGCCTGGGCTGCGATGTCGGCAAGCCGTGTGGTCACAGCACTGGACTGTACCGGCCGGGTGTCCGCTTGCCCACCGGCCCGGCGCCGGGTGCGGGCGGGGGTGCGGCCCGCTGCGGGCTGCTGCGTCATCGCGGTCCCTCGTGATTTCTGGTCGGTGTCCGGTGGGGGCGCCCATGCGTGGAAAGGGGTGGCTTCCGCAAGGGCTGACGGAGTGATGATTGCCGTACGCGCGACTTGTGGCAAGAGCTTGCAGAGTCTTTCAGGGTCGCACCAACACCTGCTGAGCGGCCCGAATACTGGGTTTCCGGGGGGTCGACAGCAGGTCACGGACGGGTAACCGTCACCGGTTCTTGCATTTTTTTGCAGCAAGGTCTTTCGTCCGGCTTACATCGCTGTTACGTTCGGCCACGCCCGGCGGCGGCAACGGCGCCCCGGCAACTCGGCAGGGGCGGCAGACGGGGCCCTCCTCCAAGCACACGGGCTTTCACCCTCAAGGAGATCTCATGCGGCGTGGCATAGCGGCCACCGCGCTGGTGGCGTCGATCGCCCTCACGGCGACGGCCTGCGGCGGAAGCGACAGCGGCGACTCGGCCGACGGTCCGGTCACCATCACCTGGTGGGACACCTCCAACGCCACCAATGAGGCACCGACGTACAAGGCCTTGGTCAAGGAGTTCGAGGCCGCCAACAAGGACATCGAGGTCAAGTACGTCAATGTGCCCTTCGACCAGGCGCAGAACAAGTTCGACACCGCCGCCGGTGCCTCGGGCGCCCCGGACATCCTGCGCTCCGAGGTCGGCTGGACCCCCGCCTTCGCCAAGAAGGGCTTCTTCCTCCCGCTCGACGGCACCGAGGCCCTCGCGGACCAGGACAAGTTCCAGCCGAACCTGATCAAGCAGGCCCAGTACGACGGCAAGACCTACGGCGTCCCGTTCGTCACCGACACCCTCGCGCTGGTCTACAACAAGGAACTCTTCGAGAAGGCCGGCATCACCGAGGCCCCGAAGAGCTGGGACGACCTGAAGAAGGCCGCCGCCACGATCAAGGACAAGACCGGCGTCGACGGCTACTGGGGCTCCACCCAGGCCTACTACGCCCAGTCCTTCCTCTACGGCGAGGGCACCGACACCGTCGACGCCGCCGCCAAGAAGATCACCGTGAACTCCGCCGAGGCCAAGAAGGCGTACGGCACCTGGCTGGACCTCTTCGACGGCAAGGGCCTGCACAAGGCCGACACCACCGCCGACGCCTACGCCCACATCCAGGACGCCTTCGTCAACGGCAAGGTCGCCGCGATCGTCCAGGGCCCGTGGGAGATCACGAACTTCTACGCGGGCTCGGCGTTCAAGGACAAGGCCAACCTGGGCATCGCCACCGTCCCGGCCGGCTCCTCGGGCAAGGCGGGCGCCCCGACCGGCGGCCACAACCTCTCCGTCTACGCCGGCTCGGACAAGGCGCACCAGGAGGCGTCGCTGAAGTTCATCGACTTCATGACCTCGGCGAAGTCCCAGGAGACCATCGCCCTGAAGAACTCCACGCTGCCGACCCGCGACGACGCCTACACCGCCGAGGTCAAGGCCGACCCGGGCATCGCCGGCTACCAGACCGTCCTCGCCGCCGCCCAGCCGCGCCCCGAGCTGCCCGAGTACAGCTCCCTGTGGGGCCCGCTCGACACCGAGCTGCTCGCGATCGCGGGCGGCAAGGAGTCCCTCGACAAGGGCCTGGGCAACGCGGAGACCGCGATCGCCAAGCTGGTCCCGGACTTCGGCAAGTGACCCCGAGTGGCCGCCGCACGCTCCTCCCGCCGGGGGAGGATGCGGCGGTCACCGGCCTGCGCAAGCCCAGCCACTGATCTTCCAGAAGGTGTCGAACGATGACAGTCGCCATCGACCGAGCGACCGGCAAGCGCCGAGGTGAACCGGACGGGCGTCGCCCGGGCCCGCTGACCCGTCTGAGGCAGACGTACCAGCGGTACTGGTACGCGTACGCGATGATCGCCCCGGTGATCGTCGTGCTCGGCGTCCTCGTGGTGTATCCGCTGGTGCGCGGCTTCTACCTCACCCTCACCAACGCCAACAGCCTCAACTCGGCGCGCACGATCGGCGTCAACCACATCGAGGCGACCTACGAGTTCATCGGCTTCGACAACTACGCCGACATCCTCTGGGGCCCCACCTCCTACGACCGCTTCTGGTCGCACTTCATCTGGACGATTCTCTGGACGGCGCTCTGCGTCACCCTGCACTACGTCATCGGCCTCGGCCTCGCGCTGCTGCTCAACCAGAAGCTGCGCGGCCGCACCTTCTACCGGCTGATCCTGGTCCTGCCGTGGGCGGTCCCCACCTTCGTCACCGTGTTCGGCTGGCGGTTCATGCTCGCCGACGGCGGAGTCATCAACGCCGGCCTCGAAGCACTGCACCTGCCGACACCACTGTGGCTGGAGGACACCTTCTGGCAGCGGTTCGCCGCCATCATGGTCAACACCTGGTGCGGGGTGCCGTTCATGATGGTCTCGCTGCTCGGCGGCCTGCAGTCCATCGACTCCACGCTGTACGAGGCCGCCGAGATGGACGGCGCGACCGCCTGGCAGCGCTTGCGCCACGTCACCCTGCCGGGCCTGAGGCCGGTCAGCTCGACGGTCGTCCTGCTCGGCGTGATCTGGACGTTCAACCAGTTCGCCGTCATCTTCCTGCTGTTCGGCGACACGGCACCCGACGCGCAGATCCTCGTGACCTGGGCGTACTACCTCGGCTTCGGGCAGCAGCCGCGCGACTTCGCGCAGTCGGCGGCCTACGGCATGCTGCTGCTCGCCATCCTGATCGTCTTCACCTCCGTCTACCGCCGCTGGCTGAACCGCGATGAGCAGCAGTTCGCGATCTGAGGCAGGAGCCCCCATGAGCACCACGACCGTCAAGACCACGGCTCCCTCAGGCCCGCCGGTGGCACCGGGCGGCGCACCCCGCAGGGCCCGCCGCCGCGGCGAGAACAGCCCCGCCGGGGCCCTCGCCTCGCACGCGATCCTCATCGTGGCGAGCCTGGTCGCGCTCTTCCCGATCGCCTGGCTGGTCTTCCTCTCCCTCGGCCCGGACAAGGACGACTACCTGCATCCCGGGCGCATCTTCGGCAAAATGACGCTCGACAACTACTCGTTCGTCCTCCAGGAGACGTCGTTCTTCGACTGGCTGGTCAGCACGCTCGTCGTGTCGCTCGGCACCACCGTCATCGGGGTGCTGATCGCCGCGACCACCGGCTACGCCGTCTCCCGCATGCGCTTTCCGGGCTACCGCAAGTTCATGTGGGTGCTCCTGGTCACGCAGATGTTCCCGGTAGCCGTACTGATGGTGCCGATGTACGAGATCCTTTCGGAACTGAGGCTCATCGACAGCTACCTCGGACTCATCCTCGTCTACTGCTCGACGGCCGTGCCGTACTGCGCCTGGCTGCTGAAGGGCTACTTCGACACGATCCCCTTCGAGATCGACGAGGCGGGACGCGTCGACGGGCTGACCCCCTTCGGCACGTTCGCGCGGCTGATCCTGCCGCTCGCCAAGCCGGGCCTGGCGGTCGCCGCGTTCTACAGCTTCATCACCGCGTTCGGGGAGGTCGCCTTCGCCTCGACGTTCATGCTGTCCGACACGAAGTACACCTTCGCGGTCGGCCTGCAGAGCTTCGTCAGCGAGCACGACGCCCAGCGCAACCTGATGGCCGCCACCGCGGTACTGGTCGCGATCCCCGTCTCCGCGTTCTTCTACCTCGTGCAGCGGAATCTGGTGACCGGTCTGACGGCGGGCGGCACCAAAGGCTGATGCCCTCGGCCCTGCTGTCAGGACCTCTCGACTCCCGTACGCCTCGTCGTACGGGTGGCGGCCGCGGTGACCATCCGACCCCGCTGTCACCGCGGCCGCCTCGTCAACCAGACCTGAGACGTTTTTCGGAACCGAGACGTTTGATGCCCCCAACTCCTTTACGTACCAAGGACGTCATGACCCAGCACTCCTCCACCGGCCCGGCCGACAACTCCGCGCTCGCCACCGTCGCCTCCCGTCGCGACTGGTGGCGCGACGCGGTGATCTACCAGGTCTATCCGCGCAGCTTCGCCGACAGCAACGGCGACGGCATGGGCGACCTGGAGGGCGTACGTTCCCGACTCCCGTACCTGCGCGACCTCGGCATCGACGCCGTGTGGCTCAGCCCCTTCTACGCCTCCCCGCAGGCCGACGCCGGCTACGACGTCGCCGACTACCGCGCCGTCGACCCCATGTTCGGCAACCTCCTCGACGCCGACGCGTTGATCCGCGACGCCCACGACCTGGGCCTGCGCATCATCGTCGACCTGGTCCCGAACCACTCCTCCGACCAGCACGAGTGGTTCAAGCGGGCGGTGGCGGAGGGCCCGGGCTCCCCGCTGCGCGACCGCTACCACTTCCGCCCAGGCAAGGGTGCGAACGGCGAACTCCCCCCGAACGACTGGGAGTCCATCTTCGGCGGCCCGGCGTGGACCCAGGTCGAGGACGGCGAGTGGTACCTGCACCTCTTCGCGCCGGAGCAGCCCGACTTCAACTGGGAGCACCCGGCGGTCGGCGACGAGTTCCGCTCCGTCCTGCGCTTCTGGCTCGACATGGGCGTCGACGGCTTCCGCATCGACGTCGCCCACGGCCTGGTGAAGGCGGACGGCCTCCCCGACCTTGGATCCCACGAACAGCTGAAGCTGCTGGGCAACGATGTCATGCCGTTCTTCGACCAGGACGGCGTACACGCGATCTACCGCGAATGGCGTCTCGTCCTCGACGAGTACGCGGGCGACCGCATCTTCGTGGCGGAGGCGTGGACCCCGACGGTCGAACGCACGGCGAACTACGTCCGCCCGGACGAACTGCACCAGGCCTTCAACTTCCAGTACCTGGGCACGGACTGGGACGCGGCGGAGCTGCGCGTCGTCATCGACCGCACCCTGGACGCCATGCGCCCGGTGGGCGCCCCCGCCACCTGGGTCCTGTCCAACCACGACGTGACCCGCCACGCGACCCGCTTCGCGAACGAGCCGGGCCTCGGCACGCAGATCCGCCTGGCGGGCGACCGTGAACTGGGACTGCGCCGCGCCCGCGCCGCCTCCCTGCTGATGCTGGCGCTGCCGGGCTCGGCGTACGTCTACCAGGGCGAGGAACTCGGCCTCCCGGACGTCGTGGACCTCCCCGACGAGGTCCGCCAGGACCCCGCCTACTTCCGAGGCGCCGGCCAGGACGGCTTCCGCGACGGCTGCCGGGTCCCGATCCCGTGGACACGCGAGGGCTCCTCGTACGGCTTCGGGGCCGGCGGCTCCTGGCTGCCGCAGCCGGCGGAATGGGGCGAGCTGAGCATCGAGGCCCAGACGGGGGCCGCCGGCTCGACTCTGGAGCTGTACCGCACCGCCCTGTCCGTGCGGCGGGAGGAGGCCGGCCTGGGCGCGGGCGACTCGGTCGACTGGCTGAAGGCCCCTGAGGGCGTCCTCGCCTTCCGGCGGGGGGAGTTCGTGTGCGTCACGAACACCACGGGGGAGGCGGTCACCGTCCCGGCGTACGGGCGGGTGCTGGTCGCCAGCGGGGAGGTCACCGTGGCGGAGGGGGAGGCGAAGGTGCCGGGGGACACGACGGTCTGGTGGACGACCGCCTGAGGATCTGCAAGGCGGTCCTCGCAGGCACGTGTGATCGAACCTTCAGGGCTCGCCGCCCGGTCCGGACGGCGAGCCCTCTCATGCGCGAAGGGCACGCCCCCACGCTCCCCGAAGGACGGCGCCGCCGAAAAACCCATCCATTCACGTGGGTTGCCGTCACCGCCGTGAAGTGACCAAGGTGCCGTAACAGGCCGAACCACGCTCGCGACGGGCCGTCGAGGGATACGCGGGCCCCGCCCCCGCGCGAACAATGGCGCTGTGACCGATCCCGCCGCCGCCATGACACCGCCCCTCGACCCGTCGGCGGCGCCACGCGGAGACGCCGGTGTCGCCGGGGGGGAAGTTCGGTGCGAAGCAGCAGGTGACGCCGACCTGCTCGGAGATCTCCGCGATCTCCGCGATCTCCGCGATCCGCCTCGGCGGAAGTTCCAGCACGATGCCGAGCCGTTCGAGGACATCGGCGGAACCGCACGCCGACGAGGCCGACCGGTTACCGTGCTTGACCACCAGGGCTCCGGCGCCCGCCGCGACGATCGCGGCCATGGTGGAGACATCGACCGTGTGCGCGCCGTCCCCGCCCGTACCGACGATGTCCACGGTGGGGCCCGCCACGTCGAGCGGCACGGCATGAGCCGCACCGCTCCGGTCCTCGCCCTTCGGCGAGCCTGCCCAGCCCGACGACGACCGGGCCGCGCTGTTCCCTGAACACACCGAGACCTTCCCTCGCGTACACGTCGTCCGCGCCGAGTCGCCGGCACGAAATCTCCTCAGCGGATTCGGCGGCCGGTTATTGGTACGCGGTCGGCCGAGCAGTGGGCTCCGGCCGGTAACCAGGCCCCTTTCGCCGTGTCGTCGCGGCCCACTGGTGACGGCCTCGCCTCGCGCCGAGCAGCTGGGATTCACTGTTCGGCGACCCGGATCTCCGTAACGGAGCCGGAATCAGGCCGACTTCGTTCTCATTTCAGGAAAGGCTGGAGGAATGCCATGGACAAGAACTCTTCTCAGCAGCCGGAATGGCATGACACGACCACGTTGAATTCCGTACTGGAGACGCTTTCGGTGGCTCCGCCACTGCTCCTCGGGGCGGAATGCGATCGATTGCGCGGGCAGCTCGGGGAGGTGGCCCGAGGAGAGGCATTTCTGGTGCAGGGCGGTGACTACGTCGAGGCTTTCGCCGGTGCCACCGCCGACTCGATCCGAAGCAGGCTGAGGACATTGCTGCAGATGGCGGTCGTGCTCACCTATGGCGCCGCACTTCCGGTGGTCAAGGTCGGGCTCATGGCCGACCGGTTCGCCGAGCCCCGGTGCGGCCCGGCGGCACGCAACCCCGATCCCAGGCGGCTGCTCACCCTGTACGAGAAGTCGGCAGCCACCCTGAATCTGGTCCGCGCGTTCGCCGAGGGCGGCGAGGCCGATCTCCGCCAGGCGCACGCCTGGAACCAGGGATTCGTGCGGGAGTCGTCCTCGGGCTTCCGCTACGAGGTGCTGGCCGGGGAGATCGATCGGGCGCTCTCCTTCATGTCGGCATGCGGTGTCGACTTCCGGGAGGTGCGCCGCACCGAGATCTTCGCGAGCCACGAGGGCCTGCCGCTGGACTACGAAGCGGCGCTCACCCGAACCGATCCGTCGACCGGCCGCGTCCACGCCACCAGCGGTCACCTGCTGTGGATCGGCGAACGGACCCGGCGACTCGACGGCCCCCACCTGGAGTTCTTCTCCCAGATCGCCAACCCCGTGGCGGTGAGGCTGGGCCCGTCCACCACCCCCGACGACGTTCTCGGCCAGGTGGAGAGCCTCGACCCGGACCGGGAGGCGGGCCGGCTCACCTTCGTGGTGGGGATGGGGGCTTCACGAGTGCGTGATCTGCTTCCGGCCCTGGTGGAGAAGGCCCTGGCCGAGGGGGTCCAGGTGGGCTGGGTGTGCGATCCCGTGCGGGGCAACACCTCCCCTGCTCCCGACGGGCGCAGGACCCGTGGCCTCGACGTCATTCTCGACGAGGTGCGCGGCTTCTTCGAGGTGCATCACTCGTTGGGCACACATCCGGGCGGTATCCATGTCGAGCTCACGGGGGACGACGTCACCGAACGCGTGGACGGTGACGACGTCGTCGTCGAGCGGCGGCACCAGCGGTACGAGACGGCCCACGATCCGCGGCTCAACCGTTCCCACTCCCTCGAACTGGCCTTTCTCGTCGCCGAGATGCTCCGGGGCGGCGCGTCCGAGCCACCTCGGCCCGGCGGGGCGTGAGCCCGGTGGGCGCGGCATCGTATGCTCCCGCCCGCCGCCCCCACCCGGCCCGAGGCGCTCGCATCCCCCGATGTCATTGCCGGACACGTGGGGCATGACCCCACCCACCGCCGCCCGTGACCGCCCGAGCCCGCGCGGACGCGTGGTTTTCCGGCGGGCGCGTCCGAAGACAGCTGGATCTCACTAACGTTCCGGGAAGTTGGAAATCAGGCCATCACGATTCCCGTACGCGTTCTTATGACGCACGGGTCGATGGCCGAGTCTGTCCTCGGAGGGATTTTATGCTGCAAAGTATTGTCGTCGTAGGTGGTGGCACTTCTGGGTGGATGACGGCATCGTATCTGAGTGCTGCGTTCGGCGATCGAATCTCGGTGACGCTGGTCGAATCAGCGCGGGTCGGGACGATCGGTGTCGGCGAGGCGACGTTCAGCACGGTGCGGCACTTCTTCGAATATCTGGGGCTGTCCGAGCGGGACTGGATGCCCGCCTGCAACGCCACGTACAAGCTCGGTATCCGATTCGAGAACTGGCGGGAACAGGGGCACCACTTCTACCATCCCTTCGAGCGGCAGCGGGTGGTGGACGGATTCAGCCTCACCGACTGGTGGCTGCGCAAACCCGCGTCCGACCGTTTCGACAAGGACTGCTTCCTCATCGGGACGCTGTGCGACAACGAGAAGTCGCCCCGCTACCTCGACGGCTCGCTGTTCGAGAAGACGATCAGCGACAAGCAGCTCTACCGCACCACACTCGCGGAACAGAACACCCAGTTCCCCTACGCCTACCACTTCGACGCCAGCCTGCTGGCCGACTACCTGCGCGACTACGGGGTGGCACGCGGGGTCAAGCACGTGGTGGACGATGTCGTCGACGTCGCTCAGGACGAACGCGGCTGGATCACCCACGTCACCACCCGCGACCAAGGCGACCTGACGGGCGACCTGTTCGTCGACTGCACGGGATTCCGAAGCCTGCTGATGGGCAAGGCGCTGGGCGAGCCGTTCGAGTCCTACAAGGACACCCTGCCCAATGACAGCGCCGTGGCACTGCGGGTACCGGTGGACATGGAGCGCCAGGGTCTGCGCCCCTGCACCACCGCCACCGCCCAGGAGGCGGGCTGGATCTGGACGATCCCGCTGTTCGGCCGGGTCGGCACCGGCTATGTGTACTCCAGCGACTACACCACCCCGGAGAAGGCCGAGCGCACGCTTCGCGAGTTCGTCGGGCCCGCGGCGGAGGACCTGGATGCCAACCACATCCGGATGCGGATCGGCCGCAGCCGCCGGTCGTGGGTGAACAACTGCGTCGCGGTCGGCCTCTCCAGTGGCTTCGTCGAACCGTTGGAGTCCACGGGCATCTTCTTCATCCAGCAGGCGATCGAGCAACTGGTCAAGCACTTCCCGGCCGCCGACTGGGAGGAGGGGCTGCGGGATTCCTACAACCAGGTCATCAACCGCTGCATGGACGGTGTCCGCGAGTTCCTGGTGCTGCACTACTACGCCGCAGCACGCTCGGACAACGACTACTGGCGCGACACCAAGACGCGCGAGCTCCCTGAGGGGCTCGCCGAGCGGATCAGCCGGTGGCGGACCAAGATGCCCGACTCCGAGTCGGTCTACCCGCACTACCACGGGTTCGAGCCCTACTCGTATGTGTGCATGCTCCTCGGGCTCGGCGGCATCCCGCTCAAGTCTCCGCCCGCGCTGGAACTGTTCGACGAGTCCTCGGCACAGCGGGAGTTCGCCATGGTGGCCGAGGAGGCCCGGAAACTGGAGCAGTCCTTGCCCACCCAGTACGAGTACTTCGCCCAGTTCCACTAGACGAGTCTGGGGAGCGAAGAGACGATGAACGGTCCAGGGCTGCTTGTGGTGCACGTGATCGTGCTGCTCGGCCTCATGCTTCTGATCGCCGCCATCGGGCGGATGGGGGCCAGGCTGCTGCGTCTGCCATCGGTCATCGGGGAGATTCTGCTGAGTCTGCTCCTCGGTCCCGTCCTGGTGGCCCTGGTGGGCCGACGGACGTTCCGGGCCTGGCTGCCCGAGAACATCACCGGCCTGCTGACCCAGATGGGCAATGTGGGGCTCCTGCTGTTCCTGGTCGGCATCGTCTACCGGTTGGACCATGGATCGGCCGGGCTGCGCAGCCGCGCGGTGAGCCGGGTGACAGTGGGGCTGTTCGGGCTGCCGCTGCTGACCGGGCTGGCTTTCTCCGGGTGGCTGTTCCGGTTCGGCCCGGCCGAGTTGCGCGGCAGCGCGCCCTGGCCCGCGCTGCTGGTCCTGCTGACCGTGGCGATGAGCGTGACCGCGGTACCCGTGCTCGCGCGCATCATCGAGGAACGCAAGGAGAACCTGGGCCGCTCCGGCGAGCTCACGATGATGTCCGCCATGGTCATCGACACCCTGGCCTGGCTGCTGTTGATCCTGGCGCTGGGCCTGGCCGCGGGCGGGCTCGGCGGGATCGGCGCGTCCCTCGCCGCGACCGTGGTCGGTGTGGCGGTGGCCTTCGCGGGGCATCGGGCGCTGTCGAGGCCGACGGTCGGACAGGCGTGCGCCCGGAACCCGCGGGGGGTGACCGTACTGCTCGCCCTGGCCACCGTGGTGGCGGGCACTCAGGCGCACAGCTTCGGCCTGACCGCCGTCTTCGGCGCGTTCGTGGTCGGGTCGATGATCCCGAAGGACGACACGCACTGTCCGTGGCCGTCGATGGTGGACACGCTCAGCCGGGTGGGCCGGGCGCTGGTACCGGTGTTCTTCGTCGTCACCGGAGTGACGCTGTCGACCGGGGCGTCGCTCTCGCTGCCCTGGACGGCGGGGCTCCTGGCGACGGTCCTGGCGATCCTCGGCAAGGTCGGCGGCGGCTACCTCGGCGCGCGATGGGCCGGGGAGGAGCGCCGGGGCGCGCTGCGCGTGGGCGTGCTCGGCAACACCCGGGGGCTGACCGAGGTCGTGGTGCTCCAGGTCGGCTACAGCGCGGGCATCCTCACGGCGGGGCTGTTCGTCGCACTGCTGGTGATGGCGCTGGTCACGACCTGTCTCACCGGTCCCCTGCTCTCCCTCATCGATCGACAGGCGACGCGTGAGGTGTCGCTGGTGCGAGAAGGCGATGTGTCGTGAAGGCTGCCGGCCATGTCACCCCGAACAGTTTCCGTTCCCTGATGGCGGGCTTCCCCACGGGTATCGCCGTCCTCACCACCAATGACGCGGACGGGCATCCCAAGGGCATGACCTGCTCGTCCGTGTGCGCCGTTTCGCTGGAACCGCCGACACTGCTGGTCTGCGTCCGTGACGGCAGCCCGACCTTGGAGGCCATGCTGCACCAGGGCACCTTCGCGGTGAACCTGCTGCACGGCGGGGCCCGCCCGACCGCGGAGCTGTTCGCCTCGGGCGACCCCGACCGCTTCGACCTGGTTCGCTGGCAGGACGACGCGGAGCGCGGTGGCCCGCATCTGGTCGAGGACGCCCATACGGTGGCCGACTGCCGGATCAGCCGACGGCACGGCGTCGGGGACCACACGGTGGTCTTCGGCGAGGTCTTCCGGGTCACCTACCATCGCGATCCTCATCCGCTGATGTACGGGATGCGCCGATACGAGGAGTGGCCGGCGGGCTGACGCACACCGGCCCGTCCCTGTCGCCCGCGGTCAGCGGTCGCCGAGAATCCACTCGGTGGCCGCCTCGGCCGCGGGCGTCCGCCATTCCCCGCTCCGGTCGGCGTCGATCTCCACCAGCCGGTGGGCACAGGTCAGCGCCTTGTCCGCCGCGCGGGAGGACTCCACGGGGACGGTTGTCGGCCCGGCACCGTGCACGATCAGTGTGGGCGCGGCGATCACGTCGAGCACCCCGCGCGGCTGCAGCCAGAACACCTCGTTGAGCATGGCCCTGCCCAGTACGAAGGAGGGCGTGTACGCGAGCCGTCCGGTGGCCAGCAACTCACGCCCGGCCGGCTCGTCGAGGTAGTCGCTCGACCACTCGCGCCGCGCGTCGACGAAGTGCTCCTTGTAGTCGATCAGCGGGTTGAACAGCACCAGCCGGGAGACCTCCGCACCGCGACGGGCCGCGAAGCCCGCCGCGACGCCGCCGGTGAAGCCGGTGGCCACCAAGGCCGGTCGGGTGGTGCCGACCCGCTCACGCAGGTGATCCAGGCCGGAGCCGATCACATTGAGCAGCATGGACAGGCTCAACTCCTCCTGCCTGCCCTCGCTCTCGCCGTGGCCCGGCAGGTCGAAGCGGAGGCTGGCCACGCCCTGGGCGGCCAGTGCGTCGGCCAGCGGGGCGAAGAACCCGTCCTGCTCGCGGGTCCCGCCCTCGCCGTGCAGGAACAGCACGGCCTGCTCGGGCTCGGCCCGGGGGGCGAGCAGCGTACCGGCCAGACGCAAGCCGTCGTGGGTTCGGACGGTGGTGCTCGTCCCCCTCGTCGAGGGCGCGGTCGTGGGGGTGGGATCAGACATGCCGGACTCCCGTGTCATGGAGGGGCGGGCCGCAAGTATGGCTTCGGGATCCGGGCCGCCGATGCGCGTACGCGCGGAATCCGTTGCCTCGTGTGGTGTGAAGCGCCCGTCGGAGCGGAAGCCGCACCGTCCTGGCAAGCCAAACCGTCAAGGAGCGGCGCCCGCTGGGGATGTGTGGGCGGGGCCCCACTCATCACGATGGGCGCCAGCCGGTCACGGCCCGAACATCCCTCTCTGGCAAAGGAGTCAGGGTGTACGCACACGACCTGTCGGGAGCCCCGCACTGGGCCACGCCCGGCCAGAGGGCGAAGAGGATCACCGTTGTCGGAGCCGGCCTCGCCGGACTGACAGCGGCCTATGAACTGGAACGGCTGGGGCACAGCGTCCAAGTGCTGGAGGCCCGGCTGACGCTGGGCGGCAGGGTCCGTACACATGTCTTCTCCGACTCGCCGAACGGTCCCCTCGCCGAGCTGGGTGCCATGCGTATCCCCGCCTCGCACCACCGCACCATGCGCTGGATCGATGTGCTCGGACTCAGCGACCGGGTCCGGCAGTTCCGCACGCTGTTCTCCGACGATGCCAGCTATCTGGAGTCCCCGGCCGGGCACCTGCGGGTCCGCGACGCGTCCCCGGCACTGGTGAAGGCGTTCCGTGAGGGGCTGCCGCCGGGGAGCGACTACCGTGCGGAGACCGTCCTGTGCGCGGCGTGGCTGAGCGCCAGCGTCAACGCGGTGGCGCCGGGCTCCTTCCGGCAGAGTCTCCAGACCGGCCTCAACGTGGAGTTGCTGGAGCTGCTGGAAGACATCGACGTCCGCCCGTTCATCGTCGACGGCGCCAACGAGCGGATCGACCTCAACCGGTTCTTCGCCAACAACCCGGGCTTCGCCCGGACCAGCAGGCTCAGTAACTTCTTCGACGACGTCGTCATCGAGACCTCCTCAGCGCTGTTCCGTCTGGACGGCGGGATGGACCAGATCGCCCGTCGACTGGCCGAGCGGGTGCGCGGGCCGATCCACCGGGGGCGCCGTGTGGTGGGCCTGCACGCGCAGCCCGACGGCGTTCTGATCGAGATGCGGCACGGGCTGGCCACGGTGTCCCGACACTGTGACTACGTGCTGTGCACGGTGCCGTTCTCGGTGCTGCGCGGGATGCGGTTCAGCGGCATGGGCGATGACAAGACCGCGGTGATCCACGACATGCAGTACTGGCCGGCCACCAAGATCGCGGTGCACTGCCAGGAGGCGTTCTGGGAGCGCGACGGGATCAGCGGCGGAGGCTCGTTCACCGGAGGGCTGGTGCGCCAGACCTACTACCCGCCGGTGGAGAGCGATCCTCGGCTGGGCGCCGCGCTGCTGGCCAGCTACACGATCGGACCGGACGCCGACACACTCGGCCGGGTGCCCCCGGACAGGCGGGCGGCGGCGGTGCTCGACGAACTCCAGGCGATTCACCCGGAGTTGGGTCGGCCCGGCATGGTGCTGGACGTGGTGAGCCAGGCGTGGGGCGAGGACCCGACGAGTATGGGCGCCGCAGCGGTGCGCTGGAGCAAGGACCCCGCCGCCGCGGAGGAGGAGCGGATTCTGGCGGCCAGGTCCGACCGCACCTTGTTCTTCGCGGGCGAGCACTGCTCGTCCCACCCGGCGTGGATAGAGGGCGCGATCGAATCAGGGGTCGCGGCCGCGCAGGAGATCGACGCATATGTTCCCGCCCCCCGCCGGGTACTGGCGGCGGGCTACCGAAAGGTGCCGGGGGACTCGGTCTGAGCCCCGGCCATACGACCCACTGACGCTCATCGAGGAGAGCACCATGACCTCCTTCCAACAGACCGACGTGCTGATCGTCGGCGGTGGTCCCATCGGCATGGCCATGGCACTCGAACTGCGCTCGCGGGGCGTGGACTTCGTGCTGGTCGAGGCCGGCGACGGAGCGGTGTCGCACCCGAGGGTCAGCAGCATCGGCCCGCGCTCCATGGAATTGTTCCGGCGGTGGGGCGTGGCCGACCGGATCCGTGACTCCGGCTGGCCGGGGGACCATCCGCTGGACTGTGTCTGGGTCACGCGGATCGGCGGTCACGAGCTGTTCCGGCTGCCCCGGCACACCATGGACACCCGTCCGATGTTCCGGCACACCCCGGAGCCGGACGCGGTCTGTCCCCAGCACTGGCTCGGGCCGCTGCTCCGTGAGGAGTTGGGAGTCCACCCCGACGGCCCGATCCGGATGCGGACCGAACTGGAGGGGTTCGAGCAGGACGAGTCCGGGGTGACCGCGAGGATCACCGACCTGGTCCCCGGCGAGAGCGTCACCCTCCGCGCCCGGTACCTCGTCGCCTGCGACGGCGCGTCGTCGCCGATCCGCAAGAGCTGTGGGATCTCCGCCCCGGCACGCCACAAGACACAGGTGTTCCGCAACATCCTCTTCCGCGCGCCGCGACTGAGGGAGGAACTGGGGGAGCGCAACGCTGGCTTCTACTACCTGATGCTCTCCTCCGCGCTGCGGTTCCCGGTGCGCGCGCTGGACGGCAGGGAGCTCTACCGGTTGACCGTAGGTCTCCAGGGCGACCCGGAGTCCCTGGCCGATCCCGAGACCCTGGTGCGCAGGGCGATCGCCGTGGACACCCCGTTGGAGGTCCTGTCGGACAGCGAGTGGCATCTCGTGCACCGGGTCGCGGACGACTTCCGGAACGGCCGGGTGTTCCTGGTCGGTGACTCCGCGCACACGCTGTCTCCCTCGGGCGGCTTCGGTATGAACACCGGTATCTGCGGTGCGGCCGACCTCGGGTGGAAGCTCGCGGCACAGCTCGCCGGGTGGGCCGGACCCGGGCTGCTGGACACCTACACCACCGAGCGGCAGCCGGTCGCGTTCGAGGGCCTGGAGGAGGCCAACCGAAATCTGGTGCGCGCCATGAAGCGACAGGTGCCCGAGGAACTCGACGACGACACATCCGCCGGTGAACAGGCCCGGCGCGGCATCGGTGAACAACTCGCCCGTGGCGGGGTGGCCAGGGAGTTCGACGCGCCGGAGATCCACCTGGGCTTCAGCTACGCCGACTCGCCCGTCGTGGTGCCCGACCCGACGGTGTCACCGGAGGAGCGACTGGACCGGCGGCCGAACACCCGGCCGGGCTCACGCGCCCCGCACGCCTGGGTCGAGCCCGGTGTGTCCACCCTGGACCTCTTCGGCGACGGATTCGTGCTGCTGAACTGCGCGGGCTCCGACGAACTCGCCCCCTTCGAACGCGCCTTCGCCGAGCGGGGCGTACCGCTGACCGTCGTCGCGTGTGACGTACCCGAGGTTGTCAAGGCGTACGAGCGGCCCTATGTGCTGGTCCGCCCGGACGGGCACGTGGCGTGGCGGGGGAGTGAACCACCTGGCGACCCCGGCGTGATCGCCGATCGGGTACGGGGCGCGATCCCGTCCTTCTCCGGAACCGAGGACAACGCATGAGGCACACATCCGCCGGCGGGACGCTGCCGCCGTTCGATCTGAAGGGCTGGTCCGCCGAGGACGTGGCCGACCCCTACCCGGTCTACCGGCGTTATCGTGAGGCCTCCCCGGTGCACCGGGGCGCGGACGCGACCGGACACGACACCTTCTATGTGTTCGGTCACGACGAGGTGACCGAGGTCCTGTCCGGCCAGGCGTACGGGCGCAGCGCGCGGGTGGCTCAGAAGGGGAGCCCGAGCCCGCCCACGATGGTCCCGTCGGACCGTGTCGCGCTGCGCTCCCTGGTGGAGAACTGGCTGGTCTTCCTCGACCCGCCCCGCCACACCGAGCTGCGGTCCCTGCTGAACGTCGAGTTCTCCCCCCGCGTGGTGTCGAACCTGCGCGACAGGATCACCGAGATCGCCACCGGACTGCTCACGGCGATGGCGGGTGCCCGGGAGATCGATCTGCTCGAGTCCTTCTCGGCGCCGCTGCCCATCCTGGTCATCTCGGAGTTGCTGGGGGTGCCGCGCGAGGACTGGGACTGGATGCGGGACCGGGCGGTGGCGTTGCAGGAGGCCAGCAGCAGCCGGGCCGCGGTGCGCGCGGACGCCTACCAGGTCGCCGATACCGCGGCGCGGGAACTCACCGTGTACTTCGGTGAGTTGGCCGCACGCCGCCGCGCCGGGGACGGCGACGACCTGGTGTCGCTGCTGGTGCGGGCGCAGACACGGGGCGGGCCGCTGTCCGATGACGAGATCGTGGCGACCTGCGTGCACCTGATGACGGCGGGCCACGAGACCACCACGAACGTGCTCGGCAAGTCCGTGCTGGCTCTGGCCACACGCCCACAGGAGCTGGCCCGGCTGCGGGCCGTGCGGCGGATCCCGGCCGCGGCGGTGGAGGAGCTGGTCCGCTTCGACTCGCCGGTGCAGTCGGTGAGCCGGTGGGCCTACCGGGACGAGCGGCTGGCCGGGCACGACATCCCTCGCGGCAGCAAGATCGTCGCCATGCTCGGAGCGGCCAACCGGGACCCGGCCCGCTTCGCCACCCCGGACACCCTGGTGCTGGACCGCCCCGCCGGCCGCAACATCGGTTTCGGCCTGGGCATCCACTACTGCCTGGGCGCGACGCTGGCGCGGGCCGAGATCGAGATCGGGGTCGGTCTTCTGCTCCAGGCCCTGGGAGAGTTCACCGTGACCTCCGTGGACTATGCCCACGACATGGTCTTCCACGGCCCGTCACGGCTCATGCTGCACCGGAGCTGACACTCGTGCTCATGCCGCACCGGCGCTGATGCTCGGCGCCGATGCGCGCAGCAGCACTTCGTCCAGGTGGTCGCGCACCTGCTGGACCGCGCCCGGATCACCCGGATCGGCGAGGGCCGCGATATGCCCGTCCGGGCGGACCAGCACCAACCGGGCACCGTCCACTCGGTAGGCACCGTACGCCGCCGTCTCACTCGGCGGGATCACATGGGTGGTCACCGGCGCCACATACCGGTCGGCCAGCCGCACCGCCAGCTCCTCCAGGTCCATGGACGTGGAGGAGCGCTCCCGGTTGTCAAACAGGAGTACGTGGTAGCCGCTGCCATGGGTCAGGTCGAGCACGCTGCGTGCGCCGTCGCACGTCTCGCTGATCGGCGCGTAGGGCGCGCGGTCGCCGGGCCGCAGCGCGCCCTTGGCGGACCGCGCCGCGTGCACCGCGCGGCTGCCCGGGTACTTCACCCAGAGCTGGGAGAACAGGTGGAAGAACATCCGCCGCACCGGGGCCAGACGACTGACCACGCCCACGACCCTGGTCGCCACATGCGCGCGCATCCACACGGCGACGGCGTTGTCGCCGGTCTCCAGCTTGAAACCGAGATCGGTGCGCTTGAGCACGGTGCTCGCGACCGGACGACGCTCGGACTCGAAGGTGTCCAGCAGCCACTCGGGGCTCTCGCCGTTGACCACCTGGGCGAGTTTCCAGGCCAGGTTGACCGCGTCGCCGATGCCCAGGTTCAGACCCTGACCGCCCGCCGGGTTGTGGATGTGCGCGGCGTCGCCGATCAGGAAGGAACTGCCGACCCGGAACCGTGAGGCGAGGCGGCTGTGGAAGCGGAACATCGATGCCCACTCGATCTCCTGGAGGCGGGCGTCGACGCGGAAGTAGGAGTCGAACCAGCGTTGCAGTTCGCCATGGTCCAGCGCCGCGTAGGCATCGTGCGAGGCCCCGCCCCGCTGCTCGGGTGCCCTGTGGAGGTGCGGCGGCACCACACCGAAGAGCCGGCAGCGGCCACTGGCGAGCGGCAGGATGCCGACGAAGCCACCCCGGGTGAGGTTCAGCCGCATCCCCTTGACACCGAGGTCCACATCGAGGGTCACGTCGGCCAGCATGCCGCTCTGCGTGTAGGTCTCGCCGTCGAAGTCCTGGCCGAGGAGATGGCGCACGGTGCTGCTCGCCCCGTCCGCGCCGACCAGCCAGCGCGCGCTGACGGTCGAGGACGTCTCGTCGCGCCGCACGCCCGCTCGTACGCCGTCGCCCGTGTCGACCAGCTCGGTCAACGTGGAGTCCCACTCGACGGTCACCGCGTGCTCGGCCAGCGCGGACACCAGCAGCCGTTCGGTCTCGGACTGCTCCAGAGCCAGGGCGAAGGGGAACCGTGTCCGATCGGCGGTGCCCTCCCCGGCCAGCGGCATCGACCCGGCGTGGCGACCGCTCTCGTGGATGGCCACGTGGGTGATCGGCAGACCACGGGCCACGGCTGCCTCGGCGACACCGAGCCGGTCCAGGTACTCCAGGGTGCGAGCGTGCACGATGGCGGCGCGTGCCTGCTCGACCGGGCCGGGCTTGGCGTCGACGACCCGCACCCGGACCCCGTTCTGTGCCATCAGTAACGCGGCGGTCAGCCCGCTCGGACCTGCTCCTACCACGAGGACGTCACAATCGTGTAGGTCGCGCATAGGGCCCCTTATCACATGCAAGTGGAAGCGGTGTCGGGGGCTCTCTTCGCCCCGACGCGGCGAGTATCACCGTCCGGCGGTCGCGTGCGCATCCTGCGCCGAGGGTCACCGGCGTGTGGTTTCTGACCGCGTGCCAGGGAGCCGATCGGTGCGATGCCTGAGAGCGCTCCTGCGAGGCGGGCGGCACCCTACGTGAGTACGCAGGTTCTTGCGGTCGCCCGGTTGCGGTCGCCCGTCGGTGCGGAAGCTGTTCCAGCAGCCGGTTGCCCCACGGGCGGCCACCGCACCCCGCCCCCGCCCTGAGATGTCGAGGACGCGCTCATGACCGAAGGTGCCAACTCCGTGGCGACACAGCCAGAACCCTACTTCGACGACCTCGCCGAACTGTACGAGCGGTTCACCAGGGTCCGTGACGCCGCCACCAGCCCGGTGCGCTCCTGGCTGGTCGAGCGGCTTCCGCCGGGCAGGCGGGCGATCGACGTCGGCTGCGGCGGTGGCAACAACTGCGGAATGCTGGCCGACCACTACGACGAGGTCGTGGGCGTGGACATCTCGCAGCGGATGCTCGACATCGCCGCGACCAAGCCGTCCCGTGTCCCGGTGCGCTACGAGTGCCGCAGCGCACTGGACCTCAGCCCGGCCACGCACGGCACCTTCGACCTCGTGATGTCGGTCAACGCCGTGTTCCACATGGGCCCGGCCGAGTCGGCGCTGGCACGTCTGCGTGAACTGGTCGCCCCCGGCGGACGATTGCTGATCATCGACGTCACCCAGCCGGACGCCGCCGCCGACGCGCCTCCCAGCCGGCAGAGCACCTACGCCTTCGAAACGGCCCGGATCATCTACGAGATGTCCGGAGACGTGGAGGCCGCCGCCGACTCGATGCGCATGATGCTGCACCCACGCTGGCTGGAGATGAGCACCCAGCACATGCCGCTGACGGACGCGGAATTCGCCCGCGCGTACGAGGCGCTGTTGCCCGGGGTCCAGATCACCAGGGACGTCGTCCCCACCATGAGCGCCGCCCTCTGGGACGCGCCGTGAGCGTCTTCGACCTGCCGAGGCTGCACTTCGCCGGGCTTGCGGTCACCAGACTGCCGACGGGTCCCCGCGCCGGGCTGCTGGATCTGGCGGCCAACCGGGCCCTGACCGACGACGGGCCGTTCCCCACGGAACGGCCGGTGCAGGAGTATCACGACTTCCTGCACCACCGGGGCGAGCGTTTCGAGCCGGACGGCGAGATCACCCCGGAGGGCCGGTTCGGAACCACCAAGGGCTGGAACTTCGGCGGGAACGGCCACTTCTGGATCGACGCGAAGGTGGTCAGCTGCGAGCGCGAGGCCGGGCGCGTGGACACCGAGGACCCCTTGGTCGGGCGGCAACTGGACCTGTGGGGCCACTACTGCGACTACACCGCGGGCACCGCCAACCGCGCCCGGGTGTTCGATGTGGACCCGTCGTCGAACTGGACCACCACGGTCATGGTGGGTCATTTCGCCTTGGGCAGGCTGGGCCGCTCGCACGAGACCGGCTACCTGGTCACCGGCGACGTCAACGGCATGTGCCCGCCGCGCTGGCAGAACTCCGCTCACATCCGTGACGTCGGTGAGCATCAGCTGTCCGCGCACTTTCGGCGCTCGGTGGTCCACCAGTTCGTGGTGGACAGGAACGAGGGCCTGCACTGGCTGGACGGGGCGGACAGCTCCCCCGCACTGACCGCGCTGCGCGAACTCATCGACTCCGGCGCCGCCGATGGGCTGGTCGTGCAGTTCGCCCTGACCAACATGGCCACGCCGACCGCCAACGACGAGCCCGACCTGTGGGACCTGCGCGGCACGATCGCCGCCTGGCACGCCCAGGAGCTGCGCACCTGTCCCGCCGGACGGCTGCTCACCGGGCGCAGGCTGCGCTCCGCCGGTCAGGCCGGCCCCCTGCACAACCTGACCGTGCGGGTCGACGACACCCACGTCACCGCCAACCTGATCACCGCGCTGCCCGTGGAACACCGTGCGCCCCGGCGCGGCCCCGGCCCCACACACCGGCTCGGCCCGTTCACCGACCTCGGTGACCTGGAACTGCGCACCGGCTCCGGCACGCTGCTCGCCACCATCCCCAGCAGCGCCTATCTCGGTGACGACTACTCCCTGACCTCCGGTGTGCTCACCGTGGCCCGCGTGGACGGCGGCACCGGCAACCCCGGCGAGACACTGCGACTGACCTCCGCGGAGGGCTCCACGCTGCTCGACGAGGAGGAGACGGTCGTCCAGTCGGACGAGGCGTGTCTGTTCCTGGAACACCCCAACTCCCGGACCGGCGAGGACTTCGCCGTGGAGATCCCGCTGCGCTCGTATGTGCGCGGCGAGCCCGCCAGGGTGGACGCCATCCGCGTCCTTCAGTTCTTCAATCCACGGGGCCTGCCGCTCGACGAGGCGGCACAGTCACCCGCCGCCCGCCCCGACGACGTACGCATCGTGGCCTTTCTGCCGCCCGGCCGACGGGACTACGAGGCCCAGTGCGTCACCTCGACCGACGAGCGGGGCCACGGCAAGGTCACCGTCAGGGGCATGCGCGGTGGCGCGGCCAAGGTGCTGCTGCTGCCCGAGGGCGAGCAACTGCCCGTGGACCCCGAACTGCCCGGATCGGCGGCACTCGCCTACGACAACGACGACGACCTGGGGTACTGGTCGGGCGTGGGCGCCCTCGCCGTCCGGGTGCTGCCCGACCAGTGGTATCTCGACGAGCTGCCGGACAGCGAGATCACTTTCCAGACGGTCTATCGCGAGGTGTTCGCCTACTACGAGCTGCAGTACTCCTTCATGCGATCGGAGGTCCTGAGCCTGGAGGACGAGTTCAAGGTCGAGCCCTACGCGCGGCTGATCTGGCACGTCAGCGACTCCAAGCACAAGGACAAGACCTTCTACATGCCGCCCACCCGCGACATGAACGCGCCACAGACCAGGCTGCTGCTGCGGTACCTGCTGGCCGACGAGGCGAAACGGCAGATCCCACCGACGCTGGTGCCCCAGGAACGCAGGTCCGGGCTGATCAACACCAGGGACGAGCTGCTGCACGCGCTCCACCACGCCGCGCGGATCGAACTCGCCACCATGATCCAGTACCTGTACGCGGCGTACTCGATCCCCCTCCACGGCGCGGCCCGGCACTACGTGGCCGACGGGACGTGGACCGAGAGGCAGCTCGAGATCGCCTGCGGCGAGGGGACCCAGACGCTGCGCAACGGCATCCGGGGCAGCCTGATGAACGTGGCCAGGGAGGAGATGATGCACTTCCTGGCGATCAACAACATCCTCATGGCCATGGGACGGCCGTTCTACGTGCCCCAGCTGGACTTCGGCGACTTCAACCGGCAGACCTCCGTACCGCTGGAGTTCTCCCTGGAGGCGTTCAGCCTGGCCGGCGTGCAGCGGTTCGTGGCCCTGGAACAACCACACGATCTCGAACCGGAGGTGGCGGGCAACGACCCCGTCGTCCGCGGGACCGATGGCGAGCCCTACCCGTACAGCTCACTGAGCGAGCTGTACGCGGCGATCCGTGAGGGCGTCCAGCGGGTGCCCGGGGCGTTCCTGATCAAGAAGGGACGGGGCGGCGGAGCGCATCATCTGTTCATGCGGGAGTCGGTCAACGCCGTACACCCGGACTACCAGCTGGAGGTCGACGACGTCGCCAGCGCGGTGTTCGCCATCGACTTCGTCACCGAGCACGGCGAGGGCGGCTCCATCTCCTCGGTACTGCCCGAGGAGGAGTCCCACTTCGAGACCTTCCTGCGCATCTCCGACCTGCTGGTGAACGAGCGGGCCACCGGGCCGATGGGGCTGCGCGTCCCCTGGAACCCGGCCTACCCGGTGCTGCGCAACCCCACGCTCACGCCCCGCAGCCCGACCAAGAACGTGGTCACCCATGAGCCCGCGCGGCTGGCCATGACGGTGTTCAACCGCTCGTACTTCATGGCCATGCAGCTGATGGTGCAGCACTTCGGCTACAGCCCGGACAAGAGCCTGCGCCGGTCCCGGCTGATGAACTGGTCGCTGGACGTCATGACCGGCGTACTGCGACCGGTCGGTGAACTGATCGTGACCCTGCCCTCGGGCCGTCCGGGCCGAACGGCCGGCCCCTCCTTCGAGTTGGACCGGACGCCCGACTACATCTCCCGGCCCGACGTGGCGGTGGCGTGGATGGCGCGTGAGTTCGACGAGATGGCGCAACTGGCCCGCAAATGCACCGGGCTGACCCCGACCGTGGCGGATCTGCTCGCGTTCATCGGCGACCGGCTCCGCACGATGGACCTGCGGGACCTGTGATGGCGACCGAGACACGGCACACAACGGTGTGCGTGGTCGGCGGCGGTCCCGCCGGCGCCATGCTCGGCCTGCTGCTCGCCCGCAGCGGGGTGGACGTGGTGGTACTGGAGAAGCACGCCGACTTCCACCGCGACTTCCGGGGCGACACCGTCCACCCGGCGACCCTGCAGATACTCGACGAGCTGGGCCTGGTGGAGAAGTTCCACGAGCTGCCGCACCAGAAGGTCTCCACCATCGGTGTGGTGCAGGACGGCAAGCGCATCGACATCGCCGACTTCAGCAGACTGAAGGTGCCCTACCCGTACATGGCGTTCGTGCCGCAGTGGGACTTCCTCGACCTCATCACCGCACAGGCGGCGGCCCGTTACCCCTCGTTCCGGCTGCTCATGCGCTCCGAGGTGCTGGGCGTGGTGCGGCACGAGGGCAGGGTCACCGGGGTCAGGGTGCGTGGGCCCGGAGGCGAGTTCGAGGTGCGCAGCACGCTGGTGGTGGCCGCCGACGGAAGGCACTCGGCCGTCCGCCGAGACGTCGGCGCCGAGCCGAGGCTGATCGGCGCCTCCCTCGACGTCATCTTCTTCCGGATCTCCCGCCGGGAGGACGATCCGGACGAAGGCATCTGCGTCCGGATCGGCAACGGCAAGATCTTCGGGGCGACCGACCGCAGAACCTACTGGCAGATGTCCTACGAGACCAGCAAGGGCGGTCTGGAGGACATCCGCAGAAGGGGGCTCGACGCCTTCCGCGCCGATCTCGCCGCGCTGGTGCCGTTCCTGGCCGACCGCGTGCACGAGGTCGCCTCGATGGACGACCTGAGCCTGTTGGAGGCAAGGATCGACCGACTGGAACAGTGGCACAGGCCGGGCCTGTTGTTCATCGGCGACGCCGCGCACGCGATGTCCCCGGTCGCGGGGTTCGGAGTGAACCTGGCGGTCCAGGACGCGGTGGCGACCTCCAACGCGCTGACCGCCGCCCTGCTGCGCGGCCAGCGGACGGGCGCGCCCTTCGACGACACCCTGCTGGCCAAGGTACGCCGGCGCCGACGGCTGACCACGGCACTGTCGCAGGCGTTGCAGCGCGGAACACAGCGCTTCGGCATCGACAGCGCCCTGAAGGGCTCCGGGCAGCCACCGGCGCCGAAACTGTTCGAGCGCTTCGGCCCCGCGCAGAAACTGATGAGCCGTGTCATCGGGCTCGGCTTCCGACCCGAGCACGTCCGCACCCCGGAGGCCGACCGGCCCCCGTCGGACCCCTCGGCGTTCTCTCCGCACACCACGCAGCTCACGACCGATGAGGAGCGCCAGACATGACATCCGAAGTCACCGACGGGGAGCCGTCGCAGGCCCAGCAGCAGGCCATGCGCAGTACCACCCGGATGATGTCCATGATCACCGGGTACTGGGTCACCCAGATCCTGCGCACGGTGGCGGAGCTGGGCGTGCCCGACCACCTCGCCGAACGCCCCCTGACTGCCGGGGAGTTGGCCGAGCGCGCGGGCAGCGACCCGGAGGCGACATTCCGTCTGCTCCGGGCCTGTGCCGCGCTGGAGTTGGTCGAACCGGACGACGAGGCCCGTTTCACCGGCACACCGCTGCTCGACACCCTGCGCACGGGGGTTCCGCACTCGCTGCGCGACATCGCGCTGGTACACGGCTCGCCGGGGCACTGGTTGCCCTGGGGGCATTTCCCGCAGGCCGTGCGCGCGGGCGTGCCCCAGACCGGGGCCGCGCTGGGCATGGACATCTGGGACCACTACGCGGCCAACCCCGTGGAGGGCGAACGGTTCTTCTCCTCGATGACCGAGCTGACGGCCGGTCTGTCCGAGGAAGTGGCCCGACTGATCGACACCGGTGATGTCTCCGTGGCGGTGGACGTCGGCGGCGCCAACGGCTCCCTGCTGCACGCGCTGATGAGGGCGGACGACACGCTGCGCGGAGTGGTGTTCGACCTGCCCGCCGTGGAGGAGACCGCCGTCGCCGAAGCGGAGAAGGCCGGCCTGCTCGGGCGGACCACGGTGGTCGGCGGCTCCTTCTTCGACTCCGTGCCGCGGGGGGATCTGCTGCTGCTCAAGGCCGTCCTGCACAACTGGGACGACGACTCCTGCGTGAAGATCCTCAGCAAGTGCCGCGAGGCCCTCAACCCCGGGGGGCGGATCGTGGTGGTGGAGATGCCCCTCGGCCCGGTCGGACAGCCGGGATTCGCCCCTCTGCTGGACCTCGACATGCTGGCCGTACTGCCTGGCAGGGAGCGCGAACTCACCGCCTACGACGCCCTGTTCGCCGCTGCGGGGCTGCGCCGGACGAAGGTGACCCCCACCAGGTCGCCGCAGAGCCTGATCGAGGCCGTCGCAGGTCCGTGAGATCCCCGCGGACCGTTGTCGGTTGACGAAGCGGCGGGCAGTCCCGGCTGCGAACGATATGTTCGCACCCGGGACTGCCCCCCGCCGCGTCAGCGGGTGCACGCGATACGGGCCAGGTCCACGCGGGACTGGATCGCGAGCTTGCGGTAGATCTGCCGAAGGTGGAAACCCACGGTGTGCGGGGAGACGAACAGCTCACCCGCGACCTGCCTGTTGGTCAGCCCGCGGGCCACCAGCTGCGCCACTCCCTCCTCGGCCCGGGTCAGACTGTCCCAGCCCGTCTGCGGACGGGGCACATGCTTCCAGTGCCGCCGGCGCACCCCCAGCCGCCGCAGCCGTTTGCGCACCCGCGCCTCGTCCCACACCGCGCCCAGACCGTGGTAGGAGGCCATCGCGATGTTGAGCGCGGCGATCGCCTGCTCCCGTTCGGCGGAGCCCAGTAGGACGCCCAGGTCCTCGGTCACGGAGGCGGCCGCCCACGGGTCGGCGTAGTCCTCGGCCACGCCCGTCAGCGACTCGGGGTCACCGATGAGCAGCGCCCGGCCGTGCGTCGCGGCGGCGGCCACCGTGGGATACGCGCAGGCGGCCACGCTGATCTCCGTGGCGGTGCCCACGATCAGGGACGCCGTCTCCCGGTCGTCCGCGGCCAGCGCGGTCCGCACACACCACGCGGTGGCCGACGGGTCCTCCAGCAGGAGCTGGCGGAGCTTGCCCGGGTCGTGGACGAACTCGCCCAGCGCCCCCAGCGCCGCCCGCGCACCATGCCGTGCCGCCGTCACCTGCGCGGTGACCAGGCAGCGCGTCACCGACCACCGCTGCTCGTACTCGCCGGAGTCCGTGCCCAGCAGCGCCAGCCGTTCGTCCGCCGCGGTGAGCTCTCCGCGCCGCAGCGCGGCGACCACCAGGGCGGCGTGCAGTTTCGGCTCCCACAGCGGCATCTGAACCTCCTTGGAGACCCTGATCCCGGCCTCCGCGTCGGCCTCGGCGGCGGCCAGATCGCCGCGGGCGATGTGCACCCAGGCACGCAGCGCGAGCGGCACCGCGGCCAGCACCCTGTTGTGCTCCGAGATGATGGTGTGCTGAATGGTCTCCACGGTGGACATGGCCTCGTCGAGCTTGCGGATCTGGGTCAGCATGCACGCCTTGGTCCACAGGGGGCCGGCCTGCCAGAGGCTGGTCAGCGGTGCGGGTAGCGCCGCCGCCTGGTCCAGCGCGTCGAGCGCGTCATCTATACGTCCCTCGCGCCACCGTGCCAGCGCGCGGATGTTCAGCGCCGCGGCGTGCACATCAGTGCTGTGGGTTCCCTTGACGGTGATCACCTGTTCCGCGGCCATCGCGGTGGCACCGCTCTCACCGACGGGGGACAGCACGTCCAGTCGGAGCAGCGTCGAGCATGTCTCCCCGCCGCGTGGGGCCGAGGTGCCGAGCCGGGGTGCTTCCCGCAGGATCTCGAACGCTGTACGGGCATCCCCGCGCAGCTGCAGCGCGGTCGCCAGCCAGGCGCGCAGGGTCTGGACGGACCAGTCCGACCCGTCGCTCCGACTGAGCGTGACAAGCGACTCGGCGACCTCGATCGCCTGTTGCAGATTGCCGTGGCGGAGCAACCCGATCGTCGCCGTGATGGCCAGTCTGATGTGTTCCGGCTGGCCGCGGCGGGCGAGCTCCAGGCCGCGCAGGGCCAGCGCCGCGGCGTCCCGCGGTGAGGTCGGAAGCAGGTTCTCGGCCGCCGTGCAGATGGGGTCGATCGCCTGTGCGTCTCCGGCCTGCGCACAGTGCACGAGGTGTATCGCCGCGGCGTCGGCCGAACCACCCTCGCGGGCCAGGATCATGTCCGCCGCCTGCCGGTGCAGCAAGGACCGCATCAAAGGGGGCACGGTGCCCACGACGGCACGCCAGACCAGCTCGTGGCGGAAGGAGAACCGCTCGGGTCCGTACGTCACCAGTCCGGCGGTGAGGGCCTCCCGGAGCGGGGCGAGGAGCGCGACCGGGCTCTCGTCGAGCATCTCCATGAGGTCGCGCGGGCAGAAGGACACGCCCAGCACAGCTGCCACCTGGAGGCTCCGCTGCGTGGCCGGGGCCAGCTGTTCCAGACGCTCGTGGATCAGTCGTACGAACGGACCGGGCAGATGCGCGTCCGGCTCCGGAGCGACGGCCGAGGCGATCCCCGAGGTCAGCGACCCGTCCGCCAGGCTCGCCGTGCCATCGGCGATGCTCAGGCAGTCCTCCTCCAGCAACCCGCGCACCAGATCCACGGCCACCTGGGGCATGCCGCCCAGGCTTTCGCCCAGGGCGCGGACGTCGTCGTCCGGTTCCGCGCCGAGCAGGTCGCCCATGAGTGCGGCCACCGCGTCGTCGTCGAGGTGCTCCAGCGTGCAGAGCGACGCCGCGGGATGGCTGCGGACCAGCCGGCGCAGTAACAGGTTGTTGGGGGAGTCCGCGTCCTCCGAGCGCAGCGCGAAGAGCCAGACGACGGGGACGTCGATCAGCTTGAGCGCCAGGGAGTTGAGAGCGCGGACGACCAGCGGGTCGGCGCACTGCGCGTCGTCCAGCACCGCCAGCACGGGTCCACGGCGCAGGCGCCCCTGCAGGCGGGCCTCGATCTGCCCGGTCAGCCATGCGAGCCGGTCCGGGTTCGGGGCGCTGGTCCGGTTCGGCCGCGCGGCCGCCGGGGCGACCGGAGTCGGCATATTGACCTGACCGTGTTCGTCGACGACGCCCTCCACCACCGCGAAACCCAGCGGCTCCGCGACCGCGGCGGCCTCCAGCAGCAACCGGGTCTTGCCCGTACCGGCAGCTGACTCCAGCAGTACCACGGTGCTTCGGCGGCTCTCGGCGGCGGTGCGCAGAGCGGTTTCGAGCCGTTCGAGGTGGACCTCGCGGCCGTGTAACGGCAAGGGAGTCCGGGCTCTTGGCGTACGGGCCGGTTCCCTGGGCTGTTCGGAAGGTATCCGGTCCATGATCTCTCCCTGGTGCTGGCATGGGTGCGCACGCGGCGGGCGCCCGTCGTCGGCGGAAACGCGGGCATGGGTCCGGCGCATGGCGGATGGCTCGCGGAAATCGTCCTTTCAGTGCCTGAGTCGGCGACGCTGCCGATCGGGGACGAGGAAGGTGAGCGGGTGTCGACGGCGCCGGCTGGCGGACACGCCCGGGGGGCGTCAGGTGGTGGAGCGACGCCGCGCCGGTGAATGAGGTGACCGGGTGCGCGGCGGAGCTCCTGTGGGTTCATATGCCGCAGACGCGGCCGCCGTTGACACGGATGTCCGCGGCGTGCGCGCCGAAGACCTCGGAGGAAGGGCCCCTCGACAGGGGCGCGCGGCCGGTGAACACACAGCGCACGGCCGCCTTGTCCATCTGGGCCACCGTGAGGACGGTCGGGGCGCGGACGGTCCCGTCGCCGCCCGCAGGAGAGTGATCCGAGGCTGTGGAGGAGGTGTTCCTTTGAGCATGAGCTGTGCGGTCCTCACGTCGTGGGGGAGGAGGGCCTGGGGCCGGTCATGAATCGCTGCTGCTGCGCTGTTGGCACAGCGGCCTCGCGGTAGGGAAGGCGGGAGCGGCTGGGGGAAGGGGAGCGGGGACGCGCGACGTCCAGTCCGCGGCGACTGCCTGGGGCGGCGACGATTTCCATGCCGCGGTGCGGAGGGTGCCACACCGTCGTGTGGCCCTTCAGCGCCGTGGCCGTGACCGTGGGCGGGTTGGCGGCTTTGGCGGAGGAGTCGAACGGGCTGGTGACACGTGACGATAATCCACCCGGGACGGGTGCTTGAGATTGCAAGTTTCACAGGCGGGCGCCAACCACCATAGATCGATTATCGGACGAGAACGCCGAGTGTCCAACTCGCCGTATCGGCCGCCAAACGCAGCCAAAAGGGGTGGGGGGAGCGGCCCGTGCACCCGCTGTGCGAGCAGCCGTGCGCCGGTAAGCGGAGGTGATGTGTTGTTGACATCGGCTGATCACGTACGGGAGAGCGCCACGCTGCTTCTGTCCAGATCGATCATGGCGTGTCGGCCGTGGGTGTGCTAATGATCTCGACCGCGGAATTCCGGTGGGTTCTATACGACTTCGCTGGGCCGGGGGATCACCTGCGAGGAGCATCCGGTCCACGGTTTGCTGTCGCCCGCTCCGCACACCGCCGCGCCGGTGTGCGGTGCGCGCACGGCCCGCCTGCTCGACTCGTTCCGCCGAGCCCGCCGGACTCCGTGAGGGCTACGTCGGCTTCGCCACCCCCGAGCCCCCGCTCAAGCTGATCCTGGTCGAGGGCGCCACGGGCGAGGCAACCCGTATGGACCACCTCGGCGCCGAAGCCGAAACGGACGAGGCTGTCCACGCAGCCACCGCTCGATCGAGCGTGGCGGGCCTGGCCACCACGGAGAAGAGCGACACCACCTGCTGCTACGCCCTACGCCCTACGCCCTCCAGGACAAGGTCCGGGTCCACGGCCCGGCCGGGACGCCTGGGAGGATCGGTGATCCGCAAGTACCACCGGACTCGGTGAAGATCTCCGTGAGAACCATGACTCGCTCACGCCGAGGGCGCGGCACGAGACGGTGTGCGGGATGCCGTGCTCGGTCCTGTTGTCGCTGATCGCCTCGTCCACGGCGGTCGGGTCCGCCTCGCCGCGCGGAGATTTCGTGCGCGTAAAGAAGGTGTGTCCGGAGGGTTGACCGTCTGACAAACGGACTCGTACCTTCCTCTCGGTTGAAAGTTTTCAGTCGTCTTGCAGCAAGAACCGGCAGTGGATCTTGCATGGACCCTTCAACGGAGAAGGACCCACATGGCCAGCAGAACCCTCTCCGGCGCGCTCGCCCTCGCGTCCGCCGCGTCGATCGCGCTCGCTGTCCCGACGGGCAGCGCGTACGCCGCCCCACCCGGCACCAAGGACGTGACCGCCGTCCTGTTCGAGTGGAGCTTCGCCTCCGTGGCCAAGGAGTGCACCAACACCCTCGGCCCGAACGGCTATGGATACGTCCAGGTCTCGCCGCCCGCCGAGCACATACAGGGCTCGCAGTGGTGGACGTCGTACCAGCCGGTGAGCTACAAGATCGCGGGGCGGCTCGGTGACGCCACGGCCTTCCAGAGCATGGTCAACACGTGTCACGCGGCAGGTGTGAAGGTCGTCGTCGACTCCGTCATCAACCACATGTCCGCCGGGAGCGGCACCGGTACGGGCGGGTCGTCGTACACGAAGTACAACTACCCCGGGCTGTACTCCTCCTTCGACTTCGACGACTGCACGGCCACCATCAGCGACTACACCAGCCGGACCAACGTCCAGAACTGCGAGCTGGTGGGACTGTCCGACCTGGACACCGGCGAGGAGTACGTCCGCTCGGCGATCGCCGGCTACCTGAACAGCCTGCTCGGCTACGGCGTCGACGGCTTCCGTATCGACGCGGCCAAGCACATCCCGGCCGCCGACCTCGCCAACATCAAGTCCCGGCTGAGCAACACCTCGGTCTACTGGAAGCAGGAGGCCATCTACGGCAGCGGCGAGGCCGTCCAGCCGACCGAGTACACCGGCAACGGGGATGTGCAGGAGTTCCGTTACGCCTTCGACCTCAAGCGGGTCTTCAACAACGAGAACCTGGCGTATCTGAAGAACTACGGCGAGGGGTGGGGCTACATGAGCAGCTCCGTCGCCGGGGTCTTCGTCGACAACCACGACACCGAGCGCAATGGCAGCACCTTGAGCTACAAGGACGGCGCCAACTACACGCTCGCCAATGTGTTCATGCTGGCGTACCCGTACGGCGCGCCGGACATCAACTCCGGGTACGAGTTCTCGTCCACGGACGCCGGGCCGCCCAACGGCGGTACCGTCAACGCCTGTTGGCAGGACGGCTGGAAGTGTCAGCACGCCTGGCCGGAGTTCATACGCATGGTCGCCTTCCGCAACGCCACCCGAGGTGAGTCCGTCACCAACTGGTGGGACAACGGCGGCGACGCGATCGCCTTCGGGCGCGGCTCCAAGGGCTACGTCGCCATCAATCACGAGTCCGGCAGCCTCAGCCGTACGTATCAGACCTCGCTGGCGGCGGGCACGTACTGCGACGTCCAGAACAACACGTCCGTGACGGTGAACAGCTCCGGCCAGTTCACCGCCACCCTCGGCTCCAACGCGGCCCTCGCGATCTACGCCGGCAAGTCGAGCTGCTGAGCGGCCGTCCAGCTGCCGGGTAGCCGACAGCGACCTCTCCGTGCGTGACCGCGCGTTGTTGCGACTGGCAACGCGCGGTGCGCGAGGGGTTGACGGCCCCTCAGTCCCGCCCTACGTTCCGAGATGGTTATGGGAGCGCTCCCATAATTCGGGACGGGTCGACGGGAGTCGCGATGCGTGTGACAAGACGGCTGACGGAACGGCTGACAGAACGGCTGGCGGGGCGGCCGGCGGGACGGCTGAGAGGACGGCTGGCGGGGCGGCTGGCGGGGCGGCCGGCGGGACGGCTGAGAGGACGGCTGACAGGGCGGCCGGCAAGACGGCTGGGCGCCCTGATCGGTGGGCTCGCTCTCCTACTCGGGTTCGCGGCCTCACCCTCCTCCGCGGCCGCCTTGCCCGGCAGCTTCCAGTGGAAGTCGAGCGGCGTACTGATCTCTCCGAAGTCGGACGCCACCCACAGCCTCACCGCGATCAAGGACCCGTCGGTCGTGTACAACAACGGCCGGTGGCATGTGTTCGGGAGCACCACGAGCAGCAGCGGCGCGTACAGCATGGTGTACCTGAACTTCACCGACTGGTCGCAGGCCGCCAACGCGCAGCACCACTACCTGGACCAGACCGCGATCGGCGCCGGGTACAAGGCGGCGCCGCAGGTGTTCTACTTCGCGCCGCAGCGGCTGTGGTACCTCGTCTACCAGGTGGGGGACAACGCCGCGTACTCGACCACGTCGGACATCGCCAACCCCGGCTCGTGGAGCGCCCCGAAGAGGTTCTACGCGAACGGTATGCCGCAGATCATCCGGGACAACATCGGCAGCGGCTACTGGGTCGACTTCTGGAACATCTGCGACAGCGCGAAGTGCTACCTCTTCTCCTCGGACGACAATGGGCATCTGTACCGCTCCGAGACCACACTGGCGAACTTCCCGAACGGCTTCACCAACACGGTCATGGTGCTGCAGGACTCCGACAGATACCGCCTGTGGGAGGCCGCCAACGTCTACAAGATCCAGGGCTCCAACGAGTATCTGCTGCTCAACGAGGCGATCGGCAGCAACGGCAAGCGGTACTTCCGGTCCTGGACGGCGAGCGGTATCGCCGGTACGTGGACTCCGCTCGCCGACACCGAGACCAACCCCTTCGCGCGGTCGAACAACGTCACCTTCGACGGCACCCCCTGGACGAACGACATCAGCCACGGCGAGATGGTCCGCGCCGGCACCGACCAGACGCTCACCATCAACCCATGCCGCCTGCAGTACCTGTACCAAGGGATGAACCCGTCGGCGACCGGCGACTACAACACCCTGCCCTGGCGGCTGGGGCTGCTCACCCAGACGAACTCGACCTGCTGAAAGTTCTTTCCGATGGTTTCAGGACTCTTGCTGTAAGGCTTTCGGCGGCGATACGGTCACGCGGGGTCGGACCCGAAGAGCCGTGATCGCAAGGAGTCCATGTCTGTGTCCGTGATACCGAGATGGCCGGTGCCGTCGAGGCGCCGTACCGCCCATGCCGGACGAGTAGCCGCGGTCAGCGCGGTCACCGCGACCGCGCTGACCGCAGCGCTCGTCCAGCCCCTCGCCGCCCGGGCCGCGACCCCGCCCGCGCCGCCCTCGGACGCGAAGCTGGCCGCCGAGCCCGCCCGTCACGACCTCACCCGCGAGCAGTTCTACTTCGTCCTGCCGGATCGATTCGCCAACGGCGACAAGGCGAACGACAAGGGCGGCCTGACCGGCTCGCGCCTCGCCACCGGCTACGACCCCACCGACAAGGGCTTCTACCAGGGCGGCGACCTCAAGGGTCTGACCCAGCGGCTCGACTACATCAAGGGCCTGGGGACCACGTCCATCTGGCTCGCGCCCATCTTCAGGAACCAGCCCGTGCAGGGTGAGGGGGCGAACGCCTCGGCCGGCTACCACGGCTACTGGATCACCGACTTCACCCAGGTCGACCCGCACTTCGGCACCGACAAGGACCTTCAGACCCTGATCTCCAAGGCCCACGCCAAGGGCATGAAGGTCTTCTTCGACGTCATCACCAACCACACCGCCGATGTCGTCGACTATGAGGAGAAGTCCTACGACTACCTCTCCAAGGGCGCCTTCCCTTACCTGACCAAGGACGGGAAGCCCTTCGACGACGCCGACTACGCGGACGGGAGCACCGTCTTCCCGGCCGTCGACGCGGACTCCTTCCCGCGCACCCCCGTCGTCCCGGCCGCCAAGCAGAACACGAAGGTCCCCGCCTGGCTCAACGACCCCACGATGTACCACAACCGGGGCGACTCCACCTGGGCCGGCGAGTCCGCCACGTACGGCGACTTCGTCGGGCTCGACGACCTGTGGACCGAGCGTCCCGAGGTCGTCGAGGGCATGGAGAAGATCTACGAGAAGTGGGTCAGGGACTTCGACATCGACGGATTCCGGATCGACACCGTGAAGCATGTCAACACGGAGTTCTGGACCCAGTGGGCCACCGCGCTCGACGCGTACGCGGCCAGGAAGGGCCGGGACGACTTCTTCATGTTCGGCGAGGTGTACTCCGCCGACACGTCCGTCACCTCCCCGTACGTCACCCAGGGACGCCTCGACTCCACGCTCGACTTCCCCTTCCAGGACGCCGCACGGTCGTACGCCTCCCAGGGCGGCAGTGCGCGGAAGCTCGCCGCGGTCTTCGGCGACGACTACAAGTACACGACCGACAAGGCCAACGCGTACGAGCAGGTCACCTTCCTCGGCAACCACGACATGGGCCGCATCGGGACCTTCCTCGAGCAGGACGACGCGGGGGCGAGCGACGCCCGGCTGGTGAAGAAGGCGAAGCTCGCGAACGAGCTGATGTTCCTCAGCCGCGGCAACCCGGTCGTCTACTACGGCGACGAGCAGGGCTTCACCGGCGCGGGCGGCGACAAGGACGCCCGCCAGACGCTCTTCGCCTCCGAGGTCGCCGACTACCTGGACGACGACCAGCTGGGCACGGACCGTACGCACGCCGAGGACGCCTACGACACGAGTGCACCGCTCTACAAGCAGATCAGTGCTCTCGCCAAGCTCCGCAAGGCCCACCCCGCCCTCGCCGACGGCGTCCAGAGCGAGCGCTACGCGGCCGACGGGTCGGGCATCTACGCCTTCTCCCGCACCGACGCCAGGACCGGCACCGAGTACGTCGTCGCCTTCAACAACGCGGAGGCAGCGAAGACGGCGACCTTCGCGACCGGGTCGGCGGACATGACCTTCCAGCACATCTACGGGACCGGGGCCGGGACCGGGGCCGGAACCGGGACCTCCGCCGACGTGGAGAGCGACTCCGACCGGAAGATCACCCTCACCGTCCCAGCCGGCTCCGCCATCGTCCTCAAGGCCGCCGGCCGACCCGCCGACCCCACCACCGAGCCGTCCCTCACCCTCAAGGCCCCGGCCGCCGGCGCCACCGGCACCGTGGAGCTCACCGCCGATGTCGCCGGCGGCCGGCTCAACCGCGTCGTGTTCGCCGCCCAGACCGGCAACGGCACATGGAAGGCGCTGGGCTCCGCCGACCACGCCCCGTACCGGGTCACCCAGACCGTCGGCGAGGACGTCGCCGCCGGAACGGCCTTGCGGTACAAGGCGGTTGTGATCGACTCGGCCGGCCGTAGGGCGAGCGCGACGGCGGAGTCCACCACCGGCACTCCGCCCGCCCCCGACACCCCCACCGCCTCCTCCCGCGACCACGCGATCGTCCACTACAAGCGCGCGGACGGCGACTACACCGACTGGCGGCTCTACGCCTGGGGCGACCTCGCCGACGGGGAGGCGACCACCTGGCCGGAGGGCCACGACTTCATCGGCCGGGACGCGTACGGCGCCTTCGCCTACGTCAAGCTCAAGCCCGGGGCGTCCAGCGTCGGTTATCTCGTCATCGACAAGGACGGCGACAAGGACGTCCCGGCCGACCGTTCGATCGACGTCACGAAGACGGGCGAGATCTGGGTCGAGCAGGGCAAGGAAGCCGTACTGACCGAGAGGCCCTCGGCCGACTATCCGGAGCAGGACACGTCCAAGGCGGTCCTCCACCACCACCGCGCCGACGGGGACTACGACGGCTGGGGCCTGCACGTCTGGACCGGCGCCGCCAACCCCACGGACTGGTCGAAGCCCCTGGAGCCGGTGCGGACCGACACCTACGGCGCGGTCTTCGAGGTACCGCTCACCGAGGGCGCCACCGGCCTCAGCTACATCCTCCACAAGGGCGACGAGAAGGACCTGCCGACCGACCAGGCCCTGGACCTCAAGGCCGACGGCCACGAGGTGTGGCTGCTGAGCGGCCAGGAGAAGCACCTGCTTCCGCAGCCGGCCGGTTCCGCCGCCGCCCTCGACCTCACCACCTCCAAGGCGGTCTGGATCGACCGCGACACCCTCGCCTGGAACGGCGACGAGACCGCCGCCTCCACCCAGCTGCTGTACTCGCGCACCGGCTCGATCACCGCGAAGAACGGCACCCTCACCGGTAGTGCCACATGGCTCCGCCTCACCAAGTCCGCCCTCACCGACGCCCAGAAGGCCGAGTTCCCGCACCTGAAGTCGTACACCGCCTGGACCGTCGACCCACGCGACCGCGACCGGGTGCGCGAGGCGCTGCGCGGCCAGCTCGTCGCCTCCCAGCGGGCGGCGACAGGGGCGGTGCTCGCGGCGACGGGCGTGCAGCTCGCCGGCGTACTCGACGATCTGCACGACGGATCGGCCGCGGACCTCGGCCCCACCTTCCGGGCCGGCCGGCCCACGCTCGCCGTCTGGGCGCCCACCGCCCAGCAGGTCTCACTCGAACTCGACGGCACGAACCACCCCATGAAGCGGAACGACACCACCGGCGTCTGGTCCGTCACCGGCGAGAAGTCCTGGAAGAACAAGCCCTACCGGTACGTCGTGAAGGTATGGGCCCCGAGCGTCGGCGAGGTCGTCACCAACAAGGTCACCGACCCGTACTCCGTCGCCCTGACCGCCGACTCCGAGCGAAGCCTCGTCGTCGACCTCGCGGACAGGTCCCTCGCCCCGGCCGGCTGGTCGTCGTACACGAAACCCGAAGCCGTACCGCTCAAGGACGCCCAGATCCAGGAACTGCACGTCCGGGACTTCTCCATCGACGACGAGAGCGTGCCCGCGAAGGACAGGGGCACCTACCTGGCCTTCACCGACCGGAGCGGCGACGGCTCGAAGCACCTGCGTGAGCTGGCGAAGGCGGGCACCTCGTACGTCCACCTCCTCCCCGTCGCCGACATCGCCACCATCCCCGAGAAGAAGGCGGACCAGGCGACCGTCGACTGCGACCTGAACGGCTTCGCCGCCGACTCCGACCAGCAGCAGGAATGCGTGGCGAAGGCCGCCGCGAAGGACGGGTTCAACTGGGGCTACGACCCGTACCACTACACCGTCCCGGAGGGCTCGTACGCGACCGATCCGGACGGGACGCGGCGCACGGCCGAGTTCCGGAAGATGGTCAAGGCGCTCAACGACGACGGCCTCGGGGTCGTCCTCGACGTGGTCTACAACCACACCCCCGCGAGCGGCCAGGCCGACAAGAGCGTCCTCGACAAGGTCGTCCCCGGCTACTACCACCGGCTCCTCGCCGACGGTTCGGTCGCCACCTCCACCTGCTGCGCCAACACCGCGCCCGAGAACACGATGATGGGCAAACTGGTCGTCGACTCCGTCGTCACCTGGGCCAAGGAGTACAAGGTCGACGGGTTCCGCTTCGACCTCATGGGGCACCACCCCAAGGCCAACATCCTGGCGGTCAGGAAGGCCCTCGACGGGCTGACCCCGGCCAAGGACGGCGTCGACGGGAAGAAGATCATCCTGTACGGGGAGGGCTGGAACTTCGGCGAGGTCGCCGACGACGCCCGCTTCCCGCAGGCCACCCAGAAGAACATGGCCGGAACCGGCGTCGCGACCTTCTCCGACCGAGCCCGTGACGCCGCACGCGGCGGCGGCCCCTTCGACGAGGACCCGGGCGTCCAGGGCTTCGCCTCCGGCCTCTACACCGACCCCAACTCCTCGGATGAAAACGGCAGTTCGGCCGAGCAGAAGGCGCGGCTGCTGCACTACCAGGACCTCATCAAGGTCGGACTGAGCGGCAACCTCGCGAACTACCGGTTCACCGACACGGGCGGCAAGGAGGTCAAGGGCTCCGAGGTCGACTACAACGGGACCGCCGCCGGATACGCGGACGCCCCCGGTGACGCCCTCGCGTACGTCGACGCCCACGACAACGAATCGCTGTTCGACGCGCTCGCCTTCAAACTGCCCGCCTCCACGAGCGCGGCCGACCGGTCCCGTATGCAGGTCCTCGCCATGGCGACGGCCGCCCTCTCCCAGGGCCCGGCGCTCTCCCAGGCGGGCACCGACCTGCTGCGCTCAAAGTCCCTCGACCGGAACTCGTACGACAGCGGCGACTGGTTCAACGCGATCCACTGGGACTGCCGGGACGGCAACGGCTTCGGCCGCGGCCTGCCCATCGCGGCCGACAACCGCTCCAAGTGGTCCTACGCCAAGCCCCTGTTGACCTCCGTCGAGGTCGGCTGCGAACAGATCGAGGGAGCCTCGGCGGCCTACCGGGAGCTGCTGGAGATCCGTACCACGGAGGACCTGTTCTCCCTCGGCACGGCCGGGCAGGTGCAGTCGAAGCTGTCCTTCCCGCTGTCCGGGACGGACGAGACACCCGGTGTGATCACGATGGAACTCGGCGACCTCGTCGTCGTCTTCAACGCGACCCCCGAGAAGCGGAAGCAGACGGTGGCGGAGCTGGCCGGGTCGGCGTACGCACTGCACCCGGTGCAGGCGGCGGGTGCGGACTCTACCGTCAGAAACGCGTCATACGAAGCGGAATCGGGCACGTTCGCCGTCCCGGGGCGGACCGTGGCGGTATTCGCACGATCGGACCGGTAGGGCGCTAGTTTTGGTGGTGCAGGCGGAGAGGGACGGGCCTGCACCACCCGAACGAGAGCCTCATGAGCCTGATGGCCGACGAAGCAAGCACGGTCCTGGTGGTCGACGACGTGGCCGCCAGCCGTTACGCGATGGGCGCGGTGCTGCGCCGGGCCGGACACAGCGTCGTCCCCGTCGCCAGTGCCGGTGCGGCCCTCGCCGAACTCGATCTGCGGCTCCGCTCGGGTGCCCTGCCCGACGTGGCCCTCGTCGACGTCGGCCTGCCCGACATGAGCGGCTTCGAGCTCTGCCGCCGCCTCAAGTCCCGGCCCCCGATGGCCGCCCTGCCCGTCGTCCACTTCTCGGCCGCCGCCGTCGCCCCCAGCGACCGCTGCCGGGGACTCGACGCGGGCGGCGAGGCCTATCTGACGGTGCCCGCCGAACCCGAGGAGATCCAGGCGGTCGTACGGGCCGCCGTGCGCGGCGCCCGGATGCGCAGCGGCGCCGAGGCCCTCGTACGACGGCTCACCCTGCTGTCCGAGACCATCGTCGACGTCCAGGCCGCCCGCACCCTGGAGGAGCTGGCCGCGGCCGCCGCCGAGGGAGCCGCCCGGCTCACCCGGTCGCCCGCCGCCGTGTTCGTGCTCGGCGAGGACGGCGACCTCTACAGCGGCGCCTCCCGGGCCCGCGCCCGCACCACTCTCCCCGACGCCGGCGCGCACGACGCCGTCGCCCGGCTCATCCGGCGCATCACCGACGGCGACCCCGGGCCGCACCACACCGTGGTCCCCGCACCCCTGTGGCCCGCGGGCTTCTTCCGGCCCGGCGTCACCGAGGACGCCCACCTGGTGCTGGCCCGCACCGAGGGCGGCGCCCCCGTGTGCGTCGCCACCCCCCTGCGCGGCGCCCACGGCGCGTCCCCCGACACCGGCGGCCTCGTCGCCCGCCTCGCCCAGGCCACCGCCCTGGCCGCGCAGCCCCTGCTCATGTACCAGGTCGAACGCCATGTCGCGCTCACCCTCCAGCACAGCTTCCTGCCCAAGCGGGTCCCCGACTTCCCCGGCCTCGACGTGGTCGTCCGCTACGTCCCCGCCTCCCGCCAGACCGAGATCGGCGGCGACTTCTACGCGGCCCTGTCCACCCCGCGTGGTGTTCTCACCGCCGTCGGCGACGTCGTCGGGCACTCGCTGGACGCGGCCACCGTGATGGTCGAGATCCGGCACGCCCTGCGCGCGTACTGCGTGGAACAGTCCGACCCCGCCGCGCTCGCCCGGAGGCTCGACCGAATGCTCCAGCACTACCATCCTGACGTCACCGCCACCGTCTGTCTGGCCCTCGTCGAGCCGGGCAGCGGACGGGTACGGATCGCCAACGCGGGCCACATCCCGCCGCTGATCGTCCGCGACTCCGGCGAGGCCGAGTACGTGAAGGCCGCCGGACCGCTCCTCGGCCTCGGCCTCGAACGGCCCGAGCCCACCGAGGCCGTCCTCTGGCCCACCGACCGGCTCCTCATGGTCACCGACGGTCTCGTCGAGACCCGGGGCATCGACCTCTCGCTCTCCCTGGAGCAGCTGCGGGCGGCCGCCGCCGGCGCACCGCTCGGCACGGTCGCCCTCTGCGACACCTTGCTGCACTGCTTCGGGCAGGACCGGGAGGACGACATCGCGATGCTCGCGCTTCGCCTGCGGCTAGGCTGAGCGGGTTTCCTTTGTTGACCTGGACCTACTGGACCTAGAGGGGCATCGCATGCCGCAGATCACCGTCGACTACTCCGCCGTACTCGCCGAGGGTTTTGACCGGCCGGGGTTCGCCAAGGCCCTGCACGAGGAGGTCGTACGGACGGCCGCCGCGAAGCCGGAGGCCTGCAAGACGCAGTTCAGGGCCGGTGGGGACACGACGGTCGGACCCGACACGGCGGGGCACGCGGTCGTGCATGTCACGCTCGGGCTGCTCGCGGGGCGTACCGATGAGACCAAGGTGAAGCTGACGGAGAACGTGCTGGAACTGCTTCGGGAGTACCTGAAGCCTGAGGGTGGCCTGGCGTTGCACGTGTCGGCGGAGGTGCGGGACCTGGCTCCCTCCTACCGCAAGTTCGACGCGTAGTCGCACCGCGGGGAGGGGGCGTCGGATTTCGGCCGGGGGCTCGTCGTGGTTGCTCGCGCAGTTCCCCGCGCCCCTCAAAGGCTCAGGGGCGGGCCCAGGGTCATCAGGCGCCCCACCAGATCGCTGAACGGGCCGTCTGCCGGCTCGTCGGCGAGCATTCCGTGCAGCAAGGTCGCCATCTCCTTGTCGTGGGCGGCGCTCACCGCCGCCAAGGCCGCGAAGTCGTGTACGAGCTGGGTCTCCAGTTCGCGGCGGGGGATGCGGCGGCCGTCGAGCCAGAGGAGGGCGGTGGACTCGGCGAGGGAGATCCAGGAGCGGATGACCAGCTCCAGTCGGGCGGGTGGGTCCTGGACGTCGAGGTGCGACAGGATCTGGACATAGGCGGCCTGGCGTACGCCGTCGATGAGAGCGTTGGTGCGGGACGAGCCGATGGCCGGGCCGCCGCGCATCAGGGCCGAGAAACCGGGGCCGTGTTCGTCGACGAAGTCGAAGAAGCGGTGCATGACGCGGAGCAGCCGGGTGCCGAGCGGGCCCTGGTGGGGCTCGACGAAACGGTCGGCGAGATCGTCGGAGGCACGCTTCAACGCGGCCTCGTACAGGCTGAGTTTGCCCGGGAAGTAGTGGTAGACGAGCGGGCGGGAGATGCCCGCCGCGGACGCTATCTCGTCGATGGAGACCTCGTCGGGCGAGCGCCGGCTGAACAGTTCGAGGGCGACCCCGATCAATTGCTGCCGCCGCTCCTCCACCGTCATCCTGCGGCGCTCACCGGTTCTCATACGAACACCTTACCGATCGATTCCAGCCTTCCATGGGCTGGATCGCGCAGGGGTGTTCAACGCTTCACTGGACCGCTCTACCGGCCGGCTGGAGCCCGCTGACCTCCCGGCCGTTCGCCAGCACGCCCTTCAACTCGGCCTCGACGCCCTGCTTCGCGGGTACGGCCAGCAGGTTGCCCGGGGCCGAACCGCTCACGCCGCCGGTCACTTCGATGGAGACAGTGTCCTTGGCGCCGGCGGCGAGGAGGTACGAGTCGCCGGTCGCCGACTTCCACGGACCGGCGGCGAGGACATGGGGGTCGGCGGGCCCGCAGGCGGGCACCTCGTCGCCGGCCGCCGTGATGTACGCGCCGGCCGGAGTGTTGAGCTGGGTCAGCGTCCGCGTCCCCGCGCCCCGCCAGGTCTCGGTACGGGTGCACACCCAGTCGGCCGTGCCGCTGCCGTCGGGCAGCGGCTGCCGGGCGAACTGCCAGGCGTTCACGGTCCGCACCCCCTGCGACCGCACCGCGGCCAGGGAGCAGGCGAACGGCGCCCAGGTCGCGGGCGCCGCGGACGCGTCACGCCCCGGCGCCGACGACGGGCGGCCCACCGTGAGCTGCGCGGGCATCACCTCGGCCAGATCGGTCAGCAGCCGCGTACGCCCCGTCGCCTCCGTCAGCTGCAGAACGTCCCACGACCGGCACTCCCCGGTACCCGCCGCCGGACTGGCGAACGGGGCCGTCGTCCCGTCCGCCGACAACGCGAGCGCCCGTACCTCACCACTGGCCTTCGCCAGATCCCGTACGGCCGCCGCACGCACCCAAGGGGCCGTCAGATAGCGGACGTTGCCGTCGGCCCGGCCCAGCACCAGGGCGCTCGCGCCGGCGCCCGTCGCCCCGTCGACCCGGGACAGGTCGAGGGCGGCCACGCCGGTGTCGTCGAGGGACTCCGCGTACCGGGCGATGCGCAGACCGTCGTGGAGCAACACCACCCGCAGGTTGTCGACCTTGCCCGCGTACAGCAGCTGCGGCGGGCCGGGCGGGGCGCCGGCCGGGGTGCCCAGCGTCACCGAGACCTGCACGGACTCGCCGGGGCGGGCCCACACGGCGAGCGCCCGCCGCAGCAGGGCCTTGTCCCGGGTGAGGTCGCCGCGCGCGGGCCACGTGCTGAAGTCGCTGCGCCCCGTCGCCCGCCACGCAGTGGCCGCCGCCGTCGTCAACCGGCCCGGATCGAGCGCCGCCTGCGCCGCCGGATTCCGCGCGTACGGGGGTGCCGCCGCGCCGTCCGGGCCCCACCCCTCGCCGGGCAGCCCCAGGAGCGCCCCGCACACGACCACGGCGGCCGTCGCGGCCAGCGCGGCCTTCGTGTGCTGGCGGCGGCGCATCAGGTCCGTGGGGCGGGCATGCAGCGAGCAGGGGTCGAACTCGGGGGAGGCGAGGAGCGGATACTGCTGCGTCGACACGGCGTCGGCCTCTGCCAGCGCCGCGCCCGGGTCGTCGGCCCCGGCCTCCAGGAGGAGCGTCCTGATCGCCGGGTCCGGGAGCTTCTCCAAGCCGCGCAGTACGTACGCGGCGCGGGCGGGGGAGGACAGCGCCGACAACCGCTGATCCAACGCCAGTTCGTCGGCGCCGCCCGAGCGGGGGAAGAGACGCAGGCCCCACACCTGGGGCAGCAGCGGCGGCAGTTGCGAGCGCTTCGGCCACGCCTTGCGGCGCAGGGGGAGCCCTGCCTCCAGCGCGGTGCGGATCACCTGGAGGCGGACGTACGCGTACCCCGGGTTCCGCTCCCGGCCCGTCGCCTGCGCCGGGACGCGTGATCCCGCCGTACGCCCTCGCGGCAGCGCCCGCTGAGTCAGCGCGTGCGCCGTCACCACGCGGCGGTTGCGGCCCAGGCTCGGGGGCAGCGTGAGATACGCCAACCGGACCAGCCGCGGGTAGTGCTCGACGAGCGCGGCCTCCGCCTGCTCGACGTCCACGGTCTGTTCCTGGGCGGCGTGGGGCGATGTGGGGCGGGGGGCGACATCCTGTGACTGCACGTTCAGCAGAACGAGCGAATGGTCCGATGGTCACGTTGCCGCATCCGCGGGGCCGCGGACTCGCAGACAACCGACAACCGAGGAAAGCTACCTGAGCACCCAGCCGCTGAACTCCACCGTCCCCCGCACCCCACTCCCCCCATTCGTCGCACTCATGAACAACCCCACATCCTGAGCCCCACCAGAAGCCCCCGGCACACTCACCACCCCCACCGCCCGCCACGTCCCCCCGTCATCCATGGAGCACTCACCCGTGTAGGAGCCGGAGGCCCCCCGCGTCAACCGAAGAAGCACCGGCGCCTTGATCCCTGTGATCCGCCGATACGTGTCGAGCGTCCCGTCCCCCGTGCTGTCGTAAGAAAGCACGACCCCGTTCGCCGGCGTGACCGCCAGGTTGAGGAAGCCCGGAGAGCCGGGCGTGGCAAGGCTGTTGCGCACGATGATCCCCGCCCGAGCCCAGTTCCCCGTGACCGCCTGGGAGTCGACCCGGAGGGTGACGGACCCCCCGTCCCGCAGCCCGCCCGCCCGGTACGCCGTACCGAACTCCGTCGTGCCACGCCAGAGATCCACCCCACCGCCATCGATGGCGAATCGGCCCTCCAGTTCCCCGAAGACGGCCTCGTTGTCGGTGTAGGTGTCCCACCCCGCACCCAACGGCCCCGCCTCGAAGAGCGTCCCGTCGACCCGCCCCTCGACCCGGTCCTCACCACGAGGGCCGTACCGCACGGTGACGGTGCAGGGGAGAGGCCGGAGAGGACGGTCGAGCGGAGCACCCGGCGCGCTCGCGCGCCAGCGGACCGTGGCGGAGCCCGCCGCCGGGACGCTCGCGACCGACGTCGTCCCCTCCGGCTCGGCCGTGCCTTCGAAGCCGGTGAGGGCGAAGTCCACCCGCCCCGTCGCCCGCAGCCCGTTGACATTGCGGAACTCGGCCGAAACCCGCGCACTCCCACCGGGCGGCAGGACCGGCGGCTCGGCGTCGACGGTCAGGGCCCCCTGGTACGGCGCCCGCGCCAGGACGCTCCGCACCCGCCCGGCCAGCGCGTACGCGTCGCCCACCGGCCGCAGCGGATAGTCCTTGCGCTCCCAGGTCCACGGCTCCTCGAACGCGAACCAGTCCACGGCCGCCGGCGCGGTCCCCGTGGCGAGGGCGTCCTCCAGGGTGTCGAGCCACTTCTGCCAGCGCGGGACGTAGAAGTCGGCCATGAGGCCGTTCCACTCCCGGTTGCCGTACTCGTGGAGGTTCCCCGTGTCGGAGGTCGCCCGCCCGCCCCACACCGTGATCAGGACCTTCGCCGTCCGCTCGAACTCCGCCCGCTCGGCGTCGTTCGTGGCCATCAGCCGTGCCTCGTTCACCCACGGGCCCAGCAGGAACGCGCCGTTCGCGCCCGTGACCTCGTCGGACAGCCGCATCAGCCGCAGCCAGAGCGTGGACAGGGCGCGGAAGGTTTCGAGATCCTCGCGCTGGTAGGCCGCCCGCAGTTGCGGCAGATACTGGCGGCTCCGGTGCGCCAGCGCCTGCCTCGCCACGTCCACCACGTCGTACCGGTACGCCGCGTTGCCACGCAGCCCGCCCGCCACGCCCAGCAGTCCGGCGAGGGCCGCGTCGAAGCGACCGGGGTCGTACGTCAGCGTCCGGGGCGCGTACTCGGCGGCGCGGTCCGCGGCGAGGTCGGGGCGGGCACAGAACAGGGAGTCGTGCGGGTCGCTGCGCTCGACGGCCCGCTGTTGGTAGGCGGTGTCGTGCAAGGCCCGCCAGGCCTCGCGGGCGGAGCGGTCGCGGCCGCCGTACCGGAAGTCGGCGTACGAGGAGAACCAGGCGGCCCGGTCGATCTTCGTCGGCGTCCACGCCAGTTCGGAGAAGAGCTCGAAGGCCGCCGGGTCGCGGTCGGTGGCCTCCGGCATGAACGCCGTACCGGCCAGCGCGCTGCCCGCCTTGTCCCGCCAGGCGAAGAACTTGTCGTTCCAGAGGTGCGCGCGGGCCCCGATCGTCGTACGGCCGCCGAAGTTGGGGATCGTGCCGAAGCAGTACGGGGTGCCGCCCCAGTCGCGTTCCCGGTCGGTGACGCTCGTGTAGCGGTCGGAGACGCCGTCGACGATCAGCATCCTCGACCTGTCGATGGCGTCGAGGAGTTCCGGCAGCGGGTTCTCCTGCCAGCCGAGGATGACCCAGGTGGCGCCGGGGCGGGCCTTGTGCAGGGCTCGCTCCACGCCCTGCGCGGCGTCCGGCACCGGTACGTCACCCGCCGTGCCGCCCTCGTGGAGGAGGTCCATCTTGAAGTGGGACGCCTCGCCGAACACGTCCGTCAGATGACCGTAGAACGAGGCGGCGACCCCCGCGAAGGAGTCGGTGCGGGGGTCCAGCCAGTCCGGGCGCTCGAAACCGTGCCAGATTCCCTGCGGGACGACCCGCGCGTCGCCGCCGTTGCGCGCCACGAACTCCTTGGGCACATGGCCGTAGTAGCCGGGCAGCACGGGGGACATGCCCAGCTCGCGCAGCCGGTCCGCGATCCGCCGGCCGAGCGCGGCCCGGCGCGCGATCAGCTCGGGGGAGAGCGGGCCGCCGTAGCCGGACAGGTTCTGCAGCAGCCACCACGGCTGGTGGGAGGGGGCGGGGAGCCAGGCGCGGGACTCCTCGTCCGAGTAGCCGAAGTCCTTGAGCAGCCGGTGGTAGACGGCCTCCATACCCGCGATGACCAGCACCTCGTTGCAGCCGTGCGCCGCCAGGAGGTCGATCTGGTGTTCCCAGTACGGCCAGTCCGCGTACGGGGCGGTGTAGCCGTCGTTGGTGTCGTTGAGCGCGAAGCGGTGGGGGAGGGCGGTGGATCTCTCCAGGGGCCGGGCGGGCGCGGGGAGGCGGTTGGGCAGGTCGAGCCGGCTGCCGTTCCAGGCGAGGTGCGCCCCGCAGACGTACTTCAGGTACCAGTGCACGCCCATGAGCAGGGTGGCCGGGGTCGTGGCCTGCACCTGGAGGCGCCCGGTGGTGCCGGTGACCCGGAAACGGTCGGTCGTACCCTGCCTCCTGACGAGCGTGAGCCGGAACTGATCGGCGTGGCCGGGGAGCATCCGATTGAGTGCTGAGCGGGCGGGAGCCGTATCGAAGGCAGGGCCCTGGCCGGGGCTCTCAGCGGCGTGGACCGGGACCGTCAGTCCCAGAGTGGTCCCGAGGCCGATGGCACCGGCCGAGCCCAGCACCGAGCGTCGCGACGGAGAGTTCATGACTGTGTGCCCCCTGTGTCGACAGATGCGGCACGCTAACCGGACGGACGCCTGTGCTCAACGGTGCGCACGGAGCTGGCGAGTTCATATCGCCGGAATGGACCGGAGGGACGACGGATGAAAATGACGCACGAGAGGCTTGCGGTGCGCGGGCTCGCCCTGAGTGCGGCCGGTGCGGCCGCGGCTCTGCTGGCGCTGACCGGCTGCGGCTCGAGCTCGGCCGACGAGGGCGAGACGGTGCCCAAGACGGCGAGCGGGACCCTGGAGCACATCGCGGGCGAGGTCGGCTGCAAGCCGGACATGCAGACGGACGCCGACACGATCCGGCAGGCCCTCTGCAAGAACACCGACGGCGACTTCGACGGCAAGTTCGTCCTCGCGACCTTCGCCACCGACCGCGGCCAGGCGGAATGGCTCGCAGGTGCCAAGGACTACGGCGGCTACTACCTCGTCGGCCGCAAGTGGGTCGCCATCGGCGATGAGAAGACGGTCACCGGGCTGCAGGGCTCGCTCGGCGGGGAGATGCAGGAGGGGTCCGAGCACATGAACCCCGGTGGCAGCCACAACAACAGCGGCAGCCACAGCGGCTGACTGCGAGTGGCTGACCGGGCGGGTCGGGTTCGGGCGCAAGCGAAAGTCGGCGGTGGGAGATCCCACCGCCGACTTCCTCGTTACTGCTTCAGGACTACTGGCAGTCCTGGCCGCTGTTGATGCAGTCGACCACCTGGTTCATCGTGTTCTCGTCGAAGAAGTTGATGAAGTCGTTGTGGTCGGTGATCGCCTTGTGCAGCTGGTCCGGGAAGGAGTCGACCGCGAAGGGGTTCGCGATCTGTCCGTTCTGGATCTGCGGGGCCGGGACGTCGTAGACCAGGCGGACCTGGAGCTGGGGGATGGCCTGGAAGCCGTTGGAGCAGCTGCCGTTCCCCTCGACGAAGTCCACGTGCGTGCGGTGGTTGGCGCTGTCGATGTTCTGGCCGTCCCAGCAGCTCTGGAAGAAGGACGTCCGCACCACGGAGCTGCCGTCGGGGCAGATCGGGTACTTGTCCGTCAGCTGGCGGTCCTCGAAGCCGGTGCAGCTCCAGTTCGTGTTGGCGTTGTTGAGGCCGTTCACGAAGGCCTTCGCGTCACCGGTGATGATGCGCAGGGCGGTCGGCATCGCGACGACGTCGCTCGTCTTGTTGCCGACGAACTTCAGCTCCGCCTGGCTCGGCTCGACGATCTTGCCGACGTTGCCGTCCTGGCCGCCACCGGGCTGACCCGCGTCGATGTCCTGCGTACCGTCCTGGATACGGATGACCGGCCAGAAGTACGACGACTTGTCACCCTGGTTCTGGCAGGTGGTGTCGGCGTTCGCCAGGTCCTGGTCGCTCGCGAAGGCGTTGTTGCTCTGGTTGCCCACGTAGTCGTGCTGGTGCTGGGCACCGTTGCTGACACCCGGGGCGACGATCACGTTGTCCGAGTTGCGGAGCTCGTTCTCGTTGGTGCCACAGGCCGTGGTGAACGTGCCCGTCGAACCGCCGTCACCGTTCGCGGCGAGACCGTTTCCGTTCACGCCCTGCGGGCCGCCGTTGGGCTGGACCTGGGTGATGTCCTGGAAGTCGGCCGCGACCGGGCCGTTGCCGCCCTGGCCCTGGTCCTGGCCCTGGTCCTGACCGTCGCCCTGGTCCTGGCCATTGTCGCCCTGGTTCTGACCGTCGCCCTGGTCCTGGCCGTCGCCCTGGTTCTGGTCCTGACCGTCGTTGCCCTGGTTCTGGCCGCCTCCGGCGTTGGTCTGGTCGGCGACACCCTTGCAGCCGGCGAGCTGGTCCATGCCCTGCGGGGTCTTGCCGCCCGCGTTCCGGATGTTGATGCCGATCCGGTCGAGGGTGGCCGTCCGCTTGGACTGCAGCGGGCTGAGGATGGCGTTGTTGACGAAGCCCGCGTCACCGGCCTGTGCCTGGCGGGTGTCCGCGAGGCGCTTGTAGGCGGCGGTGATCTGCTGATCCAGCAGCGCCAACTCCTTGGCGACGCCCGCCCGTGCCTTTTCAGGCACGCTCGTCAGCTGTTGGCCGACGTCGGGGCAGTCGATGGTGGCCACCTGAGCGGAGGCCAGTGTGCTGTTCTGCTTGGACTTCGACTCACCGGCTGAGGCGTAGAAGTTTGCCCAAACCAGCCCGCCACCCGCGACCGCGAGCGCCGCGGATGCGGCAATGGCCCGAACGGCCAGCGGCGAACGTCGTTTCCTTGTGTTGCGTCCCATGGAACTCCTCTGACTTCCTTGCGGGGCATCGAGGCGCCCGACAGGAGTGAAGCGGCTCCATCAAATACGCGGCTCGTCCCAGGAGTGTTCAGGCGACTCAGAAACTGATGAGAGATTCGTGGGACAAACTGGTTTCAACACCCCACGAAACACCAGGAGTTGTTGATCCCCTACGGCCTGTGCGCGGTGAAGGCCCCTGGCGGAGTCCGGGAAGGGAGTGTTTCACCGACCCTGACCAAGATGGACGAGAACCGCCGCCACATGCCGAATGACGCCGTCAGGTGGCTTTGGCGAGGATACGGCGGTTGTGTCGGGTGATCACCTGTTCCGTGACGTTGAGCTGCCGCTCCGGGGGCGGGGGCGGGGGCCGCCGCCCGGGGAGGGCTACCGGGGTCCGGGTCCGGGTCCCGAACTCGGCTGATCTATAGGGGAGTTCGGGACGGCAGTCGACCGGATCACCGACCGGATAGCTGGCCGGGCCGCCGTCGCATGCCCCTGGTCGTCCGCTCGACTCCGGCTGGTTCGAAGCCGCGCGGCGCCGCTCCGATCCCAGCCCCGTCCCGCCTCCCCGCGCCCGATGCCGGTCACCGCGACAGGCGTCGGGGCCGCGGGCACGCGTGCCTGAGGCGTCCCCGCTGCCCGGATCAACTGCCGGCGATCGTGCCGCTGGGGCGGTACGGGTGGGCGCGGTGGCGCCGTGCGGGTGCCGGGAAGCGCCGCCAACCCCCGGCCCCGCCCCGCCCCCGACCTCGGCCTCGTCCCGGTCCCGATACGCACCCCTCCGCCCCCCGGTTCGATGCCGGTCACCGCGGGACGCGTCGGGGGCGACGGGCGTGCACGCCTGTGGCCGTCTCCGCTGCCTTGGCCCACGTGCCGATCCCCGGTCGGCCTCGGCGTGGGGTGCCCCGTCAGTGGGCGCGGCTACAGGCTCAGCACCTTCGCCTCGACCGACGGGTCCAGACCCGGCACCGGGCGGTCCGGACGGAGTGGGGCGACGCCGCCGAGGCTCGTCAGCCAGTTCCAGGTGTCGCGTACGGTCTCCTCCACATCCCGGCAGCGGAGTCCGTCCCGCACGGCTCGCGACACGTCTGCCGTGTGCAGGGCGTCGTACAGGTCGCTGCGCGACGGTACCCACACCGGCAGCTGAGTCCACGGCTCGATGCCGGCCCCGAGGACCGACTCGGGTGCGGTCCACCGGAGTTCGGCCGTGCCGCCGGTCGTCCGGACGCAAGCGTCGAGCAGTGCGCCCATGGTGGTCACACCCGGGGGCCCGACGAGGTTGTAGGCGCCGTCCAGCCGCTGTTCCGCGGCGCCGACAACCCAGGAGGCCAGATCGCGGACGTCGATGTATTGAAGGGGGAGATCCTGGGGGCCGGGCGCCAGGACGGGTCCGCCCCTGGCGATGCGGGTGAGCCACCAGGGGAGGCGCCCGATGTTCTCGTACGGCCCGAGGATCAGCCCGGAGCGTACGAGCAGGGAGCGGTCGGTGCCGAACGCCTCGATCGCGGCGAGCTCCCCGCCCCGCTTGTCGCGGGCGTAGTCCGTCTGCTCCGCGTCGGCCGAGGCCCCCGCCACGAGCGGCGCCCGCTCGTCGTACCCGGCGGCCGGCGGCCAGTCGTACACCGAGCAACTCGACACGTACACATACCGGTCGGCCGCATCGGCCAGCAGCCGCGCGGCATCCCGGACAGCCCGTGGCGCCGCCGACCAGGTGTCGACGACGACATCCCACCCGCCCTCACCGGCGGCGTCGGCGAGCGCCGCGAGCCCGTCCGGTGCCGTGCGGTCGCCCCGCAACGACCGCACTCCGGCCGGAGGCGCGTGCCGTCCCCGGTGGAAGACGGTCACCTCCCAGCCGTGGGCCAGCGCCGACTCCACGACGGCGCGACCAACGAACTCCGTACCACCCAGCAACAGAAGTCTCATACCGACGAGCCTGCCCGCCGGGCGTCCGGTACGGAACGGGAATCTGCTCTCAGGAGATCCGCCGGCAGGAGATCCGCTGTCAACGACCGAGCGGCGGCGCGTACTTGTACCCGACCCGTCGCACCGTCTGGATCGCCTGGCGGAACTCCGCACCCAGCTTGCGGCGCAGCCGGGCGATGTGGACGTCGACGGTCCGCCCGTCGCCCACATGTCCGTAGCCCCACACGGTGGTGACCAACTGGTCGCGGGTGTGCACCCGGTTCGGGTGCGCGACGAGGTGGGCGAGAAGCTCGAACTCCAGGTAGGTGAGGTCGAGCGGCCGCCCGTCGGTCTCGGCGGTGCGCTGCACGGTGTCGACCCGGACCAACTCGTCCCCGGAACCGGCACCGGCGCCGACGGCACCGGCGCCGTCGGCCGACCCCTCGTCCGGGACCGCGAACGGCGGCACCGGCGGCCGCCGGTCGGCCGGGACGAGGACCAGGTAGCCGATCATCGGCGGCCGGCCCGGCAGCGTGGGCAGCGTGTGCTGGGGAGCGGGCAGCCAGGTGGTGCCCGGCGGCAGGAAGTCCGCCACGTCGACGACCTCGTCCCGGCTCACGGCACGCAGTCGATGCCGGGGGGAGGCGAGGGGCGAGGGCACGGCGGCGGCCGGGGCGGAGCCCGCGGCGGCGGAGAGAGGAGCGGCGGTCGAGAGGGAACGGGTCTTCGCCATGAGGTCAGCTCTTTCGCGCGAGAGGTTCGTCCGGGAGACCTCGGCGCCCGATTCGTGGTCGGGTCCGCCGAGGGACGTACGTCGTGTCGCGCCGACCGAAGGCCGGGGTGTACGGCTTTAGAGGGCCGGCGCGTTCATCGCGCGGCAACACACCCGGTCGAAGTCGTGGTGCTGACGGGAAGGCCAGAAGGGCTCAAGGTCATGGCGACCCGTCGCACGTCGGTTCTGGAAGCTGGCCATGAGCCCATTGAAGCAGACACCGCCCCGCGAAAGGACCCCTCCTCTCACCGCTTGGACGCTTCGCCGATGTGACGGGGATGTGCCGTGACCTCATCCGACCAGGCGTTTCCGCCATTCCAGCGGGGTGACGGTGATGCTCTTCGACGGATCGCCGTCCCACTCGGTGGACAGCCCCTCCGCCGCGAGCGCCGCGACGACCTGGCGCCCGACGGTGGTCGTGGTGTCGGGGGAGCCGTCGAACCCGCCGTACAGCAGCATCAGTCCGTGCCCGCCGGCGGCGCCCTCGGTGCATTGCGAGTGGAAGAACACGAACCCCGGGGCGTCATCCGGTCCTTCGGCGCCTATCTCGCTCGTACCGCAGTTGCGGCAGCAGGTGAAGTTCTCCCGGGCGGTGATGCCGTGCGCCGCCCGGAGCGTCTCGAAGGCGCGGGTGAGCCGCTCGGGGTCGGTGACCCCGTCCCAGGTCTCCTGCTCGGCGACCCGCTCCACCCACAGCCGGTCGACGAGCTGCCGGGCCTGCGCGGAGGAGACGGGCCGGTCGTCGCCGTCGACAAGACAGTCCTCGGCGGTCTCGCTCAGCCCGTCCCGGTCGTCGTATCCGCAGCGCAGCAGCTCCCGTACCCGCTCCTCGACCTGCTCCCGTACGTCGTCCGGGAGTTCCGGCACCTCCTCGGGGGCGTCGTGCTCGACCAGGCTCCACTCGATGCCGCGCTCCCAGCCCGCCGTCCGCCGCGCCCAGCCGGTCATGGCCGCCGCGACCCGCTCCGGGTCGGTGAGGACCGCCCCGAAGAACAGGTCGCGGGCCTCCCGGCGCTCCAGCTGGTACTCGCCGCTGCCCCGCTCGTGCCAGACCTGGATGAAGACATCGGGGATGTCCGGTATCCGCTGCACGACCAGGAACCGGTCGTCCTCGTCCCCGATCCGTTCCACCAGCTCCCGCAACCGCCCCGCCGTGATCCGGGCGTGCGTCTGCCAGTTCTCCGTCTTGACCTTGACGGCCAACTCGTCCGTACCGACCGCGTCCGTACGGGCCAACTCGTCCGCACCGACTGGCTCGTCCATGCTGACGGGCTCTTTCATACGGGCCTCGTCGCCCCCGTTGATCTCCATGCCCCTCACCATGACACGCCCCACTGACAACGCCGGAGGGCGCCCACCGGAACCGGTGGACGCCCTCTCGGAGTTCGCGGCGTGGATCAGACCTGGCCGGCCTTGTCCAGCGCGGTGCAGCAGGTGTCGACGATCAGCCGCGTCACGACGTACGGGTCGACGTTGGCGTTCGGACGGCGGTCCTCGATGTAGCCCTTGCCGTCCTTCTCGACCTGCCACGGGATACGGACCGAGGCGCCACGGTTGGAGACGCCGTACGAGTACTCGTTCCACGGGGCGGTCTCGTGCAGACCGGTCAGGCGGTCGTCGATGCCGGCGCCGTAGTTCTTGACGTGGTCGAGCGGCTTCGAGCCCTCGCCCAGCGACTCGCACGCGGTGATGATCGCGTCGTAGCCCTCGCGCATCGCCTTCGTGGAGAAGTTGGTGTGCGCACCGGCGCCGTTCCAGTCGCCCTTCACCGGCTTCGGGTCCAGCGTCGCGGAGACGTCGAAGTCCTCGGCCGTGCGGTAGAGCAGCCAGCGGGCCACCCACAGGTGGTCGGAGACGTCCAGCGGCGAGACGGGGCCGACCTGGAACTCCCACTGACCGGGCATGACCTCGGCGTTGATGCCCGAGATGGCGAGACCGGCCTTGAGGCAGTTCTCCAGGTGGGCCTCGACGATGTCACGGCCGAAGATCTCATCGGCGCCGACGCCGCAGTAGTAGCCGCCCTGCGGGGCCGGGAAGCCGCCGACGGGGAAGCCGAGCGGGCGCTCGCCGTCGAAGAAGGTGTACTCCTGCTCGATGCCGAAGATCGGCTCCTGGGAGGCGAACTTCTCGGCGACCTCACGCAGCGCGGCACGTGTGTTGGACTCGTGCGGCGTCATGTCGATGTTGAGGACCTCGCAGAGCACGAGGATGTCGTCGCCGCCGCGGATCGGGTCCGGGCAGGAGAAGACCGGCTGGAGCACCCGGTCCGAGGAGTGCCCCTCGGCCTGGTTCGTGGAGGACCCGTCGAAGCCCCAGATCGGCAGCTCGGCACCCTTGGCGTCGTCGGCCATAATCTTCGTCTTGGAACGGAGCTTGGCCGTCGGCTCGGTGCCGTCGATCCAGATGTACTCAGCCTTGAAGGTCACGGGCCTCATCCTTCGGGGTGGGTCTCTAGGCGCATGTGCGGGTGCTGCGGCGCTGCGGCACTGAAACGCCGCGCTGATGCCGGGCAGCCTGTCAACATGCGATTTCCCGATCATTGCTCGAATGTGAACCCCGTGTTACCTGGTGCCTCTGTGGTGCGTCTCACGCACCGTGCGGACCGGCTCGTATGCGATGGGGGGACGGGGGGACGCCGTGGGCCCTGTCGCTCTCCGCGGAGAGCGACAGGGCCCACGACTGTCGGGTATCGGGAGGGCTACCCCGAGAGGGTCACCCCACCTTTTCGATCAGCGCCCGGCGGATCAGGAACTTGCCGGGTTCCCGGACCTCCTCGAAGGCGGAGTCGTTCAGCAGGACACAGCTGCCGGAGACCGAGGTGACCTCGACGGTCGTGGACTTGTTGTTGTCCAGGTTGGTCACCTTCAGCTTCGTGCCGGCGGGGAACTGGTCGCTGGACGCGGCCGGGGCGCCGCCCTCACCGGAGAGGGTGACGGTGGAGCCGTCGCAGACCTGCTCGCCGGCGCCGCCCGCGTCCCCTGCGGCCTCGTCGCCCTGGGGATCCTGGGGGTCCTGAGCCGATCCCCCGGTCTCCGTGGCCGGTGCCGAAGGCTGTGCGGGCTGTGCGGGCTGTGCGGGCTGTGCGGGTTGCGCGGCCTGGGAGCCCTGAGCCGACTCCCCGACGACGCAACCGGACGCCTCCTGCTGGACGTTGATCTGGGCGATGACCGCCTCGCGGTTGGTGACGCGGGCCGCCGACTGGGCGTCGGGGTTCGCCTTCTGGTCCGCGATGAACCGCTCGTTGTTGCCGAGCGCGGTGGCCAGGCCCTGACAGACGCTCGACTCCGCCGCGGTCTGCGCCGCGTTCGACGTGGCCGCCATGGCGAAGGCCCCGCCGCCCGCCACCGCCGCCGCGGTCACGAACAGTGCGACCTTCTTCTTCGTGCTGAGCGTTCTCCTACGCGACATGCGCGCCTCCTGTTCCCGGCGGCCCTCGGATGGGCCGTCGGCTCGGACGAGTACGCCGCTACGTAGGAGATGTCGAACGAAGTTACTCAATGGTCACAGGAAACTCTCAAGTAACCCGGACCACACAAAGGGTGGGGGCCGCCGGCTCGGTCGGACGGGCCCTCACCGGGACAGCGCGTCCCGTACGGCCTCGTCCGTGCGGGCCACCACCGCTGTGCCGTCGTCCGCGGTGATGATCGGCCGTTGGATGAGCTTCGGGTGCTCGGCGAGTGCCGTGATCCACCGCTCGCGCGTATCGGCGTCCCGCGCCCACTCCTTGAGGCCCAGCTCCTTCGCGGCGGCCTCCTGGGTGCGGGTGATGTCCCACGGTTCGAGCCCGAGCCGGTTCAGTACGTCGCGGATCTCGTCCTCGCTCGGGACGTCGTCCAGGTAGCGGCGGACGGTGTAGTCGGCGCCCTCGGCGTCGAGCAGGCTGACCGCGCTGCGGCACTTGGAACAGGCCGGATTGATCCAGATCTCCATGCCGACAACCGTAGCCAAGGCCGTGCGAAAACCCGTGTTCCACGTGTGTCACAGGGCCCCCGAAAAGCCTTCTGGCCAGGGGTGATTGTCAGTGGGGGGTAGTAAAATAAGAGCAGTGTTCGAGGGTTGCCGACGGGGGATTCCGGCGGCGCCCAGACCGCGACAGGAGGATGTCCGTGCCCGCTGCCGCACTGAAGTCGAAGCCGCTGCCCACCCAGTCCACCGCCCACCGTCCCGTCCTGCTCGACCTGCCCTACGAGCCGGTGGTGAAGCACACGCTGCCGCCGGGCCGTCCGCGCGAGTGGTACATCACCCACAACCGGCGTCTGAAGGCCATGCGCCTCGCGATCGCCCTGCTCGACTCCGGTCTCTACATGCCGAACCAGGCGCGCAACGAGACGATCCGGAGCACGGCGGAGGCCATCGGTGTGCATCCGCCGTCGGACACCACGTGCCACATGGTGCGGGCGCTGATGCGGTACAGCCGCTGAACGACCGCTGACGCCGCCCGCCCGATCTTCCGGTGCCGTCCACTCCTCGGGGTGGGCGGCACCGGTGCGTCGAGGGGGTCGGCGCCCAACAGGCCCCCGTGGGCCGGAGGAAGGTGGAGGTGGTGAGGTGGTGGAGGCGGTGGAGGTGGCGGCGGGAGAGAAGGGTGATCTCCGGCCGCCAGGGTTGGCCGGAGATCGCTCTAGCCATGCCCGCTCGGGCTCCATACGATGCGGTCGCCCCTCGGTCTTCACAGCTCTTTCACAGAGTGAGGGGTCCTCGTGCATGTCTGTTGACATGTGCATGCCTTTAATTGGAGAACCCCCCATGGTTCGTGGTCTCCTGCTGGGCGGCGCCGTCGCCGCCCTGTTCGCCAGTGCGCTTCCCGCGCAGGCCGAGTCCCCCTTCGAGGACCCGCCCCCGGACAAGATCGTCATCAAGGTCGCCACGGTGAACGGCTCCGGCTGTCCCCAGGGCACGGCCGCGGTCGCCGTCTCGCCCGACAACACCGCGTTCACGGTGACCTACAGCGACTATCTCGCCCAGGTCGGGGGCGGCGCCCCCTCCACCGCGTTCCGCAAGAACTGCCAGCTCAACCTGATCGTCCATGTGCCGGGCGGCTTCACCTACGCCATCGCGAGCGTCGACTACCGAGGCTTCGCCTCGCTCCAGAGCGGCGCGAGTGGCACGGAGAAGGCCTCGTACTACTTCCAGGGCTCCCCGGACACGGCCGCGAGAACGCACGCGTTCAGCGGTCCCTACGAGGACAACTGGCAGACCACCGACGAGACCGACTGGGCCCAACTGGTGTGGGCGCCCTGTGGTGTTGAGCGCAACTTCAACATCAACACCGAGCTGCGCGTGAACAAGGGGACGTCGCCGGCGAACAGCACGAGCTTCATGACCATGGACTCGACGGACGGTGACATCAGCACGGTCTATCACTTGGCGTGGAAGGAGTGTCCCTCCGGGTGAGCCGGTGGTGCCGGGTGGCCTGGGTTTTTCTCGGGCGCCCGGCACATTTGCGTGCCTCGCCGGGTTGTTCCGGCGCGGGTCCGGTGGGGGTGCCCCCAAAGGCGAAAAGCACGGGGCGCAGCCCCTGCTTTTCAGGGGCGCGGGGAACTGCGCGAGCAACCACGAATCACCCGCACTCGCCAACGCACCAGCCCCCCCCACTCATGGGCGCCCGCCTACCCCAACTCCCGTTCCAACGGCGTCCGGAAGCGCGGCGTGACCCGGGTCGCGCCCAGCCACCCCCGCAACCGCTCCGCCTCCGCCGTGATCGCCCGCTCCGCCTCCCCGTCGATCCCGGTCGTGTCCAGCAGGCGCCAGGCGATGTCGCCGTCGGGCCGCTGGGCCCAGCCGCCCACGACCCGGCCGTTCCACCACACCGTCGGGCCGACGTTGCCGCTGTAGTCGAAGAGCGCGGCGCGCAGCTCGGGGGCGAGATACCAGTCGCGCTGCTGCCAGCCCATCGAGGGCGGGCAGGAGGGCGGCCCAGGGCTCGACCGGGTCGAGGACCGGGCGTCGGCCGTCACATACCCGTGCCCTCGTCCAGCGTCACCGCCCGCGCCCCGATCGCCGCCAGCGCCCGGCGGACCTCGGTGACCCGCCACCCCGTCCACCACTTCAGGTCGGCCTCGGTCGCCGGGCCGCAGGCCGCCAGCCACCGGCCCAGCAGGGACGCCTGCGCCTCGGCCACGTCCAGCTCGGGGTGCGGGGGCGCCACGGCCCAGCGGAACTGGCTCGACGTCCAGGAGCCGAGCGGCCGTCCCCGTACGACCCTGCCCTCCACGCCCAGCACCTTCAGCAGCCGCGTCGAGACGGTGTGCACGCCCTCGTAACTCTTCCCTGCCGCGTACACGAACCGCTCCCGCAACCGAGGTTCGTCCTGCGCGAGTTCGGCCGCCGTCGCCTGGCCGCGGAGGGCCAGCGCGGCCAGCGCCGACTCCTCGACCTCCTTCAGCCAGGCCGCGTCCGGGGCCCCGGCCACCGCCATGCTCTTGAGCAGCGAGGCTCGCTCCTTGGCGGCGACGGTGATGCCGGTCGAGGCGTGCACCACGGCGGTCAGGTCCGTGGGGAACACGAACACGGTCTGCCGCATGCCGTGCATCCGGACGAGGGCCCGGTCCGTGTACAGCGCCCGCTCGGTCTCGGCCACCGTCCGCCCCGGGTCGGCGAGCCGCGCACCCACCGCCAGATACACCGTCGCGGGGTCCGAGCCGTGCAGCGCGACCAGTGAGCCGGCCACCTCCTCCGGGCCCGCCGCCCGCACAGATCCGGCCAACCGCTGCCGCAGCGCCAGCCGGCCCCGCCGCTCGGCCACACCGACGTACCGCCTCGCGTCCCCCATACCTGCCGCCTCCCGCTCGTAGCCCCTTGAGATCTCCGGAGCCATCCTCTCGGACACCACTGACAATCGGGCGGCACCGGCGACCGGCCCACGTCAGCCGATCGCCGTACTCGAACGCCAGGGCCAGGGCCAGGGCCAGGGCCAGGGCCAGGGCCAGGGCCAGGGCCGGGACCGGCTGCCGGAGCTGCCGCCCGTCCGGTCCGGCCGACGAGCCCTGCCGTAGCCCTGGCCGCCGTCGGCCGACTACGCGTACCGCACGGTGAATTCGGCCGTGTCGCCGCCCACCCTGATCGTCGAACCCCATGGGCCCGGCATCCCGATAAATGGGATGCCGACGCAGGTGTCACAAGAGCATCCTGAATACGCGCCGCGGAGTCGCCGGGGGCACCGGGCCCGTGCAGGGCAGGCACCACTTTCCGGTCCCGGGGCTACTCTTCCGTCGTCACGCCATCACATCATCGAGCCATCACCCACGCCACGCTCCAAGGAGTCCCGTCATGGGCACCTTGATCCTCTCGGCGACCGCGGTTCTGGTCGTCATGGGTTTCTCCAACCAAGTCCTCTGGCTCGCCGCGGCCGCCCTGCTCTACCTGTACGTCCGCTACGGCCGCACGGGGGGCGGCTCGTCGTCCGCGTCCTCGTCCGGATCCCCGGCGGGCGGCGGCCCGGCCCAGCCCGCCTCCTACCGCGCGTACCGCGATCGCCGTGACCAGCAGGCGAAGTGGGAGCGCCGCTACCGCCGCGAGCGGCCCCACGAGACCCGTCGGCAGGAGCGAGGCGGGAGCAACAAGTAGCGGCGAGCCGGAGCGAGCCGGCCGACTGGGTGCCCCGGGCGGGTCACAGCCCCGGGGCACCCCAGACCGGGAACCACCGGTTCAGCTCGGGCTCGATCCGCAGATCGTCACCGAGCACGGCCCGGACCCGCAGCTCCAGCGCGTTGTCGCGCCGCTGCCCGGCACCCGGCAGCGGCGCGAACGGATAGAACGTCCCCCGCTTGTAGAGATAGACCAGCCCGAGCCGCCCGCCCTCCGTCCCACCGCCTCCACCCTGGAAGCCGACCACCGAGCACAGCAACTGCGGCCCGAACCCGTCGCTCTCCAGGGCGCTGTTCACCGCGTGCAGATCGTTAACCAGCGCGGGCAGGTCGTGCGGCCCCCGCCGGGAGACCAGCCACGAGTAGCCGTACTCGTCCCGCTCCACCTCGACGGGCGGTCCCGTCCGCCCCGCGTCCGCGTCCAGCAGGGCCCGCACCTCGCGTCGTACGTCGTCGAAGGCCGCGCCCTCGACGGTCGCGAAGCACACCGCGCCCGTTCCGGTCGGGGTGAGGGAGACGGCCGCCTCCAGGGTGACCGCGGCCGAGGGCAGGGCGAAGAGCCGGTCGAGGTCGGGTGCGACCGGCTTCGTACGGCCGAGGATGATGTCCAGGAGCCCCATGGCCGGTCAGCCCGCCGTCCCGGAGCCCGCCGTCCCGGACTCGGGTGTCGCGGACTCAGGTGCCGCGGAGCCGGGTGCCGCGGAGCCTGGTGTCGCTGCCGCGCCCAGCTCCGCCGAGATACGGCCCAGTTGGTCGAGTCGCTGCTCCAGCGGCGGATGCGTGGCGAAGAAGCGGGCCAGATGCGGCCGGGTGCCGAGCGCGGGGGTGAAGTAGAAGGCGTTGAAGGCCTGCGCGGTGCGCAGGTCCCGGGTCGGGATCCGCGCGATGTCCCCGGTGACCTTGGTCAGCGCGGAGGCGAGCGCCGAGGGCCGCCCGGTGAGCAGGGCGCCCGCCCGGTCCGCGGCCAGCTCGCGATACCGGGACAGCACCCGGATCAGCAGGAAACTCAGCACGTACACGGCGGCGGAGATCCCCATCACCACGCTGAACACGACGGCGGTGTTCTGGTCCCGCCGCCCGCCGAACATGTGCGAGTAGAAGGCGAACCGCACGACGAGCCCGGCGATCACCCCGAGGAACGAGGCGACCGTCATGACGGCGACATCGCGGTGCGCCACATGCGACAGCTCGTGGGCGAGCACACCCTCCAGTTCGTCCGGCTCCAGCCGCCGGAGCAGCCCGGTCGTCACGCACACCACCGTGTGATCGGCGTTCCGCCCGGTGGCGAACGCGTTCGGCATCTCCATGTCCGCGACCGCGACCCTCGGCTTCGGCACGTCCGCGACCGCGCACAGCCGGTCCACGACCCCGTGCAGCCGCGGATACTCCTCCCGCTCCACCACCCGCCCGCGCATCGCGTACAGGGCGACCCGGTCCGAGTACCAGTACTGCGCCCCCAGCAGCCCCGCCGCGATCACCACGACCAGCACCCAGGACTTCAGCAGCGCGATCAACGCGGCCACGAACAGCACGTACAACAGTCCGAGCAGAAACATCGTGACCGTCATCCGCACAGCCAGCCGCGGATCACTCCGGAACCGCTTCGACATCCGTACCACCCCGCACTCAGGCAGGCACTCGTCCCGCCTTCCATTGTGCGCCCGGGCGACACCGGCGGGGCGGGGCTAGTACGACGACCGGTAGTTGATGTACCCGATCAGCAGGATCAGCCCCGCCACACACCCGAACACGATCACCGTCGACACCCAGGACGACCGGCGCGGCGTTCTCGGGCCGGGATCGGCGCGGAAGGGCTGTGGCGCGGGCGGGTTCTCCTTCCAGCGCGCGGCCAGCATCCGGGCCCGCGCGGAGGGCTCCTTCAGCTCGGCGTTGTCCGCCCACTTGATGTCGAACTCGTGCTCGTCGTCATCCTGTCCGGGCATCCCCGTGTCTCCCCGTCGTCTCTCTCGAACAATCGTGCCAGAAACCATACGACGGCGCCCCCGTCCCGAGAAACGGGAACGGGGGCACCGTCGAAAGCCGTACGGCTACGGTTCGATCACACGTCGAAGTACAGCTCGAACTCGTGCGGGTGCGGGCGCAGCTGCAGCGGGGCGATCTCGTTCGCGCGCTTGTAGTCGATCCACGTCTCGATCAGGTCGGACGTGAAGACGTCGCCGGCGAGCAGGAACTCGTGGTCCGACTCAAGGCGGTCCAGGACGGCCGGGAGGGAGGTCGGGACCTGCGCGACGCCCGCGTGCTCCTCGGGGGCGAGCTCGTAGAGGTCCTTGTCGATCGGCTCGGCCGGCTCGATCTTGTTCTTGATGCCGTCGAGGCCCGCGAGGAGGAGGGCCGAGAAGGCGAGGTACGGGTTGCCGGAGGAGTCGGGCGCGCGGAACTCCACACGCTTGGCCTTCGGGTTCGAACCCGTGATCGGGATACGCATGGCCGCGGAGCGGTTGCGCTGCGAGTACACCAGGTTGACCGGGGCCTCGAAGCCGGGGACCAGTCGGTGGTAGGAGTTCACCGTCGGGTTGGTGAAGGCCAGCAGCGACGGGGCGTGCTTGAGGATGCCGCCGATGTAGTAGCGGGCGGTGTCCGACAGGCCCGCGTAACCGGCCTCGTCGTAGAAGAGCGGCTGGCCGCCCGTCCACAGCGACTGGTGGACGTGCATGCCCGAGCCGTTGTCACCGAAGATCGGCTTCGGCATGAAGGTCGCGGTCTTGCCGTTGCGCCAGGCCACGTTCTTCACGATGTACTTGAAGAGCTGGAGGTCGTCGGCCGCGGCGAGCAGCGTGTTGAACTTGTAGTTGATCTCGGCCTGGCCGGCGGTGCCCACCTCGTGGTGCTGGCGCTCGACCTGGAGGCCGGACGCGGCCAGCTCCAGGGAGATCTCCGCACGCAGGTCGGCGAAGTGGTCGACCGGCGGGGTCGGGAAGTAACCGCCCTTGTAGCGGACCTTGTAGCCGCGGTTGTCCTCCAGCGCACCGGTGTTCCAGGCGCCCGCCTCGGAGTCGATGTGGTAGAAGGACTCGTTCTCCGCGGTCTTGAAGCGCACGCTGTCGAAGACGTAGAACTCGGCCTCGGGACCGAAGTACGCGGTGTCCGCGATACCGGTCGACGCCAGGTAGGCCTCCGCCTTCTTCGCCACGTTCCGCGGGTCACGGGAGTACTGCTCGCCCGTGATCGGGTCGTGGATGAAGAAGTTGATGTTGACCGTCTTGTCGCGGCGGAAGGGGTCGACGCGCGCGGTGGACAGGTCGGCGCGGAGCGCCATGTCGGACTCGTGGATGGCCTGGAAGCCGCGGATCGAGGAGCCGTCGAACGCCAGCTCTTCGGTGGGGTCGAAGGCCGTGGCCGGAATCGTGAAGTGCTGCATCACACCCGGCAGGTCGCAGAAGCGGACGTCGACGAACTTGACGTCCTCGTCCGCGATGTACTTCTTGGCCTCGTCGGCGTTCTGGAACATCCAGCTCCTCCTACTCCCGACGTCCTGCCGGGGTGGTAGTTCGTTCGTGCGGCCAGTGCGGTGGCACACGCTGTCGTCGACACTAGGGACGGGTGATTTCTCGTACGTCACCCATTTGTTTCGCACAAGTTAACCGGACATCCCGTACCGCACCCCACCTGTCCGTATGGCAAAACGGTCCCAGTACGGTGGACGCGTGGACAAGAGGCAAGCAATCGGATCGTGGCTCTCCGGCCCCCGCGCGGCGGCGGAGGACGCGGGTGTGGACTTCGGATACCGGGGCGAACAGCTCGGTCTGCCGGAGGAGGGGCCGGGCTCCATCGCCCGCCCCGGACGGCGCCTCGGCGCGCTGGCCGTCGACTGGGGGCTGTGCCTCTTGATCGCATACGGCCTGATCACCGACGGCTACGACCAGGCGACCGGCAACTGGGCCCTGCTCATCCTCTTCCTGCTGCACGTCCTCACGCTGGGCACCGCCGGCTTCACTCCGGGCAAACGCCTCTTCGGCGTCCGCGTCGTCGCCCAGGACACCGGCACGGTGAACCCCTGGCGCGCCGCCGTCCGCTCCGCCCTCCTCTGCCTCGCCCTCCCGGCCCTGATCTGGGACCGCGACGGCCGTGGACTCCACGACCGGCTGGCGCGCACGGTGGAAGTACGGATCTAGCCGGAACGGCGAACCCGTACGGCGAATACGACGAAGGGGGCGCCCGGAGTGATCCGGGCGCCCCCTTCGTCGTACGGGTTCGCCGTACGAGTAGGAGATCAGCGGGTTTTCGGGCCGCCCTTCGGCATGCGCATGCCCTTCGGCATCGGCCCCTTCGGCACCGGCATGTTGCTCATCAGGTCGCCCATCGCGCGGAGCCGGTCGTTGGTGGCGGTCACCTGGGGGCCGGAGAGGACGCGCGGCAGCTTCAGCATGGTCGTGCGGAGCTTCTTCAGCTCCACCTGGCCGTCGCCGCCGCCCACGAGCAGGTCGTGCACCGGGACGTCCGCCACGATGCGGGCCATCTTCCGCTTCTCGGCGGCGAGCAGGCTCTTCACCCGGTTCGGGTTGCCCTCGGCGACCAGGACGATGCCGGCCTTGCCGACGGCCCGGTGGACCACGTCCTGGCTGCGGTTCATCGCCACCGCGGGGGTGGTCGTCCAGCCGCGGCCCACGTTGTCCAGCACCGCCGCGGCGGCGCCCGGCTGACCCTCCATCTGTCCGAACGCGGCCCGCTCGGCTCGCCGCCCGAAGATGATCGCCGTCGCGAGGAAGGCGAGCAGGAGGCCGAGAATGCCCAGATAGATGGGGTGACCGATCAAGAAACCGATCGCGAGGAAGACACCGAGGGTGCTGATTCCGACAGCCGCGAGTACAAGACCGATCTTCTTGTCGGCCTTGCGGGTCATCTTGTACGTAAGAGCGATCTGCTTGAGTCGCCCGGGGTTCGCAGCGTCCGCTGCGGGTTCCTTCCTCGCCATGGCACGAAGTCTACGTGTCCGGGGAAGCGAGGACGACGGCGGTGCCGGTGGGGACCGGAGACCGGCGGCAGCGCTGGGGAAGCGGCGCCGGGCGGCGGCGGTGCCGGCGTGAAGCGGCCGCTGTCGTCAGGAGGTGCGCGTGGCGACCGCGGCTTCGATGACGCGCTCGGTCTCGACACGGTCCTTGGCGCGGCGGCGGTCCTCCAGGACGGAGGTCCAGGCGTTGCGGCGGGCGGTGCGCTGGCCACTGCTCATGAGCAGTGACTCGACGGCACGGAGTGCATCGGTGAACGACGGGATGGCTGTGGCGCGAACGGGCGCGGCCTGCATGGGAGGTCCCCCTCGGGATGGCTGCTCTGGCTAGGACTGTGTACCGGGCGTGAAACCAGGGTCACTGATTGGTGTTACCAGGGCGTGACCGACCGGTCAAACCGCAGTGAAGCCTTGATGTGCGGCCTCTAAACCTCGACGCGGCCCTGACAGTGCCCTCATCTGCGAGGACTGTCAGGGCCGCGGTCGATTGGCCATTACTGGTGAGTAGCTACTTGTGCTCAGATTCACACGAGCCGGTGGCACTCCGTGCCATTCGGCGTAACCGGCTGAACGCGTCAGACCGCCTGTGAAGCGACGTACGAACCCCGCTTCTCGATGGCCATCTGGTAGAGCCGGCCGGCGCGGTACGAGGAGCGGACGAGGGGGCCCGACATCACGCCGGAGAAGCCGATCTCGTCGGCCTCCTGCTTCAGCTCGACGAACTCCTGCGGCTTGACCCAGCGCTCCACGGGGTGGTGACGGACGCTCGGGCGAAGGTACTGCGTGATGGTGACCAGCTCGCAGCCGGCGTCGTGCAGCTGCCGCAGCGCCTCGCTGACCTCCTCGCGGGTCTCGCCCATGCCGAGGATCAGGTTCGACTTCGTGACCAGACCGTAGTCGCGGGCGTCGGTGATGACCTTCAGCGAGCGGTCGTAGCGGAAGCCGGGGCGGATGCGCTTGAAGATCCGGGGGACCGTCTCGACGTTGTGCGCGAAGACCTCGGGGCGGGAGGCGAAGACCTCCTGGAGCAGCTCCGGGACGGCGTTGAAGTCGGGGGCCAGCAGCTCGACCTTGGTCTGCCCGCTCTCGCGTCCGGCGGTCTGCTCGTGGATCTGGCGGACCGTCTCGGCGTACAGCCAGGCGCCGCCGTCGGGGAGGTCGTCGCGGGCGACGCCGGTGATCGTGGCGTAGTTGAGGTCCATGGTGACCACGGACTCGCCCACGCGGCGGGGCTCGTCGCGGTCGAGGGCCTCGGGCTTGCCGGTGTCGATCTGGCAGAAGTCGCAGCGGCGGGTGCACTGGTCGCCGCCGATGAGGAACGTCGCCTCGCGGTCCTCCCAGCACTCGTAGATGTTGGGGCAGCCTGCCTCCTGGCAGACCGTGTGCAGGCCCTCGCTCTTCACGAGGCTCTGCATCTTCGTGTACTCGGGGCCCATTTTCGCCCGGGTCTTGATCCACTCGGGCTTGCGCTCGATGGGGGTCTGGCTGTTCCGGACCTCCAGGCGCAGCATCTTGCGTCCGTCGGGTGCGACTGCGGACACATCGGCTCCCTGTAGCTTCGATTCTTCGGCGTACACCAGGGTACGCCCGTGCGGTTCTCGGTCCTCGGGGTGGGCAACCTTCGGCTCGTGGGGGGAATTCCCTCGCCCCTGCCGCCCCATCCCCGGGGCTCCGCCCCGGGGACCGCCCCTCAAACGCCGGAGGGGCTGAATTTTCAGCGGACGGGGCGGCTACGCCGACGCCCGCTCCACCACCCGAGGGCTCAGCTCCGCGTTCTCCAGGATCTCCCGCAGATGCCGCTCGGCCACGGGCAGGACGTCCGCGATGGTGACGTCGCGGCCGAGCTCACCGGCCAGGGAGGCGACGCCCGCGTCACGGATCCCGCAGGGGATGATGCGGTCGAACCACTTGTTGTCGGGATTCACGTTCAGCGAGAAGCCATGCATCGTGACCCCCTTCGCCACCCGGATCCCGATCGCCCCGATCTTGCGGTCCTCACGCCGCTGCCCGGCGTTGGACGGCGCGTACTCCGGCCCGTTCAGCCGAGGGTCGAACTCGTCGTCGTGCATCCGGGGGTCGAGGTCCAGGGACAGCCCGCCCAGCCGCTGTTCGACGGGGTCGCCGAGCACCCACACACCACTGCGGCCCTCGACCCGGCTGGTCTCCAGGCCGAACTCCGCGCAGGTGGCGATCAGGGCGTCTTCGAGGCGCCGTACGTGGGCCACCACGTCCACGGGGCGGGGGAGCTTCTGGATCGGGTAGCCGACCAGCTGGCCCGGCCCGTGCCAGGTGATCTTGCCGCCGCGGTCGACGTCGATGACGGGCGTGCCGTCGAGGGGGCGCTCGTTGTCGGCCGTGCGCCGGCCGGCCGTGTAGACCGGCGGGTGCTCCAGGAGCAGCACGGTGTCGGGGACCTCGTCGGCGAAGCGCGCCGCGTGCACCCGGCGCTGCTCGTCCCACGCCTCCTGGTACTCGACGGCCTCCGCGCCGAACCCCATGCGGACGAACCGCAACCCACTCACGGCAAGCGCCTCCCTCGGCGGTACGGCCGTGCGGCGGTACCGCGATAGCTGTGGCTCTGTCAGGCACGTCTCGCGCCCAAGCCACTGTACGACCCGTACGACCACGCGATGTTCGAGCGGTGGACGGCCCCGGGTCCGGCCCGTGCCCGGCGTCCGGTCCGGCATCAGGTCCGGCATCCGGCGTACGCGGCGGCCGCCCGGCGTACGAGGGGCTCGGCCGGCGCGCGTCGGAGGCGGCACCCGTCAGCCGCGCGGCCAATCCTCACACGATCGGATGAACCGACGCGGAAGTGTGCGATCAGACGCTTACTCTCCGCTACATTCGCGCCGTTCACAAGGCCGCAAAAGGCTTCTCACCAGGCAATCCGGGAAACCCCGCCGAGACCCGGAAGGCAGGAGACCGCACCGCAGATGACGGAACGACCCGCGCAGCGCACCCCCAACCGCCAGCTCGCCGCCCTCATCGCAGAAGCGGGGTTCTCCAACGCGGGACTAGCGCGCCGAGTGGATCAGCTCGGTCTCGAACACGGCCTCGACCTCAGATACGACAAGACGTCGGTCACCCGCTGGCTGCGTGGTCAGCAGCCCCGGGGGACCACGCCCGCACTCATCGCCGAGGTGTTCACCCGCCGCCTCGGCCGCCGGCTCACCGCCCAGGACCTCGGACTGGACGCCTGCGCCCCCGTCTACGCGGGCCTGGAGTTCGCCGCGACCCCCGAGGAGGCCATCGACATCGTCGGCGGCCTGTGGCGCAAGGACTCCGGCAGCCACGCCGAACTACGCAAGATCGCGTTCACCCCGGCCGGACTGGTCGTGCCCAGCCGCGACTGGCTGATCGGCCGCGCCGACGACCGGGTGGGCCGGGGCGATCCGGGCGCCACCCGGGTACCCCCGCAGGGCCGCCCGGTCGTCCCCCGGCAGCGCAGCCAGACCGAGCGCGGCCCCGGCCAGAAGGTCACCGGCGGGGACATCGCCGCCCTCCGCTCGGTCGGGGAGCTCTTCCGCGCCCTCGACGACGCCTACGGCGGCGGCCACGCCCGCCAGGCCCTCGTGCGCTACCTGGAACACGAGGCCGAGCCCATGCTGCGCGGCGCCTACGGCGAACAGATCGGCCGACGGCTCTTCGCGGCCGCCGCCGACCTGACCCGACTGGCCGGCTGGACCTCGTACGACATCGGTGCCCACGGGCTCGCCCAGCGGTACTTCGTGCAGGCGCTCAGGCTGGCGCAGGCGGCGGGGGACCGGGCGTACGGGGCGTACGTCCTGGTCACGATGAGCCGGCAGGCGGTCTATCTGGGGCACGGACGGGAGGCCGTGCAGCTCGCGCGGGTCGCCCAGCAGGGCGTCGGGTCGGCCGTGCCGCCGGTGGTGCAGTCGCTGCTGCACTCGGTCGAGGCGCGCGGGCACGCCGTGCTCGGCGAGGTGCGGGCCTCCACGGCCGCGCTGGTACGGGCCGAGCGCGCCCTGGAGACGGCCCGCCCCGGGGACGAGGTGCCCCACTGGGCGCGGTTCTTCGACGAGGCGCAGCTCGCCGACGAGTTCGGCCACAGCCACCGCGACCTCCAGCAGTACCGGGCCGCGGCCCAGCACGCCGAACGCTCGCTGCAACTGCGGGCACCCGCCTACGCCCGCAGCCGCCTCTTCTGCCGGGTGGTGCTCGCCTCCGCCCGGCTCGGGCTCGGCGAGCTGGACCAGGCCTGCCAGTTGGGCGCGGAGGCCGCCGGGCAGGCCGCCGAGATGAGGTCGGTACGGGCCGTGGAGTACGTCCGCGACTTCGAACGCCGCCTGGAGCCGTACCGCGACGCGGCACCCGTCCGCGGGTACCGGGACAAGGTGGCGGCGCTCGGGTAGGCGTACGGCTCGACGAGGGGGCGCCCGGTGAACGACCGGGCGCCCCCTCCGGCGCTTCCCAGCCCCTCACGCGGCCGTTTCCAGCGGCTCCTCCAGGGGAGCCGGGCGGGCGTCCAGGTCCGTGAGGACGGCGTGGGCGGCCCGGCGGGCGGAGTGCAGGGCGCCCTGGACGGTGCTGGTGTCGCGGTGGTCGCCGCAGACGTAGAGGCCGGCCAGGAGGCGTACGGGGCGGCGCAGATCGTGCGGCGCGGGCATCGCGGGGACGGCCTCGGGGGTGTGGTGCGCGGCGAGGAGTTCCCAGCGTGTCGTGGACGTGCGGTAGAGGCGGGCCAGTTGGGCGCGGACCGTGGCGTCCAGGTGCGCGGGGGCCGGGGGCGTGCCCAGCACGGTGGAGGTGATCAGGGCGCGGCCCGCCGGTGCCCGGCTCGGGTCGACCTGGCTGATGACCGCCGTGTGCGAGACGGGACCGCTGCGGTCGGCGTCGAGGAGCAGCGCCGGTTCGGTCAGCGGCGGCTCGTCGGTGGCATGGTGCAGGACCGTCACCGGGTGGAACTCCGGCACGCGCAGCCCCGGCAGCAGCTCGGCGGCGGCGCGGGCGTCCGTGGCCAGCACCACGGCACGGCAGGTGAGTTCGCCGTGGTTCGCCGTCGTCACCGAGGTCGTGCTGATCGCGGTGGCTCGTACGCCCGTACGGACCGTGCCCGGTGGCAGGATGGCCGCGAGGAGCTCCGGGAGGGTGTCGGCGCCGCCCTCCGGGATGCACAGCCGGCCCGTCGCGAAGGTGTGCAGCGCCAGGTCGGCGCAGCGGCTCGAGGTCTGCAGCACGGGGTCGGCGAGCAGCGCGGCCAGCAGGGGACGGACGAAACCGTCGATGGTCCGGGGCGGGAAACCCCGGGTCGCCAGCGCCTGGGCGACGGGGACCTCCGCACGGGAGAGGAGCCGCTCGGGCGCGGTGGCGGCGAGCCGGGCCAGGGCCATGGCCAGCCGGGACTGATCGGCCGGGGCACCGAGGCGGCCGGGGCGCGTGCCCGTGGAACGGCCTTGGGGGCGGCCCGGGTTCCGGGGGATCCTGGGGGCGCTTGCGAGGGCGCGTGCGGCTGTGAGTGCGCCCCTCGCGCTCCGCGGAACAGGGGTGGCGCCGGCGCGGTACTGATGGCCGTCGGCGTGCAGCAGGACGCCGGGGGCGAACGAGCGCAGGGGCAGGGCGCCCAGACCCGGGGTGCGGCGCAGCTCCGGGTACGACGTGGAGAGCAGCTGGGGCGTTCGGTCGAGGCGGAAGCCGTCGATCTTCTCGGTGGACATCCGGCCGCCGACGGCGGGTGCGGCCTCCAGGACGGTGGCCGTCAGCCCCGCCCTGGTCAGATGTCCTGCCGCCGCGAGGCCGGCCACTCCGGCTCCTACGACGATGACGTCCACGGTCTCCGTGTCCGCCGGGTACGCCGACTGGTGCACCGACTCAAGCACGTGCCCCTCCCGAGGTCGCGCGGCCGCCGGGGACGTCCTGCCCCGGCACCCTTCTGAAATACCTGAGTTAGCGACGAGGGTGAAGCCCGGCGGCCGTCCCGGGGAAGTAGCGCGTGACCTCGCACGGAGGCATGGGCGGGCCGGGTGTGCGCCCGGCGTCCCGGCGGCGGCCGGTCGAGCCCCGCCGGGGCCGGGCGCCGATCCCGGTCAGCTCGGGCCGGCGGCCGCCCGGATCGCGGCGTCGATCTCCGGGTACGTGAAGGTGAAGCCCGACTCCAGCAGCCGCGTCGGGACGATCCGGGCGCTGCCGAGGACGTCGTCGGCGACCCCGCCGAGGACGAGCCGGAGCACAGGGGCGGGCACGGTGAAGAGGGTGGGCCGGTGCAGGACCCGGCCCATGGCCGCCGTGATCTCGCGGTTGGTGAGCGGGGCCGGCGCCGTCAGGTTGAACGGGCCGGACAGCGAGGGCGTGAAGAGCAGATGCCGCAGGGCCGCGACCTCGTCGTGCAGGGAGATGTAGCTCCAGTACTGCCGCCCGTTGCCCATCCGCCCGCCGAGACCGGCCTTGAACAGCGGGAACAGCGGGCCCCAGGCGCCCCCGCCCCGGCCCACGACCAGCCCCGTACGGGCGAACACGGTCCGGACACCCGTGTCCCGGACGGCCTCGGTCGCCCCCTCCCACTCCACGCACAGCTCGGGCAGGAACCCCGTCCCCGGCTCCGCCGACTCGTCCACCACCCGGTCGCCCGTGTAGCCGTAGAAGCCGATCGCGCTGCCGTTGAGGAACACGCTCGGCGGTGAGTCGAGGGTCGCCACGGCCTTGGCGAGCGTCCTCGTGCCGAGCACCCGGCTGCGCCGGATCGTCGCCTTGTACGCCTTCGTCCAGCGGCGTGACGCGACCCCCGCACCGGCGAGATTCACCACCGCCGCACACCCCGCCAGCCCCGCCGCGTCAACCTGCCGCGAGTCCGGATCCCACCGCACCTCACCGGGGCCGCGCGGCTCCCGCCGTACCAGCCGCACCACCTCGTACCCGTCGGCGGCGAGAGACCGGGCCAGCGCCGAACCGATCAGCCCGGACGCCCCGGCGATCGCGATACGAGAACCGGGCGGAACGTGCGCTTCAACGCTCATGCCACCATCCTGCCGGGCACCCCAAGAATCCGCGGACCCGGGGGCGGGCGACGGCCGGCCGCCCGCCGGACGCCGCCCACCGGTCCACCGCCCCCGCCGTACAGTGGCCGTCATGCCGGTTCCGCACATACGCGCCGCGAGCTCCGAGGACGAGGACGCGCTCGGCCGACTCGATCGGGTCACGTGGTCGACTCTGCACTCCGTGCAGGAGCGCCCCAGACAGCCGTACGAGCCCTTCTTCGGCGAGCGCTACGGGCCGGGGGACCACCTGGTGGCCGAACTCGGCGGGGCCGTCGTCGGGTATGTCCGGCTCGCGTTGCCGTCGGCCCTCGCCTGCCACGTTCATGTCCGGCAGATCCAGGGGTTCGTCGTCGCCGACGAGGCGCGCGGGGCCGGGGTCGGACGGGCGCTGCTGCGGGCCGCGCGGGACGAGGCACGCCGCCGGGGAGCCCGCCGCCTCACCCTGCGGGTGCTCGGCCACAACACACCGGCCAGGAAGCTGTACGAGTCGGAGGGGTTCGTGGTGGAGGGGGTCCTGCCGGAGGAGTTCCTGCTGGACGGGGCGTATGTGGACGACATCCTGATGGGTTGTCGGCTCTGAGTGTGTGAGGGGCGTTCCGGCAGCTGAACGGTGTCAGCTTCGACGCGCCCGTCCCGCCGGACGCCACCTCACGAGGTCACGAAGTGACGAGGTCACCCGTGTCCACCGCCGCCGTCGCGTCCGCCGCGCGCTCCGCGTCGGCGGCGACCTCGTCCACGGTCAGGACGTAACCCGTCTCCGCGTCCGAGGTGGAGCGGGCGAAGACGACGCCGTAGACCTGGCCTTCGGTGGTGAGCAGGGGGCCGCCGGAGTTGCCGGGGCGGACGGTGGAGCGGATGGAGTAGATGTCACGGGTGACCGAATCCGTGTTGTAGATGTTCCGGCCGGTCGCGTCGATACGACTGGCGACCGTGGCCGCCTGGAGGTCGAGGCCGCCGTCCTCCGGATAGCCCGCGACGACCGCCGCGTCACCGCGCGAGGCGCTGTCGTCGAAGCGCAGGACCGGCGCCTTGAGACCCGGGACGTAGAGCACCGCCACGTCCTTGTCGGGGTCGAAGAGCACGACCCGCGCCTCGTACGCCCGGCCCACGCCGCCCACGCGCACACTCGGGTCGTCGATGCCCGCCACCACGTGCGCGTTGGTCATCACATGCTCGGCGGCGTACACGAAGCCGCTGCCCTCGCGGCCCTGGTTGCCCGCGACGCCCTCGATCTTGACCGTGCTGCGCTTGGCGGCGCCGGTCGCGGCCGCGGTGACACTGTCGCCGGAGGGCTTGGCGACCTCGGCCGTCGCCTCGTTCTCGAACGGGTTGAAGACCTGTGGGAAGCCCGCCTCGGTGAGCGCCGAGGTGGCGTTGGAGAACCAGGCCGGGGTGGTGTCCGGCATGGTGTTCTGCACGGCGCCGAGCAGCGCGGAGTTGCGGATCGAGTTGGTCACCACGGGGGACGACGAGGCGCCCAGGACGCTCGCGGCGACCCAGGCCACGATGAGCACCGCGACCGTGTTGGCCGCCGCCCCGCCGACGCCGTCGGCCACCCGCAGCGGGCTGCGGTCTATCTCCCGGCGCAGCCGCAGCGCCAGCCGGCCCGCCAGTTCGTGCCCGATCACCCCCGGTACCAGCACCGTCAGCACCGCCGTGACCGTCGCCGCCGGGGTGCCCGCCTCCACCAGCTCCATCATCCAGGGCAGCACCCAGACGCCGATCGCCGCGCCGCCCACGAAGCCGGCCAGGGACACACATCCCGTGACCAGGCCGCGGCGGTAGCCGGACGCCGCGTAGGCCAGGATCACCAGCAACAGCAGGATGTCGAGCACGTCCACTCCAGCCGCCTCACTCTCTAGGGACCCTGTAGTACGCGCGGGGTCGGCGCAGTGATCAGTTACGTCCGCAGGTGCCCCGGCGGCCCGCGCTGATCGGCCACCGGAGCGCCCTGCCGGTCAGCCGTGTCCGGCAGCCGTGTCCGTCATCTGTCCCGAACCGTAAAAACGCCCCGGACCACGGCATTGGTTCCCTCCGCTTCCACCGGGTGGCACACCCCACATCGCGGCCGGCGCGCATCTGCGTGACGCTGGGGGCATGCGTGTGTTCCGGGAGCCACGGGGGGCGCGAATGCGGCTGCCGCTACGTGTGTGGCGGCGCCGAATACGGACCCCGCGCGGCCCCGAGACGGTTCGGGGCCCGCGGGTCCCGGGTCGCGCCCGGCCCCCGCGCGCCCGGCCCCCGCGTGTTCGGGCCGTGCGCGCCCGGGAGCGCCTGATGGGCCTGCCCCGCCCCGCCCTCCTCGCGCTGGCCTGTCTGCCCGGCCTGGCGGCCGTCCTCGCGCTCGTGATGTGCGCGGTCGGCGTGGACCGCACGGGCCAGCGCTCGGCCCGGCAGGCCGCCGCCCGGCCCGCGCTCCCGCACCAGGCGCCCAGACCGCCCATCGTGCCGCGGGCCCGCTGGCTGGAGGGGGACGCGCGCAGCCAGCCGCCCGCCCGCTACGACGACCGCGTCGCCGCCGTCTTCGTCCACCACACGGACTCGCCGAACGGTTACGACTGCGCCGACGCGCCCCGCATCATCCGCTACCTCTACTCCGGTCAGACCGGCGCCCGGGACTGGGACGACATCGGCTACAACTTCCTCGTCGACCGCTGCGGCACCATCTACGAGGGGCGCGCGGGCGGCATCGACCGCCCCGTCACCGGCGCGCACACCCAGGGCTTCAACCACCGCACCACGGGCATCGCCGCCCTCGGCACCTTCACCACCGGCGTCACCGTCCCGCGGGCCATGACCGACGCGATCGCCGCCCTCGCCGCCTGGAAACTCGGCCTCGCCGACACCGACCCCCGCGGCGGCGTCCGGCTCACCTCCAGCAACAGCCTCAGCCGCTACACCGCCGGCACCACCGCCCTGCTGCCCGCCCTCGCCGGCCACAGCGACGGCTACATGACCAGCTGCCCGGGCGCGGCCCTCGCGGAACGCCTGCCCGCGATCAGAGAACTGGCGGCACGGCTCCAGGGGCGCCACTAGTAGACTGTCGCGGCTAATGTTTGGGATAGAGGTGGCGCAGTTTGATGCGTGCGTCGTGGGTGGTGAACTGCCAGTCCACCTGACGTTGGTCGGTGTTGGTGGCGCTCTGCCAGGCCGAGAGTTCGGTGTTGAGTGTGTCGAGGTCGTCGATCCAGCGGTCGAGACATTGCCTGGTCAGCGCGGAGAGTTCGGTCTCGGCGATGTTGAGCCATGACCCGTCTCTGGGCGTGTGGTGGATCTCGAGGCGCTGAGCCAGGGCGAAGGCTTCTTCTGGTTCGAACGCCTCGTACAGTGAGGCGATGGTGTGGGTGTTGAGGTTGTCCATCACCAGCACCACGGCATCAGCGTCGGGATAGTCCACGCTCAGCAGCTGTTTGACCTGGCCGGCCAGTCGGTCCGGGTCCGCCGGGACAGCGCCTGAACCCGACGCCACCCGCGTAAGGGCTCGACCCACACGAAGATGGAGCACGTGCCGCAGCGGATGTACTCGCTGTCCTGGCAGGCGTCGCGACCGGGGCGTGCCGGGAGCGGGGCGCGGGCATCGCCGAGGAGCTGGTAGGGCTTCTCGTCCATGCACACCACCGGACGTGCCGGGTCACAGGGCCGGGCATAGACGGCCAGCACGTCTTCCATCCCGGCCGCGAACTGCGCGTTCGCCCGTGGCGGGATGGTCCAGCACTTCTTCAGGTGAGGACGCAGTTCCGTTTTTTCAAGACCCGCCCGATGCTGGAGTGGTCCAGATCGGGGATGTCCTCGACCAGCGCGACGTGCTTCTCCATCAGGCGCAGCGACCACCGTGCATAGCCCTGGGGCGGCTGTGAGCACGCCATCGCGATCAGCCGGGCTTCGACCTCACCGGTCACCGGCGAGGGCACCGGCGGGAGGTCGCGCTTCTTCCGCGTGATCGTGGCGCAGGCATCGCCGCCGGTCTCGGCAAAACGCTTGGCGACCAGCCGCAACGTCTCCCCGGAGACGCCGAGCCGGGCCGCGATCACCTCCTTGGAATCCACCTCACCCACCGCGGTGTCCAGCGCAAGCAGCACCCGGGCACGCATGATCATCGAGGCTGGGCGAACACCCGTCGTGGTCACCCGCACCAACTCCTCGCGATCCTGCGCGGTCAACCTCACCGGCCGCTTCTTCTGCGAACCCATGACAACAGTCCCGTCTGGCAGAGGGGATGGAATCTGCCAGACACCAACCTCCCAAACAGACATGCCACAACTAAGCAGCGACACGCTACTAGCCGTGCTTCCGCGGCCGGTTGAGGCCCGTTTCCAGGGTGTTTAACAGTTGACGGATTGGCCTGGGGATCCTGGGTTCTCCTGGGTCTTGGGCGCGGCGCCGGCGGGGCGTACGGGAGTGCGTAACCCGCATGGGGGTTCGGTCGTTGAGGTGATGGTCGGGGCTTCGGGGCGGGTGAGGGGGTGGCAGGTGCGGCGGAGGGTGGAGCTGGGCGCGGGGGAGGCGCAGCAGGTCGCTGCCGCCTGCGCCCGCGCGCTGCGGGGTGTGGACACGGCCACCGGGGAGCAGCTCGGCGAGGCCGCGCTGGTA
>NZ_JAEMUX010000210.1 GCF_016598475.1 Streptomyces adelaidensis
CGGTCGCTCAGCCGCGGTCATAGCCTGGTCGAGCCATGACGCGAACAGACGGTTCAGACCTAAGAGACCCGACAGACCCGAAAGAACCAAAAGACCGGAAAGAAACAAAAAGACCCGACGGACCACGACGGCCGGCTCGTCCCTGTCGTACTGCTCTGCGCCCAGGCCGTGATGTGGCCGGGGGCGGCGCTGGTGCGTGGGGGAGTCCCCTCGGGGGCGGCTCTGCTGGTGGCGGGCCTGGTACTACAGCCTCAGTTCTTGTGACTGGTGATCGGTGCTGATCGTTGTCCGGTCATGCTGATGGATGTGAGTGCGGAGCACGTTGAGGGTTGGGCGGAGGAACTGGCTGTCCTGACGGGCGGGTTGGGGCATCTGTTCGCCCGGCCGGAGCCGCGGGAGGTGTTTGCCGATCTCATTGAGGGGCTGCTGTCGGACCTGGGCCGGAAGAACGGCTGGACGATGGCCGGTCGGGCCGGGCATGCCACCCCGCACCGGATCCAGAAGTTTCTTGGCGAGGCGTCCTGGAGCGCGGACGCGCTGCTGGCCGAGGTGAAGGCGTACGTGGCACGGGAGTTGGGAGAGCGGGACGCGACACTGGTGCTGGACGACACTCAGGTGATCAAGAAGGGGGACAAGTCCGTCGGGGTCGGCTACCAGCACTGCGGGACGACCGGCGACGTGCGCAACTGCCAGGTCATGGTGATGCTCACCTACGCCGCCGCGAGTGGCCACACCTTCTACGACCGGCGCTTGTACCTGCCGGAGTCCTGGACGAGTGATCGTGAGCGGTGCCGGGCGGCCGGGGTCCCCGGCGAAGTCGCCTTCGCCACCAAGCCGCAGTTGGGCATCGCCATGCTGGCCGGTGCGGCGGCCGACGGGCTGCCGTTCTCCTGGGTGGCCGCCGACGCGGACTACGGCAAGGACCCCGCCCTCAGGTCCTGGCTGCACGAGCAGAAGATCCGCTATGTGCTCGCGGTGCCCCTCACCCTGCCGGTTCAGGGCCCGCCGGGCAGGCCGCGCCTGCCGAAGGTCGCGGCGGCCGGTGATCTGCTGCACTACGCCACGGTGCGCGAGCAGTGGGAGCGCCGCAGCCAGGGCGAGGGCTCCCAGGGGCAGCGCAGTGACGACTGGGCCTGGTTCGAGGTCACCCTGCCCGGACAGATGCCGGCCGACGGCTTCGCCCACCGGCTGCTGATCCGCCGCAGCACCGAGAAGAAGCAACTGGCCGGCGGCCGCGTGGACTTCGAGTACGCGTACTTCCTCGTCCACGTCCCCGCCGCCGACCCGGTCACCGAGGCGATCGTGAAGGCCGGGGTTCGCTGGAAGATCGAGGAGAACAACGAGCTCGCCAATCAGATCACCGGGCTCGGCCAGTACCAGGTCCGCCGCTGGATCTCCTGGCACCGGCACGTGACCTGCGCGATGCTCGCCCTGGCCTTCCTGACCGTCCAGCGCGCCCGGCATCCCGACCCGGACCAGAACCCGCGGACGAACCCACCGGCCCGGACCCGGCAGACGAGGGAAAAGCGCAGGAGACGGCGGGAAGGAGCACCTTCCGCTGATCCGGCTGACCGTCCCGGCCCTCGCCTGCCTCCTCGCGGCCACCGCCCTGACCGCCCACCACGGCGACGCCTACCACCTCCAGCAGCATCACTGGCGAGCCGTGCACCAGACCCGGGCCACCGTCAGCCACTACAAACGGCGCGGCGACCCTTTGCCCGCCCGCCTCCGCCCCTGGCGACAACCCGAGCAGAACCGATCACAACATCAAGATCTGAGGCTGTAGTACTTGTCAACAAGCTGACAGGCCCTCATACAGATCAAGGCCGGGACACCCCACAT
>NZ_JAEMUX010000211.1 GCF_016598475.1 Streptomyces adelaidensis
TAGATCCCGACGGGCCTGACACAGCACTATGGGGGGCGCCCACCTCTTCGTCAATGCAAGACGCCGTCCCGGTATACAGAACACGCCTGGACACGGACCTACGGCTGGGGCGTCAACCCCTGCATGAACCATGAGCCCGTCGGCGACACCCGGGCCTGGCCAGGCGATCACGCAGAAGTTGCCCGACGCCGGGGAAGAGGCTTAAGCCCCTGATACAGGGCCGCCCGCAGGCGCCGCGGAGCGGCGGTGGACGAGACGCCGCACGCGTTGCTTCCTTTCGACTCCCACTCTGCGCGACTCCGAGGCCAAGCGGTCAGAGGACCTCGTCGGTCCAGATCCGGACCATTCCCCGGGCCTGCGAGCCGCTCAAAACCGAGACGGACAACGCCCTGAAACACCATCGCCCTCAGGGAGCAGGGGCAAGCACCGAACTGAAGCTTTCCCTTGATCGTGGACACCTGGAGACTGGGACCTGAGGTTCCAGAGGAAGTAGCACCAGGTGGGAAGCAAGTAAACGAAACGGTACACCGAGGAGTGAACCGCCCCGGGTCGAACGGAGGCTTGATTCTCTGAGAGGATCGAGTCACGGCACGTCCCTCCCTTTACCCTCCTGAGCTGCGCAAGCGTGCGGTCCGCATGGTCGCCGAAGTGCGGTCCGACTACACCACCGAGTGGGCCGCGATGAAGGCGGTCGCGAGCAAGCTGGGGATGGGTTCGACCGAGCCGCTGCGCTCATGGTCCGCCAGGACCAGATCGACAGCGGCACTCGGCCCGGGACGACTACAGAGGAATCCGCACAGGTCAACGCGTTGAAGAAGGAGAACGCCGAACTGAAGCGGGCGAACGAGATCCTCAAGGCCGCAGCAAGTTTCTTCGCGGCCGAGCTCGACCGGCCACATCTGCGCTCGTCGCGTTCATCGACGAGTGCCGGGACCGCTTCGGCGGTGTCGAGCCGATCTGCAGAACACTCACCGAGTACGACTGCGGCATCCCCCCTCCACCTATTACGCCCACAAACAGCTCCAGGAGAATCCCTCCGCCCGCCAGCTGCGGGACACAGACCTCAAGACCCTGATCAAGGAGATCTTCGACGCCGACTACCGCGATGGTGGAGTCGGGTATTGGAACCGCCGGAATGCCTCACCCGTTGCGGACCCATGCCGTGAAGTCATCGGCCAGCACCGACGGGTTGGCAGCTTCGGTTCGGCGGGCGATTCCCTCGTAGTACTCCAACTCGTGGACGATCACCGGTACTCGCCTTCCGACAGTGCTCTCGATGACGCCAACGTCGTGGAGATGGCGGGCGAGACTGACGCATGCCTGGTTGAAGTTCGCCTCGACCTGCGAGGCGATCGGCCCGGCGGTTGCCATCCAGTCCTCGGCGTCGGTGGGCTCGTCATACCAAAGTCCGAGTTCGCTGATCCAACGGTGGCGTGCTGCCGCTCCGTCAGGGTCCCGAGTGAGGTCGCCGATCACAGCCAAATCGTTCTGGAGCCAGAAGGCATGGTTCCAGCGAGCTTCTGCCTCGTCGGAGGCGTCCGCGATGCTGCGTCGAAACCGATCTTCGGTGTGGTAACCAATGGTCGGGACGGGCTGTCGAGGGTCGTCGTCCTCGTTGTCGATCCGACGTACCGGCGGGCCGCGCGGGGGTGAGCAGCGGGGTGATGGTGACCGCGCGGCAGTTCTCGCCGGCCGTGAGGGTGGCGACGCTCGGCACGCTCTTCCTGGCGGTGTCGCCCGGGCTGGGCACGGGGAACGCGCTGGTGGTGACGCTGCTGGCGCAGCTCGGGGTGGTGGCGGTGACGGGGCTGCTGAATCTT
>NZ_JAEMUX010000212.1 GCF_016598475.1 Streptomyces adelaidensis
GCCTCGATTCTTCAGCTGGGTTCGGTCGCTGATCGATCCGGCGGTTCGCCCGTAATGTCCTTGGCTGGTGTAGGACGGGCCGTCGCGTGACGCCGCGGCTGCGCCGGGTTCCACGGGCCCGGAGACTGCGGGTTCTGCTCCTTCCTGGTCCTCGTCGGGGCAATGCCGGCCGTCAGGTGACGGCAGAAAGCTGGGTGATCCGCTTCCAGCTGGTGGTGAATGTCTGGGCCCAGGGCCAGGTCCGTTCGATGCGCAGGTGGCGGCGGCGGGCGTGGTGGGCGAGGCGGGCGGGCAGGTGGTAGAGGCGGAAGCGCATGGTGTCCGGCTCGGCGTCGGCGAGGTCTGCTTGGTCGTGGAGGGTCAGCAGTCGCAGCCAGGCGTCGAGATCGGCGGCGAGGTTCGCGGTGAGCATCCAGCTCGCGTTCGTTTCCCAGGACTTGGACGGCAGGTTCGCCAGTCCCATCGCCTTGTTGGTGCGCACACGGTCTTCGACCTCGGCGTGATCGCGGTGCAGGACGTCGAGGAACTGCACTTGGTGGGTGCCGGCGATGTGGGCCATGTGCCGGATGTTCGTTGCGGTGATCGAGTAGCGCCAGCCGGTCTTCTGCTCGAACGCGGTCAGTTTCCCCAGGTGCCGGCGGGAGGGCTTGACGCGGCGGACGATCAGCCGCATGCCCTTGGGCCAGCCTTCACGCGTGTTCAGCCCGGTCAACTCGGCGACGAAGTAGCCCTCTTGGACCTCGCCGTCCTGTCGCAGGGAGGTTTCCCAGGCGGCTTCGGGGAGGCGGGCGATGGCGCGTTCGTCCTCGGGCGTGATCGTCCAGCCGACGGTGTAACGGACCGTGCGCCGCGTGGTGTTGAGCGCCTGAAGGCGCTTGAGCAGGCCGTGCGTGGCACCGGCGCCGTCGACCCGTACCAGGATCTTGGCCTGGGAGGAGCGGGGTATCTGCGCGAGCGCGGCATCCAGCACCCGCAGGTGATCGGCGACGGTGTTCGCGCCGGCGTTGCCCTCCCTCAGCTCCATCGCCAGGCACTCGTCGGTGTTGGCCAGCCACGCGGCCAGCGGGTGGAAGCCGAAGGTGCCCTTGAACGTGCCGGCGGCGCCCTGTTTCCTGGAGGCCGCGGTGATGATCGTGGCGTCCATGTCGAGCACGATCCAGCCCTTCAGATGCCGCCCCGCGACGGTCAGGTACGGGAAGCCGCCGGGCCGCAGGTGCAGCAGCGTCCAGACATGGCGGCGCACCCGCTGTCGCACCTTCGCGATCTGTGCGCGCCTCGTCTCGTCCGTCGTGGACAGCAGCCGGTGCAGCGTGGAGTCCGACACTGCCGGTCCGAACAGGGGGCCGTGGTGGAGCTGTAGCTGCTCGGCCTCCAGCAGATTCGTGGCGCCGAGCGCGATCGCGACGACGAGGCCGACGAGCGCGGTGGCCCGGTCCCGCCACGACGAGGCCGTGCCCGATGGCAGCACTCCCGCCAGTGCGTCGGTCAGGCCGACACGGTCGGCGAGCTTGCGCAGCAGCACCGCCCCGGCATGCCCCACCAGCCCTTTCCCGTCGGCCGTCACAGACAGCCCCCGGTCCCACCCTGTACGCTCACTCACCAGAAAGGTGTCCTGACTCCTGCACCGGATACGAACTCGACACTCGCATCCTCGCAGCTCAGCGGCACCTTTCTGCTGTCAGGGCGTCAGGTCGCCCAATTCCGCTGAATAGCCGGGG
>NZ_JAEMUX010000213.1 GCF_016598475.1 Streptomyces adelaidensis
TTCAGCATGATCTAGCGCGGAACCCCGGGCGTTCACGCCCGGGAGGAAGCGCTTCTCAAGACTGCTCTGACCCGCGCGGGTGCACGGGTCTGCGCTATTGACCTCAACCGGGACGTTTCTGGTTCTCGATGTACTCCTTGATGACAGCGAGAGGGGCGCCCCCGCACGAGGCGGCGAAGTAGGACGGCGACCAGAAGTGCTCACCCCACAGGTACTTGCGGATGTGGCCGGGGAACTCCTGCCGCAAGCGCCGGGCGGAGACACCCTTGAGGGAGCCTACGAGTCGGGAGACGGCGACCTTGGGCGGGTAGTGCACGAGCAGGTGGACGTGATCGCGTTCGCCGTTGAACTCCCGCAGCTCCGCGCCGAAGTCGGTGCACACGTCGCGCATGACTTCTTCGCAGCGCTGAAGGATCTCGTCGGTGAATGGTCCGCGCCGGTATTTGGGGGTGAAGACCAAATGTGCGTGGAGGGTGTGGACGACGCTACGTCCCCTGCGAATATCGGAGTTTGGCTCCCAGCGTGGTGACATAGATCAATGCTACGATCACGCTTGTGAAGATCGTGACGCAGGTCAAACTCATGCCGGATACCGTGCATGTATCCGCGCTTGAGCGCACCCTGCGCACGGTCAATGACGCCGCGAACTGGGTGTCGGAGGTGGCGTTCGAGCACGGCGTGCCGCGTGAGTACGAGCTGCGCAAGCACACCTACGCCCACCTCAAAGCACAGGGCCTGGGAGCGCAGGCCGCGCAGCACATCATCAAGAAGGTGCGCGACTCGTACGCCACGCTCAAGGCCAACATCCGGGCCGGGAACCTCGGCAGGGAAGGCTCCCGGCGCCGCCGCAAGGCCGAGTCCAAGCCGGTCACCTTTCGCCCCGAGGCCGCCCAGCCGTATGACGACCGGTGCCTGAGCTGGCAGTACGACCAGCGGACCGTGTCCATCTGGACCGTGGACGGCCGGGTCAAGAACATGCCGTTCGTGTGCTCCGCCGACGCACTCAAGATGCTCCAGGCGCACAGGCAGGGCGAATCCGACCTGATCGAGCGCGACGGCGTGTTCTACCTCGTCGCCACCTGTGACGTGCCCGAGGCCGAGCGGTACGAGCCGGCCGGGTTCCTCGGCGTGGACCTCGGCATCGTCAACATCGCCACCACGTCCGACGGCTACCGCGCCGCCGGCCGGGGACTCAACCGGTACCGCAAGCGACAGCTCGCCCTGCGTGCCAAGCTCCAGAAGAAGCGCACCAAGAGCGCCAAGCGGCGGCTCAAGGCCCGTGCCCGCAAGGAAGCACGGCACGCCGCGAACATCAACCACATCATCTCCAAGACGATCGTGACCGAGGCTGAACGCACCGGGCGCGGCCTGTCCCTCGAAGAACTCAAGGGCATCCGCACCCGGGTACGGCTCCGCAAGCCCCAACGGGTCGCACTCCACTCCTGGGCCTTCGCCCAGCTCGGAGACTTCATCGTCTACAAGGCCAGGCGAGCGGGTGTGCCGCTCATCCACGTCGATCCCGCGTACACGTCGCAGACGTGCGCCGAGTGCGGCCACGTCGACAAGCGCAACCGTGTCGACCAGGGGCTTTTCATCTGCCGGGGGTGCGGGGTCGTTGCCCACGCCGACCGGAACGCTTCCCACAACATCGCCACCCGTGGCGAGAACGTGTGGAAAGCGGGGCGTGAGTCACGCGTCCCTGCCACCCCATGAC
>NZ_JAEMUX010000214.1 GCF_016598475.1 Streptomyces adelaidensis
TTGCGGAGGAAGTCGAGATTGGCTCGTCCATACCCTTGTCTTTTGAGTAGTTTCGTCCTTGTGACCTGTCCCTCGACCTGGCCGGAGCTCCAGGGGGTGGAGAGCCCGGCCGTGACGGCGTCGATGTCGCGGCTCAGTCCGTTGATCAGGGAGTGCAGGGCGGGCAGGTCGTCGGCGAGGACGCGCTCCATCCAGGCGGGCAGTTGGTCGCCCCGCAGGTCACGCATCATGGCGGCGAAGTCGCGGACGTGGTGGGTGACGGCGTCGAGTTCGGGGCAGCTGGTCCGGATCTCCTTGAGATCGGTGGCATCATCGGCTGTCAGGTTTCCGGGGTCGGTCGTGATCCAGCGGACGATGCGGCGGGGCCGTGGAGCCGGGCGACGCGCGGGTGGTGCGGCGGTGGCGGCCTTGAACGGGCGGAGGTAGCGGCGGACGGTCTGGATGCTTCCGGCGAAGCCCAAGGCGACAATTTCCTGGTGGAGTTGGGCACTGTTGTGACAGCCCTCGTTCCACCGCTGGTGGAGGTGGGGCATGTACTCGTCCAGGATGGTGGACCGGTTCGTTGCTTTGACCAGCAGCTCGTCGACGCTGGTGGCGCGGGCGAAGCGGCGCACGGTGGATCGGTCCAGCCGGAGTGTCCGGCAGATCTCCTCCAGCGTGCTGCCGTCATTGAGGAGCTGTCGGACGGCGGCGTAGCGTTCCCTGGTCCGGGTGACCAGTCGGCGCTCTCGTCCGCAGACGTCGAGCAGCGCGGCAGCCGGTGCCGGCGGCGTCAGCCAGATGTCGTCGCTGGTCGGCGGGGCGGCCGGTACGGTGTTCTCGAACGCGGTTCGGACGCAGGCGTGGTGGGCGGCGACGGTCTTTTCGACGGCCTCGCCGAGGTTGTGCCACAAATGCCAGGCGTCGGCGACCTGCACCGCTTGCGGGGCGCCGCTGCGGGCGCCCTCGGCGTAAGCCCCGGCCCGGTCCCGGCAAATGATCTCCACTTCCGGATGGCCCTTCAGCCAGGCGGCCAGCGGTTCGGCATCCCGGCCGGGCAGCACGTCCACCGGGCGCCGCCTCTCCAGATCCACCAGGATCGTGGCGTACGAGTCGCCCTTCCGTAGGGCGAAATCGTCGACCCCGAGCACGCGGATCTCTCCGACGGGTTCTTCCGGCGTGGCGCGGACCAGACGTAACAGGGTGTCCTTGGCAACGCGCAGGCCCAGCGCCCCGGCCAGACGGGCACCCGCGCGGCCGGCCAGCGCGAGAGCGATCGAGGTCAACTGCTCACGAGCCAGTGGCGAGTAGCGGGCATGGGGGCTCGTCAGCCCCGCGATCTGCTCGGCGAACGTCACCGCCCGGCACGCCGGGTTCGCGCACTTGAACCGCCGCACCAGCAGCTCGATCACCACACCGGCGCCACCGACCGCGGCATCCGCGAGCCGTCGCAGGTACCGGCCGTGCACCCGGCCCGACGCACTACCGCAATGCGGACACTCCGCACCCGCCGAGCGAGCCCGCGCCTGCATCGTGACCAACCCGGCCGCAGCCCGCTCGACCAACTCCACCACGACACCAGCCAGATGAGGGAACAACACCTCGAAACTCCGCGAAGAACACGCCACCCATGATCACAGCCACCACCGACACCGACAGCGTCACAAGATCAGCGCCAGAGCCGGATTTCATGATCGGTTG
>NZ_JAEMUX010000215.1 GCF_016598475.1 Streptomyces adelaidensis
CCTCGATCCACCGTGTGAATTCTGATCACGGGTGTCGGGCGGTTTCCGGGTGTTTCTTCGGGATGCGGGCAGCGGTGATCGCCGGGTGGCCGTCCGGTGCGGGGTCTCCGAGATCTTTCGGGTCGTGGGCGGGCAGGGCGGTCGCGCGGGTCAGGTGACCATGCGCTGTCCGGTCGCCGTCCACAGGTCGGTGAAGTCGTCTTCCCAGCGCCAGTGTTGGGGCAGGTGGAGGGTGAGGCGGCGGGCGCCGGTGGCGATCCGGGCGGGGATGTTGATCAGGTGGCGGCGGATGGTGCCGGTCCGTGCTTTGGCGTGGAAGACGGAGGCGAGGTGGCCGGCCGCGCGGGTGAGGTTGTAGGCGGTGGCTGCGAGGGTGAGCCAGGCGGCGTTCGCGGTGAACTTCCCCGACGGCAGGTGGGCCAGCGCGGAGTCTTCCAGGTCGGCGAAGACCTGCTCGACCTGGGCGTGTTCGCGGTGCATGGGTTCGGCCTGGGCCAGGACGAACGGGCTGTCGGTGAAGATGACGTGGTGGCGCCAGACGCCGAACAGCTCGGCCTGCCCCTCGGGCACGCTCTTGGGGTTCAGGCGCTTCACCCGGCGCACAATCAGCCGGGCGGTGGCGTGAAACGCCTTCTTCTTGCTGGTGAACGCGGTGAAGGGGACCTCGGCGATCTCGGCGTCGGAGACCCAGCGTTCCTCCTCGGCGTCCCAGACGGCGGCGGCGTACTTGACCGGCGCCCAGGCGTCCTCGGCGATGTGTGCGATGGCCTCACGGATCTTCTTCCTGACCGCGACCGCGAGCGAGAACCGTGCGCCGGCCTTGCGGCACACGTCGACGACCTTGTGGGAGAAGTACGCCGAGTCGGCGCGGACGATGATCTGCGCGGTGATGCCCATCGCCCGCACTGTGGCCAGCGCCTCGCGCAGCAGACTCGCCGCGCCCTTCCCGGAGTTGGCCGAGCCCTTGCGCAGCCTCGTTGCCACGATGACGGGCGCGCAGGTACCGGTCTTCACCGTGACGATCTGGAAGTGCAGGCCGCGCTGTTTGGTGTAGCCGAAGGAGGCGCCCTGCTTGGCCGGGCCGTAGACCTGCTTGACCTTGGAGTCGATGTCCACGAACACCACCTCGTCCCCGGTGGGGACCAGTCCGGTATGCGCGGCGAGGTTGCAGGTGAACGCCCGTGTTGCGGACTCCAGTTGGCGCACATGCCCCCAGGTGAACGCGCGCAGGAACGTGCCCAGCGTGGACGGAGCGCGCACCCCGCCGAACAACCGGCCCAGCCCACCATGACGCAGGATGTCCAGGTCGTCGATGCTGTCCGCCCCGGCCGCCATCCCGCCCACAATGCTCATGACCTTCGCCTCGGCGGCCGTCCCGGCGCCGTTCTTCGCACCGGTCAACTTCACCTTCGCGGCCACCAGAGCGGCCAGCCCGCACCGCTCGGCCAGCCGGATCGTGGGGACCAGCCCGGCATGTGCGATCAGGTCGGCGTCGTCGAACGCGGCGAAAAGCTCCGCGCGCCTGTGGGAGACTTTCACTTCAGAGGTGCCTTGCCAATCGTGCGTGGTGGAAGCGTAGGAACTCCCATCATCGCAGGTCAGCGGGCACCTCTTCCTATTTCTCCGTCCACAGGCCGATCATCACGCGGTGGATCGAGGCT
>NZ_JAEMUX010000216.1 GCF_016598475.1 Streptomyces adelaidensis
GGTGGCCTTGAAGCCGTTCCGGGCGACGGCCCTACGGACGGCGGCGGCCTGGTGCTCCCAGTAGGACTGCTCGCCGTCGTCGAGCTGCTCCCACGGGACAGCGATCCCCGTGAACCGTCGACGCAGCCACGCAGGCAGCGTGTCCCGCTCCTCGGTGGGCGGTCCGGCGAGGTCTTCGCGGAGTACGGCCGCGCGCTCCGGCTCCAACTCCAGCCAGTACGGCTCACGGTCCGGCCCGGACAGGAGCACGGTGATCGTGTCGTCGTCGCCCCACATCACGTCGTTCAAGCCCCAGCGGAGCCGGGTGGGGTCGTCGGCGGACGCGAGGGCTTCGGTGCGGTCGTCCAGCTCGGCGCGGAGGCGGCGGAGTTCGGCGGCCATCTGCGGCACGTCGATTCCGGTGAGCTGGTCGGCGTCGGCCTGGAACGGAACGTCGGTCAGGGTCGCGTACTCGTGGAGGCTGGCGGCGCGGGTTTCGATCTCGTCGAGCTGGGTGTCGGTGAGCGGGTTCATCGGGTGCTCCTCGGTTATCGGCTGGTGGGGGTGACGGGACCGGAAGGCGCGGCGGTCGGCTGGGCGTGGTCGTCTTTGGACGGCCACGTTCCGGCGGCGACCTGTTCCCGCCGGGCATCGAGGAGCCGGCGGAGGGCGTCGGCCTTCAGGGCGTAGCGGCGGCTGGCGGCGTCGGCTTCACGGATGGCGTGGTCGATGGCTGCGGGGCTGGCGTGGGCGGCGAAACGCGGGTTGATGCGGCTGGCCATCAGGGCTCCTGGGTGGTGGGTTATCCGGATGTGTGCGGGGGCGATCAGACGGCGGGGCTCGGCTGGTTCACGAGGTCGATCAAAACCGCCGCATGGCAGTGGTCGGGCTGGCCGGGCGCGGGGAGCGGGCACCAGCAGGTGAGGTCGCGGCCGTGGAGGAGTGCGCGGAAAAGGCGCAACTGGTCGGCCTGCTCGGGCTGCGTGATCCAAACCCGGTACGCCTCAGTCGCGTAACGGCGGGCCTCCAGCTCGTTGGGCCAGACGCCGACTCCGCCACCGGTCTCGCCGAACTGGACGATCAGGCCGTGATCGGCGCGGACGATGCGGTACGGGTTGCCGAAGCGAGTGGGCCGTCCGACGTAGGTGGAGCCTTCGGGCTTGCGCCATCCGGCGGTGCGTCGTCGTTGGATGCGGGCGGGCTTACTTACTCGCGGGTCAGGTGTCGTCGTCACGGGGGCCTCCTTCAGGCGGCGGGGCGGTTGGCGGGGCGGCCAGTGGCGTAGCAGTCGCACGGCCCGTCTGGTGTGCAGTGGTGGAAGACGGCCCGCTTCGCCGCCCAGTCGAGGGGCTGTTCGCCGGGTATCTGGCGGTGGCCGCATCGGCAGTAGGTGCGGTTGAGCCAGGGGTTGTAGGTGGTGAGCGGGTGGTCGCGGTCCTGGCACCACCGGCGGGCGGTCGGGCTGGCCATGGGGTCACTCCTGGGTCATGGAAGGCCTGTGCGGGGCTGTGGCGGGCTGGGAAGCGGGTGGGGTGCCCGGAGTCCGCCGGACGGCTGTACGGGCGCCTGAGGGCCGCCTGAGGCGTTTCTAGGCGGCAGGGAGGGCGCGGAGGTGGCGGGCGGAACGCTGCTCCCGGATCGCGCCGACGGCTTCGCAGAGG
>NZ_JAEMUX010000217.1 GCF_016598475.1 Streptomyces adelaidensis
GCCGGTGGGGGCTGTCGAATCAGATCGGTGCCGTTGATGACGGTCTGGACACGTCGGGGATGGACCGCACCGACTTCGGCCGTGACCCACGCGGAGTCGTCGCTCACGATTGCCTCGTGCATCCCCCCGCCATACGGAGAGTCATCTCGCCGAAGCCGTGGTCGTGGTGTGCGGCCCAGGCAGTACACCCCAGAACGTTGCCGCACATCGTCGCGATCGAGCCGTCGGCGTTGAAGTAGCCGACTTAGAGGACGACCGGGCTGATGCTGATCAGGCTGCTGATGACGAGGCCGTCCGCGCCTACGCCGGTTCGTCTGACGCAGAGACGCTCGGCCTCCTTTGACCACTCCTTCTCGCTGGCTGGCGAGGGGCCGGACAACAGGACGAAGTCGTTTCCCGCTCCGTGGATCTTGCGGAAGCGCATGGCGAAGCTCCTCGCTGGCGTGAGGTGACAGTTCTCGTGATGGCTGAATGGGGCCGGGATCAGAGGAGTTCGACGGGCCGATACGTCGTCGCCGACTCCTTCATGACCCACGGGGAGCGCCCGTCGAAGATCAGGACCCGGCGCCCCGCGGCGCCGGAGGACCGGCAGGTACAGCCCGTCGAGGCACACGAAGTCGCCTATGCGGACATCCTGGGCTGCCTCTGACCGGCGATGGTGCTGAGGGGAGGCGGGGGTGCAGGAGTCGGGTCGGTGGTGCGGCGCTCGTATATTCAGCCCCTCCAGATCGCCAGGAGGATCGAACCGCCAAGCGCCAAGAGGCTTGCCGCGTATGTAAGTTGCTGGTTACGAGGGCTCACGGAACACCGACCAAGTGGCCGTGAAGACGGTTGCGGACTGACGGGATACCGATCTCTCCGAGTTGCATCCAGGCCGCCGCGCCCGTTTCGATCACCAAGGGGGCGACGGCGCCGGAATGGGCCCGGAAAAGGTATCGGAAGCCGATCCGGAGACGGGCGCCATACCTGTGTTGCCCCGCTCTGGTCACGTCGATCAGAAAGGGGCCCTCGCTGTCGGGCTCCGTCCACACCTCACGAATGCCGACCGCCTCGGCCAACAGACGCAGGACAGCCCCGCTGAGCGAGTCGTCCTGCGCCTCCGGCTCCACTTCGGCAAGGGCGAAGGTTCCCTCGTGCCGTAGGGACAAGACGCGATTGCGTTCGTCGACGACGACCGCGCCCGTTGTCACGAGGGGGCAGCGCTGGCTGTGGGTGCAGGTCCCGCGCTGTGCGTGGTCACAGGCGGCGTCGTACACCGGCATCAACGCCATCTGCTCGTCAGGGTGCTCGTGGATGTAGTGGGACAGCTCCCGGATGATCAGATCCTCCCTGATGCTCACGGGGCACCGAGTCCGTGGCGCTGGGTAAAGATCCACAGGAGCCTGCGGGTGATGTCGGCGGTGTCCCGGAGGTAGATGAAGGCGCCGAAGGACGGGGTCTCTGCGGTCGGACGATTCTTCAAGTCGAGGAGCCGGTACCCCGTGCGGAACAGTTCCCTCACGTCCTCGTCCTCGTCTGCCCCCAGCTCCTCGCCGAGGAGTAGGTTGAGGTGCCCGATGATCTCGGGCAGGGACCCGTCCATGTCCTTGCGGGTCGAGGTGGCCATCTGCATGGCGAGCAC
>NZ_JAEMUX010000218.1 GCF_016598475.1 Streptomyces adelaidensis
ACGGAACCCGTCAACCTGTTTGAGTCGGTTTGTTGATGTTTTTAGCTTGCTGCGGTTTCTGTCTCGTCGGTCTGTTCTGCCGGCTTGTTGATCCAGGAGGGTTCCGGAAGGCTGGGTGGCTTGGGGGTGCCTCGTCGGAACCGCTCGGGGTGCGCTGAGTGCGCGGCCCGGAGAACGTCGGCGCGCTGGGCGTGGATCTCTTCCGTCTGGCCGGTGTGGACCATGGCGGGGGTCATCAGTCCTATGCCGCTGTGCCGGTGGTGCCCGTTGTAGGTGGTGAAGAAGTCCGCGCAGAACGCGCGGGCCTCGGCGAGGGAGCCGAAGGACCCGGGGAACGTCGGGCAGTACTTCAGGGTCTTGAAGTTCGACTCGCTGTAGGGGTTGTCATTGGAAACCCGGGGCCTGGAATGGGACTTCGTGATGCCCAGGTCCGCGAGGAGGAACGCCATCGGTTTGGAGGCCATCGAGGAGCCGCGGTCGGCGTGGATGGTCAGCTGGTCCCGCTTCACGCCCTCCTTCTTCACGGTCTCGGTGAACAGGGTCTTGGCCAGTTCGGAGGACTCGCGGTCGGCGAGCATCCATCCCACGACGTACCGGCTGTAGATGTCGATGACGACGTAGAGGTAGTAGTACGTCCACTTCGCCGGTCCCTTGAGCTTGGTGATGTCCCAGGTCCAGACCTCGTTCGGCCTGGTGGCGAGGAGTTCGGGTCTGACGCGGGGCGGGTGGGTGGCCTGGTTGCGGCGGTCGGTGACGTGCCCGTGCTCGCGTTCCAGCAGCCGGTACATGGTCCGCTGCGAACACAGGTAGGTGCCCTCGTCGAGCAGCGTCGCCCAGACCTGGGCGGGGGACGCGTCGGCGAACCGGTCGCCGTGCAGCACCCCCAGGACCCGCTCCCGTTCGGACTCGCTGAGCGCGGCGGGCTGGTGACGCTCGCGGTGCGGGACCGGGGCGCGTCTGGGCTTCGGCGGTGCGACCGGGTGGCGCCTGTAGTGGGTGGCCCTGGCCCTGCCCAGCGCGGCGCAGGCCGCCGTGGTGTCGAGTCCGCCCCTGGTCAGCTCGGCGATCGCGGTGCCGATCACGTCCTCGGCTTGCGTGGCGAGCGCGGGGCAGCGGGCGGCGTGGGCGCGCTCTCGGAGAGATCCTGCAAGAGCGCTTGTACTTTTCCCTGTACCTCGATCACCAACTCGGCCTTGCGCAGGCGCTCCTGGAGCCGGTCGTTCTCGGCGCGCAGTTGCTCGAGCTCCTTGTCGCGGGGGTCGGCCGCCGGGCGTCCGCGGGTCTTGGCCAGTCCGGCTGCGGCACCGGCGTCCCGTGAGCGGCGCCAGTCGACGATGTGCGACGAGTGCAGCCCATACCTGCGCAGCACCTTCCCCCGCTCGCCCTCGGGGGCGGCCTCGTACTCGGCGAGGACCTTCATCTTGAAGTCCGCGGTGAAGCTGCGGCGCTTGGCCTTGGCGGGGACCTGGGGATCCGGGCGGGAGGTCACTCCTCCAGCATCCCCTGCCCGGCGGGCTGAGGTCAGAACGGTCATCGGCACAGCACTACTCGTCTCTCCGCCCAGTCAGATGTTTCCGGGATCTCCCCGACTCACCTGAGGTTGTCACAGAGGG
>NZ_JAEMUX010000219.1 GCF_016598475.1 Streptomyces adelaidensis
AGCTTGAGATAAAACGTGCGGTGTTCAAGAGGCTGACTGTTCGGGGTGTCGCTCGTCTGTTCGTTGATCGTTCTCGAGCAGGGCGTTTCCCACGTTGTAGACGGGGGCTTTCCGGTAGTTGCGGCGGCCGGGTGGGCGTCCGGGGCCGGGGCGGGAGGGTTTCGCGGGGTTCGTGAGAACGGGCAGTGACCTGCGGACTTGGCGAAACCCCCGGCGTACGCGGCCGGGAGTCAGGCGTTCGATGGGCAGGGGCCGTTCCCAGGGGCGGCGGAGGTCGCCGGTCAGTGGGCGGGCGAGGCGGAGCTGGGTGTAGACGGTTATGACGAGGGCGGTCCAGCGGTCGGCGGCGAGGGGGTCGCGCAGGGCGGGTCGGGTCCAGCCGAGGTGTTGCTTCCAGTACCGGAAGGTGTGTTCAAGATCGAATCGGCGGAGGAAGCAGGACCAGACGGTGTCCGCGAGAGCGGCGTCGGTGCTGGTGCGTGACCACCACAGCCACATGGGTTTCGGGCTGCCGCCGGAAGGCAGGCGCTCGACGTCCAGGCGGATCACGGTGCCGGGCACGATGGGCAGTTCCGGCTCGGGGTGATGCGCCCAGACGGTCTGCCTGTTGAGCTGGACATGCAGCCGCGCGAAGCACCGGGCCCGCAGGTGGCCGTAGTTGTCGAGGTGGTGCTCGCTGTCGTGGAGGGGATCGCTCCAGGTGCCGGGGGTACGGAATGCGAATCTGCTGCCGTGGCGGCGGGGCCGTCCGACTTTGGGGCCGACGCCGCCGGCTGCGGGCGGGTCGCGGTACAGGACGCGGTCGCCCCGCATGCGGACACACACCTCGACGGGCAGGTCGGCGAGCTGGTGGGCGAGGTAGGGGCCGTCGTAGCCGCAGTCGGCGACGATCCGGACCGGTTCGTCGCCCTCGCGCCACCGTCCCAGGGTGACGATCCTGGTGACGACCTCGCGCAGCTGGCGGGCGGTGTGCTGCTGGACATGGTCGCCGGGGCGCAGGCGGTAGGCGTCCAGCGGGGCGGTCCAGGAGGTGGGTCCGCCGGACAGGGCAGCGACGATGGAATAGGCCCAGCCGGGGACCATCTCGTGGGCGCCCTCGGCGCGTCCGTAGGTGTGGCAGAAGGTCCGCTGGTCACTGGTGTTCGCGTCGGGGCGCAGCCAGGGCGTCACATCGACGGCCAGGACGATGCCGCCGCCCGGGCCGCGCGGGAGGTCACGCAGTACGAAGGACCAGTTCAGACGCTCGAAGTCGATTGCCCCGTCGTTCATGGCGCGTTGCACCGAGCCGTGGGAGCGGGTGTGCTCGGGTGTGAGGCTGAGGTCGGCCAGACCGCGCACCGGACCGTCGCTGCACAGCACCGCATCACCGATTTCGAAGAGTTCGTCGCCCCAGCGCGTCAGGCAGGCGCGGAAGTCGACGCGGAACTCCTTGAGTTCCCTCAAGGCCGCGTCGCGGGCGTCCCGATCGGGCACGCTGACAGCGGCGGCCGCGCCGGTTTTCGTTGGTCTCACAACCCGAGAATCAGGGCGCGGCCGTCGCTGTGTCCGGCGTTTCCCCATGTGGGGGACTCGAACGACCCCCTGAGCGAGCCCGCAGGTTTTATCTCAAG
>NZ_JAEMUX010000022.1 GCF_016598475.1 Streptomyces adelaidensis
TCACTAGGAACGGTTGGGTTCAAGACAGGACTAGACCTCACCGGTGGCGTAGGAGGCGGTTGCTTCCTGTGTTTGCAGTGCGAATTCTCGTGGTGCGTTACCGGACGGTAATGACATAGGGGGCGTGCGCCCGTGTTGTGCGCTCGGCCTGAAGTCGACCTTGTGTGCCCCCCGCGCGCCTAGGAATAGTTGGCGCCGCAGAGTTGGCATGGACGCGGCATTTTTTGTTGTCCGTCGCCTCCTTGCCCGTAGGCCTTCCGGCCGGCGAGGGTCCCCACGCCCTCTCGGCCAACCCCCCACAGGAAGACGCGAGTTGAAGCACCGACGCATACCCGGGCGCCGTGCCGTCGTGACGGGTGCGGGCATCGCCGCACTGGTCGCCGCGGGAGTCACCTTCCAGACTGCGAACGCGAGTGAGACCGCGCCGACCCCCGAGCCGAAAGCGCTCTCCATCACGGCGGCCGGAAAGCTCGCCCTGACCCTCGACGCGGACCTCGGCACCGACGCCGCGGGAACGTACTACGACGCGAAGAGCAAGCTCCTCGTGGTGAACGTGCTCGACAAGGCCGCCGCCGAGACCGTCGAGGCGGCCGGTGCCGAGGCCCGCATCGTCGAGAACTCCCTCGCCGAGCTGAAGGGCGCCCGGACGACCCTCAAGGCGGACGCCACCATCCCCGGCACCGCCTGGGCCACCGACCCGACGACCAACAAGATCGTCGTCACCGCGGACCGCACGGTCTCCAAGACCGAGCTGGCCAGATTGACGAAGGTCGTGGACGGCCTCGGCGCCAAGGTCGAACTCAAGCGCACCGAGGGCGAGTACAAGGCCTTCGTCGCGGGCGGCGACGCCATCACCGGCGGCAGCGGCCGCTGCTCCCTCGGCTTCAACGTGGTCAAGGGCGGCGAGCCGTACTTCCTGACGGCCGGTCACTGCACCGAGGGCATCTCCACCTGGTCGGCCGGCGGGCAGGTCATCGGCGAGAACGAGGACTCCAGCTTCCCGGACAACGACTACGGCCTGGTCAAGTACACCGCTGAGGTCGACCACCCCAGCGAGGTCAACCTCTACAACGGCTCCACCCAGGCCATCGGCGGGGCCGCCGAGGCGACCGTCGGCATGAAGGTCACCCGCAGCGGCTCGACCACCCAGGTCCACAGCGGCACGGTCACCGGCCTGGACGCCACCGTGAACTACGGCAGCGGTGACATCGTCAACGGTCTCGTCCAGACCGACGTCTGTGCCGAGCCCGGCGACAGCGGTGGCTCGCTCTTCTCGGGCGACAAGGCCATCGGCCTCACCTCCGGCGGCAGCGGCGACTGCACCTCGGGTGGCGAGACCTTCTTCCAGCCCGTCACCGAGGCGCTGTCGGCCACGGGCACCGAGATCGGCTGAGTGCCGAGCAGTGTCAGGGCCGCCATCACCACCGTGATGGCGGCCCCTCCCCGTTCGGGACGGGCGGCGTTTACGCAGGTGGGATGGGGTCGGATGGTCATCGCACAGAAGTTCGAAAAGTGGTCTATGGTGGAGGCGGGGAGGCTGTGAACTGATGTTCGAATGATCGAGATCGAGTGATGGAGCGCGGGAGGTGCGTGTGTCGGGATTCGCGCATCTGCACACCGCCTCGGGGTTCTCTCTGCGCTATGGCGCCTCGCACCCGGAGCGGCTGGCCGAGCGTGCCTCCGAGCGGGGCATGGACGCCCTCGCGCTCACCGACCGGGACACCCTCGCGGGCTCCGTCCGGTTCGCCAAGGCCTGCGCGAAGGCGGGGATCCGTCCGCTGTTCGGGGTGGAGCTGGCGGTGGGGGACCCCACTCCTTCCGTGCGGCGGACAGCGCGGCGGCGCGCTCCCGTGCGCGGCGGTGCCTTCATCGACGAGTCGACTCCTCGGGTGACGTTCCTTGCCCGGGAGGGCGCGACCGGCTGGGCCGGACTGTGCGGAATCGTTTCAGCGGCGCATGCGGACCGCAGCGGTGGCGAGGGCAGGAGTGCGGCTCCGCCGCTGCTGCCCCGGCCGGAGTGTGCCGCCGAGGGCCTGACCGTGCTGCTCGGCCCCGCCTCCGACGTGGGGAGCGCGCTGGCCGCCGGGCGCCCCGACCGCGCGGCGAAGCTCCTCGCGCCCTGGCGGGAGATGTACGGCGACGCGCTGCGCCTCGAAGCGGTGTGGCACGGCCGCGAGGGCACAGGCCCCGGCTCCCTCCGGCTGGCCGCCCGGACCGTCGGCTTCGCCGCCGAGCAGCGCGTACGGCCCGTGCTCAGCAATGCTGTCCGGTACGCCGACCCCGGCATGGGCCCGGTCGCCGACGTCCTGGACGCGGCCCGCAGACTCGTCCCCGTCGACCCCCGAGGCGAGCTGGACTCCGGGGAGGCCTGGCTCAAGGGCGCGGACGCCATGCTGGCCGTCGCCGAGCGGATCGTGGAGGCCGCCGGCTACCGCCGCAGCGCCGCGTACCGCCTGCTGGAGCAGACCCGCGCCACGGCCGCCGAGTGTCTGGTCGACCCGGAGGACGACCTCGGCCTCGGCACCGTCCGCTTCCCCGAGCCGCACCTCGTCGGCGCGGGCCGCCGCACCGCTCAGCGGGCGCTGGCCTCGCGGGCGGCGGCGGGAATGCTGGCGCGTGGCTACGACCGGGGTCCGAAGCCGCATGACTACTGGGAGCGGATGCACCAGGAGCTGGACGTCATCGCCCACCACGGTTTCGCCTCCTACTTCCTGACGGTCGCTCAAGTGGTCGATGATGTAAGGGAGATGGGTATCCGGGTCGCCGCGCGCGGCTCCGGCGCCGGCTCCCTCGTCAATCACCTCCTCGGTATCGCCCACGCCGACCCCGTCGAACACGGCCTGCTGATGGAGCGGTTCCTGTCCAGACGGCGGGTCGTGCTGCCCGACATCGACATCGACGTGGAGTCCGCACGCCGCCTTGAGGTCTACCGCGCGATCATCGGCCGCTTCGGCACCGAGCGGGTCGCGACCGTCGCGATGCCGGAGACGTACCGCGTCCGCCACGCCGTCCGCGACGTGGGCGCGGCCCTCTCCATGGACCCCGCCGACATCGACAGGATCGCCAAGTCCTTCCCGCACATCCGGGCCCGTGACGCGCGCGCGGCGCTCGAAGAGCTGCCCGAACTCAGGCGGCTGGCGGGGGAGAAGGAGAAGTACGGCCGGCTGTGGGAGCTGGTGGAGGCGCTCGACGCCCTCCCGCGCGGAGTCGCCATGCACCCGTGCGGAGTACTCCTCTCCGACGCCTCCCTCCTCGCCCGTACGCCGGTGATGCCGACCAGCGGCGAGGGGTTCCCCATGTCCCAGTTCGACAAGGACGACGTCGAGGACCTCGGGCTGCTCAAGCTCGATGTGCTGGGCGTGCGGATGCAGTCGGCGATGGCGCACGCGGTGGCGGAGGTGGCGCGGGCGACGGGGGAGCGGGTCGATCTGGACGCCCTCGACTTCGAGCGCGGCGACGGCGACCCGGCGACGTACCGGCTCATCCGTTCCACCGAGACGCTGGGCTGCTTCCAGATCGAGTCGCCGGGGCAGCGGGACCTGGTGGGGCGGCTTCAGCCGGCCACCTTCCATGACCTCGTGGTGGACATCTCCCTCTTCCGGCCAGGTCCGGTCGCCGCCGACATGGTGCGGCCGTTCATCGCGGCCCGGCACGGCCGGGCGCCGGTCCGCTACCCGCACGAGGACCTGGCGGAGCCGTTGCGGGAGACGTACGGCGTGGTCGTCTTCCACGAGCAGATCATCGACATCGTGCACACCATGACCGACTGCGGCCGGGACGAGGCCGACCGGGTGCGGCGCGGGCTCTCCGACCCGGAGTCGCAGGGGCGGATCCGGGTCTGGTTCGCGCAGCACGCGGCCGCGAAGGGGTACGACGCCGAGACGATCGCCCGGACCTGGGAGATCGTCGAGGCCTTCGGGTCGTACGGCTTCTGCAAGGCGCACGCGGTGGCGTTCGCGGTGCCGACGTATCAGTCGGCGTGGCTGAAGGCGCACCATCCGGCGGCGTTCTACGCGGGGCTGCTCACGCACGACCCCGGGATGTACCCGAAGCGGCTGCTGCTGGCGGACGCGCGGCGGCGCGGGGTGCCGATCCTGCCGTTGGACGTGAACCGGTCGGCGGTCGCCCACCGTATCGAACTGGTGTCTGAATCGGGGAAGTCCGGGGGCTGGGGGCTGCGGTTGGCCCTCTCCGATGTGCACGGCATCAGTGAGGCCGAGGCGGCGCGGATCGCGGACGGACAGCCGTACGCCTCGCTGCTGGACTTCTGGGAGCGGGCGCGGCCGAGCCGTCCGCTCGCTCAAAGGCTGGCGCAGGTAGGCGCGTTGGACTCCTTCGGGGCCAACCGGCGTGATCTGCAACTGCACCTGGCCGAGCTGCACCGAGGTTCGAGAGGGGTGGGCGGAGGTCAACTCCCGCTGTCCGGCGGCCGGAGGACCGCGTCCGCCGGGCTGCCCGACCTGTCCTCGGCCGAGCGGCTCAGCGCCGAACTGGGCGTGCTCTCCATGGATGTCTCACGCAATCTGATGGACGACCACCGGGAGTTCCTCAACGAACTGGGCGTGGTGTCGGCGCGGCGGCTGCGCGAGGCACGGCACGGGGAGACGGTGCTGGTCGCGGGGGCCAAGGCGGCGACCCAGACCCCGCCGATCCGCTCCGGCAAACGGGTCATCTTCACCACCCTCGACGACGGCACCGGCCTGGTCGACCTCGCCTTCTTCGACGACTCCCACGACGCCTGCGCCCACACCGTCTTCCACTCCTGGCTGCTGCTGGTGCGCGGGGTGGTGCAGCGGCGCGGCCCGCGCAGCCTCAGCGTGGTGGGCGCGGCCGTCTGGAACCTCGCCGAGCTGGTGGAGCTGCGGCGCGAGGGCGGCCTCGACGCGGTGGCGCCACGGCTGGCGGAGCCGGTGGCGGAGCCCGTGGACACCGGTGGCGCCCCCGGCGGCGGACGCGGCGGCACCGGGCGCCGTATCCGCATGCCCACCGGCTACGAGATGCACCCATGGGCCGATCTGCGGCCCGCGGGCGAAGAGGCCTCGCAAGGTCCTTCCCAGATGCGGAAGTTGTGGCACCAGAGTCCAGGGAGTGCGGGATGACCATCCTCTGCGTACGTTTCCAGCTGCCGCCGGGGTACGAGGCGGCCCTGCCCGGGCTCCTCGGCCTGCTTGAGGACTTCACCCCGGTCGTGGAGGCGCTGCCGCCGGACGGCGCGCTGGCCGATCTGCGGGGCGCCGAGCGCTACTTCGGCCGGGACGCCGAGGAGCTGGCCCGGCTGATCCGGGTCCGCGCCCTCGCGCTCTACGGCGTCGACTGCGTGATCGGCGCCGGACCCGGACCGCTGCCGGCGCGGCTGGCGCTGGGGGCGGCGGCGCCCGGGGCGCCGTGCGTGGTGCCCGAGGACCTCGTCGTGGACTTCCTCGCCGAGCTGCCCGTCGCCGCGCTGCCCGGCGTCGGCACCGCGACCGCCCGCACGCTCTGCGAGTACGGCCTCGACACCCTCGGCCGGGTCGCCACCGCGCCCCTGTCCACACTCCAGCGCCTGGTCGGCGCACGGGCCGGCCGCGAACTGCACGAGCAGGCGAACGGCGTCGACCGCGGCCGGGTCGTACCGAACGCCGTCGCCCGCTCTCTCGCCACCGAACAGCCCTTCCCTCGCGACGAGTTGAACCCCGACCGGCACCGCCGCGCCCTGCTCGCCGGCACCGAGGAACTGGGCTCCCGGCTGCGCGCCCTGGAGAAGGTCTGCCGCACCCTGACCCTCACCGTCCGCTACGCCGACCTCGCGAGCTCTCGGACAGGCCCGAACGGGGGGACCCGCATCTCGACGACCCGCACCCGCACCCTCAAGGAGCCGACCGCCCACTCCCCGGCGCTGACCTCGGTGGCCTACGCCATGTACGACGCCCTCGGCCTCCAGCGCGCCCGCGTCCGCGCGATCGCCCTGCGCGCCGAGGGCCTGGCCCCCGCCGACCAGGCCTCCCACCAGCTCGCCTTCGACCCCGTCGACGAGAAGCTCCGCCGCATCGAGGAGGTCGCCGACCGCGCCCGCGCGAAGTTCGGACCGCACGCGGTGACCTTGGGGACGCTGGCCGCGTAACTCCTTGTCGAGGCTCGTCAGTTGGCCCACGGTGGCACGATCCGCGTGCCGTCGGCCAGCACCGCCTCCAGGCCGAGGGAGGTGGTGACCCAGGTGACGGCGGTCTCCGTCGTGGGGTTCTCGACGGCGAGGGTCGCGCCCGGGTTGATGATCAGGGTGTCGCCCGCGGCGACGCGGTCGGTGCGGCCGTCGAGTGTGACCAGCAGCTCCCCGCTGAGCAGATGAAGGATCTCCTCCTTGTTGACGGTGTGCGCCGGCGCCTTGGTCCCCGGCGGGACCTCGCCCCGCCAGGCGGCCAGCTCCTTGCTGCCGGTGCCGGGCGTGGCGTACGAGACGAAGCGGGCGCCGTGGATCTCGTGGGTGACGGCTTCGGACGAGCGGACGACGGGCATACGAGGCCTCCGGGAATTGGTCAAGCAGCTTGACTATATAACCCCATGGTCAAGCCGCTTGACCAATTCGTCAAGGGTGTTTCAATGCAGGCGTGCAGAACTCCGAAGCCCTGACTCTGGCCGCCGCCCTGCTCGCCGCCGCCGGTGATCTGACGCGGCGTATCGACGAGGGCGTCGTCGCCCGCGGCTTCGAGGGGCGGCCCGCGTACGGGTTCGCGTTCACCCGGCTCGCCCCGGACGGTGCGACGGTCACCGACCTCGCCGCCCATCTCGGGGTGACCAAGCAGGCCGCCAGTCAGCTCGTCGAGGAGCTTGTGCGCAAGGGGTACGCCGAGCGGCGGCCGCATCCGCGGGACGCCCGTGCCCGGCTGGTCGTGCTGACCGAGCGCGGCTGGGCCTGTACCCGGGCGGCGGAGGAGGCGGCGGCCGAGGCCGTCGGGGTGTGGGCCGAATCGCTCGGCGGGGAGGGTGAAATGCGGGTGTTGCGTGACCAATTGCTGCGCATCGCGCCCTACGGCCCCATCAGGCCCGCCTGGTGACGGTTGGACGTCACGTGTCAGTGCCCACCGTCGCCACCGTCATCACTTGAAGTTTTTACTGACACGCAACTTCCCACTTTTCCTACTCGCCCGTAACTTGGCGAACAAGAACAGCATCCTCGTGATCCGGATCACAGGGCGAACGTCGTCGCACGTCCCTTGAGCCGCAAGGAGATCACCCGATGCTGCCCTGGAAGCGCCTGGTCAGACCCCTGGCCGCCCTGTGTCTGGCCGCCGCGGCCACCGTCGTCCCGGCCACCGCCGCCGAGGCGGCCGAGACGGCCGCCGCTCCGAGCCGTGGCCTGAACGACTACTCCTGCAAGCCCTCCGGCGCCCACCCCCGGCCCGTCGTCCTCGTCCACGGCACCTTCGCGAACTCCGTCGACAACTGGCTGGGCCTCGCGCCGTACCTCGTGAACCGCGGTTACTGCGTCTACGCCCTCGACTACGGGCAACTGCCCGGCGTCCCCTTCTTCAACGGACTCGGCCCGATCGACAAGTCGGCCGAGCAGCTCGACACCTTCGTCGACCAGGTGCTCGCCGCGACCGGCGCCGCCGAGGCCGACCTCGTCGGGCACTCGCAGGGCGGCATGATGCCCCGCTACTACCTCAAGTTCCTCGGCGGAGCCGCCGAGGTGAACGCCCTCGTCGGGATCGCGCCCTCCAACCACGGCACCACCCTGAACGGTCTCACCCAACTCCTCGACCACTTCCCCGGCGCCGGCGACCTGCTCTCCACCGCCACCCCGGCCCTCGCCGACCAGGTGGCCGGGTCCGCCTTCATGACCAAGCTCAACGCGGGCGGCGACACCGTCCCGGGCGTCACCTACACGGTCCTCGCCACCAAGTACGACGAGGTGGTCACGCCGTACCGGTCCCAGTTCCTCGACGGGCCCGATGTGCGCAACATCGTCATCCAGGACCTCTGCGCACTCGACCTCTCCGAGCACGCGGCGATCGGGCTCCTCGACCGCATCGCGTTCCACGAGGTGGCCAACGCCCTCGACCCGGCCTACGCCACCCCGACGACCTGCCTCTCGGTCGTCGGCTGACACGTGCACGTACAGCCGGGGCCTGTCCTGCCTGAGCCGCCGGACAGGCCCCGGAAGTCGCCGGCGGCCGTGCCGACCGCCGGTCGTGGGGCGACGGCGGGCTCCAGGGGCCCCTTCGCATGGCGCTGGGCGACCCGCTCACCAGCAAGCTAGCCCCGGGAAACCGCGGGATCGCCTGCTGAAGGCGGGTGCGGGAGATCCTTATGGTGGCGTTGAGGAAGGGCTAACCGGGGGCTGAGGAACGGGGCTTCTCATGTGGGCCGGTGATCGGTTTCTTACCTGGACGCGGAACAATCCGACTGCCCGCGCCAGTTGACGACCGGTTGAGGACCAGTGACCAGCCGGAGAGAAGCAGAGGAGCGCCCATGACCACCGCCGTACGCGGAACAACCGTGGACATCGCCACCGAGGACGGCATCGCCGACGCCTACCTCGTCCACCCCGACGACGACGCCCCGCATCCTGCGGTCCTGTTCTACATGGACGCGTTCGGAGTGCGCCCGCATCTGAAGGCGATGGCCGACCGGCTGGCCGGTGCCGGGTACACGGTCCTCGTACCCAATGTCATCTACCGCGCGGGACGGGCCCCCGTGTTCGACCTGCCCGAGTTCATCGACCCGGCGGCGCGTCCGGAGCTGTGGGGGCTGATCGCTCCGGTCGTGCAGGCGCTGACGCCCGAAATGGCGCTGCGGGACGCGGCGGCGTACCTGGGGTGGCTGGCCGACAGCCCGCGGACAGTCGCCGGACCCGTCGGCATCACCGGCTACTGCATGGGCGCCGGGCTGGCCCTGCGCACCGCCGGCGCCTTCCCGGAGCGGGTCGCCGCCGCGGCCGGGTTCCACGCCGGTCGTCTGGCGACCGACGCCCCCGACAGCCCGCACCTGGCGGCGTCCCGGATCACCGGAGAGCTGTACTTCGGCCACGCCGACGAGGACGCGTCCATGCCGCCGGAGCAGATGGACCTGCTGGACAAGACGCTCACCGAGGCGGGTGTCCGCCACCGCACCGAGGTGTACAAGGGCGCGTCGCACGGCTACACACAGTCCGACACCGCCGCCTACGACGCCGAGGCGGCGGAACGCCACTGGACCGCCCTGCTGGACCTGCTGAACCGGACACTGGCGCGGCCCACCACGTCATGACGCGAGGCCCCGCACCTCCAAAACGTCCGATGGCCGGCCTCGCGGCCGGCCCCACGGTCACGGACCGCGGCTGCTCAGCCGTCCGGCCACCAGGTGCGCGCGATGTCCTTTCGCACTTCCCGGCGCTCGACGGGGCGTTCGTCGGCCTCGTCCCGCACGCGGCGGGACGTGGACTTCCTCAGGGGCTTCTGCACGGTCGTACGGCGCATGGCTGCCTCCTTGCGTCTACCGGGTTCCGCGGTTTCACGGAGGTAGACCCTTTCCGGGAGCGTTCCTCATCGTTCGTGCTCTGTCAGTGGCGGCTGTCACCATCTGGACTGTCAGTGGCAGGTGTCACTCTGGCGGCATGACCAACATCGACGACGGTGAAACCTCCCGAGGCCTTGAAACACCGAAGAACCCGGCGGTGGACGACCCCTCGAACACCCCGTCCCAGGCTGTCGACTGGGATGCGGAGGCCGCCGCTTTCGACGACGAACCCGATCACGGCCTGCGCGATCCCGTCGTCCGGGAGGCCTGGGCGGCCCGGCTGCGCGACTGGCTGCCGAGCCGCGCCCGCGACGTACTGGACCTCGGCTGCGGCACCGGCAGCCTGTCACTCCTCGCGACCGAGCAGGGTCACCGGGTGACCGGAGTCGACACTTCCCCGGCCATGGTCGCCCTCGCCCGCGCCAAACTGGCCGGGCGTCCCGCCGTCTTCCTCGTCGGCGACGCGGCGGCACCGCCCGTGGGGGAGGAGCGGTTCGACGTCGTCCTCGTCCGCCACCTCCTGTGGACACTGCCCGACCCCGGGCGCGTCCTGCGCCACTGGTGCGGGCTGCTGCGCCCCGGGGGGCGGCTCGTACTGGTCGAAGGGGTGTGGGGCACGGTGAGCCCGGTCGGCATACCCGCCGAGCGGCTGTACGAGCTGGTCGCGCCGCTGGTGTCCGACGCGGTGGTGCACCCGCTGGGGGACGACACACGGCTGTGGGGACGGAAGGTCGAGGATGAGCGGTACGCGGTACTGGCCCGTCTCTGACCGGCTACGTCAGCAGCGACTCCAGGCCGCCTTCGGCGGTGGCGAACGCCTCCAACTCGTCCAGGGCGGCGACGGCGGCCGCCGCGGCCTCCGGGTCCGTGGTCCGCAGGCCGCTCTCCTCGAACTCGTCCTCGTCCAGCCGCAGTACGGTCGTGCCGTCCGCGGAGCGCCACAGGTCGAGGTCGAGGTCCTCCACGACGAGCTCACCCCTGCAAAGGGCGGCCGGGCGGGTGACATCGCAGTACCAGCCCTTCAGCCCGCCCCGCGCGTCACGGACCTCCTTCACGGCGTACCACCGGTCGCGCCAGTAGTACTCGGTGAAGACGTCACCGGGCCCGAACCGTACGAAACCGAAGTCCCGTACGCCCGGACTCGCCCAGGAGGCGCGGACCGCGATCCGGGTGCCGTCGTCGCTCAACAGCCGCGCGGGGTAACGGATCTTCAGACGGCCCGCCTTGAGCAGTACGACGTCCAGTTCCCCGGCGGTGGAACCGCCCGTGGTCTCAGCCGATTTCGCGGACATGACGCACCTCCGTCGCGCACACTTCGTAACCGAACCACTTGTTGACCGCGAGCATCGGCCCGTTGTCGGCGTCGTTGCCGGTGAACGCGGCCGTGTAACCGGCGGCGCGGGCGCGGTGCAGGGAGTCGTTCTTGGCGAGCTTGGCCAGACCCCGGCCCCGGAAGGCGCGGGCGGTGCCCGTCATACCGGTGAAGTAGCGGTCCCGGCCGTCCGTGCGGACGGCGGTGAACGCGGCGAGCGCGCCGTCCACGACGACCACCGTACTCAGCGAGTGGTCCAGCAGCGGATGGCGATAGGTCTCCTCGACCCACTGCTCGTAGTCGTCCAGCTCCGCCTCCACGTCACCAGGTTCGTCGGCCGTCGTCTCCGCGTCCAGGTCGAACAGGGGACGCGGGTCGTCGGCGAAGTCGGCGGCCGTGCGCAGTTCGACGCCCTCGGGCGGGACCTGGAGCGGGGGGAGAGTGCCGTGGGCCAGGTCCAGGCGGAGGAAGTGGGCGGAGCGGCCGGCCGTGTAGCCGCGCCGCTCGGCGAACGCGCGGTTCTCCGGGGAGTCCAGCACCCAGGAGAACAGCTTCGTCGCCCCCACCGCCGTCAGCCGCTCCTCGGCGGCGCGCACCAGCAGACCGCCCGCGCCCCGGCGCAGATGCTCCGGGTGCACATAGACATTGAGTTTGCCCTGGCCCGGTACGGGGCTTTCATGGGCGATGTGCAGCTGCGCGGTGCCGATCACCTGGCCGTCCGCCTCGGCGACCAGCTGCTGGTAGTGGGCCTCGGGCGCCGTGCGCGTGGCGTCGTGGAGCAGGGACTCGACGGTACTGACCATGAAGGGGAGGGCGAGCCTGCGTACGTCGGCGAAGGCCTCGGCGTCCGCGGGGTCTGCGGCACGGAGGTCGCGAACGATCAATGTCATGTGAGCGCACGCTACGCGGGCGGCCTCGGCGGTCGCCTCCGATTTTCCGGCGGGTACGGGACAATCGCCGCGTGACCTTGAAGATTCGCATCGCAGAGGGGGTCGCGCCCTACGAACAGGTGCGCGCCCAGATCTCGGAACAGGCCCGCTCCGGCGGACTCCCCGTGGGATATCGGCTGCCCACCGTACGGGGACTCGCCGAGCAGCTCGGGCTCGCCGCCAACACCGTCGCCAAGGCGTATCGGGCGCTGGAGACGGACGGGGTGATCGAGACTCGGGGGCGCAACGGAACGTTCGTGGCTGCCGCCGGCTCGGCCGCGGAGCGCGAGGCCGCGACGGCCGCCGGAGCGTACGCCGAGCGGGTGCGCCGACTCGGGCTGAGCGAGGCGGACGCGTTGGCCGCGGCCCGAGATGCCCTGCGGGCGGCGTACACGGACTAGCGAGGGCTGGAGAGGGAAGAGCCCGCTACGCCCGCGCCAGGCGGTCCGGTGTTCGTGTCGGGTTCAGGCCCGCTCTTCTCGCCGCCCGGGCGAACGTCGTCGCGTCCTCCACGGCCGCCGCGCCGGGGTCGTTGTTGAAGTAGACGTACACGTCGGCGCGGGCGGGCCACGTGGCGGCGAGGCGGTCGGCCCAGGTGGTCAGGGCTTGGCGGCCGTAGTGCGGCCAGGGGTGGGCTCGGCCCTGGTGGAGGCGGAGGTAGGCCCAGTCGGTGGTGCGCCATAGCGGGGTCGTCGGGCGGGAGTGCGCGTCGGCCCAGCACAGGGCCGCGTGGTGGGACTCCAGTACCTCGCGGACCTCGGGCGTCCACCAGGAGTCGTGGCGGGGCTCGACCGCGATCCGGGTGCCGGCGGGGAAGCAGCCGAGGCAGGTGTCCAGGAGACCCGCGTCGGCCCGCAGCGTCGGCGGCAGCTGGAGCAGGATCGGGCCCAGGCAGTCACCCAGGCCCTCCGCGTGGCTCATGAGGCGGTTCACCGGCTCCTCGGGGTCCCGCAGCCGCTTGATGTGGGTGAGGTACCGGCTGGCCTTCACCGCGACCACGAAGTCCTCCGGCACCCGTGCCCGCCACGCCTCGAAGTTCTCCCGCGTCGGCAGCCGGTAGAACGCGTTGTTGATCTCGACCGTCGCGAAACGGGCCGCGTACTCCTCCAGCCAGAGCCGGGTGGGGCGGCCCTGCGGGTAGAGGGCGCCCCGCCAGTCCTTGTACTGCCACCCCGAAGTGCCGACGAACAGGGTCATATATCCATCAAAGCACTCCAGGTGAAGCACCAGCGGGTACTACAGCTACAGCGCTACAGATACAGGCCCGCGGCCGCGCCGTCGCGTGGCTCCGGCACCGATGTGGGTGACGTACCGCGACGCAGCGCGTACAGCTCCGCCAGCGTCGCGCCCTCGCGGCCGACACCTTCCTCCGTGCCGAGCCAGCCGACCGCCTCCGCGCGGGTCAGGGCGCCCACCTCGATACGGGCGAGGCAGCGGCCGGGGCGGACCACGGCGGGGTGCAGGCGCTCCAGGTCCTCGTTGGTGGTCACGCCGACCAGGACGTTGCGGCCCTGGCCGAGCAGGCCGTCCGTCAGGTTCAGCAGCCGGGAGAGCGCCTGGCCCGCCGTGTGCTTGGCCTCGCCGCGGATCAGCTCGTCGCAGTCCTCCAGGAGCAGCAGGCGCCAGCGGCCCTTGCCCGCCGAGTCCTCCTCGCCGATCGCGATGTCCATCAGATAGCCGACGTCGGAGAAGAGCCGCTCGGGGTCCAGGACGCAGTCGACCTGGCACCAGTCCCGCCAGGAGCGGGCCAGCGTGCGCAGGGCGGAGGTCTTGCCGGTGCCGGGCGGGCCGTGCAGCAGCAGGAGGCGGCCCGCGATGTCCTCGGGGGTCGTCTTCATCAGGTGGTCCATCGCGTCCGCCACCGGGGCCGTGTAGTTCGGCCGTACCTCTTCCCAGGTGCCCGCCGAGATCTGCCGGGTCGTGCGGTGCGGGCCCCGCCGGGGCGAGACGTACCAGAAGCCCATCGTCACGTTCTCCGGCTGCGGCTCGGGTTCGTCGGCCGCGCCGTCGGTGGCCTGGCCGAGCACCTTCTCCGCCAGCTCGGCGGTGGTCGCGGTCACCGTGACGTCGGCGCCCCGGTTCCAGCGGGAGATCAGCACGGTCCAGCCGTCGCCCTCGGCGAGGGTCGCGCTGCGGTCGTCGTCCCGCGCGGCGCGCAGCAGCCGGGCGCCCGGTGGCAGCAGCGTGGCCCCGGACCGTACCCGGTCGATGTTCGCCGCGTGTGCGTACGGCTGCTCGCCCGTCGCGAAACGGCCGAGGAACAGCGCGTCGACGACATCGGACGGGGAGTCGCTGTCGTCGACGTTGAGCCGGATCGGCAGTGCGTCGTGTGGGTTGGCGGACATGCCGCCATGATCTGTCACCGAGGGCTCCCCGTGCATCCGCTTTCCGCAGTGCGAGGCGTGTCCGCTCGCATCCGCTTTCCGTGGTGCGCCGGTCGTGTCCGCCGGAGCGCGCTCCCCGCCCCCACGGTCGGTCCGATTGCCCAGGAGTTCACCGGCGGAAGCTCCCCTACCACCGGTCCGCGCGGTTACTGTTGCCCATGATGGGACGTCATGGGTGGTTTTCGGGGGAGCGGCGGTGGCGGCTCACCGCGCTTCTCGGCGTGGGGGCGGCCGCTCTCGCCCTGGTCGTGACCTTGCTCAACACGCTTCCGGGGGACGGCAGCACCGCCGGCACCTCGCCCGACGGCGACAAGGTGCACGGCACACCCGCCACCCCGTCCGGGGCCCCGGGACCCGATGTGGGGTGGGGCTTCACCCACACCCAGTTCAGTGCCGACGAGGGCAGCGAGGCCGCTGTCGAACGGGTCGAGAAGCGGCTCGGCGAGCAGCCCCTGCCGCAGATCCAGCACATCATGGGCTGGGGCGCCGGCAACCCCGAACCCGTCGAGGGGCGTTACGACTTCGAGGAGATGGACCGGCGCGTCGACTTCGTCCGCGCCACCGGCGGCACGCCCGTCGTCACCCTGTGCTGTGCCCCCGACTGGATGAAGGGCGGCAAGTCCGGCGCCGACAGCACCGACTGGAGCCAGAGCGCCCTGGAGACCGCGCCGGAGCCCGAGCACTTCGAGGACTACGCCGCCCTCGCCGCGACCGTCGCCAAGCGCTACCCCGACGTACGGCACTTCATCGTCTGGAACGAGTTCAAGGGCTTCTGGAACAACGCCGAGGCCCGCTGGGACTACGAGGGGTACACCGAGCTGTACAACCTCGTCCACAAGGCCCTGAAGAAGGTCGACAAGGACATCATGGTCGGCGGGCCGTACCTGGTCATGGACAGTCTCGACCCGCGTCAGCAGCAGGACGCCTCGACGTCGTTGAAGGGCCCGTGGGGCGCCATGGACCAGCGGGTCCTCGACGCCTTCGACTACTGGAACAAGAACAAGGCCGGCGCGGACTTCGTGGTGGTGGACGGGTCCAGTTACACCCAGGACGACGATCTGCTGCCGGACGAGTTCGCGGCCACGGAGAAGTTCACGGCCGTCAGCGAGTGGGTGCGGGAACGCTCCGCCGGGCTGCCGCTGTGGTGGGCCGAGTACTACGTGGAGCCCGCCGACGCCGACGACAACCGTGCCGGCTGGTCCGAGAACCGCCGCGTCGCCGTCCATGCCGCCGGGTTGATGGCCATGGCTCGGGGCGGGGCGACCTCCGGGTTCTACTGGAATCCGGAGGAGGAGAAGGGGCCCGAGTGTCCGGGGTGCCTCTGGTCCCCGACGGACAAGCGGGACGGTGGCGGGGCGCTGCCCATGTACGGCCTGCTGTCCCGGTTCGGCGAGGAGTTCCCGCCGGGCACGGCGTACGAGACGGTGTCCGTCGCGGCGGACGACAAGCCGAACGTCCGGGTGCTGGCCGACGACAAGGCGGTGCTCGTGGTCAACACGCTCGACCGCAAGATCAGTGCGGACATCGACGGCGAGAAGTTCGACATGGGCGCGTACGAGGTGAAGTGGCTGAAGCGGTGACCCTCCTCATGACATCTACTGCGAGCCCATCGTCAAGAACCGCTGCACCAGCGACGCCAGCAGCAGCGCCAGCAGCGGCAGGCTGAACCAGAAGCTGCTCTGGAGCCGGCGGAGTTGGCGGACGCTCGGGCGGACCGCCACCCGTACGACCTCTCGGATGCTCAGCAGCACGATCAGCGCGATGGCCGCCAGACCACCCACCACCGACCACGGCGTCCAGGTGACCTGGGGGCCGATCGGGCCGGGGTCGGGCTCGGGAGCCTTGCCGCTCTGCTCGCGCATGGCGAAGACCGTGGCGTCCGCGTTGGCGAAGACCTGCTTCAAGTCCTCGCGTTCGTCGAGGTTCTGGAGGAGCCGGGACTCCCAGTTCCTGGAGTACCCGGAGTCCATCTGGAGCGAGGTGACCTGGCTGCGGTTGACGATCAGATACGAGTTCGGGCCGGCGTTCTTCAGCGCCTTGGCCAGGCCGGACACCAGGACCGGGTCGCCCGGCGCGAGCGTCGGCACGTACTCGACCTTCTCCATGTCCCGCGCGCCCCACGGCATCGCGGGCGTCACGCTGTTCACCGGGTCGTCGCTGAGCCAGAGGAGCCGTACGGTCGGGTCGTCATGGGCGTACACGTACTCCATGGCGGCGACCTCGCCCGGGCGGACGCGCTCGAAGGGCTCGTTGCCCCAGCGGGCGATCAGGAAGCCGCCGATGAGGACGAGCCCGGCCATCAGGGCGGCCAGCGGGGCGAGGCTCACCCGGTCCTTGTCGCGTTCCTCGGCGGTGACGCCGGTGCGCGGGAACAAGGCGAGTCCGGCCAGCAGCGCGGCGCCCGGCAGGGCGAACATGAAGACCCGCAGGGCCATCTCACCGCCGTACGACTGCATGCCGAAGCCGAGGAACGGGACGAAGGTCAGGACGAGCAGGGAGCGTTCGCGGTACTTGTTCTCGCGGCGGCGCCAGAAGCCGTAGCAGGCCAGGAGCATGACGGCGCCGGCGAGGGCGACGCGGGCGTACAGGACGAGTTTGTGGGTGGAACTGCCTTCGCCGATGCGGCCGGAGACCGAGGACGTGACGTTTCCGCCGACGCCGCCGACCCCGCCGAAGAGTTCGTCGAAGTGGCCGGACCAGTACGGCTCGGCCAGGAAGCCCACCCATACGGCGACCAGGACGGCGAACAGGATGGGCAGGCCGCGCAGTTCGCAGCGGCCGATCAGGACGAGGACCGCGAGGACGCCCAGCATCACGAACGGGGTCAGCTGGTGGGCCGGGACCGTCGCCGCGTACAGCGCGATCAGGACCGCCAGGAGGACCGCGCGCTGCCGGCGGTCGGTCGGCTCGACCTCCGCCTCGCCCGGGAGGGCCTTGCCCCACAGCATGCGCGGGGCACGGAACCAGACGAGGAGGATCGCGACGAACGCCAGGTAGAGGAGGTAGGTGAAGCCCTGGGGGGAGAAGTAGTCCTGGCCCACCCAGCCGCTCAGGACGAAGATCCAGATGCCCGTCCACTTGGCGCGCCAGCTCGCCCGCATATGGCGGGTGAGCAGGAACAGCGGGGGCAGATAGAGGAGCTGGACGGCCGTCGGCCACCAGCGGATGATCTCGGTGAAGTCGCTGACCCCGCAGGCCTCGGCGACGAACGCGGCCGCCGCGAAGAAGCCCGGCCAGCTCCAGCGGGCGTCCAGATCGGGTACGGCCGAGCCGGTCCGGTCGATGTAGTCGATGAAGCCCAGGTGCTGCCAGGCCGTCGCGAACCGGGGCTCGGCCTCGATCACGGCCGGCAGCGCGTGCAGGGAGAAGACGGTGGCCAGGAGCGTGATCAGCAGCAGCCCCTTGTGCTCGCGGCCCAGCCACAGCAGCGAGGCGAACACCGTGGCCAGCAGTGCCGTCCCGACCAGGGTCGGCGTGGGCAGGACGGAGATCAGCCCGAGCCCGCCCATCCGGTCCAGGTCGGAGTCGTCCAGCGCCAGCGCGGGCACCCAGTAGAGCAGCAGCGCGGAGAGCAGCAGACAGCCGAGGACCACTCCGGTGATCGTGGGGTGCGCCAGCCGCTCCCGCAGGGGCACCCGAGGCGCCTCCTCGGCGGACGACACGTCCTGGACCAGGGGTTTCACCGGCTCTCGTACGGACTTCTCCGGTCCCTCTGGGTCCCGGGCGGTGGCCGCCTCCGATGCGCCCTCCTCGAACGGGGCGTCCACCTCCGGGGCCTGGGCCGGGCCCGTGGACGACTCCGAACCGGGCGCCCGCGCTTCTACGGGCAGTCCGAGCGAGGTCGGCAGGTTCAGCGGCCAGGTCGGCCGGTCCTTGGCCCAGGCCGGCCGGTGGCCCGCGCGCACGGACGGGGTTCCGGTGGGCGGGGTGCCCGGGCCGGGGCGTACGTCCGGGCGGCGTTCCAGGTGGTCGAAGTCGAGGTGGACGCCGAGGGCGAGGGTGTCGGAGTCGAGCCGGGCCCAGGCGCCGCTCTGCTTCCTCGCGGCGGACGCCACCCGGCCCAGGTCGGCGAGGTCGCCGTCCGGCGCCGCGTCCTCGGGCACCTCGGCGGGCGGCGCGGTCCGCACGATCCGGTACAGCCGGGGCGCGGCGATCAGCACGATCACCGCGAGGCTGGAGATCTCGGCGACGCCCGCGCCGGTCAGCCCCATCCGGGGGAGCAGGAACAGCGTCAGCCCGAGGACGAGGGCGCACAACAGGCCCTGCAGCCAGGCGAGTCCGGCAGTCCGGCTCTGCGCGCGCAGCACCGCGAAGTACGTCTCGATGACGACCCGCAGCAGCGCGCCGACCGCGAACCAGCGCAGCAGCCCGGTCGCCGCGTCCGCGTACGCCTGCCCGAAGACGGCCAGGATCCAGGGCGCCCCGACGAACAGCCCCGCGCACACCGGCACCATGATCCGCGCCATCCGCTTCAGCGCGGCCCGGGTGTTGGCGGCGAGCCGCGCCGGGTCGTGCGAGCCCTCCACGGTCAGTGAGGCGCCCATGTTGATGGCGAGCAGATTGATCGTGCCGCCGATGGTGGTGGTGATGTAGAAGTACGCGTTGTCGGCGGAACCGACCTGGGCGGCGACGATCACCGGGACCAGATAGACCACGGCGAGCGAGAACAGCGAGCCGGTGTAGTCGCCCGCGAGGAAGCGGCCGATCTCCCGCAGCGACGGCGGACGCGCGCGGTCCGCGGTGGCCTTCACATGCCTGGGGACCAGCCGCCGGAACACCAGCCAGCCCAGCGGCAGCACGGACAGCGAGATCGCGGCCACCCAGGACACGAACACGCCCATGGTCGGGACCGCGGCGGCGAACGCCACAAGGAGCACCAGCTTCACCGCCGAGAACACGGTGTTCCCGACCGGCACCCACATCGCGCTCCGCAGCCCCGTCAGCACCCCGTCCTGGAGTGTCAGCACCGACCAGGCGACCACCGCCAGCACGAAGAACACCGCGTTCAGCGGATCGTGCAGGAAGCGGTACGACGACCCCCACATGCCCAGCGTCAGCAGGAACACGCCCGCCGCGAGCGCCACGATCACCGAACTGCCCGCGTACGTACGGAAGATCAGCCGACCCGTGGCGCGTCCCGCGACGGGGATGAACCGGGCCAGCGCGCCCATCAGCGTCACCGCGGTGAGCCCCGCCAGGAGCTTCATCGCGGCGATCGCGGCGGAACCCTGCCCGACCGAGGCCTCGGTGTAGTAGCGGGCGGCGGCCAGCCAGAAGCCGAGGCCCAGCACGGCCGAGACACCGGTGTTCAGCATCAGGGCGTAGGCGTTGCGGAACAGCTGGTTGCCCCCCGCCCCCTTGCCCATGCCGGGCAGTCGCAGCCTGCGGCCGGAGCCGGACCGCCGCTCGGCGGTCTCGGTCGTGGCGCTCTCGGCCTGCTCGGCCGCGGTGGTCGTCGTTGTGTCAGACACGGGAACGGATGGCCTTCCGGACCTGTCGTGCTCTTCGGACCATGGCGTACCCCTTGGTGAGGGCACGGTCCCGGGCGAAGTCGCGGCCGATCGCGCGGCCCTCGATCAGCCGCTCGAACTCCGCGACCCCGGTGGAGCGCCGCACCGTGACCCGCCGCAGCGCGTACGGGCCCTGGGCGCGCCGGGCAAGCGCGTTGCCCACCGCGAGCGACTGGGCGAACCCCGTCTCCCGCACCGCCACCCGCACCCGGCGGCTGGAGTAGCCGTACGGGTACGCGAACGACACGGGCCGGGTGCCCAGTTCGTCGGCCACGATTCTCCGGCAGCGCCGCAGCTCGAACCGGAGCCGGTCGTCGTCCAGCGTGTCGAGCTGCGGATGCGTGTGGCTGTGCCCGCCGATCTCCACGCCGTTGGCGGCGAGCTCGCGCACCTGGTCCCAGCCGAGCATGGTGTCGAGGGCGCCGCCGCTGTCGTACGGGCCCTCGATCCAGCCCGTGGTGACGAACAGGGAGGCCGCGAAGCCGTGCTTGACGAGGACGGGCAGGGCGTGGCGGTGCACGCCCTGGTAGCCGTCGTCGAAGGTGACCAGGACGGGCCGGGCGGGGAGCGGGCGGCCCGACCGCCAGCTCGCCGCCAGATCCGCCGTGTCGACCGGGGTGAACCCCAGGTCGTCGATGAGCGCCATCTGCTCCGCGAAGGCCTCCGGGGTCACCGAGAGGTCCCGGGTGGCGTCGTTCGGCGCGGCGGAGACCGCGTGGTACATCAGGATCGGTACGGCTGTTTCCGTCATGACGAGCCCCCCTCGCCCCCCTTGCCGGCCGCGCCGCCCGGAATCTCGCCGACCGAGAACGTGACCTCGCCCCTGCGGGCCCGGACGCTCCCGACAACGTACCCCCCGGCCGCCGCGGCCACGCCCGCGACGATCGCGCCCGCCCGGCCCGCGCCCCCCGCGCGGCCGAGCAGTGCGTCACGCACTCCGCGCGCCACCCCGGCGGGCAGCACCCGGGTGGTGTACCGGCGCTCCGACTCCAGCCCCTTGCCGGCGCCGACGCTCCGCGCCACCAGCGCCTTCGACAGGCCCTCCGCGTACGTACGCGTGCGGAAGTACCCGAAGCGCATCCGCGCGTCGGGCACCCGGTGGTGGATCACCGCCCGGTCGTCGAGCAGCAGCACCGCGTCCGGTCTGGCCCGGGAGAGCCGGATGCACAGCTCCGTCTCCTCGCAGCCCAGCGGGCGTTTGTCCCCGTCGCGGCCGATGCCCGTGGCGAAGCCGCCGGCCGCGTCGAAGGCGCTGCGCCGGAACGAGGCGTTGCCGCCCAGCACATTGCGGACCGGGGCGACGCCGCCCGGCAGGCCCTTGTAGGCGCAGCCCACCACCCAGTCGAACTCCTCGGGGAACCAGGCCGGGCGGCGGCCGGACGCCCACGCGGGCACCGTACGGCCGCCGACGGCCATGACCCGGGGATCGGCGTACCCCTCGACGAAGTACCTCAGCCAGTCGCGCTCGGCGACGGCGTCGTCGTCGAGGAAGGCGATGATCTCCCCGTACGAGGCGGCGATGCCCGTGTTGCGGCCCGCCGACAGCCCGCGGGGGCCGGCGTTGGCGAGCACCCGCACTTCCTCGATCTCCTTGTACTCCCTGGTCAGCCGCTCCAGCAGGGCCTGGTTGTGGTCCACCACCAGGAGCGTCTCCAGGGCCGGCCGGGACTGGGCGCGCACCGAGGCGACCGCCGCGAGGATGTCCTCCCAGCGGTCCTCGGTGTACACACAGACGACGACCGAGACGGCCGGCTCGTTCAAGACGACTCTCCCCGGCCGGCGGTGAGGGTCGTCGAGTGCGAACGGCGGCGCAGCGCCCGCCGGTTGGAACGTTCCTTCAGGATCACCCGCAGCACGCGCAGCCCGTCGCGCACGGCCCGCAGATTGCTCGCGCCGTGGATGCGCAGATACTCGTGGCTGGGGATCTCCTGGACCTTCAGGCCCGCCTTGACGACCCGGATGTTCATCAGGGTCTCCACCTCGAAGCCGGTGCAGTCGAGGTCGATCTTGTCCAGGCAGTGCCGCCAGAACGCGTTGTAGCCGTAGCAGAGGTCGGTGTAGCGGGCGCCGAACTTGCGGTTCACGGTGGTGCACAGCGCCCAGTTGCCGAACTTGCGGATCAGGGTCATGTCGTCGGTGCCGCCGCCGTTGGCGAAGCGGGAACCCTTGGCGAAGTCCGCACCCGAGACGAGGGCGGAGACATACGACACGATCTCGTGGCCGTCGGCCGAACCGTCCGCGTCGACCATCACGATGATGTCGCCGGTGCAGGCCTCGAAGCCGGTGATCAGGGCATCCCCCTTGCCCTTCCCGCGCTGCGGGACGACCTTGACGTCCGGCCACAGCTCGCGGGCCACCGCGATGGTGTCGTCGGAGGAGTCGCCGTCGACCAGGACCACCTCGTGGATCCAGCCGGGCAGCGTCTTGAAGACGTACGGAAGGTTCTCCGCCTCGTTCATGGCGGGTATCACCACGCTCACCGGCGGTGCTATGGCCAGGTGGTTGGAGATCGGCCGGTACTTCGCGAGCGCCGGCGAATCGGCGCTGGTGGTATCGGATTCCGAGGTGGATATGGCCGGGCGCAGAACTGAGCTCATGAGTCTGGTCCCTCTCGTCCGGTGAACCACCCGCCCCTGGGTGGTTCGGCTCTTTGTCCGGTTCGAAAGGGGGGTTCTCACTTACGGCATGCCGAATTCGATCTCCGTATCGATCTCCGTATCGATCTCCGTATCGATCTCCGGGCATCCCGGGTGAGTTGGCAAAGTCGGCCGACTGTCGCGACTCGGCAGTCGGTCTCGCGGCTCGACTCGGTAAAAGTTGCGGTCACCGAGCACGGCACCCCCCTACCGCGCCCCGCGCCGGGACCGTCGCGCTCCTTGAGCCCTCCCCTAGGAGCATGCGCCGACGTACCGATGCGGGTGGATGTATGACGGTATTGATGATTGACCCCGTATGGCAAGACCTATTACGAGGCCTCACGTTTTTGTTGTTGTGTCCGTTACCTGACCTCCCGACCGGATTCTTCCCATCCGTTTCAACAGTCTGTCCGCCGGCGCGAACAGCTCCGGGCGCGCCTGCACCGTGTTCCGCAGCGCCCGGACGGGGGCCCGGCGGGCCCGGTGTCCGAGTGCCACCGGATGGCGTCGGGTGACCCACCCCTCCGACACGGAGATCTCCCGTGTCTTCAGGGAATCCTTGTACTGCTTCTGGCCCCGGCCGAGGTCCAGGTACGCGATGCCGTCGGCGGCGCCCTCCTCGGCCATGTGCAGATGCAGCAGCAGGCCCGGCGAGAACTTCGCGAACGCCGGGTCGTACGCCGGGAACCAGCAGGTCAGCACCCGCTCGGAGCGCAGCCCGAAGTGGGCCGCGATCGGCTTGCCGGCCGCGTACAGCACCGACAGCCGGCCGGCGAAGGAGTCGGAGCGGGAGTGGAAGAGCTGGTGCGCGAGCCGGGTGATCCACGGGTGCGCGAAGCGGTCGCTGCGACCGGTCCTGCGGTACTGCGCCGACTTCCAGGCCATCAGCGTGCGCAGGACCCTGGGGTCGCGCTCGTCGTGCACATAGCGCACCTCGCCCACCGCGCGGCCGAGCCGGCGTTCCTTGGCGAGCGTCGTCCTGACGAACTTCGGCGAGCCGGCCCTCAGCTGGCCGAGATACGCCTCGTAGCCCTGTTCCAGGTCCATGACCGGGGACGGGAAGGTGCCGGTGATGTGGGCCGCGAACGGCGTCTGGCCCTGCGCCAGATGGTCGAACTCCCACACCGCGAGCCCGCAGGCCCGCAGCAGCTCCTGGGCGTCCCAGGTGAAGCCGGGGCGGTGGACCACGCCCTGGCAGTCGGAGAGGCCCAGACCGACGGCTCTGCCCACCCCGACGGCGGTTCTCTGGTACGGGAAGAAGGCCGCCGGCTCACCGCCCTCCCGGACGACCGCGATCCGCACCCCGCGCCGGCAGCGGCCCACCGACAGGGCGAACTCCGGGGACAGGAACGGGTTCGCCAGCTCCGGCGCGCCGTGCAGATGGGCCTTCGACTGGAGGGCGGTCCAGGCCGCCCGGTCGGCGGCGGTCAGTTCGCCGGGACGGTACACGCTGATGTCCACGTCTCAGGTCCGTCTTCTCTCCGTACGGGCGCCGAGGCGCCGTACCAGACTCAGCAGGAGAACGAGCGAGCTGATCACGGTCACGGCCGTGATGCCACCGGGGACCGACCACGAGTGGGTGGCGATCAGGCCCTGGGCGACGAGGAGGTTGACCGCGATGGCGCCGGCGACCGAGGTCACGACGCGACCGAACGGCTCCAGCCCGTCCAACTGGGCCGCGATGGCGGCTCCTGGTGCGACAAGGAGGAAGAACAGCGTGAACGGGCCGCGCAGCACCGAGTCCGCGTCGGCGAACGCGAGCACCGCGCCCACCCCCGCGACGGCCGCGGCCACGCCCGCCAGCAGTGGCCCGCCACTGCCGGACAGAGCTGGCTTGATACCCAAGGTCTGCATTGGCGACTTTGCCCCCTGAAGCGCCGGATGCCGGGCTTCAATGTCGCTCAGCGGGCGCGGGGGAGTCAATACGTCGAGACGCGGAACGGCGACCGTACGCCCATTTGTAGTGCACCGGTAAAGAATTCCTCGGGCGTATACGAAAGTTCCCCGGAGGCGCCGTACGCCTCCGGGGAACCTTCTGTGCGCAGTCGAAGAGCTGCTGTTACTGGACGATCTGCAGCAGACGGTTCGGGGAACCGGTGCCGGGGCTGGTGACCTTGCCCGTGACGGCGCCGCCGGTCAGCGCCGTGGCGACCTGGGCCGGGGTGGCCGAGGTGTGTCCGGCGAGATAGACGGCGGCCGCGCCCGCGACGTGCGGCGTGGCCATCGAGGTGCCCGAGATGGTGTTCGTCGCGGTGTCGCTGGTGTACCAGCCTGCCGTGATCGACGAGCCCGGGGCGAAGATGTCCAGAACCGAGCCGTAGTTGGAGTAGCTCGCCCGGGCGTCCGTGCTGGTGGTGGCGCCGACCGTGATCGCCGAGGCGACCCGGGCCGGGGAGTACGAGGAGGCGTTGGCGCTGCTGTTGCCCGCCGCGACCGCGTAGGTGACACCGCTGGCTATGGAGTTGGCCACGGCCGTGTCGAGCGCGGTGGACGCGCCGCCGCCGAGCGACATGTTGGCGACGGAGGGGCCGCTGTGGTTCGCGGTCACCCAGTCGATGCCCGCGACGACGCCCGCCGTGGTGCCCGAGCCGGCGTTGTTGAGCACGCGCACCGCCACGATCTTCGCCGACTTGGCGATGCCGTAGGTCGAGCCGGCGATGGTGGTCGCCACGTGGGTGCCGTGACCGTTGCCGTCCTGGGCGACGTTGTCACCGTCGACGGCGTCGTAGCCGTTGGTCGCCCGGCCGCTGATCTGGGAGTGCGTGATGCGCACGCCGGTGTCGATGACGTACGCGGTCACACCGCTGCCCGCGCTGTCCGGGTAGGTGTACGTGCCGGAGAGCGGCAGCGACGCCTGGTCGGAGCGGTCCAGACCCCACGGGGCGCTGGTCTGGGTGGCGGTCGAGGTGAACACCTGGTTCTGCTCGACGGAGGCGACCGACGGGTCGGCGGCGAGTCTCTTCGCCTCGGTCGCGGAGAGGTCGGCCGAGTAGCCGTTCAGCGCGGACTTGAAGGTCTTCCTGACCGTGCCGCCGTACTCCTCGACCAGGTCCTTGCCCGCGCTCGACGCGGCCTTGAGGCCCGCGCCCTTCTTGAGCGTGACGATGTAGCTGCCCTTGATCGCGGTGGGGGAGTCGGCCGCGAGCACCCTGCCCTCGGCCGGGGCGGCATGGGCGGGCAGCGCGGTGAGGCCGCCGAGCAGGGCGGCGGTCGCCACGGTGGTGACGGCGGCGACGCGGATCTTCTTGCTACGCAGGTGTGCCATTACGAGGGAGTCCTCCTCATAGGCGGCGCGCGCCCGTGGTCGGGAGCGCGTCTGTGGGGGTGTGTGCGCCATCGCACTCACGGCCGGGAGCGTCGCGTTCCGCTGCCGGCTCCCAGCAGATTGATCGATCTACGGGCGTAGCTCAAGAGAGTTGAGGATTTGTCATGTATCTGTCATGTGAACGAAATGGAACGGGAGTTGAACGCGGTGGGTACAGGTTGTCATGGACGGGAAAGTATTGACATGAACACTTCCGATCAACACGCGTAGTTGCTACGACGGTTGAGGCAGAGATCCTGCTAAAGGGAGGTTCCATGAGACGTTCCCGACTCGCGGCATACCTGACCTCACTCCTCCTCACCGCCGGCGCCGCCCTCGCCGGTGCCACGACGGCACAGGCGTCCCAACAGGCCGCCCCCACCGGCTATGTGGCCCTCGGCGACTCCTACTCCTCGGGCGTCGGCGCGGGGAGCTACCTGTCCGCCAGCGGCGACTGCAAGCGCAGCACGAAGGCCTACCCGTACCTCTGGGCGGCCGCCAACGCACCCTCGTCCTTCAACTTCACGGCTTGCTCAGGCGCCCGTACGGGTGATGTTCTGGCGGGTCAGCTCGGCCCGCTGGGCGCGAGCACGGGACTGGTCTCGATCAGCGTCGGCGGTAACGACGCCGGCTTCGCCGACGTGATGACCACCTGCGTCCTGCAGTCCGACAGCGCCTGTCTCTCCCGCATCGACACGGCGAAGACGTACGTCGACTCCACGCTGCCCGGCCAACTCGACAAGGTCTACTCGGCGATCAGCGCGAAGGCACCGGCCGCCCACGTGGTGGTGCTCGGCTACCCCCGCTTCTACCAGCTGGGCGGCACCTGCCCCGGGCTGTCCCAGGCCAAGCGGTCCGCCATCAACGACGCGGCGGACCACCTCAACACCGCGGTCGCCAAACGCGCCGCCGACCACGGCTTCACCTTCGGCGACGTCCGCTCCGCGTTCACCGGCCACGAACTGTGCTCCGGCAGCGCGTGGCTGCACAGCCTCAACGTGCTGAACGTGGGCGAGTCGTACCACCCGAAGGCCGCGGGGCAGTCGGGCGGGTATCTGCCGGTGTTCAGGAACGCGGCCTGACGGCGGGCGCGGGGACGTAGGCCCCGGCCTCGTCCTCGTAGTCGCTGTCGTCGTAGCCGCCGGAGTCCCCGGAGTCGTCCGGGTTCTCCGGGTCCGAGGGGGAGGTCCCGCCCGTGGTCGGGGCCTCCGTCTCGCAGGTCACCGAGAACGCGACCGAGTTGGACTCGGTCCGCACCGGGCCGCGGACCTCGACGCTGATCTCGTCCGCGTAGCTCCCCGACGTCGAGACGACGACCTGGTCCCGTTGCGTGTTCTCACCGCCGGCCGCGAACGACAGTGTCTTCCAGCCGGCGTCCTCGACCTCGCCGCTCTTCGCCACCCAGCGGTAGTCGACCTCCACGGGCACGCTGCCCACGGTGAACGTCGCGGTGAAGGTGGGGACCTCGGCGTCCGGCGGCGGACAGGCGCCCGAGTAGTCGGTGTTCGAGCCCTCGACCGTCACCTTCACGGACTGCGCGGGCGGCTTGTCCGTGGGCTCCTCCTCGTCGGGCGTCCGCGAGGGGGCGTCGTCGCCGCTCGGGGTGTCGCCGCCGCCCGGCTCCTCGTCGCCCGTCCCGCCGTCGGTACCGCCCACCGTGCCCGCCCCGTTGGTGGTGTTGTCGCCGGACCCGCCGTTGTCGCGGTTGACCAGGGCGTACGTCAGACCGGCGATGGCGAAGGCGATCGCGGCGATCCCCGCGATCAGGAAGACCAGGGCGCGGCGGTTGCGGTCAGGCCCCCCTGCGGGCACAGCCGAGGGCCGGGTCGTGGCGGCCGGGACGGGATGCGCCGGCGTCGGCGGCCCGAACCCGTTCGTCCCCGGCCCGGGGCCCGTGTTCCCGCCCGGACTCGGGAAGGCGGCCACCGTCGGGCTGTACGGCGCCGACGCGACCGTGTCGGCGCGCGGGGTGCCGCCCGCACCGATGATCCGCAGGTCCCGCTCCGCCTGCTCGGCGGAGATCCGCTCGGCCGGATCCTTGCGCAGCAGCCCCTCGACCACCGGGGCCAGCGGGCCCGCCCGGAGCGGCGGCGGGAGTTCCTCGTCGACGACCGCGCGCAGGGTGCTCAGCGGAGTGTTCTGCCGGAAGGGCGAGTTGCCCTCGACCGCCGCGTACAGCAGCACACCGAGCGACCACAGGTCCGACTCGGGTCCGGGCGTACGGCCGAGCGCGCGCTCGGGGGCGAGGAACTCGGGTGAGCCGATGACCTCGCCGGTCATGGTCAGCGCGGAGCTGCCCTCGACCATGGCGATGCCGAAGTCGGTGAGGACGACGCGGCCGTCGTTGGACATGAGCACGTTGGCCGGTTTCACGTCCCGGTGCAGGACCCCGGCGTCGTGCGCGGCGCGCAGCGCGGCCAGCACCTCGGCGCCGATGTGCGCGGCGCGCTGCGGCGAGAGCGGGCCCTCGGCGTCCAGGAGGTCGGCGAGCGACAGCCCGCGCACCAGCTCCATCACGATCCACGGGCGGCCGTCCTCCATGGCCACGTCGTACACCGTGACGACGTTGCGGTTGGCGACCCGTGCGGCCGCCCAGGCCTCCCGCTCCAGGCGGGCGTACATCCGCTCGACGTCGGACACCGGGATGCCGCCCGGCGCCCGCACCTCCTTGACGGCGACCTCGCGGTGCAGGACCTCGTCCTGGGCCCGCCACACGGTGCCCATGCCGCCCTCGCCCAGCGGGGTCAACAGCCGGTAGCGGCCCGCGATCACACGTTCACTGCCCGGTTCCTCGGACACCTGCATCCCCCGTCACCAGCACCCGCGTGAAATCTCCACTCCGTACGATTTCTTCCCAAAAGTAGCTCAGCCGAGCGCGGATGCCGCCCCCTTGAGCACCAAACCCGTCCCCAGGGCGACGACCACCAACGCCGACGCCAGCGGCATGGTCCTGCGCACCAGCGCCGCGGTCGGACCGCCGAGCCGGCCCTCGCCCTTGTCCATCATCCGCGTCGCCCACCCGCCCGCCTTCACCACGGCGTACCCGGCCGCCGTCAGCGTGAGCGCGAGACCGATGCCGTACGCCAGCACGAGCAGCAGCCCGAACCACGCCTTGCCCAGCGCCGCCGCGCCGACCAGCACGACCACGGCCGAGGGGCTCGGCACCATGCCGCCCGCGAAACCGAGCAGGATCGTGCCGCGCAGGGTGGGCGCGGTGGGGTGGGTGTGCGTGAAGCCGCCGTGGGTGTGGGTGACGCCGCCGCCGAAGAGGGAGCGCTTCTGGTCGGGGCGGTCAGTGTGGTCGTGGCTGTGCTTGGGGGCCGGAGTGTGCGAGTGGGTGTGTGCCCTGGCCGGGGCGTGCTCGCGGGTGTGGGTCTCGGCCGACGCGTGGGTGTGGGTGTGCGCCTGGGCATGGGCGAGTACGAGCTCCCGGCCGGGCTCGGGCGCGTGGTCGTTCGAGTGGTCGTGGGCGTGGGCGTGGGCGTGGGCGTGGGCGTGGGCGTGGGCGTGGGCGTGGTCATGCGTGTGGGAGTGACCGCCCTCATGACTGTGCCCGCCCTCATGACCGTGCGCGTGGTCATGACCGTGCCCGTGGTCGTGCTCATGGTCATGACTGTGGTCGTGCCCATGCGCATCCCCGTGGCCATGTCCGTCCGCCCGCCCCCGCATCAGCGCGAGCTTCCGGTTCTGCCAGGCCCGCCGTACGAGCGTCGCGCCCGCCGCCAGGACGAGGAGGCCGCTGGCGATGCCCAGCCAGGTGATCACGGCCGGTGCGGCGGCGGAGCCGGCGAGGACGAGGAGGCCGAGGGCGACGACGCCCAGGGTGTGGGTGACCGTCACGGAGGCGGCCATGGGGAGGACGTCACGCATCCGGGCCCGGTCACGGGCGGCGGCCGTGGCCGCCATCAGGGTCTTGCCGTGGCCCGGGCCGAGCGCGTGCATCGCGCCGAGGAACATGGCGATGCCGAAGGCCAGGGCGCCGAAGCCGAGGGTGAGGTCCTGACTGGAGACCAGGTCGTCCAGGGCCCGGGTCCAGCGGTCCGCGCCGCGCGGGAGGACCGAGGCACCGGGAGCGTCGCGCTCCTCCGCCAGCGCGGGCCCGCCGGGCCGCACCTGGAGGGAGGCCGTCGCCGTGTCCTTGGGCGACTGCAGCAACTCCTCGGGGTAGTCGGTGAGTTGCCCGGACACCGACTCCTCGGGCACGTCCGACCCGGCCAGCGTCATCCGGTCGCCCCGCGCGGTGACCTCGCGCCAGCCCGGACCGGAGTCGACGGCGGCGTGGAAGCGTACGTCGGCGGCCCGGTCCGGCAGCGGAGCCGTCAGCCGGCACTCCACGCGCAGCGTCTTGAGGGCCGCCTGGCCCGGCCGCTCCTCGGCACCGCTGGACTTGAGCGTCACCTCGACGGCACGCCCGTCGACCGTGACCGCGCTGTCCGCGGCGGCCGTCTCGCACCGCTCGCGGGCCCAGTCGTCCATCCCCTGCCGCTCGATGGCCGTCCCGGCCTGGGTCGCGGGGATCTCCGCGAGGTCCTCGACATGGAGGATCCTCAGCCGGCCGGGGGCGGCGACGAGGCCGTCGTACCGGTTGACGGTGAAGTTGCCGAGCGGGTGGGCGCTCGCGGCCCCGGCGGGGACGAGGACGAGCGCGCCGACGGTCAGGAAGAGAGCCGCGCCGGAGGCGAACAGGCGCCGGGGGGACGTCACTTGGCGGCCTCCAGAGTCTTCAGGGTCTTACGGGCCCGCTCCGCGCCGAGCGGCGAGAAGCCGGCGTTGAGGTCGAGGGCCGCCTTGAGCGAGGCGCGGGCCTCCTTCGTGTCGCCGGCCGCGGACTCGACCATGCCCCGGTGGTACAGGAACGTCGCGTCCTTGTATCCGGTGGCCGTGGCGCGGCGGGCGTACGGCAGGGCATCGTCGTCGCGGCCGTTGACGTGCAGCGCCCAGGCGAGGGCGTCCGCGGTGTGGACCGTCTCGCGGCGCTTCCACTCGGCCTCGGCGGCCTTCAGCGCGGCCTTCTCGTCGCCGTGGTCGGCGGCGGCGAGCGCGGTGTCGAGGTCGGCGTTGACGCCGTTGGCGCGGGCGATGGAGGTCCAGGCGTTCACCAGCGCGTACTGCTCGCGTGCCCCGGCCGTGTCGCCCTTCGCCTCGTACAGCTCGCCGAGCACGACGAGCGGACCCGGCAGCGGATAGGCGGACACGACCTGCTCCAGGCCCCGTACCGCCGCCGCGCCGTCACCGCTCGCGGCCTGGGCGCGGGCGCGGCCCTCCAGCGCGGGGAGATAGGTGTCGTCGGCGCCCAGGGCGCGCGCGTAGTGGTCGAGCGAAGTCTTGTAGTCGCCCTGTTTCCAGGCGAGTTGGCCGAGCTGGGTGGCCACGTAGGCGATGTCGCCCCGGGTCGTCGCCGAGTCCAGTGCCTGCTCCAGGACGCGCCGGGCGGTCTTCACGTCGCCGCGCAGCTCGTACACGTACGCGTACCGGGTGAAGACCGGGATGCCGGGCCGCCGGGTGTCGGCGAGCCGCGCCGCCTTCAACGCCTTGTCGTAGCGGCCGAGTTCGACCAGTGCGTCGATGCGGCTGCACAACGCCCGTTCGCTGTACGGGTTCTCCTTCAGCGCCCGGTCCGCGTAGCGCAGCGCGTCGTCGAACTCGTGCCGTGCGGCGGCGAGCGCGGCGAGGCCGGCGAGCGCCGGGTCGTTGTCCTCCCGCAGCCGAAGCGAACGCTTCAGGGCCTTCTCGGCCTGCGGATAGCGGGAGGGGTCGCCCTTGACGCGGGCCTGCTCGACGTAGGCGAGGCCGAGCGTGGACCAGGAGCCGAAGTCCTTCGGCTGTTCCTTGAGATGGGCCTGGAGCGCCGTGACCGCCGTGTCGAGGTCACCACTGGCGAGCTGGGCCGCCGAGAGGCCGGGCGAGGTCGACGCGGCCACCGTCCGGTCGTCGTCCCGGGCGGCCAGCGCGACCGCGAACCCGGTGAACGCGACAGCCAGCGCGGCCGCGCACGCGGTGAGGCGCAGCAGCCGCCGCACGGCCGGCTCGGGGACACGCTCGGGGCGCGACGCGCCGGGGGACTCGGAGACGGGCTCGGGACCGGACTCGGAGAGGGGCTCGGGGCCGGACTCGGAGATCTCGGTCCCGTCGGGTGCGGGAGCCCCCTCGTCGGGACGCGGACGCCGGTTCTCCGGCGCGCTCTCGTTCGTACGCGGGGACATGCCCTCTCCTCAACATCCTTGCCGAGCCGGGTCGTTGCTGTCGTGAGACGCGGCCCGCGCCGTGGGGGACGGATACGAGCGGGCCGCGCCGGTCGGTGGACCGGGCCCGCAGGAGGGGGCCCGGTCGGGTCGGGCTAGTAGTACGCGCGGTCGTTCCGGCGACGCCACCAGAGCAGACCCGTGCCGATGAGCAGGACACCGGCCGCGCCGGCACCCGCCGAGGCCGCGATCAGCGTCATGTCGTCGGTGCTGCCGCTCTCCACGCCCGTGCCGATCGCGCTGCGCACGCTGTTCGTGGTGTTGCCCTCGACGGTCTTGCCACGCGAACCGGCCGTCGGCAGACCCACGTACGGGAAGGACTTGCCGAACTTCTTGTCGTTCTTGTCGACCGCGTCGCCCAGGTCGTTCTTGGCGCCGACCAGTTCGCCCTCGACGACCTGGAGCGCGATGTCGATCACGTCGTCGGTGAGCCGGCGGCCGTTCGGGAAGCCCTGGTTGTCACCGTCGAGCACACCGAGCCGCTTCGGCTTCTTGGTCGGCTCGATGGAGGTGTTCAGGCGCAGCATCTCCGAGGGGGTGACGTGCTCGGGCTGGTTGAGGCCCTCGACGCCCTTGAGGAAGACGTCGACGAGGTCGTTGCGCGGCTCCTCGGGGGCCGGGATCTTGTAGATGGCCTCGATGAGCTTGGGCAGTTCGGGCTCGGTGACGTTCTTCAGGAACTGGCCGTCGTCCACGGGCGAGGACGCGTTGAACTCGTCCTTGTCCCCGATGGGGTTGACGACCTCGTTGACCAGCGGCATGCCCAGGCGCGAGACCTGGTGGTACTGGCCGTCGGCGCCCTTGCGCTGGGTGGTGGACCAGAGTCCGACGATCGGTTGGTCCTTCGACTCGACGAGCGCGTCGGTCGGCACCTGCAGGGCTATGGAGTTGACGTTGTAGCCCTTGAGCGTGTCCCGCCCGACCTCGGAGAGGTCACCGCCGTACAGCAGGTCGAAGACGCGCAGGTCCAGGAAGAACGGGTCGTCGGCCTGGCCGGCGTACGTCGTCACCTCGCTCGCGGTCTTGTAGACGGCCTCGTCGCGCAGCTTCTTGAAGTCCGGCATGGACGCCTTGCCGACGTTGGACGGCGCCACCCACACATCGTCCGCGAGCTTCGTCTTGGAGACCGCGCGCCGGTCCTTCAGCTTGATGAGCTCGATGTCGTACGTCTGCGTGATGTTGAGGTCGGGGTCGTCGAGGCTCTCCACGACGCCCGTGTTGTACAGGAAGGACTTGTCGTTCTTCGTCTTCGTCCTGAACGTGTAGCGGAAGATGAGGTCTTCCTCCGCGTCACCGTCCTGGTCGACGCGGATGTCGTACTCCGCGTCCTCCGAGAACGTGAAGAAGTTCGGTCCGCCCGCGGGCTCCTCGAAGGGGATCCAGTTGGCGATGACCGTCGTCGTGTCCGGCTTGTCCGGGCTGACGAACGCGTACACGTCCGTGTTGTCGAACTGCGGTTCGCCGGAGATCAGCGGGGCTTCGCGGTGGCTGGAGGCGGCGGCTGCCCCCGGTTCCAGCGCGGTCACGCCGGCGGCTGCGAGGCCTCCGGCGGCCAGCGAACCACAGATGAGGGTCGCGATGCTCCTGTGCTTCGCACCGCTCCTGGAAGTAGGTGTCATGCCATCCGTCCTCTGTGCCAACTTGCCTGACGAACGCCATTCGGAGCGGCCGGCAGGGTGGATTGGTCGAATCCCAAACGTTCTTACGGCGCGTTTGAAAAGTTGTTTCAGTGGTGAGCGGGATTCCTTGACCGAGATCCGAGTCGGTCCCGTTCGGGCGGATCCGAACCGATCCGGGCGGATGCGATGTGATCCGATCCGGACGGATCGGTCGACGGACCACCCGCGTTTTGGGCAGGCTGATCCGTAACCCCATCCGGAGGTGGGTCGGTTGCGAATGCCTTACGCGCGGGGATGGCCGCGCTCGGCCGGAGGCGAGGGGGAGCGAGTGGAGGCGGACAAGCTTCTGGCCCGGGTGGCCGGAGGCGACCAACGGGCGTTCGAGGAGCTGTACGTCCTGGTGTCCGGCCCGGTGTTCGGGCTGGTGCGCCGCGTCGTACGGGACCCCGCGCAGTCGGAGGAGGTGGCTCAGGAGGTGCTGCTCGAACTCTGGCGCTCCGCGGGCCGGTTCGACCCCGCCCGCGGCAGCGCGATGTCCTGGGTCCTCACCCTCGCCCACCGGCGTGCGGTGGACCGGGTGCGCAGCGCCCGCGCGGCCACCGAGCGCGAGCAGCGCGAGGGGCGGCGCAACCACCACACCGCCTTCGACCAGGTCGCCGAGGAGGTCGAGGCCGGCCTCGAACGCCAGTGGGTGCGCCACTGCCTGGAGAAGCTCACCACCCTCCAGCGCGAGTCCGTCACCCTCGCCTACTACGACGGCTACACCTACCGAGAAGTGGCCGAGCGGCTCTCCCTGCCGCTCGGTACGGTCAAGACCCGTATGCGCGACGGACTCACACGGCTGCGCGAATGCCTGGGAGGAGTCGCATGAGCGCCCTGATCGGCCTCGTGGAACGTGAGGCCCCGTTCGGTCTCGCGGCGCGCGGGACGCGTGTGCCCGGGGGAGGTGCGGCATGAGCCTGTTCCGCCGCGAGGACCTCCACTCGCTCGCCGCCCCCTACGCGCTCGACGCCCTGGAGCCCGACGAACGGAGCCGCTTCGAGAAACATCTGGAGCGCTGCGACCGCTGTCCGGCCGAGGTGCGCGCGCTGTCCGAGGACGCGGTCCGCCTCGCCTGGTCGACGGCGGCCCAGGCGCCGGCCGCGCTGCGCGACCGGGTCTTCGCCGCCGTACGCAACACGCCCCAGGAGAACCAGTCCTGGAGCGCGCCCCAGGCGCGGCCCCAGCATCTGCCGCGGCATGTGTGGGACACCGAGCCGCCGCCGAGGTCGCGCGCCCGCGCTCCCCGGCTGCGATCCCTGTTCGCGCCGCTGGCCACCGCCACGGCCGCCGCCGCGCTCGTCGTGGCGTCGCTCTTCGCCGTCCAGGCGAACCGGACCGAGGACCAACTGGCGGCGGAGCGCGCCCGGACACGTGAGATCGCCCACGTTCTCGCCGCCCCGGACGCCCGCGCGAGCAGTGAACGGGACACCGGCGGCAATGGAATCGGAGTGATCGCTTCCGCCGAGGAGGGGAGCGCGATCGTGAGCCTCAGTGGATTCGAGAACCTCCCGGGCGGCCGGGTGCATCAGCTCTGGCTCATGCGCCCCAACGCGCAACCGCGCTCCCTGGGGCTCTTCGACGGCGACACGCCCTTGGTCACGAGTGGCATGAACACCGACGCCACGTCACTCGCCGTGACCGTCGAACCCGACGGCGGATCAGCACAGCCCACCAGCCAGCCGGTTGTCCAACTCGCCCTGGAATCAGTTGGATTCGGAGAGTAATCAACAACACGCCTACGGGGTAGGTGAATACCGGCACTGTGATTCCCGAGTGCTCCAACGGAGCGATATGGTTACGCTGCCCGGGCCGGGTGGACTCATGCGGGTGGGGAGTGACATGGAACAGATAACAGTGCGCAGGGCGCGAGTCCCTGCGATCACGTGCGGGAGCAGCGCGACCAGTTCGCGCCTCGATCGCCATCTCTCGGTGCTGAGCGGCCCTGCCGTGCCACAGCGCGAGACAGCCGAGGCGACCTCGCTGATGCTCGAGATAACGTCACGCACCCCGCACGAGCGCAGCAGCCGCAAGGACTCGCGCCTCGGCCGGGTCTCGCTGTTCGCGCCCCTGAAGCGACTGCGCCGCACGCTGTTCGGCAGCCGCTAGCACCACCGCACCAAGGGCTTTCCCCGCGGAAGGCCCGCGCTCAGGCGACCACGCCGTCCCGGCGCAGCGCTGCGATCTCGTCGTCCGTCATCCCCACGGCACGCAGCAGCGACCCGGTGTGCTCCCCGAGCGCGGGCACCGCACCCATCCGCGCCTCGTCCCCGCCCGGCAGCGTGATGGGGGGCAGCAGCGCTCTGAGCGGCCCCACCGGTGAGTCCACCTCCCGCCACCGGTCGCGGGCCGCCAACTGCGGATGCGCCGCCACCTCAGTGACGTCCCTGAGCCGCGCACAGGCGATCCCGGCCGCATCGAGGCGCGCCACCGCCTCGTCGGCGTCCAGCGCCCCCAGTGCCTTCGCCACCAGCTCGTCCGTACGCGCCCGGTGCTCGACCCGTGCCGGATTCGTCGCGAACGCCGGATCGTCGGCCAGCTCCGGCCGCCCCAGCACCTGTACGGCGAGCCGCCGCCACTCCCGGTCGTTCTGCACCGACAGCAGTACCCGTCCGCCGTCCGCCGTCGGATAGGCGTCGTAGGGCGCGATCACCGCGTGCGCGAGACCCGTGCGTGCCGGGGGCGTCCCGCCGTGCATCGCGTGGTGCAGCGGGTGCCCCATCCACTCGGCCAGCGCCTCCAGCATCGACACCTCCACCGGCCCGCCCCGCCCGGTCGTGCCACGGCGGACGAGCGCCGCGAGCACCCCGGAGAACGCGTACATCCCGGCGGCGATGTCCGCCGCCGGGATGCCCGCCTTCACCGGCCGCTCCTCGGTCCCCGTCACCGACACGAGGCCGGCCTCGCACTGCACGAGCATGTCGTACGCCCGCTTGTCCGCGTACGGCCCCGACGCCCCGTACCCCGAGATGTCCACCGCGATCAGCCGCGGGTGCGCGGCGCACAGCGTGGCGGCGTCCAGCCCGAGCCGGGCCGCCGCACCGTGCGCGAGGTTCTGCACGAACACGTCCGCGTCCGCCACCAGCCGCCGTACGAGGGCCAGGCCGCGCGGGTCCTTCAGATCCAGCGCCAGTGACTCCTTGCCCCGGTTGCACCACACGAAGTGCGAGGCCAGGCCCCGCGCGGCCGTGTCGTAGCCGCGGGCGAAGTCACCGCCGTCCACCCGCTCGACCTTGATGACCCGGGCGCCGAGGTCGGCGAGCTGGCGGGTGGCGAAGGGCGCCGCCACGGCCTGCTCGACGGCGACGACGGTGAGGCCGTCGAGGGGCAGGGGATCGCCGGTGTCGGGGAGTGAGCGCATGCCGTGGATCATGTCCCCGGCGGGGCGCCGTTGTCACCGGGGCGTGCCGAGCGTCACGTGCCCGGCGTCCCGCCCCGGCTCACCGGGGTCCGGCCCGCCCGCCGGGCGGGCCGGGGGTCACTTGGGCCCGGCGGCGTAGGTGCGGACGGCGAGCGGCACGAACACCAGGAGCAGGACGGCGCACCAGGCCAGCGATCCGGCGACCGGGTGGGCCACCGGCCAGGCGGCGCCGTCCGGCACGGGCGCGTTGCCGAACAGGTCGCGCAGGGCCGTCGTGACCGCGCTGATCGGGTTCCACTCGGCGACCGTGCGCAGCCAGCCCGGCAGCCCCTCGGTCGGGATGTACGCGTTGGACAGCAGCGGCAGCAGGAAGGTCGCGCCGCCCAGCTGGCCGGCCGCGTCCTCGTTGCGGGTGAGCAGGCCCAGGAAGACGCCGATCCACACGCACGCGAACCGGAACAGCAGCAACAGCCCGAACGCGCCGGCCGCCGCGAGCGCGCCCCCCTCGATCCGCCAGCCCACCGCGAGCCCGACCAGCAGGAACGGCACCGTCCCGGCGGCCGTGACGACCACGTCCGCCGCCGCCTGCCCGAGGGGTACGGCTGCCCTGCTCATCGGCAGCGTCCGGAAGCGGTCCATCACGCCCCGGTGGGTGTCCTGCGCGGCCTGGAACATGCCGGTCATGATCCCGCCGGCCGCCGTCGCCACCAGCAGACCGGGCACCAGGAACCGCCGGTACTCCTCGCCGGGCACCGCGAGGGCGCTGCCGAACACGTACCCGAAGAACAACAGCATCGAGATCGGCATGGTCTGGGTGAGGATCAGCAGCCCCGGGTTGTTCCGGACCCGCCGCAGCTGGCGGCCGAGCATCGCCGTGCCGTCGTACGCCAACGCGCTCATGCCGCACGCTCCTTGAGGTCGCTGAGATCGGTCGCCGTCCCCTCGGTGAGCCGCAGGAACACGTCGTCGAGGGTCGGCGGGCGCAGGCTCGCGTCGACCAACGGCACGCCCGCCGCGTCGAGTTCGCGGACGAGCCGGGGGAGGGTCAGCGTCGGGTCGACGCTGACCACGCCGACGGCATGCCGCTCGTGGTCGAACGAGGGTTCCGCGCCGGTGAGTCGGTCCAGGACGCCGGCCGCCCTCGTCATGGCGTCCGGGTGGGTGACGACGACCTCCGCGTACGAGCCGATCAGCGCCTTGAGCTGGGGCGGCGAGCCGCTGTGGGCGATCCGGCCCCGGTCCACCAGGACGATCTGGTCGGCGAGCCGGTCGGCCTCCTCCAGGTACTGCGTGGTCAGCAGCACGGTCGTGCCCCGCGCCTTCAGGGCGCCCACGGCGTCCCAGATCTGGTTCCGGCTGACCGGGTCGAGCCCGGTGGTGGGCTCGTCGAGGAAGAGCACCGCCGGGTGCCGGATCAGGCTCGCCGCCAGGTCGAGCCGGCGGCGCATGCCGCCCGAGTAGGTGGAGGCCGGCCGGTCGGCGGCCTCGGTCAGGCCGAACCGGTCGAGAAGTTCGGTCGCGCGGGCCGCCGTGTCGCGGACGCGGTGCAGCCGTGCGAACAGCCGCAGGTTCTGCCGGCCCGTGAGGTCCCCGTCCACCGACGCGTACTGCCCGGTCACCCCGATCGACCGCCGGACCGCCCCCGGCTCACGCACGAGGTCGTGCCCCGCGATCCGCGCCGAGCCCGCGTCCGGCCGCAGCAGTGTCGCCAGCAGCCGTACGGCCGTCGTCTTGCCCGCCCCGTTCGGGCCGAGCATCCCGACCACCGCGCCCTCCGCCACGGCCAGATCGAGGCCCCGGACGGCATGGACGTCCCCGAAACGCTTCTCCAGACCCTCACTAAGTACAGCGTACGTAGTAGTCATGGTGCGACCATAGCGCATTACGTACGGTGTACGTAACTAGGATGGTGGCCGAGGTGATGATCGATGGCTGGCCGAGCGGCCGTACCCGAAGTGATCTGGGCGCGCCCCGAGCGCACCGGCCGAGGCCCCAGGCCCGCGTTCAGTCGCGCGGACATCGCGGCGGCGGCCGTGCGGCTCGCCGACGCGGGCGGCCTCGACGCGGTGTCGATGCGGCACGTCGCGGCCGAGCTGGGCTGCGGCACGATGTCGCTGTACAACTACGTGCCGCGCAAGGAAGACCTGTACGAGCTGATGGTCGACGCGATCGGCGCTGAGCACGAACTGTGGGAGCCCAGCGGGGACTGGCGGGCCGACATGCGGCGGGTGGCCCACCAGACGCGTCAGCTGATGCGCCGCCACCCGTGGCTGCCGAGGCTGATGTCACCGGTGTACGGGTTCAGCCCCAACGCGCTGCGGTATCTGGAGCACTGCCTGGCCTGCATGGATCCGCTAGACGCGCCGTACGGGGCGAAGATGCAGCTCCTCGGGATGCTGAACGGGTGCGTGACGACGTACGTCGCGAACGAGCTGGCCACGGCTGAGCGGGTGCGGTCGCTGCCGTGGTCGCAGGAGCGGGAGAACGCGGTGCGGGGGGCGTACCTCGGGGGGCAGATCGCGAGCGGGGCCTATCCGAGGCTGGCGGCGGCGTTCACGGAGGACTCGGGGCCGATCGATCTGGAGGCCGTGTTCGAGTGGATGCTCGGGAGGGTGCTGGATTCTTTCGCGCCGTAGGGGGTGGTGCTTGCGGTGGTGGGCGGCCGCGGGTCCGGTGGGGGCTTGTCGCGCGGTTCCCCGCGGCCCTTGGCGCGGCCTTCTCGGAGGAGTCAGAGGAGAGTGAACTGGCCTTCCGGGCCCTCCTCGTGGTGGTCCAGTACCGTGGCGGGCTTACGGGCCGCGTCCGGGACGGGGAGTACGCCCGCCTTGCGCAGGTCCGCCGTCGTGATCGCTTCCCGTACGGTCAGCTCGGCCTGCCTCGGCCTCAGTTCTGCCAGCAGGGCCAGCGCCGTGATCAGCTCCAGCAGCTCCGACGTCCAGGTCTGCGGCCAGCTCGTCGGGCGTACCGCCTCCAGCGTGCCCGGCTCGGCGGTCTCCGTGCGGCGGTCGAACCATTCCTGGAGGACGCGGACCCCGCCCACGTGGAAGTCCCAGGAGTCCGCCGGTACGGGGGAGACGCGGCCGTCGCCGACGAGGAGGGACTCCTCCTCGCGGTCGTAGAGGAGTTCGAGGGGGCGGGGCGGGAGCGGGGCGCGGACGTAGGGCCGGCGGCCGCCGGGGAGTTTGGGGCGGTCCCCGTTCCGGTGCGTGAGCCGGAGGACGCGGCGGCCGGTCTCGACGCCGTGCGCCCAGGTCTCCGGGTCGGACGTGAGAGGTACTTCGATGCCGTGGGGGCCCGGCCGCGCGGCCGCCAGAACCCAGGCGAGGACGTCGAGAGGACCGGCGGGGCCGGTGCCGAGCCGCTCCCCGATGTGCTCGGGCAGCCCCGGCGCCAGATTCGGCTCCACGCCGCCCGGGCGGCGGTACAGCGGGCGGACTCTGCCGAAGCGTGGGCCATGGGGCGGGGTCAGCGGCAGGACGGGGGAGGCGAGGAGTACCGGTCCCGAGGACTCAGGGGCGGCGGCCTGCTCGACCACGAACACCTGCCGCTCGTCCGCCACCCGCCACAGTTCGGGGCGGGCGGAGTCGATCAGGCGGTGGTCGGGGATCAGCCACTGCTCGTCGAAGGGGGCGGCCAGGACCCGTACCGGCTCGGGGCAGGGGCCCGACTCACGCGCCAGCCGGCCCGTACCGCCGGACCGGCCCGGCAACTGGGTCACCGCCGAGGTGAGCGTGCGGGAACGCGAGGGGCCGAACAGGGTCTCGCGGTCCGGGCCCTCGGCCTTCACCAGCGCGTCCCAGCGGGCCTTCAGGGACGCCGCGTCGGGAGCCGTCGGCCACCCCCGGCCCAGCCGGGGCGGTGCGACCGACCACGGCATGAGGTCCGCGAGCGGCGGAGCGTCGTCGTGCGTCACGCTGGGCATCGTACGGCCTCGTCAGTGGGCGTCGAGGGAGACGGTGAAGGAGAAGCGGTCGCCCCGGTAGTGGATGACGGCCACGTCCAGGACGCGGCCGGACTCGTCGTAGGTGACGCCCGTGTAGTGCAGGATCGGGCTGAGCAGGGGGACCTGGAGGAGGCGGGCCGTCTCCGGGTCGGCGAGGCGGGCCTCGACGGTGTCGGTGATGCGGCTGATGGCCACGCCCACGACGTCCCGGAGCACCTTGGTCATCGGCCAGCGGATCAGATCGTCACGGTCGATGCGCGCGGCCAGCTCGGGGCGGACGTAGTTGCGGGCGTGGTTGGTGGGCTCGCCCGTCTTCGCGTCGCCGCGCAGCCGGTGGTACGTGGCCACCTCCGTCAAGTCGGGGAAGTACTCCGAGAGTTCACCCGACGCAGGGGCGCTGCCCTGCTCCAGCAGCTCGGTCGTCATGCCCGACTGCTGGGCCACGATCGCGTCCACCGAGCCGAGCAGCCGCACCGGCGAGCCCCGCCGCGCGCTCGGCTCGATGAACGTGCCGCGCCGGCGGTGCCGGGTGATCAGCCCCTCGACCTCCAGCTCCTTCAGCGCCTGCCGCATGGTCAGCACACTCACCCCGTAGTGCCCGGCCAACTGCTCCTCGGTGGGCAGCCGCAGCGGGTCCCGGGGCGACCGGCCCAGTATCGAGGCGCGCAGGGACTGCGAGACCTGATACCAGAGGGGCAGCTTGCGGTTCAGGACGAGCGAGTCCGGGGCGAAGGAGGTCACGACGGTATCCGTACCGGTCGGGGGCGTTCAGCGCAATGGTGAGCCGTAGGGGCGCCCCGGAGGCGAACGCCATTCAAGGCGCGCCGAAGTGGCGCCGGAGCCCGGACCACACGTCGTCGTACCCCTGTTGCAGATGCTCGGCCCGGGCCGCCTGCGCGGTCGTGAGGATCGGCCAGCGTGTCTCGAACATGAAGGCCAGCCCGTCGTCGACCCGCTGGGGCCGCAGCTCCGCCGAGCTCGCCCGGTCGAACGTCTCCCGGTCGGGGCCGTGCGCCGACATCATCGGGTGCAGCGAACCCCCGCCGGGCACGAAACCCTCCGCCTTCGCGTCGTACGCGCCCTCGATCAGACCCATGTACTCGCTCATCACGTTCCGGTGGAAGTACGGCGGCCGGAAGGTGTCCTCACCCACCAGCCAGCGTGGCGCGAACACCACGAAGTCCACCCCGGCCAGGCCCGGAGTGTCCGACGGAGACGTCAGCACCGTGAAGATCGACGGGTCCGGATGGTCGTACGAGATGGTCCCGAGGACATTGAAACGGCGCAGGTCGTAGACGTACGGCAGGTAGTTGCCGTGCCAGGCGACCACATCGAGCGGTGAATGGTCGTAGGTGGCCGTCCAGAGGTTCCCGCAGAACTTGTTCACCACCTCCACCGGGCCCTCGACGTCCTCGTACGCGGCCACCGGCGCCCGGAAGTCACGGGCGTTCGCCAGGCCGTTGGCGCCGATCGGGCCGAGGTCGGGGAGGCGGAGGAGGGCGCCGTAGTTCTCGCAGACGTAGCCGCGGGCGGTGCCGTCCAGGAGGTCGACGCGGAAGCGGACGCCGCGGGGGATCAGGGCGACCTCGCCCGGTGCCGCGTGGAGCAGGCCGAACTCCGTGCGCAGCAGGAGGGCGCCGTGCTCCGGGACGATCAGCAGTTCGCCGTCCGCGTCGCTGAAGACCCGCTCCATGGCGGAATCGGCGTGATAGAGGTGCACGGCCATGCCGGTGCGCCGGGCCGCGTCGCCGTTGCCGCCCAGGGTCCACAGGCCGCCGACGAAGTCCGTGCCCGGCGGGGGCTCCGGGAGCGGGTTCCAGCGGAGGCGGTTGGGGTCGGGGACCGTCTCCGTGAAGGGGGCCGTGCGCAGGGCGCCGTTGTCGGTGCGTGTGAAGGCGGGGTGGGCGGCCGACGGGCGGACGCGGTAGAGCCACGAGCGGCGGTTGTGGGCCCTCGGTTCGGTGAACGCGGTGCCGCTGAGCTGTTCCGCGTACAGGCCGAGCGGGGCGCGCTGCGGGGAGTTGCGGCCGTGCGGCAGCGCGCCCGGGACGGCCTCCGAGGCGTGTTCGTTGCCGAAACCGGAGAGATACTCCAGCCCTTCGGCCGTCTTCCTCGCGTCCCCGCTCATGCCGCTCCCTCGCATCTCTCCCACTCCTGATTCCTATGCTTCACCGTAGGATTCGTGTGGGGTGGGCGCAAGGGGACGGCGAGGCGGACGGCGTCGCGGGGTGGGTCGGCAACCGGACGCCTCCAGGGCGTCGGCAGAACGGGTGCATCGGCCGGAAGGGGAGAACCAGACCTGGAGGGGATCCGTCTTGTCAGTGCGGTGCTCTAGTCTCCCGGCAGGGCGTGGACGTGCGGATGTGCAACGTCCGCCACATTCCACCGCTGAGCGGGAGCGGCGGTACCGGCCGTACTGATATTCGGAAGGGTGGGGGGTGTGCCCCCCTGATCGGACCTCGGCGGAAAGGCATCATGAAGCCCGTGTCCCAGGCGACCTCCTTGCGCCGCGCACCCGTGCAGCGGCGCAGTGCCGAACGACTGACCAGGATCCTCGACGCCTGCGCCGACCTCCTCGACGAGGTGGGGTACGACGCGCTGAGCACCCGCGCCGTCGCGCTGCGCGCGGGCGTGCCCATCGGCTCCGTCTACCGCTTCTTCGGCAACAAGCGCGCGATGGCCGACGCGCTCGCCGAGCGCAACCTCGACCGCTTCACCGACCGCGTCACCCGCCGTCTCCAGACGACGGGCGGCCGGGACTGGCGCACCGCCATGGACGCCGTCCTCGACGAGTACCTCGACATGAAGCGCAACGCCCCCGGCTTCGCCCTCATCGACTTCGGCAACCAGATCCCGGTCGGCGGCCGCCGCCAGGAACCCAACCACCGGGTCGCCGACCGCCTGTCCGAACTGCTCTCCGCGTATATCGACCGCACCCCCGACGAGGACCTCCGCCGCACCTTCCTCATCGCCGTCGAGACCGCCGACACCCTCGTCCACCTGGCCTTCCGGGTCTCCCCGGAGGGCGACGCGCGGATCATCCAGGAGATGCGGGAGCTGCTGCGGGCGTATCTGGCGCGCGTACTGGACTGAACTTCCCGACCTCGCTCGACGCATTCCGGACCCGGCTCGACGCTTTCCCGACCGGGCTCGACATCTTCCCGACCCCGCTCGACCCTCCCGCTCCTGCATACCGGTCGGTATGCTCGGCTCGGTGCCGCGTGCCGTCGCGCGCGGCCCCCGTCCGAGCGTCATCGTCGCCGCCGTCCTCCGGGAGGACCCGTGTCCGCCACCACCGACTCCCGCACCGCCCTGCGCGTCTGCCCGCTCTGCGAGGCGACCTGCGGGCTCACCCTCACCATCGAGGGCACCCGGATCACCAAGGCCCGCGGCGACCGGGACGACGTCTTCAGCAAGGGGTTCATCTGCCCGAAGGGCGCCTCGCTCGGCGCGGCCGACGGGGACCCGGACCGGCTCCGCACCCCATTGGTCCGCAAGGACGGCGAACTGCGGGAAGCCACCTGGGCGGAGGCCTTCGACGCCGTCGCCGCCGGCCTCCGGCCCGTCGTCGAGGCGCACGGACCGAACGCCGTCGGCATCGTCCTCGGCAACCCGAACGTCCACACCGTGGCCGGCGCCCTCTACCCGCCCGTCCTCCTCGCCGGCCTCGGCACCCGCAGCCTGTTCACCGCCTCCACCGTCGACCAGATGCCCAAACACGTCTCCAGCGGACTGCTCTACGGCGACGCCCAGGCCATCCCCGTACCCGACCTCGACCGCACCGACCACCTGCTTCTCCTCGGCGCCAACCCCCTGGAGTCCAACGGCAGTCTGTGCACCGCCCCCGACTTCCCCGGCAAGCTCAAGGCCCTCAAGGCGCGCGGCGGCACCCTCACCGTCGTCGACCCGCGCCTGACCCGCACAGCCAAGCTCGCCGACCGGCACGTGGCGATCCGCCCGGGCACCGACGCCCTGCTGCTCGCGGCGATGGCGCACGTCCTCTTCGAGGACGGCCTCGTCGACCTGGGGGACCTCGCCCCGCACGTCCTTGGCGTCGAGGAACTCGCCGACGCCGTACGGGAGTTCAGCCCCGAGGCGGTCGCCGGGGCCTGCGACGTCGACGCCTCCACCATCCGCGCGCTCGCCCAGGAACTGGCCGCCGCGCCGACCGCCGCCGTCTACGGCCGCATCGGCAGCTGCACCGTCCCGCACGGCACCCTCGCCAGCTGGCTGGTCGACGTGCTCAACATCCTCACCGGCAACCTCGACCGGCCCGGCGGCGCCCTCTTCCCGCACTCCGCGACCGACAAGACACCCCGGCCCGCCGGACCCGGCCGCGGCTTCGGCCTCGGCCGCTGGCACAGCCGGGTGAGCGGCCACCCCGAGGCCAAGGGCGAACTGCCGCTGGCCGCGCTCGCCGAGGAGATCGACACCGCCACCCCCGAGGGCAGCCCGATCCGCGCCCTCATCACCGTCGCCGCCAACCCCGTGCTCTCCGCACCCGACGGCGACCGCCTCGACAAGGCCCTCGACTCCCTGGACTTCATGGTCAGCGTCGACCCGTACCTGGGCGAGACGGCCCGCCACGCCGACGTCGTCCTGCCGCCGCCCCCGCCCTCCCAGGCCCCGCACCACGACTTCGCGCTCAACGCCCTGGCCGTGCGCAACCAGGTCCGCTACAACCGCGCCGCCGTGCCCCTGGAAGCCGGGCGCATACCCGAGACCGAGATCCTCGCGCGCCTCGTCCTCGCCGCCACCGGCATGCACGGCGCCGACCCGGCCGCCGTCGACACCATGGTCATCGACCAGACCCTGGGCAAGTCCGTGAAGGAGCCCCACTCACCCGTCCACGGCCGAGACCCGCGCGAACTCGCCGACCGGCTGACGGGTGCGGACGGCCCCGAGCGCCGACTCGACATGATGCTGCGCCTCGGCCCGTACGGCGACGGCTTCGGCGCCCGGCCGGACGGGCTGAGCCTGGCGAAACTGCTCGCCCACCCGCACGGCATCGACCTCGGACCGCTCCGGCCGCGCCTGCCGCAGCCGTTGAAGACTGCGAGCGGCAAGATCGAACTGCTGCCCGCGCCGATCGTCGGCGACCTTCCGCGGCTGCGCACCGCCCTGCGGGAACGCCCGGCCGGGCTCGTCCTCATCGGCCGCCGCCATCTGCGGTCCAACAACAGCTGGCTGCACAACATCCCCGCCCTCACCGGCGGAACCAACCGCTGCACCCTCCACATCCACCCCCACGACGCCGGCCGCCTCGGACTCGCCGACGGGGACGCCGTACGGATCAAGGGCGCCGGGGGAGAGGTCACCGCTCCCGTCGAGGTCACCGACGTCGTCCGGCAGGGCGTCGTGAGCCTCCCGCACGGCTGGGGACACGACCGGCCCGGCACCCGGATGAGCCACGCCGCGGTCGACCCCGGAGTCAACGTCAACCAGCTCCTCGACGGCTCGCTGCTCGACCCGCTGTCGGGCAACGCGGTGCTCAACGGCATCCCCGTCACCCTCGCCCGAGCAGGCGCAACGCTGTGACCTGGAGTTCTGCGCTTATTGCTCGCATGTCAACATCTTGTTAACGCTTGTGGAGCCGCCCTAACGTCGTCGCACCGCCGGTGCCCTGGTGGGAGTTCAAGGGCGAACGTTAGGTATCCACACATGTTGACCATCCTCGGCTTCGGAATGATCGCGACCTTCCTGGTCCTGATCATGCTGAAGAAGATGTCGCCGATAGCGGCGCTCGTGCTCATCCCGGCACTTTTCTGCGTGTTCGTCGGAAAGGGTGCCCATCTCGGCGACTACGTCATCGAGGGGGTGGGCACCCTCGCGCCCACCGCCGCGATGCTGATGTTCGCCATCGTCTACTTCGGCGTCATGATCGACGTCGGCCTCTTCGACCCGATCGTCCGAGGCATCCTGCGCTTCTGCAAGGCCGACCCGCTGCGCATCGTCGTCGGCACGGCCCTGCTCGCCGCGATCGTCTCGCTGGACGGCGACGGCTCCACCACCTTCATGATCACGGTCTCGGCGATGTACCCGCTGTACAAGCGCCTGAAGATGAGCCTCGTCGTGATGACCGGTGTCGCCGCCACCGCCAACGGCGTCATGAACACGCTGCCCTGGGGCGGCCCGACCGCCCGCGCCGCCACCGCGCTCAAGCTCGACGCGGGCGACATCTTCGTCCCGATGATCCCGGCGCTCCTGGTCGGCCTGGCCGGCGTGATCGTCCTCTCGTACGCCCTCGGCCTCCGCGAGCGCAAGCGCCTCGGCGTGCTCAGCCTGGCCGACGTGCTGGAGAAGGAGCGCCAGGAGACCGAGTCGACCGCCACCGAGACCGTCGACGACACCGCCACCGAGACCGAGACCGTGCTGGTCGGCGCCTCCGGTGCCGCCGGCGCGTCCGCTGCTTCCGGCGGCTCGGGCGACGGCACCGCGCGTACCGCCAAGACCTCCGGCGGCGCGGGCTCCGGCACCGACGCCCCAGGGAACGACGACGAGGAAGAGGACGACGTCCGCCTCCAGGGCCTGGACCCGAACCGGCCGACGCTGCGCCCCAAGCTGTACTGGTTCAACGCCCTGCTCACGGTGACACTCCTCACCTCCATGATCATGGAGGTGCTGCCGATCCCGGTGCTGTTCCTGCTCGGCGCCGCGCTCGCCCTGACGGTCAACTTCCCCAACATCCCCGACCAGAAGGCCCGGCTCGCCGCCCACGCCGACAACGTCCTCAACGTCTCCGGCATGGTCTTCGCCGCCGCCGTCTTCACCGGCGTCCTCCAGGGCACCGGCATGGTCGACTCCATGGCCAAGTGGATCGTCGACGGCATCCCGGCCGGCATGGGCCCGCACATGGCCCTCGTCACCGGCTTCCTGAGCCTGCCGCTCACCTACTTCATGTCCAACGACGGTTTCTACTTCGGCGTCCTGCCGGTCCTCGCCGAGGCCGGCGCCGCCCACGGCGTCTCCCCGCTGGAGATCGCCCGCGCCTCGCTCGTCGGCCAGCCGCTGCACATGTCCAGCCCGCTGGTGCCGGCCGTGTACGTGCTGGTGGGTATGGCCAAGGTGGAGTTCGGCGACCACACGAGGTTCGTGGTGAAGTGGGCGGCGGCGACCTCGCTGCTCATCCTCGGCGCTGGCATCCTGTTCGGCATCATCTGACCGTGGAACCCGACTCCCCTGTACCGCAGTGAACTTCCGCCCAGGAGGACCACATCGTGAGGCCCGGTAGGAACCGCGGCTGGCTGCTCCGCCTCGTCATCGCCTTCAGCTTCGCGCAGGGGGCGGTGTCGATGGCCCGGCCCGCCGTGTCCTACCGGGCCCTCGCGTTGGGCGCCGACGAGCGGGCGGTCGGCGTGATCGCGGGGGTCTACGCCCTGCTCCCGCTGTTCGCCGCCGTACCGCTCGGCCGCCGGACCGACCAGGGCCGGTGCGCACCCCTGCTGCCCGTGGGCGTGGTCCTCATATCCGGTGGCTGCGTCATGAGCGGCCTGGCCAACTCCCTGGTGGCGATGGCCGCGTGGAGCGGCGTGATGGGCCTCGGCCATCTCTCCTTCGTCATCGGCGCCCAGTCGCTGGTGGCCCGCCAGTCCGCCCCGCACGAACACGACCGCAACTTCGGCCACTTCACCATCGGTGCCTCCCTCGGCCAGCTGGTCGGCCCGATCGCCGCGGGCGCCCTGATCGGCGGCGAGGACATGGCCCGTACGAGCGCCCTGGCGCTGGTCGTGGCGGGTGCGGGGGCGGCGGTGGCGGTCACCTCGCTGTGGCGGACAGAGCGTCCCGTCGAGCCCGGGTCCCGTACCGCGCGGGGCGGGCGGGTGCCCGTGCACCGCATACTGCGCGCCCGTGGCGTCCCGGGAGGCATCTTCATCAGCCTCGCCGTGCTGTCGGCGACCGACATCCTCACCGCGTATCTGCCGGTGGTCGGCGAGGACCGGGGTATCGCGCCCTCGGTGATCGGCGTACTGCTGAGTCTGCGCGCGGCGGCCACCATCGCGTGCCGCCTGGTGATGACACCCATGCTGCGGCTGCTCGGCCGCACCGCGCTGCTCACCGTCACCTGTGCGCTGGGGGCCGTGCTGTGCGCCGGGATCCCGCTGCCGGTGCCGGTGTGGGGGCTGGCCCTGATCCTCGCCGCCCTCGGATTCTGTCTGGGCGTCGGGCAGCCGCTGTCCATGACGACGGTGGTGCAGGCCGCGCCGGACGACGCCCGCTCCACCGCCCTCGCGCTGCGGCTGACGGGGAACCGGCTCGGGCAGGCCGGGGCGCCGGCCGCCGCGGGGCTCATCGCCGGGGTCGCGGGGGTGGCGGCGCCGTTCGTGATGCTGGGGGCGCTGCTGCTCGTGTCGTCGGGGATCGCGTTGCGTTCGCCGGGCGGGCCGGAACGGGGGAGGGGCCGGAAGGAGGGGGTGGCGGGGGGCTCCCGTTCGTGGGCGAGTTTGGGCCGGAAGAGGGATATCTGACAGGGCGTGAGGCGCGGCTTCCACCGCGCCCCAGGTGATCTGACAGAGAGTCGGGTGAAAGCGTGATTTGTATGACAATCACCTGACTCGGAGGTCCCGCATGCCCACCTCGTCCCGCCCCCGTCGCGCCGGAGCGCGCGCGAGTGCCGCCGTCCTCGCGACACTCACCGCCACGGGAGCCACCCTGATCATGGCACCGACCGCCGTCGCCGCGCCGGGTGACAACGGCGACGTCAAGATCCACAAAGTGGGCTTTCCGTACGACAACAAGCGCAACCAGCCCAAGGTCTGCGACTTCTACCTCGCCGCCTTCAACTTCGACACGGTGCAGAGGATCAGCTGGCGCATCGACAACCAGCCCCCTGTCCCGGCCGCCCCGGCCCTTGCGGCGGGCTCCATCACGCTCGCCCGCGGCACCGGCTACACCCCGCCCGTGATGCCCCAGGGCCAACTGCGGCTCCCCAGCGGGCAGTACAGGCTGACCTGGATGATCGACGAGAACCAGGACCAGGTGCCGGACCGGGGCGCGGGCAAGCAGAAGGTCTTCAAGGTCGAGTGCCCGCCCGCCGGCCCCAACGGCGGCCCCCCGGCAGGCGGCGGCGGTCTCGCCATGACCCAGGACTTCTCGCCGGTCGCCGGCGCCGCCGCCGTCGGTCTCGCCGCGGTCGGCGCGGTGGCCTACCTGCGGCTGCGCCGTCGCCGCGCCGATGGCGCCGCGTAGACGCCGGCCGAGGCCCTGGTACCGGACGCGCGCCTACCGCCTGACGCGGACGGTCGTCATGACCGTCGCGCTGGTGGTGGGCGGCGTCCACTGGGCGCAGAACGGCGAACGGACCGGGGCCGACACGGGGGGACGTGGCACGCAGGCGCGTGGTGCGGGGGCACCGCGCGCCCCGGCGCCCCTGTACTTCACACCCCCGCCACCTGATCCGCCCTCACGCTCCGCGTCCCCGAGCACCAAACCCACCGGGCGAGCGGAGCGGCCCGAGCGGGGGAGTCCGGCCCCCACGAAGTCGGCGCGGCCGACGCCCGCCAAGCCCGTGCGGCCCACCCCCACCAGGCCGGCCGAGCCGCCGCGCCCCGCACCGCGGCGACCCGCCGGGCCGCGTACGCTCCCGCCCTCCCCGGCGAAGACCCTCGACATCCGCTACCTCGGCATCAGGGCCCCGGTCATGGAGCTCCGCCTCGACCGCCAACGGCGGCTGCCCGCGCCTCCGGACGACGATCCGAAACTGGTCGGCTGGTACGCGGAGGGCCCCGCACCCGGCGGGCCCGGCACCGCGGTGGTCGTCGGGCACCGGGACACCCGGACGGGCCCCGCCGTCTTCGCCGCGCTGGAGATGATCAAGCCCGGCCGCATCGTGGAGGTCCGGCGCACCGACGGCCGCACCGCCGTCTACACCGTGGACGCCGTGAAGACGTACGAGAAGGCCCGCTTCCCCGACAAGGTGGTGTACGGCCCCCGCGACCGCCCCGAACTGCGCCTGATCACCTGCGGCGGCGCGTACGACCGGCGGAAGGGGTACGCGAGCAATGTCGTCGTCTTCGCCCACCTCACCGCGACCCGGGGACCCGCGCGCACGACGTGAACCGGCGCGCGGAGCGCGGATCGTGTGCCTCGGCAAGCGACGGGGGCGTACGGGCGCACGCGCGGCCCGTCCCCGGCGCGGCCGACCCGCCCGGAGCCGGTCACCCCGCTAGAGGTGGAGGCATGATCTTCCACTTCATCCGAAACCGCCAAGCCGCGGCCGCCTCCACCCGCACCCCCACCCGCACCCCCACCCCCGCCCCCACTCGCGCCCGCACCCGAGTCGCCGTAGCGGCCGCCGTCTGTCTGCTCGCCGCCTGCGCCCCGACCGCCTACGCCACACTCGCCGAGGACGGTTCCACCGGCAGCGCGGGTTCCCCGGGTTCCGCCGGCACCACCGGTTCCGTGGTCGCCCCGGCGCGCGGGACCCCGTACATCGAGACGCGGCTCTTCTTCGGCACCGAGCGGCCCGACGGTGGGCCGGCGGTCACCGACGAGCAGTTCACGGAGTTCGTCGACCGGGAGGTCACGCCGGGTTTCCCGGACGGGCTGACCGTGCAGGAGGGGCGCGGGCAGTGGCGGGACGCGAGCGGGACGATCGAGAAGGAGCGGTCGTACGAGCTGATCCTGCTGTATCCCGTGCGGGCGGCCGCCGCGGGCGACCGGAAGATCGAGGAGATCCGCGGCGACTACCGGAAGGAGTTCGGGCAGGAGGCGGTGGCGCGGGTCGACGACTCCACGCGGGTCGACTTCTGAGGCCGCGATCCGGCCCGGTGTCGGTGACGAGTCCTGCCTCACTCCCCGACACTCTGGTGCCCGAAAACTATCAGGGCTAGTTTTTGGTGCGGACGAGACGGCCCGCCCGGGAGGCAGCGCGATGAAGGCACACGACGGCATGTACATCGGCGGCAGTTGGCGGCCCGCCGCCGGCACCGACACGATCGAGGTCGTGAACCCGGCCGACGAGCAGGTGATCGACCGGGTCCCGGCGGGCACCGCCGAGGATGTCGACGCCGCCGTACGCGCGGCCCGGGCCGCCCTCCCCGGCTGGGCCGCGACCCCGCCCGCCGAACGGGGCGCGCTCATCGGCGCGCTGCGCGACGCGCTCGCCGCGCGCCGTGCGGAGATCGCCGAGACGGTGACGGCGGAGCTCGGCTCGCCGTTGCCGTTCTCCCAGAAGGTGCACGCGGACCTGCCGGTCGCGGTCGCCGGCTCGTACGCCGAACTGGCCGCGACCCACGCCTTCGAGGAGAAGGTCGGCAACTCGACCGTCCACCACGAGCCCATCGGCGTCGTCGGCGCGATCACCCCCTGGAACTACCCGCTGCACCAGATCGTCGCCAAGGTCGCCCCGGCGCTCGCCGCGGGCTGCACGGTGGTCCTGAAGCCCGCCGAGGACACCCCGCTCGTCGCCCAGCTCTTCGCGGAGGCGGTGCACGAGGCGGGCGTACCCGCCGGAGTGTTCAACCTGGTCACCGGCCTCGGCACGGTCGCCGGGCAGGCGCTCGTCGAGCACGACGGCGTCGACCTGGTCTCCTTCACCGGCTCCACGGCGGTCGGCCGGCGCATCGCCGCGACCGCGGGCGCCGCCATCAAGAGAGTCGCCCTGGAACTCGGCGGCAAGTCCGCCAACGTGATCCTCCCGAGCGCCGACCTGACCAAGGCGGTCGGCGTCGGCGTCGCCAACGTCATGTCCAACTCCGGTCAGACGTGCAGCGCCTGGACCCGCATGCTGGTGCACACCTCCCAGTACGAGGAGGCCGTCGAGCTGGCCTCGGCCGCCGCCGCGAAGTACGGCGACCGCATCGGCCCGCTGGTGAACGCCAAGCAGCGGGAGCGGGTGCGCGGGTACATCGAGAAGGGCGTGGCCGAGGGCGCCCGGCTGATCGCCGGTGGCCCCGAATCCCCGCGCGAGCAGGGCTACTTCGTCAGCCCCACGGTCTTCGCCGACGTGACCGAGGAGATGACCGTCGCCCAGGAGGAGATCTTCGGCCCCGTCCTGACGATCCTCCGCTACGAGGACGAGGCGGACGCCCTGCGCATCGCCAACGGCACGGTCTACGGGCTGGCCGGCGCCGTCTGGGCCGGCGACGAGAGCGAGGCCGTGGCCTTCGCCCGCCGGATGGACACCGGCCAGGTCGACATCAACGGCGGCCGCTTCAACCCGCTCGCCCCCTTCGGCGGTTACAAGCAGTCGGGCGTGGGCCGCGAACTCGGCGCACACGGCCTGACGGAGTACCTGCAGACCAAGTCCCTCCAGTTCTGAGCCGGTCGAGCCGAGTCAGTCATGTCCCGCGAGTCGTAGGAGAGTCGTACCCTCATGGCCGTTCGAGCCGCCGTACTGCCCGCCGTCGGGGCCCCGTTGGAGATCACCGAGATCGAGCTGCCGGAGCCCGGGCCCGGCCAGGTCCGGGTGCGGCTGGCCGCCGCCGGGGTCTGCCACTCCGACCTGTCGCTGTCCGACGGCACCATGCGGGTGCCGGTGCCCGCGGTGCTCGGCCATGAGGGCGCGGGCACGGTCCTCGCGGTCGGCGACGGGGTCGCCCATGTCTCGCCCGGCGACGGTGTCGTCCTCAACTGGGCCCCGTCCTGCGGGAGTTGCCACGCCTGCTCGCTGGGCGAGGTGTGGCTTTGCGCGAACGCGCTGCATGGCGCCCAGAACGTGTACGCCCGGCGCGCCTCTGACGGCGCGGACCTCCACCCCGGTCTGAACGTGGCCGCCTTCGCGGAGGAGACGGTCGTGGCCGCCAACTGCGTGCTCCCCGCCCCGGACGGCGTCCCGCTCACCGACGCGGCCCTGCTCGGCTGCGCCGTCCTCACCGGCTACGGCGCGGTCCACCACTCGGCGCGCGTCCGGGCGGGCGAGACGGTCGCCGTCTTCGGGGCGGGCGGGGTCGGCCTGGCCGCGCTGCAGGCGGCGCGGATCGCGGGCGCGTCCCGCATCGTCGCCGTCGACGTCTCTCCGGCGAAGGAGGAGCTGGCCCGTTCGGCGGGGGCCACGGAGTATGTCGTCGCCTCCGAGAACACCGCCCGCGAGATCCGTGCGCTGACCGGGAAGCAGGGTGTGGACGTCGCCGTGGAGTGCGTCGGCCGCGCGGTCACCATCCGGACGGCCTGGGAGTCGACCCGGCGCGGCGGCCGCACCACCGTCGTCGGCATCGGCGGCAAGGACCAGCAGGTCACCTTCAATGCGCTGGAACTCTTCCACTGGGGCCGCACCCTCGCGGGTTGCGTCTACGGCAACTCCGACCCGGCACGCGACCTGCCGATCCTCGCCGACCACATCCGCGCGGGCCGCCTCGACCTGAGCACCCTGGTCACCGAGCGGATCTCCCTGGCCGGCATCCCGACCGCCTTCGACAACATGCTGGCGGGCAAGGGCGGCCGGGCCCTGGTGGTGTTCTGAGCACAGGGCGCAGCCCCCGCTCTCCAGGGGTGCGGGGAACTACGCGACCAGCCCGCACCCCTCCGCGGACAAACAACGTGCCAGACCGTTGACCAACATACCGTCCGGTCAGTACGTTCCCGGGAACGTCCCCGCACCCACCGGAGTGTGCACAGCATGGACACCGCTCCCTCCTCACCCCATCCCCAGCCCTCCGCCCCGACCCCCACCACCCCCCGCCCCCAGAGCCACCGCAAGGTCGCCACCGCCGCGGCACTCGCCTCGGCCGTGGAGTGGTACGACTACTTCGTCTTCGGCATAGCCGCGGCCCTGGTCCTGGGCGACCTCTACTTCCCCGCGAACAGCTCCTCCGCGGGAGTCCTCGCCGCGTTCGCCACCTTCGCCGTCGGCTTCCTCGCCCGCCCCGTCGGCGGAATCGTCGCCGGCCACCTCGGCGACAAACGCGGCCGCAAGCCGATGCTGGTCATGGCCCTCACCCTGATGGGCCTGGCCACCACCGGCATCGGCCTGCTCCCCACGTACGAGACGATCGGGATCGCCGCTCCGGTCCTGCTCGTCCTCCTCCGTGTCGTCCAGGGCGTCGCCGTCGGCGCCCAGTGGGGCGGCGCGATGCTGCTGGCCACCGAGTACGCCCCCGAGGGCAAGCGCGGCGTGTACGGCAGCTTCGTCCAACTCGGCGTCCCCATCGGCGTGGTGAGTGCCAACACGGTGTTCCTCGTCGTGGGCGCGGTCACCAGCGAGTCCGAGTTCGCCGCGTGGGGCTGGCGCGTGCCGTTCCTGATCGGCCTGTTCGTCCTCGGACTCGCCTGGTACATCCACCGCCATGTCGAGGAGACCCCCGAATTCCGGGCGGCGGAACGGGAGTTGGCGGAGAAGGAGCGGGGCGAGAAAGCCTCCCCGCTGCGCACGGTCCTCCGCGACCACCTCGGCACGGTCTTCCTCGCCGGCGGCTCCTTCGCCGTGAACACGGCGACCTTCTACATCCTCATCACCGGCGTCCTCGACTACACGACCCGCGAACTCGACATGAAACGCAGTGCGGTCCTCACCGTCTCGCTCTGCGTCAGCCTCACCCAGCTCATCCTGATCCCCGCCGCCGCGGCCCTCTCCGACCGCGTCGGCCGCATCCGGATCTACGCGTTCGGCGCGGCCGGCATCGCTCTGTGGGCCGTCCCCATGTTCCTGCTCATCGACACCGGCTCCCTGCTGTGGCTCGCCGTCGGCACCTTCGTGGCCGGCTGCTTCCTCAGCATCATGTACGGCCCCCAAGCCGCCCTCTTCGCCGAGCTGTTCACCCCCGAGATGCGGTACACGGGCGCCTCCCTCGGCTACCAGATCGCAGCGGTTCTCGGCGGCGGCCTCGCCCCGTTCCTGATGGTCCTCCTCCTGGAGGCCACCGGCACGTCCATGGCGGTGTCCGCGTACATCATCGGCCTCGCGGTGATCGCCCTCGTCTCGATCAAGATCCTCGCGAGGAGGGCGAGTTCACGAGGGGAGAGCTAGCGCCCGCCCGGCACGCCCCGCCCGGCTCGCGGTCCCGGAACGACCTCCGGGACCGCGAGCTCGGCGGCACCCGCCACCGCCGCTCCCCCGCGTCCGCGCCCGGGGACAGACCCTGTCGAGGGTGGCCGGGACCGGCGCGGTCGCGGCCTCCCGTACCAACTGCCCGGCGAACGGCAGGCACTCCCCGATCGGGCGCCCGGACCCCCCCGCGGGCGCTAGGCCCCCGGCCCCGCCAGCTCCTCGTACTGCGCCACCAGCCCGTCCAGCAAGGCGCGCAATCCCGTCTCGAAGGCCCGCTCGTCCACCTTCTCCTGCTGTTCGGCCAGGAGGTGGGCCTGCCCGAGACGGGGATAGTCGGCCGGGTCGTACGCGCTCTCGTCGTCGACGAAACCGCCGGCGAACGAGCCGATGGCTGACCCCATGATGAAGTACCGCATCAGCGCGCCGATGGACGTGGCCTGGGCCGCGGGCCACCCCGCGTCGACCATGGCCCCGAAGACCGCGTCGGCGACCCGCAGCCCCGCGGGCCGGCGGCCGGGCCCGCGGGCGAGGACCGGGACGATGTTGGGGTGGTCGCGCAGGGCCGCCCGGTAGGAGACGGCCCAGTCGTGCAGCGCGGTGCGCCAGTCCCGCCCGTCCTCGAACATCGACAGGTCGACCTGCGAGCTCACCGAGTCGGCGACGGCCTCCAGGATCTGGTTTTTGGTGCGGAAGTGGTTGTAGAGGGAGGGCCCGCTCACGCCCAGCTCGGCGGCGAGCCGTCGCGTGGAGAGCGCCGCCAGCCCCTCCGCGTCCACCAGGGCCCGTGCCGTCGCCACGATGCGGTCGGTGCTCAGCAGGGGCTTGCGCGGTCGGGCCATGGCGCACATAGTAAGGCTGCACAATTAAACTAGCGGTGATAATTTAAGCGTGAATGATGGGGATGGGTGATCCGACGTGAACCTGGAGCTCAGCGAGGAGCAGACCGCCGTCCGCCGGCTCGCGCGGGACTTCGTGGAGCGCGAGATCGCCCCGCACGTCATCGCCTGGGACCGCGCCGAGAACGTAGACCGGGCCATCGTGAAGAAGCTCGGCGAGGTCGGCTTCCTCGGGCTCACCGTCGACGAGGAGTACGGCGGCTCCGGCGGCGACCACCTCGCGTACTGCCTGGTCACCGAGGAGCTCGGCCGCGGCGACTCCTCCGTGCGCGGCATCGTCTCCGTCTCCCTCGGCCTGGTCGCGAAGACGATCGCGGCCTGGGGGAGCGAGGAGCAGAAGCGCCACTGGCTGCCGGGGCTGACAGCGGGGGAGTACCTCGGCTGCTTCGGCCTCACCGAACCGGGCACCGGCTCCGACGCGGGCAACCTCACCACCCGCGCGGTCCGCGACGGCGACCACTACGTCATCGACGGCACCAAGATGTTCATCACCAACGGCACCTGGGCCGATGTCGTCCTCCTCTTCGCCCGCTCCACCGACGCCCCCGGCCACAAAGGGGTCTCCGCCTTCCTCGTCCCCACCAGCGCCCCCGGCCTGACCCGCCGCCCCCTCCACGGCAAGCTCGGCCTGCGCGGCCAGGCCACCGCCGAACTGGTCCTGGAGGGCGTCCGCGTCCCCTCCTCCGCCCTGCTCGGCCCGGAGGGCAAGGGCTTCAGTGTCGCCATGTCCGGCCTCGCCAAGGGCCGGATGTCCGTCGCGGCCGGCTGCGTCGGCATCGCCCAGGCCGCACTGGACGCGGCGGTCCGGTACGCCGGCGAGCGCGACCAGTTCGGCAAGTCGATCGCCCACCACCAGCTCGTCCAGGAACTCCTCAGCGACATCGCGGTGGACGTCGACGCCGCCCGGCTGCTCACCTGGCGCGTCGCCGACCTCGTCGACCGGGGCCTGCCCTTCACCACCGAGGCCAGCACGGCCAAACTCTTCGCCTCCGAGGCCGCCGTCCGCGCCGCGAACAACGCTCTCCAGGTCTTCGGCGGCTACGGCTACATCGACGAGTACCCGGTCGGCAAGCTGCTCCGCGACGCCCGCGTGATGACCCTCTACGAGGGCACCAGCCAGATACAGAAGCTGCTCATCGGGCGGGCGTTGACGGGAGTCTCGGCGTTCTGAGCGACGGAGCGATGGACGGAAGCGACGAGAGCGACGAGAGCGATCGACGGAAGCGACGGGAGTGACGGCCTTCCGATCCTGAGTACCCGCGGCGGCCGACTGAGTACGACGACGGATGTGGTCCGGACCGCATCCGTCGAACCATGTCCCCATGAGTGAGACAGCGGTCAAGCAGCAGAGCACGGCGGCCTTCTACGCACAGGCCGTCGCATCCTTCGCCGTCGCCATGGCGGCCACCACCATCGGCATCTACAACCTGGACGCCAACGCCTGGGTCCGCTCCTTCCTGGCCGTCGCGGTCCTGTACCTGGTGACGTCGACCTTCACCCTGGCCAAGGTGATCCGCGACCGGCAGGAAGCCGGGCAGATCGTCAGCCGTGTCGACCAGGCCAGACTGGAGAAACTGCTCGCGGAACACGACCCCTTCGAGAAGCTCTGAACTGCCCCGGCCGGTACGGTACGGCCTTGAGCGGGCCGACTAAGCGCTCGCTCACCTTTCGGCGGTATGCTGGTGCCCAGCCATCGGAAGGGGCGGACGAGCGATGAGTACGGCGCAGGAGACGGTCGGCGACGAGCCGCAGCCGTGGGTCGAGGTCACCCCGGACGCGGCCCGGCGGCTGCTGGTGGCCGCCGTGGAGGCCTTCGCCGAGCGCGGCTACCACGCGACGACGACCCGTGACATCGCGGGCCGCGCCGGCATGAGCCCCGCCGCGCTCTACATCCACTACAAGACCAAGGAAGAGCTGCTCCACCGGATCAGCCGTATCGGTCACGAGAAGGCCCTCGACGTGCTGCGCACGGCGGCGGCGGGCGAGGGCGGTCCGGCCGACCGTCTCGCCGAGGCCGTACGTTCCTTCGTCCGCTGGCACGCGGGCCAGCACACCGTCGCTCGCGTCGTCCAGTACGAACTCGACGCCCTCGGCCCCGATGCCCGCGCGGAGATCGTCACCCTCCGCCGCGAGAACGACGCGGCCGTGCGCGGCATCATCGAGGACGGCGTCGCCGCCGGCGACTTCGACGTCCCCGACGTCCGCGGCACCACCATCGCCGTCCTGTCTCTCTGCATCGACGTCGCCCGCTGGTTCAACGTGAACGGCCCCCGCACCCCCGACGAGGTCGGCTCCTTGTACGCGGACCTCGTGCTGCGAATGGTCGGGGCCGCGAAGTAGCCCTGGAGCGCCGACCTCCACTGCACCCCTGCTCCCCTGCGCCTTGCTCGCCTGTTTGCGCGATCGCATGATCGGCCGATTATTCGAAACATTCGAAGAATCGGCAGGTGCTTCTTCCCTCCTTCTGGAGCCGTTTCCGATCACGCTCGCCCTGAGCGGGCGATTACGCCCACTGAACAGGCAAGTTCCCCCTCGGCCGCCCTCGCGCTTGATCGAATGTTTCGGTCGTGATGCCGAAACTATTGACAGTTGACAGGGGCAGGCCAACGCTCTCAGCGAGCCCCATCGGCCTCACGAGGACGAGGAGGAAACCCCCACATGAACGACGCACCCGCACCCGTGACCCCCGCACGCCCTGGGCCGCTCGACCGCCTCAGGCTGCTCTTCCGCTGTGCCTGCGCCATGGTGCTGGCCGCCGTGGCCGCGCTGGCCCTGCCCGGCACCGCCCATGCCGACACGGTCGTCACCAGCAACCGGACCGGCACCGACAACGGCCACTACTACTCGTTCTGGACCGACGCCCCGGGAACGGTCTCCATCACCCTCGCCGCCGGTGGCAACTACCGCACCTCCTGGAGCAACACCGGGAACTTCGTCGCCGGAAAGGGCTGGAGCAACGGCAGCCGCAGGAGCGTGACCTACTCGGGCACCTTCAACCCGTCCGGCAACGCCTACCTGACCCTCTACGGGTGGACCGCCAACCCGCTCGTCGAGTACTACATCGTCGACAACTGGGGCACCTACCGGCCCACCGGAACGTACAAGGGCACCGTCACCAGCGACGGCGGCACGTACGACATCTACAAGACGACGCGGTACAACGCCCCGTCCGTCGAGGGCACCAGGACCTTCGACCAGTACTGGAGTGTCCGGCAGTCGAAGCGGACGGGCGGAACCATCACCACCGGCAACCACTTCGACGCCTGGGCCCGCGCCGGAATGCCCCTGGGCAGCTTCAACTACTACATGATCATGGCGACCGAGGGCTACCGGAGCAGCGGCAGCTCCAACATCACGGTGGGCGGATGAGAACCGGACCGCGACTCTCCTCACGCTCCCTGGTCACACGGCTGGCCGTCGTCGCGACGGCCGCCGCGAGCACCCTCACTGTCAACGCCGCCGCCCCGGCACAGGCCGCCGCCTGTAACGGATACGTCGGGCTCACCTTCGACGACGGCCCGTCCGGCAATACGTCGGCCCTGCTCGACGCGCTGAAGCAGAACGGGCTGCGGGCCACGATGTTCAACCAGGGCCAGTACGCCGCCGCCAATCCGGCCCTGGTCCGGGCCCAGGTCGCCGCCGGCATGTGGGTGGCCAACCACAGCTACACCCACCCGCATCTGACCCAGCTCGGCCAGGCACAGATCGACTCGGAGATCGCCCGGACCCAGCAGGCCGTCGCGAACGCGGGTGGCGGCACGCCGAAGCTGTTCCGGCCGCCGTACGGCGAGACCAACGCCACGGTGAAGTCGGTCGCGGCCAAGTACGGCCTGACCCAGATCATCTGGGACGTCGACTCGCAGGACTGGAACAACGCGAGCACCGACGCGATCGTGCAGGCCGCCGCCCGGCTCACCAACGGTCAGATCATCCTCATGCACGACTGGTCCGCGAACACACGCGCGGCGATCCCGCGCATCGCGCAGGGGTTGGCGGGCCGTGGCCTGTGTGCCGGGATGATCTCCCCGCAGACCGGCCGCGCCGTCGCCCCCTGACCGGACATCGAGATCCCGGAGCCACGCACGGGTGGCGCGGCGGCCACGGCCGCCGCGCCACCCGTGTCGCTCGCCCCGAGAAGAAGCTCAGAAGTAGTACCGGGACACCGACTCCGCCACACACACCGGCTTGTCGCCGCCCTCGCGTTCCACGACGACCGCGGCGGTGACCTGCACGCCGCCGCCCGCCTCGGCGACGTCCTGGAGGGTCGCCGTGGCGCGGAGCCGGGAACCCACCGGCACCGGGGCCGGGAAGCGGACCTTGTTGGTGCCGTAGTTGACGCCCATCCTGACGTTGTCGACCTTGAGGATCTGCGGCACCAGCAGGGGTAGCAGGGACAGCGTCAGATAGCCGTGCGCGATGGTCGTGCCGAACGGGCCGGCCGCGGCCTTCTCCGGGTCGACATGGATCCACTGGTGGTCGCCGGTCGCCTCCGCGAACAGATCGATCCGCTTCTGGTCGACCTCCACCCAGTCGCTGTGACCCAGCTGCTCGCCCACCGCCGCCTTGAGCTCCTCGGCGGACGTGAAGATCCTCGGTTCTGCCATGTCCCGGCCTCCCGCATCCCGGATGCCCACCGCACCCGTATCAACCATGCCAACGATGTCCCACATGTCTAAGCAACTGCTTAGCATGGTCGGATGTGCGGCCCCTGTCAACGGACCGCGACCCACCGGGTGTGGGTAGGCTCGGAGGGGTGCCCCAGATCCCTGAGAAGATCCACGAGTTGACCGTCGGCCAGCTGTCCGCCCGTAGTGGTGCCGCCGTCTCCGCCCTGCACTTCTACGAGTCCAAGGGGCTGATCAGCAGCCGCCGCACCACGGGCAACCAGCGTCGCTACAGCCGTGACGCCCTGCGCCGCGTCGCCTTCGTACGGGCCGCGCAGCGCGTCGGCATCCCGCTCGCCACGATCCGTGAGGCGCTCGCCGAACTGCCCGAGGGCCGGACGCCCACCCGTGAGGACTGGGCCCATCTCTCCGAGACCTGGCGCTCCGAGCTGGACGAACGGATCAAGCAGCTCAACCGGCTGCGCGACCACCTCACCGACTGCATCGGCTGCGGCTGTCTCTCCCTCGCCACCTGTGTGCTGTCCAACCCCGACGACGCCTTCGGCGAACAGCGCAGCGGCTCCCGCCTCATGGTCGAGCGCCGGACCGCCGCCGCACGGGAGGGGACACGGCAGGAGCCACGTCCGCAGGCGTCGACCCCGCCGGGCCGGGCGCCGGAACAGGAGGACCCTACTCGTACTCGGTCCCGCCCTTGCGCGTCAGATACGCCGGGCTGACCGCCTTCGCGATGGCCCGCCCGCCGGTCACCGGGCTGTACCGCTCGGCGGCCGGCCGGATCACGACGCCCTCGCGCAGGTGCAGGCCGCGCCCGGAGACCGTCTCCCGGCCGGTGGCCACCCCCAGGACCCGGTCGACGGCGTAGGGGCCCTCGTAAAGCACCGGTACGAGGGGCAGTTCCCCGGTGAGCAGCTCGGACAGCTCCGCCGGGTCCAGTCGGCGGACGTGGCCGTCGATCTCCGCGGAGACGTCGAACACCGCGTAACCGAGGGTGTCGCGGCGGCCGTCGGCGCCGTACGTCAGGTCCTGCACCCCGGCGCCGTAGACCTCGCCGAAGATGCCGATCCGGCGTGCCCCGAGGCGTTCGGCGAGCCGGGACGCGGTCGCGGCGACCCCGTGGGAGTGGACGGCGCGCCAGTACAGGTTGCGCGGATCCTCCTTCAGGGCGAGGGACTTCGACCCGAAGCCCTTCGAGGAGACCTGCACGCGGCCGTCCTCGGCGAAGTACGTCACCAGACCGGCCGTGCCGTGCAGCTTCTCGGTGAGGACGACGGGCTCGCCGGGCGTGAAGATGTCGGGGTAGCGCTGGATGTTCTCGATGTCGACCCACGGCAGCAGATCTGGCGCCGGCTCGACCTCGCCGCTCATCGTCGGGGGGATCGGCGGCACCCACTTGACGATGCCGAGCCGCTCCGCGAAGTCCGTACCGTCCGTGACGGCGGCCGACAGGTCCTCCTCCGCCAGCGCCCGCGGGCGGCACACGATGCCCTGCGACAGCTCGCCCCGCAGCCGTACCGCCTTCACCCGGTCCGCCCCGCTGCCCGCCAGCCGCCCGGTCAGCCCCAGCTCCTCGATCAGCGCGGCCGGGAGCACGGACTGCTCCGGGATGTACACGGCGGTATCACCGGTGCGGTACACACCCTTGGCCACGACGGCCCGGTACAGGCCCACCTGGGCCAGTTCGAGCGCGTCGGCGTCGGGGTGTTCGTGGATCGTCAGCACTTCGGCGGTGACACGCAGCGTCGACATCGGGCTCTCCTCGGTTCCTGGGCGCTCTCAGGGCTGTTCCATCACCTCCAACTGTCCGTACGGGAAAGGGGTGGAGCGATCGGATTTGCCGCTGCTAGGGTCGCTCCGCCCTCGACCAACCTGTGCATACGGAGAGTCGACCGCTCCGCGGAACCTCCTTCGCCCAGGGTGTGTCATGAACACAGAGGAGGCACCACGGCACGGCCTCCACCGAGGGAAGGGGCACCGATGAGCGTCATCATCAGTTCGCTGAAGTGGGAGAAGGCGCACTCGGGCGTGCAGAAGATCACCTACGACTCGGACGGCTACCACCTCGTACGCTTCCCGTACGCCGCGACGGAGGAGTCGTACGACCCGTGGAAGATGCATGATCCGGCGCACGGCGGCGAGACCGCGTCGAAGTTCCCCGACGCGCGCTCCGGACTGATCTGGCCCAGCCACGACGGCTGGGGCGTGCTGTCCGCGATGGTCTTCTGGGAGGCGGACCCCAAGACGCTGGAGTACCGGGCCCGCTTCGTGCGTGATCCGCTGAACATGACGAAGAAGAAGTACGACTCGACCGGCACCACGGACAGCGCGGCCACCCGGGGCGGCCAGTACCGCACCTACATGTGGCAGATGTTCGTGCACAAGGGGACGCCGCTCGGCCTGAAGATATCCGCGCGTGGGCTGGGGGGCACCAAGCGGGCCACGGCGCTCATCCTCGCCGAGTTCAAGCTCGCCATCCACACGGACGTCAAGAAGCCGTAATCGTCTCGGACTGTGGTCGTCCCGCTCTGCCTGCGCGCCGTTCCTACACGGGGGTGCGGCATCCCCGGCGCACCCCCGCCGTGCTACGCCGACACCAGTAGCCGTCCGCGCCTGGACTCCGCCAGGGCCTCGGGCGTGAGGACCGGTCGTGGCACCACGATTCCGCACTCCGTGCAGACCGGGCCCGAGGACGGTTCGTGGGCCAGGTCGTACAGCCAGACGAGGCGCTCGCCCTCGCACACCGGGCAGGTCGAGCCCGGTTCGCGCTCCAGCGCGGCGATGAGCCGGCGCAGCACCTCCGCCAGTGGTTCATGGGGATGGACCTTCGGGTCGTCGCACCAGGCGACTCCGAACCCGCCCCAGGTCAGCCGGTGCCAGTCGTCGACACTGCCCGGCCTGCGCAGCCCGTCGTGCTTCTCCTTCTTGCGGCGCTGCGCGAACTGCACCTCGTAGTCGAGCCAGACCGAGCGGGCCTCCTCCAACTCGTCCAGTGCGGCCACGAGCCGCGCTGGATCGGGGTTGCGGTCCTCGGGGCCGAACCCGGCCCGTGAACTCAAGTGGTCCCAGGTCGCCCGATGTCCATAAGGGGCGAACCTCTCAAGGCACTTGCGCAGCGAATAACGCCGCAGCGCCAGATCGCACCGGGGATCTCGCACCTGTCTTGCCAGACTCCGGAAACCGGCCATCGCCCTGCACCTCCGTCACACCTGCACCTGTACTTCGGTCACTTCGGCGTCGTCGTAGGGGACGTCGCCGAATAGACGTATCGACACGCGATTCGGCTCCATCCGATTTCCGATGACCTCCATAAGTCGTCTGCTGAGCCGTTCACGGACCGTTCCTGTCTACGTCTGGCTGTCTCTGTCTTCTTCTGCCTTCTTCTTGTCTGCTTACGACTACTTCTGAGTACCTGTTCACGCTGTCAGTCATCTGTCCGATGGCTGGGGTGTCCGCTGTCGGTCCGGCGCCGCCCGGGGAGTGGCGGCACGGTGATCGCGAAAACGTGACGCATGTTCATCTTCAATCCCGGGGATACCGGCGGTAACATCCGGCCCATCCCCGTCGGGAGGAGCTGCCATGCACTGGCGCACCCCACGCACCACACTGGACAGACTGAGAACTCCCCGTAGATTCCCGGAGTTCCTCAAGGCCGCTTCCATATGCGCACTCGTTGCCGGTCTTTTGTCGCCTCTTTCCCCGGCTTCCCAGGCGGCGGCCGCCGACACACAGGCCGTCGACACACAGGCCGTCGAGGCCGCGGCGGTCACCGACCACTGCGGCGGACAGTGCTCCGACATCCTGCCGCCCGGCCAGAACGGCAACGCCACCCTCGCCCAGATCCTCCTCAACCAGGCCTTCGGCTCGATGCCCGAGAACGCGAGCAACCAGCTCGGGCCCTACAACAACCTGGCCACCGGCTACTCGGGGCTCACCAACGCCACGATCAACACCTTCTTCAACGACGCCTCCTTCGGTGTCGCCGCCGACCAGGTCGCCTCCACGCTGAGTCCGGCGGGCCGCACCGACGTCACGATCGTCCGCGACAAGAAGACCGGTGTGCCGCACATCACGGGCACCACCCGCTACGGCACCGAGTTCGGCGCGGGCTACGCCGCCGCCCAGGACCGGCTGTGGCTGATGGACGTCTTCCGGCACGTCGGCCGCGGCAAGCTGACCCCGTTCGCGGGCGGCGCCGCCTCCAACCAGGGTCTTGAGCAGGAGTTCTGGCGGCACGCGCCGTACACCGAGGCCGACCTGCAGGCCCAGATCGACAAGGCGGTCGCCACCAACGGGGAGCGCGGCCAGCTGGCCCTCGCCGACGTCAACGCCTACGTGGCCGGCATCAACGCCTACATCGACGCCTCCGACAGCGGCCGCTACTACCCCGGCGAGTACGTCCTGACCGGCCACAAGGACTCCGTCACCAACGCCGGCACCATCGAGAAGTTCAAGTCCACCGACCTGGTCGCCCTGGCCTCCGTCATCGGCGCCCTCTTCGGCTCCGGGGGCGGCGGCGAGGTCAACAACGCCCTCTCACTGCTGGCCGCCCAGGAGCAGTACGGCGTCACCGAGGGCACCGAGGTCTGGGAGTCCTTCCGCGAGCGCAACGACCCCGAGGCCGCCCTCACCGTCCACGACGGCAGCTTCCCCTACGCCACCAAGCCCGCCGCCGCGCAGGGCACTGCCCTGCCCGACGACAGCTCGGTCACCGAGGAGCCGCTGGTCTACGACCGCACCGGCAGCGCGGCCACGACCGCCTCCACGAGCGTCTCCTCCGAGGCCACCGAGAGCGCCCTCAGCTCCGCCCGGCGCGGCATGTCCAACGCCCTCGTCGTCAGCGGCGAACACACCGCGAGCGGCCACCCCGTCGCCGTGTTCGGCCCCCAGACCGGCTACTTCGCGCCCCAACTCCTCATGCTCCAGGAGATCCAGGGCCCGGGCATCAGCGCCCGCGGCGCCTCCTTCGCGGGCCTGAGCATGTACGTCGAACTCGGCCGCGGCCAGGACTACGCCTGGAGCGCCACCACCTCCGGCCAGGACATCATCGACGCGTACGCCGTCGAGCTGTGCCAGGACGACGTCCACTACCTGTACCACGGCACCTGCACGGCGATGGAGAAGATCGAGCAGACCAACGCCTGGAAGCCGACCACCGCCGACGACACCCCGGCCGGCTCGTACCGCATGCAGGTCTGGCGCACCAAGTACGGCCCCGTCACGCACCGCGCCACGGTCGGCGGCAAGAAGGTCGCCTACACCACCCTGCGCTCCTCGTACCTGAACGAGGCCGAGTCGATCATCGGCTTCCAGATGCTGAACGACCCGGACTACGTCAAGGGCCCGGAGACCTTCCAGAAGGCCGTCCAGAACATCAACTACACCTTCAACTGGTTCTACGCCGACTCCAGTCACACCGCCTACTACAACAGCGGCGACAATCCGGTCCGCGCCACGAGCGTCGACCCCGAGTTCCCGGCCTGGGCGCAGGCGGCCTACGAGTGGCGGGGCTGGAACCCGACCACCAACACCGCCGACTACACCGCGCCCTCCGCCCACCCCAACTCCGTCGACCAGGACTACTACATCTCCTGGAACAACAAGCAGGCGAAGGACTACACCACCGCACCCTGGGGCAACGGCTCCGTGCACCGCGGCAACCTCCTCGACGACCGGGTGAAGCGGCTGGTCGCCGCGGGCGGGGTCACCAGGGCCTCGCTGACCAAGGCCATGGCCGAGGCGGGCCTGGCCGACCTGCGGGCCGAGGACGTCGTCCCCGACCTGCTGAAGGTCATCAACAGCAGCACGGTCACGGACTCCACGGCCGCCGCCGCCGTCACCAAGCTCCAGACCTGGATCACGGCGGGCTCGAAACGCACGGAGACCTCCGCCGGCTCCAAGACCTACGCCAACGCCGAGGCGATCCGCATCCTGGACGCCTGGTGGCCACTGCTGGTGAAGGCCGAGTTCGAACCCGGCCTCGGCACCGACCTGTACACCGCCATCACCGCCAACCTGCCCGTCGACGAGTCCCCGTCGGCCGCCCACGGCCCGACCGGCGCCCACGCCGGCAGCTCCTTCCAGTACGGCTGGTGGAGCTATGTCGACAAGGACATCCGCTCGGTGCTCGGCGAGACGGTGCGGGGCCCGCTGGAGAACCAGTACTGCGGCGGCGGCAGCCTCAGTGCCTGCCGCACCCTCCTGATCAACACCCTCAAGGAGGCGGCCGGCAAGACCGCCGCCCAGGTCTACCCGGGCGACGCATACTGCTCGGCGGGCGACCAGTGGTGCGCCGACTCGATCGTCCAGCAGCCCCTGGGAGGCATCAAGCACAACCAGATCAGCTGGCAGAACCGGCCCACCTACCAGCAGGTCGTGGAGTTCACCTCGCACCGGTAGGGCCGACTCGTTTCACGTCTGACCTCCGATGCGGTGTGTCCGGACCTTCACCGCATCGGAGGTCTCCGTGTGCCACGCCCGGACTAGTGGGGCGCGGGACGCGGCACGTGTGCCAGGGCCGTTCTGATCGTCTCGGCGGGGTCGGGGACAGGGATGCCGAGTTGTTGCAGCAGTGAGGCGATGTTCGCGATGCCGGTGCGTTTGCGCAGCGCGGTCTCGAGCAGGTACTGGAGAGGGAACTGTTGGACTTCCGGCGTGTCTCCCTCGTCCAACTCATGCGCGCGCATGAGCCTGAGTGCCTCGCTGAACGAGAGGCCCTTCGGCAGGCCGTCGTGAGATGTGGGGATGTGGTAGGCGTGCAGTCGCTTCACGACAGAGGTCGGACTGACCCCTGCTTCATGTGCGGCCAGCAGCACGAAACTGAGCGGCACGACGTCTCCCGCATCGACGAGCCACCAGTTGCCTGGGCCGTTCTCGTGGAAGATCTCATGGTCCAGCCCGGTCGGACGAGGCGGAACGTCCATGGGGACGTCGAAGCCGTAGGCGCGCAGCCTGCCGAGCTTGTAACGCACCTCCTCCAGGTCCTCCGCCTGGCTGAACACATGGCCGTACGTCAAGCGGTCCTGTCGGGTGAGGAACCCACCGTAGAGCTCGTCGTACAGCAGCCAGATGTCGTCAGGGGTGGCATCGGCGGGGAACGGCTCGGGACGTGCGAATCCGAGGGCGTCGTATTTCGTCAACACCTCTGACGGCTCCAGCTCAAGCCGCTCCGCCACGTCCAGCACATAACCCGGCGGTGGCGGCTGGGTCCCGTCCAGCCAGGGTCGCCTCCCTTTCCCGTCGGTGCCCAGCAGGACAAGGGTCTCCTCCGACGGGCGCTCCGGCAGCCGACCGGCATCGGTCCGCAGACCGTGTGCCGCGAGCATGCGACACACCTGGGGCACGGGGATGTCCAGCCTGACGCTCGCATGCGCGATGTGTCCGAGGGGGACCACGGCATCGGGTGCGAGACAGCCCGCCGATCTGTCTTCCGGGTTGAGCCAGAGCAGGTCGTCCTTCTCGGCCGCCTCGCACATCGCCACGATGTCGTCCGCCACGTGGAGCCCGAAGCCCCGGAGGAACCCGGCTGTCGCGGTGACGCCCTTCCTGGTGCGCTCGGTCGCCAGCATGAGATCGGCGGACGTCACGGGCTCGGCTCTGGAGAGGGAAGCGGGGTGTCTTCCGTCGAGCGCCGCGCTGTCGGCCGTGGTGAGCTGGGCGTCGTCCGACCAGTACCGAGGATCGTGGGCGGGGAATCCCAGGTCGGTCAGCCGCTGGGCCACCTCGCGTCCGGTCCACTGCAAGGTGTCGGCCGCACTCGCCATGTTCCTCAGACCCGGCGCGGTTTCGCGCCAGGATCGGCCCCCGCCGGAGGTCTGGAGGAGCCACTGGTCGGACGGTGTCGGCCTGCGCAGGGGCCCGGCGTCCTCGATCTCCGGACACAGTTCGGCCAGCTTCCGCAGGGCCGCGCGCGGGCGACGGGCGAGAACTCTCCAGAGATGGATGTGGTCCGGGGCGTACCCGTGCGGACGGTCCCAGGAACCGGCGTAACCCCGGGTCTCGCCATAGCGGTTGCTCGGCACGAGGAAGAGATCGGCCGGGAAGAACCCGTGTTGTGCGTCGCCGAACACCATCCCCTGGAATGTCATCTCCCTGCCGTCCGAGGTGAACGTCGACGTGACGATGTCGCCCAGCGTCGCACTGCCGTCGGCCACGGCGGAGAGCCATTCGAAGGTCGCCAGCGGCGCATCGCCTCGCGTGAGGACGCAGGTGGCCGTCTCCAGCAGTTCCGAGACCGTCGAGGCCACGTCGTCGATGACGTTTCTGCGGTCCACCGACAGCCGGGCCGGGGACGAATCGCCGCGGAGATTGACGACGGCGCCCGTCAGCCCGGAGCCACTCGACGAGAGCACGCCCTTGCGGACCGTCGGCTCCACGAGCAGGCCGTCCACCAGGAGGGCGCCACCCTTTTCGCACCAGACGACCTGTGGATCAACGGAGTCGGGCGGCCAGTACACGTGGTGTCCGTGCGCGTTGAGCTCGAAGCCCTCCCGGTGGCTCGTGTCCTGCCTCGTCTTGAGCCGCCCAGCTTCCCAGACACTGGCCACGGCGCCGTGCCGGGCGGTCGTGGGGAATTCGGCGATGGCGAGGAGACGTTCCAGCACATCGACGTTGGACCAGGAACCAGGGTCGACGTCGGCCCGCAGATAGAGCCGTACGCGCGTCCCCGGCTCGCTGCCACGCGCCGCGGTCCGCACGATCCTGAACAGATGCCCCGGCCCGCAGATGGACACCTCGAGCACCGGCCCCGGAACACCGTCCGCTCCCATCCGGCACGTGGTCACACGGATCTCGTCGGCGAGCATGAAGTAGCTCAGCACGCCGAATGAAAGTGGATGTCCCTGATCGTTCCGGCCTGGACGAGTGGTCCTTTGACCACCGCGTCACCGCCCACGATGTTGGGGCTGCCGCCCTCAATCAACCTGCCTCTCCCTTCCGGTGCTCCGGAAGAATGTAGACGAACGCCGTCAGGTCGTGGCCCGCTCGGATACGTCGATGACGGGCCCGGCGAGTACAGGCCCCCTGGGCCGTGTCGCCGCTCGGGCCACCGTCACTTCACGCGGCCCGCCGCCAGCACCACCCGTGCCAGTTCCCGGTGGCAGATGTCGCTGTGCGCCCCGGACGGTGCGCCGCCGCGCTTCACCACCGCCGCCGCGTCGATGTTCACACAGCCGGACGTGGGCAGTTGGGCCCTGAGGGCGTCGGCGAGCTTGAACGAGCGGGTGCCCTCGACCGCCTGGACCCCGTCGTAGCCGAGCGCGCCCCACTTGGCGCCCAGGACACTGCCGATACCGAAGCCCACGACCGCCCGCGAGTCGCCCGCCATCCGGGAGGCGAGCGGATAGATCGTGCCGAGGGCCGAGTCGTGCCGGGAGTGACAGCACACCAACGGGCCGTCGACCCGCTTCTGTTGGCCGTTCAGCACACCCCCGGCCCGCTCATCGTGCGGCAACCGCGCGGCGAACGCGTAGTGCGAGAAGGCCGCCTGAAGGAGCGTCACCGACTTCACCGTGCGCACTCCTTCAGGCAGCCCGCGCAGCGCGAACGACACCAGACGCGCGCCGAAGCTGTGCCCGACCAGGTGCACCCGCACATTCGGCGCGGTCCGCGCGAGCTGCCCGAGCAGCCGTCCCAGCCCACGCTCGCCGACCGTCCCCGCCCGGCGCTTCATCGCGAAGTACGTGGCCTGGCGCAGGAGTTCATGGGCGCCGTCCCAGGCCTGGGGCGAACTGACGGGGGCCCCGGTCATCACCCCGGTCCCCTCGACCTCCGCCAGCGCCGCAGCGAAGTCCGCGCACACCGCCCCCGCGTCCCCGCACAGCATCCCGGGCGTGCCCTCCGGCACCCCCTCCGCGATCGTGTCCGCCGTGAACGCGCCCTGCGGTCCCTGCGGCGGTACCTCCACCAGCAGCCGTACCAGCCGCCCGTACTCGTCCAACGAGGCGCCCTCGTCCGGCCGTTGGTCCAGCAGCCGTGCGAGCTGCTCCACGATCGTGGCGCGCCCGGGGAACACCTCCAGCAGCGCGTGCCGGGTGTTCTTGTCGAGCGCGGGGCGGCTGGGCGCCACGGCAGGGACCGGCTTGATGTCCGGGATCGGCTCGTCCGAGAACCGCATCGAGGGCCACAGCACCCCGACGTACCCGAGCCGGGCCTCGGGCGCGAGCGCGGGGAACGGCGCGAAGAAGCGGCTGTAGAGCCTGGTCGCACCGGACTTGTCGTTGTTCCAGCCGTGCGCGAAGACGACCAGGTCCACGACCCCGCGCTTGCCGACCCCGCCGAGCAGCCGGTCCCGTTGACCGGCGTCCACGTCCCCGTCCGCGTCGAAGGTCAGTTCCCAGTAGGGAGACACGCTCATTTCCGGATCCGCCATGACGAGCCCCCTTCGGCCCCCGTTGGTGGTGCGCCCAGGCGCATGGTCCTGCCAACGGCGTAGGAAGGCCATACGTCACGTACGGCCTGTGCCCGTCATCGGTAGAGCAGGTACTCCTCACGCACCCTGCGGAAGCCCGCCAACTCGTCCTGCCAGCCCGCGACGACCTCGTCCGTGTCCGCCCCAGCGTCGATCATCGTCCGCACCCGCGCCGAACCGGTCAGCTTGTCGATCCAGTTGTCCGCACGCCAGGCGAAGCCGCTCCACACCCGCTTGGCGGTCACGAGGAGACCGATCCCGGTACGCACGGGGTCGTACGCGGCCCGGTCGTGGACATGGATCTGTACGCCCCCGACGGTCTTCCCCTGGAACTTGGAGAACGTGGGCGCGAAGTACGCCTCCCTGAAGTGCGCGCCGGGCAGGCCGAGTCCGTTCGCGGCGGCCGCCCACCGCCGGTCGACGCCCTCCGCGCCGAGCAGTTCGAACGGCCGGGCGGTGCCGCGCCCCTCCGACAGGTTCGTCCCCTCGAAGAGACACGTCCCCGAGTACACGAGCGCCGTGTCCGGCGTCGGCATGTTCGGGCTCGGCGGCACCCAGGGCAGCCCGGCGTCGTCGTAGAACCGCGACCGCTTCCACCCCGACATCAGAACCGTCTCCAGCGGTACGGGCGTGGTGAGGAACTCCCCGTTGAACAGCCGCGCCAGCTCCGCCACCGTCATCCCGTGCGCCTGCGAGATCGGCTGCCGCCCGACGAACGTCGCGAACTCCTTGTGCAGCACGGGCCCTTGGGCGCTCCGCCCGGTCACCGGGTTCGGCCGGTCCAGCACCACGAAGCTCTTTCCGGCGAGCTGGGCCGCCTCCATGCAGTCGTACAGCGTCCAGACGTACGTGTAGAAGCGGGCGCCCACGTCCTGGATGTCGAAGACGACCGTGTCCACCCCGGAGGCGGTGAAGACGTCCGCGAGGGGGCGGCCGCTCTTCAGATACGTGTCGTGGACCGGCAGTCCCGTCGCCGGGTCGTCGTAGCGGCCCTCGGAGCCGCCGGCCTGCGCGGTACCCCGAAAGCCGTGCTCGGGCCCGAAGACGGCCCTGAGGTCCACCCGGTCGTCGGCGTGCATCACGTCGACGATGTGACGGGCGTCCCTGGTGACGCCGGTGGGGTTGGTGACGACGCCGACCTTCTGGCCGGCGAGGGTTCGATAGCCGCCGGCGGCCAGTTGCTCGAAGCCCGTCCGGGGCTCCGGGCGGGCTGCCAGGGCCGGGGGAGGGGCGCTTATGCCGGCGGCGGCGGTGGTGGTGGCGGCGAGGAGCGTGCGGCGGGAGAGGTGCATGGGGGTGACCTCCGGGGCGCGGGTCGCGGGAAACGGTGTGTATGCAAGCTATGTGCTTCCGCGTGTGGTTTGTAGTCAGCGGGCCGGGTGTGGCCCGGCCGCGCAGTTCCCCGCGCTCCTTGGGGACGCGGCTGTGGGCGCCCCCTTCTCCATGACATACCGACCGGTTAGTCTGGGGCCGGATATTGGGCCGTTCGTGTCGAAGGAGACCGGTGGTGGGTGTCGTGCGGGGTGCGGGAGTGGTGGTCACGGGGGCCGGGGGCGGGATCGGGGCCGCGCTGGCCCGGCGGTTCGCCGCCGAGGGGGCCCGGGTCGTCGTGAACGACCTGGACGGCGACCGGGCGAAGGCCGTGGCCGGGGAGATCGGCGGGATCGCGGTACCCGGCGACGCGTCCGCGATCATCGGCGAGGCACAGGAGGCGCTCGGCGGCACTGTGGACGTGTACTGCGCGAACGCCGGGCTCGCCTCGGGAGGCACGGAGGCGGCGGACGAGACGGTCTGGGCGCTCGCCTGGGACGTGAACGTGATGGCGCACGTCCGGGCGGCCCACGAGCTGCTGCCGGCGTGGCTGGAGCGGGGCAGCGGCCGTTTCGTCTCCACGGTCTCGGCGGCGGGGCTGCTCACGATGATCGGCGCGGCGCCGTACAGCGTCACCAAGCACGGGGCGTACGCCTTCGCCGAATGGCTGTCCCTCACCTACCGGCACCGGGGGATCAAGGTCCACGCGATCTGCCCCCAGGGGGTGCGCACCGACATGCTGACGGCCGCCGGAAGTGCGGGCGACCTGGTGCTGACCCCCACCGCCATCGAGCCGGAGGACGTGGCCGACGCGCTCTTCGAGGGCATCGACAAGGACCGCTTCCTGATCCTGCCGCACCCCGAGGTGGCCGGTTTCTACGAGGCGCGGGCCGCCGATCCGGAGCGCTGGCTGACGAACATGAACCACATCCAGCAGAAGTGGGAGACGACCGGCTGACCGCCCTGCTCGGCACACGCAGGCCCGGAAGTGGGATGATCCTCCGGCGGACGACCAGTAGGTGACAAGAACTCCCCGGAAGGCGGGTGGCGGCAGTGCCCAGGACCACGGACGGGGACGGTACCCCCGTCCCGCAGCGGCTGCTGGCCGCCGCCACCCGCCTCTTCGCCGAGCGGGGCTACGACCGCACCTCCGTGCAGGAGATCGTCGAGGCGGCCGGCGTCACCAAGGGCGCGCTCTACCACTACTTCGGCTCGAAGGACGACCTGCTGCACGAGGTGTACGCCCGCGTACTGCGCGTTCAGCAGGAGAGACTGGACGCCTTCGCGGGGGCGGACGCGCCGATCGAGGAGCGGCTGCGGGGTGCCGCCGCCGATGTCGTCGTCACCACCATCGACAACCTCGACGACGCGATGATCTTCTTCCGCTCCATGCACCACCTGAGCCCCGAGAAGAACAAGCAGGTCCGCGCGGAGCGCCGCCGCTACCACGAGCGTTTCCGCGCGCTGATCGAAGAGGGGCAGGAGTCCGGCGTCTTCTCCAAGGCGACCCCCGCGGACCTGGTCGTCGACTACCACTTCGGCTCAGTCCACCACCTCTCCACCTGGTACAGCCCCAACGGCCCCATGCCCCCCCAAGAGGTAGCCGACCACCTGGCCGACCTCCTCCTACGAGCGCTGCGCCCCTAAAAACGAAAAGCAGGGGCGCAGCCCCTGCTTTTCGTTTTTAGGGGCGCGGGGAACTGCGCGACAAGCCCCCACCGAACCGGCAGCCGAAATCCGGGGTCGAAGGGGCAGCGCCCCTGGATGGGGGAGGGACGGGCAGGGGCGGCGGGGGCGAAACCCCCAACCGCCCGCCCCGCGCGTCACACGTACTTCTTCAACTCCCGCCGAGCCAACGACCGCTGATGCACCTCATCCGGCCCGTCCGCGATCATCAGCGTCCGCGCCCCCGCATAGAGATCCGCCAACGGATAGTCCTGACTCACCCCACCCGCCCCGTGCAACTGAATGGCCCGATCGATGATGTCCACCACCGCCCGAGGCGTAGCGATCTTGATCGCCTGAATCTCGGTGTGCGCCCCCCGGTTACCCACCGTGTCCATCATCCACGCGGTCTTCAGCACCAACAGCCGCAGCTGCTCCACAGCCACCCGCGCGTCGGCGATCCAGTTGTGCACAACCCCCTGCTGGGCCAGCGCCTTGCCGAAGGCCTCCCGCGCCACCGCCCGCCGGCACATCAGCTCGATCGCCCGCTCGGCCATACCGATCAGCCGCATGCAGTGATGAATCCGCCCGGGACCCAGCCGAGCCTGAGCGATGGCGAAGCCACCCCCCACCTCGCCGATGAGATTCGACGCCGGCACGCGAGCGTGGTCGAAGACCACCTCGGCATGCCCGCCGTGGTAGTGGTCCTCGTACCCGAAGACCTTCATGGCACGCTTCACGGTGACCCCGGGCGTGTCGCGCGGGACCAGGATCATCGACTGCTGACGGCGGATGTCGGCGCCGTCCGGGTCCGTCTTGCCCATCACGATGAAGATCTGGCAGTCGGGGTTCATGGCCCCGGAGATGTACCACTTGCGTCCGGTGACGACGTACTCGTCCGTGCCGTCGTCGGCCCGCTCGATCAGCGTGGTGATGTTGGTGGCGTCGGACGACGCCACCTCCGGCTCGGTCATCGCGAAGGCTGACCGGATCTCACCGGCGAGCAGCGGCTCCAGCCACTGCTTCTTCTGCGCCGCGTCGCCGAACTGCGTCAGCACCTCCATGTTCCCGGTGTCGGGCGCCGCGCAGTTCAGCGCGGTGGGCGCCAGATGCGGGGAACGCCCGGTGATCTCGGCGAGCGGCGCGTACTGCAGGTTGGTGAGCCCGGCCCCGTACTCGGAGTCGGGGAGAAACAGGTTCCACAGCCCCTGCCTGCGGGCCTCGGCCTTCAGCTCCTCCACCACGGCCGGCGTGTCCCACGGCGAGGCCAGCGCCGCCCGCTGCTCCTCGGCGACGGCCTCGGCCGGGTAGACGTACTCGTCCATGAAGGCGAGGAGCTTGGCGCGCAGCTCCTCCGTACGGGCGTCGAATGCGAAATCCATGGTGGATCAGCCCTCCTGGGAGCCGGCGCGAAGAGTCGTCAGGCCGTGTTCGATGAAGACGGGGACCAGGTCGCCGATGCGGTCGAAGCCGCGGCCGACCGTCTGCCCGAGCGTGTACCGGTAGTGGATGCCCTCCAGGATCACGGCGAGCTTGAACCAGGCGAACGCGGTGTACCAGGACACGGCGGACACATCGCGGCCCGAGCGGGCCGCGTACCGCTCGATGATCTCGGCCGGATCCGGGTGCCCGGCGGCCGCCGCGGTGGTGGAGACCGGGGAGTCGGGCGTTTCGAGCGGCACGCTGTACATCACCAGCAGGCCCAGGTCGGTGAGCGGATCACCGAGCGTGGACATCTCCCAGTCGAGGATCGCCCTGATCCGGTCGTCGTCACCCAGCAGCACGTTGTCGAGCCGGTAGTCGCCGTGCACGACGGTCGGGGCGGGGGAGTGGGGCAGCTGGCGGCCGAGGGCCGCGTGCAGCTCGTCGATGCCGGCCAGCTCGCGGTTGCGCGACGCGTCCAACTGCTTGCCCCAGCGCCGCAGTTGCCGGTCCAGGAAGCCCTCCGGGCGCCCGAAGTCGGCGAGGCCCACCTCGGCGGGGTCCACCGCGTGCAGCTCGACGAGGGTGTCGACCAGGCCCAGCACGGCGGCCCGGGTGCGCTCCGGGCCGAGCGGGGCCAGCTGCTCGGCCGTGCGGTAGGGGGTGCCCTCGACGAAGTCCATGACGTAGAAGGGCGCGCCGAGCACGGCCCCGTTCTCGGGGTTCTCGCAGAGCAGCACCGGACGCGGCACCGGTACGACCGTCGGGTGCAGGGCGCTGATCACCCGGTGCTCGCGCTTCATGTCGTGCGCGGTCGCCAGCACATGGCCCAGCGGCGGCCGCCGTACGACCCACTTCGCGGCGCCGTCCGTGACCTCGTACGTCAGGTTGGACCGCCCGCCCTCGATCAGCCGGCCGGTGAGCGGACCGCCCACGAGTCCGGGCCGCTCGGCGTCGAGCAGGGCGCGGAGCCGGTCGGGGTCGAGACCTGGCGGGTGGTCTGGGTGCATCTTCGCTCCTACACGCGGGTTGACCGGGCCGGACCCGACCATGATGCCGACCGGTCGGTATGTCGTCCAGTGGGCAGGGTCAAAGTGACCGGGGTCTCGACGAGATCCGGCCGTACGGCCGGATCCGTCTTCCGCGTCTTCCGCGTCTTCCGCGTCTTCCGCGTCTTCCGCGTCTTCCGCGTCTTCCGCGTCTTCCGCGTTTTCCTCAATGGGGCCGGTGGTGCCTCCGCGTGTCAGGCGTGGCAGGTCATCATCTCTCCGCCGTTGATGGTCGCCATGTCCATGAAGCCGGCGAACGGGTCCACGCCCTCACCCTCGGGTTCCCCGTCCAGCTCGGCGTAGGCCCGGCGCAGGTTCGCCACCAGCCGCTCGCTCTCGCGCAGTTCGGCGAACTCCCCGAGGTCGGTCTGCCGGGCCGCCTCCAGCGGCGTGAGCCCGGACGCGTGGGACTTCTCGGCGACATCGGCCACGAACCGGATGTACCGCTCGGCCCGGTCGAACGCGGCGGGGTCGGTGACCGGCCCGTGCCCCGGTACGACGGTCTCGGCGCCCAGCTCCCGCAGCATCTCCAGGGCCCGCAGCGAGCCGCTCAGCGAACCCATCAGGAAGAACGGCGTCCCGCCCTCGAAGACCAGGTCCCCGGTGAACACGATCCGGCGGTGCGGCAGCCAGACGAAGGAGTCGCCCACGGTGTGCGAGATGCCCGGGTGGATCACCTCGGCCTCGATGTCGCCCACATGCAGGGTCGTACGGTCCGTGAATGTCATGTCGGCGCCCATGATGGGAACGTCCCCGAAGTCGGTCTGCGGCCAGAGCGGGTGCAGATGCTGTCCGCTGGCCAGCGCCTCGCGACGGCAGGCCGCGTGCGAGACGATCGTGGCCGGCATGAACTCCTTGTTGCCGTACGTGTGGTCCCCGTGGTGATGGGTGTTGACCAGGAGCCCCGGCCCCGGGACCGCCGTGTCCTCAAGGGCCCGGGACAGCGCACGCGCCCGCCGCTCGGTCGCCGCGGTGTCCACGAGCAGGGTGCTCGCGCCGTCACTCACCCATCCGGCGTTGTTCAGACACCATCCCCCGTCCGGTTGCACATACGCGTACACGTCCTCGGCCAACTCCACCGTGTACGGCTCGCCTGCGGTCATGGGGGGCTCCCTGGGGTCGTCGCCAACTGATGTGCAGAGCCTGCCAGTCGGCGACGATCCGCAGGAAACCGGGGTATACGGAAACGGCGCGGGTGGTGGCGCCGCCGCCGGCCGTCAGCGCTGCGGCCGTCGGGGAGCCGTCAGTGGTCGTCCCAGTGTCCGTCGTGCGCGGCGTGCCGGTGACCGTCGTGCACGAAGTCCATGTGGTCCCCGTGCGGGACCGTCTCGTGCCCGCAGCCGTCGCCGTGCTCGTGGGTGTGCCCGTTGTGCGCGGTGTGCCAGCGGGGCTCGCACTCGTCCCAGTGCCCGGAGTGCTCGCGGTGCAGGTGCCCGTCGTGCGCGTAGTCGGTGTGGTCGCCGTGCCGTACGGCGGTGTGTCCGCAGGTGGGACCGTGGGCGTGGTCGTGGACGGGGTGTTCCTGGTGCAGGGTGGTCATCGTGCTCGCCTTCGGTGGTGCGGGGGTGACCTGTCCAGGCTAGGCATAGAAGTCCCGGTTATTCCTTTTTGAAACTCCAAGGACATCCCAAGGCTTGCCCGGCCTCGGTCGGCCCGGTCGCTGCCCGTCGCCCCTCGGGCTCCCCGCCGGAGTCTCAGAGCACCAGGACCGCCCCGCACACCGCGAGGGCGATCGTGCACAGGACGGCCGCCGCGGCGATCCGGGGTGTGAGGACGAGCGGGCGGGCGGCCACCAGGTCGTGGATACGGCGGTGGGCGAGCCCCAGGAAGCCCAGCCACAGCACCGCGCAGAGCGCTCCGGCAACCGCTCCGGCCGCCGACGGCCCGCCGTGCAGCGCGGACTTCGCGGCGAGTACGGCGACCGCGGCGCCGGTGAGGGTCGTACGGCGCCAGGCGAGCCGGGTCCGCTCGGGCTGGAGGCCGGGGTCCCGCTCGACGGCGTCGGGCCGAGGGGTCATCCTTCCCACCCGAGCAGGACGACCACCACCATGGCGATCGCGACGACGGCCACCACCAGGCCCAGCACCGCCGGGAAGCGTGAGACCGGCAGGTCCTCCCCGCGCCGCATCGCCCGCTCGCACCGCACCCAGTGGTTGACCGCCCGGAACGCGCACAGCACCCCCGCCGCGAGCAGTGCGAGAGCCAGCCCTACGCGCCAGCCCCAGCGCAGATCCGGCAGGAACTGGTCCACCGCGAAGCCGCCGCCGATCAGCGCGAGCGCGGTCCGCAGCCAGGCCAGGAAGGTCCGCTCGTTCGCCAGCGAGAACCGGTAGTCGGGCGTCGCGCCTTCCTCCCGGATCTCCTCCGGCATGAACCAGAGCCGGACGTTCCGTATAAATTCGATCACGTACAGGACATTACCGGTCGGTTCGTCGCGCGGTCGCGGCCGCGCCTCAGGGCCCGGTCCCCCGGCGTCACCCCACCTCCCGAAGCACGCCCCGAACCCCTCGCAACCGCTCCCACGCCGCCACTCCGTCCGGCACCCACTCCCACTCGCCCAGCCGCCGCTCGACCTCGGCCTCCGCCAGGAACCCGTGCCAGGCGACCTCCTCGGCCTGCGGGTCCACCGGCAGCTCGCAGCGGACCTCGTACACGGCCGACCACCACGTCCGCCCGGACCCGTCGTCGTACAGGAACTTGAGGAGCGGGGCCGGCCTCGGCAGGCCGGAGACGCCCAGCTCCTCCTGGGCCTCCCGCAGCGCCGCGTCGTCGTAGGACTCGCCCGCGCCGACGACGCCACCCACGAACATGTCGTACAAGGACGGGAAGATCAGCTTCGTGGCCGTACGGCGATGGACGAAGATCCGCCCCTCGGCGTCCCGCGCCAGGACGAACACGGCCCGATGCCGCATCCCCCGCGCGTACACCTCCCCACGCGGGGCCTGCCCGATGACCTGGTCGTTCTCGTCCACGATGTCAAGAATCTCGTCGGCGGCGCTCATACGTACATCCAAGCGCTCCCGGCGCCCCCGAGGGCGAAACGCACGGGGCGCGGCTCCTGCTTTTCAGGGGTGCGGGGAACTGCGCGACAAGCCCCCACCGGACCCGTAGTCGCCGAACGACCCGAATCCCCGCGCTATCGGGCGAAGAAGCCGAGGCAGCGCGCGGGCAGGCGCGCACACCTCACCCCCGCTGCAGCTCGACCGCCCGCACCCTGGCGGAGCCACCCGGCATCGCGGGGTGCATGCCGAGCAGAACCACCCCGACGACGACCCCCACGAGCCCCGCCGCCTCCCACGCGAGCGCACCCGCGTCCATGCGCAGCCGGTCCCCGAGGAACCCCACCCCGCACGCGATCCCCGCCAGCGGCTGCGCGGCGGTGAGTGCGGGCAGGGACATCCGCAGCGGGCCGGCCTCGAAGGCGCTCTGTACGAGCAGCAGCCCGGTCACCCCGATGAGCACCACCCCGTACGGCTGCCACGAGGTGAGCAGCCCGCCCCAGCCGCCCCCGGCGAACAGCTGCCCGCTGACCCGGGTGAGCGCGTCCTGGACGCCGTAGAGGAGCCCGGCCGCCACGGCCAGCAGGACGGGCGCGGCGCTCAGCCGGGACCGCTTCGCGTAGGCCGTGAGCAGGAACGCCAGCCCCAGCATCACGCCGATGATCAGCCACTGCCGGAAGGACCCGCCGGTCGCGGCGCCGCCCCGCGGCTGTCCGGCGACTATGAACGCGGTGACCCCGCCCGCGAGCAGGACGAGCCCGGCCCAGCCCTGGCGGCCCAGCGGCTGCCGGGTCTGCCTACGGGAGAGGGCGAGCGCGAAGAGGAGATTGGTGGCGAGCAGCGGCTCCACCAGGGTGACCTCGCCCTGGCTGAGCGCGACCGCGCCCAGGGCCATGCCGCACACCATCAGCCCGATCCCGCCGAGCCAGCGCGGCACCCGGATCAGGTCGAGGAGCAGTCGGGGCGAGAGGAAGTCGCTCAGCGGGGCGTGCGCTGCGGCCTGCTGCTGAAGGACGAAACCGAAACCCAGACAGCAGGCTGCGCTCACGGCAAGGATCAGGACGAGAACCGACACGCGGGGTACCTCGGGTGATCGACAGGGGACAAAAGGGACAAGGTGTCTGTCCTCGGGACTCTAGCCACCCGGCCGTGGGCTGTCCGTAAGAGGAGACACATCCGGGCAGTTGACTAGGTCACTTCCGTGCCGAAGGATCTGATGCCAAAGCTGCTGACCGGTCAGTAACAAAGCGCCGGGCGGCGCCCGGCCTGCCCTGGCCCGCCGCCCCCGCTCGCCTGACTCGTTCCCGAGAGGACGTCCTCCATGTCGTACGACGCAGATGTGATCGTGATCGGGGCGGGCCTCGCGGGGCTCGCGGCGACCGCGGAGCTCGTCGACGCGGGCCGCAAGGTGATCCTCCTCGACCAGGAACCGGAGCAGTCGATCGGCGGCCAGGCCCACTGGTCCTTCGGCGGACTCTTCTTCGTCGACTCGCCCGAGCAGCGCCGCCTGCGGATCAAGGACAGCCACGCCCTCGCCCTCCAGGACTGGATGGGCACGGCCGCCTTCGACCGCGAGGAGGACCACTGGCCGCGCAAGTGGGCCGAGGCGTACGTCGACTTCGCGGCCGGCGAGAAGCGGTCCTGGCTGCACCAGCAGGGCGTCCGGTTCTTCCCGGTGGTCGGCTGGGCCGAGCGCGGCGGCTACGACGCCAACGGACACGGCAACTCCGTCCCGCGCTTCCACATCACCTGGGGCACCGGCCCCGGCCTCGTCGCACCCTTCGAGCGGCGGGTACGGGAAGGCGTGGCCCGGGGCCTGGTCCAGCTGAAGTTCCGGCACCGCGTGACCGGCCTCTCGCGCGGCTCGGGCGCCGTCGACACGGTCACCGGCCAGATCCTCGAACCCTCGAAGATCGAGCGCGGCCAGGCCAGCGGCCGCAACGTCACCGGCGCCTTCGAACTGAAGGCCCAGGCCGTGATCGTCACCTCCGGCGGCATCGGCGGCAACCACGACCTCGTCCGCGCCAACTGGCCGGAGCGCCTCGGCAGCCCCCCGGAGAAGATGATCTCCGGCGTGCCCGCGCACGTCGACGGCAAGATGCTCGCCATCGCCGAGGAAACGGGCGCGCGCCTGATCAACCGCGACCGCATGTGGCACTACACCGAGGGCATCCAGAACTGGAACCCCGTCTGGGAGAACCACGGCATCCGCGTCCTGCCCGGCCCGTCCTCGCTCTGGCTCGACGCGCGCGGCAAGCGACTGCCCGTCCCGCTCTTCCCCGGCTTCGACACCCTCGGCACCCTCGAACACATCATGAAGACCGGGTACGACTACACCTGGTTCGTGCTCGACCAGAAGATCATCGGCAAGGAGTTCGCGCTCTCCGGCTCCGAGCAGAACCCCGACCTGACCGGCAAGTCCATCAAGGACGTCTTCATCCGGGCCCGCGCGGACGTGCCCGGCCCGGTGAAGGCCTTCATGGACAACGGCGTCGACTTCGTGGTCGAGAAGGACCTCGGCTCCCTGGTCCGCGGCATGAACGCGCTCACCAAGGAACCGCTGATCGACGAGGCCGAACTGCGCCGCGAGATCGTCTCCCGGGACCGTGAGGTCGCCAACCCCTTCACCAAGGACCTCCAGATCATGTCGATCCGGGGCGCCCGCAACTACCTCGGCGACAAGCTCATCCGCACCGCCGCCCCGCACCGCATCCTCGACCCCAAGGCCGGCCCCCTCATCGCCGTCCGCCTCAACATCCTCACCCGCAAGACCCTCGGCGGCCTGGAGACCGACCTGTCGTCCCGCGTGCTGACCGAGGGCGGCGACCCGCTGGACGGTGTGTACGCGGCGGGCGAGGCCGCCGGCTTCGGCGGCGGCGGCGTCCACGGCTACCGCTCCCTGGAGGGCACGTTCCTCGGCGGCTGCCTGTTCTCCGGCCGTACGGCGGGCCGGGCGGCGGCGAAGGCGACGGCCTGAGGCCCTCGCAGAAGTGACGGAATCCTGACGAACATCCGCCAACCCTGGCCTGACCGGGGTGGCGGATGTTCGAATCAGTGGGTGAACCCTGAACATCCCGAAGCGCGGGAAGCACCGCCGGAGCACCCCGAGGACAGGGAACCGGAACGCGGCGCTCCCATCGGCCGCCGGATCCTCCTCGGCACCCTCGGTCTCGGCGCCCTGGGCGTGGTCTCCGCGCCCGTCCTCCAGCGCGGTCTGGAGGGGTTCCTCGGCGAGGCGGCCCAGAAGGACCCCACCGGCCTGACCGGACTGCTCCCCAACGGCGGCGGCTTCCGCTACTACTCGGTGACGTCGTCCGTCCCCCGCAAGAACGCGAAGAACTACCGCCTCACCGTCGGCGGCCTGGTCGACAAGCAGGCCTCGTACACCCTCGCCGACCTGCGGGCCCTCCCCCAGACCCGGATGGTGGAGGACGTCCAGTGCGTCACGGGCTGGCGCGTCCCCGACACCCCCTTCGAGGGCGTACGGCTCTCCGCGCTGCTGGACGCGGCCGGGGTGCGCTCCTCGGCCGGCGCGGTCCGCTTCACCTGCTTCGACGGGGCGTACACCGAGAGCCTCACGCTGGAGCAGGCCCGCCGCGCGGACGTCCTCGTGGCCCTCCGCATGCAGGACAAGGACATCAGCCACAACCACGGCGGCCCGGTACGCCTCTATGTCGCCCCCATGTACTTCTACAAGTCGGCCAAGTGGCTCTCCGGCATCGAGGTCACGGAGAAGGTCGAGCCCGGCTACTGGGAAGAGCGGGGCTACGACATCGACGCGTGGGTGGGCCGATCGAACGGGCGGGACGATGAACCAACGACTTGAGGAGCCACCCGTTCAGGCGGAGGCCCGTGTCCGGCGCTTCACCCCCGCCGAACGCTGGATCCACCGCACGACGGCCGTACTGATGGGCATCTGCGTGGCGACGGCCGCCTGCCTCTACGTCCCCGCGCTCGCCGAACTGGTCGGCCGCCGGGCCCTGTTGGTGACGGTCCACAAGTGGACGGGCCTGCTCCTGCCCATCCCGGTCCTCGCGGGCCTCGCCTCCCGGGCCTTCCGCGCGGACGTCGGCCGGCTGAACCGCTGGGGCGCGCACGACCGCGTCTGGCTCCGTGCCGCGCGCCGCCGTGCTCCCGGTCCGCGCCCAGCCGCCAAGTTCAACGCCGGCCAGAAGCTCTACGCCTCCTGGATCGCCGGCGCCACCCTCGTCATGCTCGCCACCGGCCTCATGATGTGGTTCACCCACCTCACCCCCCTGATGTGGCGCACCAGCGCGACCTTCGTCCACGACTGGCTGGCCCTGACGATCGGCATCGTCCTGGCCGGCCACATCGGGATGGCCCTGGGGGACCCGGAGGCCAGGCGGGGACTGCGGACGGGCTCGGTGAGCCGGGAGTGGGCGGACCGGGAGCATCCGCTGTGGCGTCCGTAGCGCCACCGCCCTCTCCCGCTCCTAAATGATCAAGGACAGCAGCAGCACGATCGCCCCCGCCACCACGGAGATGATCGTCTCCATCACCGACCAGGTCTTGATGGTCTGCCCGACGCTCATCCCGAAGTACTCCTTGACCATCCAGAACCCGGCGTCGTTGACATGGCTGAAGAAGAGCGAGCCGGCGCCGATGGCGAGGACGAGCAGGGCCGTGTGGGTGGTCGACATGTCCGCGGCGAGGGGGGCGACCAGCCCGGCCGCCGAGATCGTGGCGACCGTGGCCGAACCCGTCGCGAGCCGGATCGCCACCGCGATCAGCCAGGCCAGGACGAGTGCGGGGATCGACCAGTCCTCGGAGATCTCCAGGATCATCTGTCCGACACCGGAGTCGATGAGGGTCTGCTTGAACCCGCCACCGGCACCGACGATCAGCAGGATCCCGGCGATCGGCGCGAGGGAGGTCTCGACCGTCGAGGACAGCCGCCCCTTGCTGAACCCGGCCGCCCGGCCCAGCGTGAACATGCCCACGATGACGGCCGCGAGCAGCGCGATCAGCGGTGAGCCGGCGACGTCGAAGACCCGCTGGACCATGTTCTCGGGGTCGTCCACGATGATGTCGACCAGCGCCTTGGCCAGCATCAGCACCACCGGCAGCAGCACGGTTGCGATGGTGGCGCCGAACCCGGGCCGCTTCTCCAGCTCCTCCGAGGCCCGCACCGCAACCATGCGCTCGGGCACCGGCACGTCCACCCAGCGGGCCGCGTACTTCGAGAACAGCGGCCCGGCGATGATCACGGTCGGTATCGCGACGACCAGGCCGAGCGCCAGCGTGACGCCCAGGTTGGCGTTCACCGCGTCGATCGCGACCAGCGGGCCGGGGTGCGGCGGGATCAGCCCGTGCATGACGGACAGACCGGCGAGGGCCGGGATGCCGATGCGCATCAGCGAGTAGTTGCCGCGCTTGGCGACCATCAGCACCACCGGGATCAGCAGCACGATCCCGACCTCGAAGAACAGCGGCAGCCCGATCACGGAGGCGATCAGCACCATCGCCCACGGCATCGCCCGTCCGCTCGCCCTCGCGAGGATCGTGTCGACGACCTGGTCGGCGCCCCCGGAGTCCGCCAGCAGCTTGCCGAGGATCGCGCCCAGCGCGATGAGGACGCCCACTCCGGCCACGGTCGACCCGAGTCCGGTGGTGAAGCTGACGATCGCCTTGTCGAGCGGCGCCCCGGCGAACGCGCCCAGCGCGAGCGAGCCGATGGTCAGCGCCAGGAAGGCATGCACCTTGAACCTGGTGATGAGCAGGACGATGACGGCGATGCCCGCCAGGACGGCGATGCCCAGATGAGCGTGGACCGCCGAGGTGATCGGCTCGACGGGGTCCGCTGCCAGCATCTCGACGTTGAGTCTGGTCACGGTGAATGAATCCTTGTGTGGAAGGGGGGAGTTGGTGAGAAGGAGGAGCTGGAAGAGACAGGAGGCCTACGACACCCGGTCGAGGCCTCGCAGCGCGGCGACCGCCCGCTCGGCGATCTCCGTGGGCTCGCCCGAGACACCGACCGAGACACCCGCCTCGTCCGCCTCCAGCGGTTGCAGCGTGGCGAACTGTGAGTCGAGCAGCGCGGTGGGCATGAAGTGCCCCTGCCGGTGGGACATCCGGTCCTCGACGAGCGTGCGGTCGCCGGAGAGGTGCACGAAGACGATCCCGGGCGCGGCCGCCCGCAGCCGGTCCCGGTAGGCGCGCTTGAGCGCCGAGCAGCTGACCACCCCGCCGAGCCCGTCCCGGCCGTGGGCCCACGCGCCGATGGCGTCCAGCCACGGCCACCGGTCCGTGTCGTCCAGCGGAGTCCCGGCCGACATCTTGGCGATGTTGGCCTCGGGGTGGAAGTCGTCGCCCTCGGCGTACGGAACGCCGAGCCGGGCCGCGAGCAGGGGACCGATGGTGGTCTTCCCGGTGCCTGCCACGCCCATCACCACGACGACATGGGGGGTACGCATCGCTACCTCACCGTCTTCGTCGACATCTGAGACGTCACCCGACGTCGACGACACTGAAACCCATTAGATACGACTAATTCAAGCCCCTGACCCAAATAAGTCTGACTTTTTGTTCCCGCTCCCCTCCTCGTACCCTGACCCCATGAGCACACCGGGCCGAGGGCTGCACGGCCGAGTACTGGAGACCCTCGGACCGGCGATCACCGCGGGCGAGTACCCGCCGGGAAGCGTGCTGCGCACGGACGAACTCGCCCAGACCTTCGAGGTGTCCCGCTCGGTGATGCGGGAGGCGGTGCGCGTGCTGGAGTCCATGCACCTGGTCGAGTCCCGCCGCCGCGTCGGCGTGATCGTCCGCCCGGCCGCCGAATGGAACGTCTACGACCCCCAGGTCATCCGCTGGCGGCTGGCCGGCGCCGACCGCCCCCGCCAGCTCCGCTCACTGACCGTCCTGCGCTCCGCCGTGGAGCCGATCGCCGCGGGCCTCGCCGCGCGCCACGCCACGGCCGAGCAGTGCGCCGAGATCACGGAGTGCGCGATCGGCATGGTCGCCCACTCACGCGGCCACAAGCTGGAGGGCTACCTCCACCACGACGTGGCCTTCCACCGCCTGATCCTCAACGCCTCCGGCAACGAGATGTTCGCCCGCCTCGGCGACGTCGTCGAAGAAGTCCTCGCCGGCCGCACTCACCACGCCGTCATGTTCGACGACCCCGACCCCGCCGCCGTGACCCTCCACGTCCAGGTCGCCGAAGCCATCCGCGAACACGACGCCCCCCGAGCCGAAGAGCTGACCCGCGAGATCACCGAGGGCGCCCTCCAGGAACTGGACATCCTGGCCCCCAACGGCCACTTCACGGCCTCCGGTTGACCTAAGCCAGGAACTCCCCGTCCACGTAGACCCAGGCCCCGTCCACCCGCTCGAACCGGCTCCGTTCATGCATCGAGCCGCCCCGGAAGGAGGCGCGGAAGGTGACCGTTCCGGTGGTGTGGAAGGGCGTGCCGGCGTGGGTGTCGAGGATGTCGAGGCCGGTCCAGCGCATGGTCGTGTCGAAGTCGACGCCGACGGGCCGTGTCCGGGGATGCCAGGTGCGCAGGAGGTACGCCTCGTCGTGGACCACGAAGGCGCTGTAGCGGGACCGCATCAGGGCCTCGGCGGTCGGCGCGGCGGCGGCGCCGATGGAGAGGTAGCGGCCGCAGCAGGCCTCGTACGCCTCGGGCAGCCCGCAGGGGCAGGTGCGAGGAGCCTGCGAAGCGGGCGAAGGGTTCGTCGAACGGCTCTTCGACCTGGTCCTGGAGCTGCTGCGGCGCGACGACATGGCTGCCATTGTGCCCGCCCCAGGCTCCGCGGCTACGCGGAACCCGCGTTCGTGGGCGGATACGGCGGCCGTGCCGGGAGGGCGCCGCCCGAGGGGGACGGCAGCGGCGGCAGCGCGGTCTCGTGCAGCCACGCCCGGAACAGGCCGTCCAGCGGACCGTCCGCGAACCGCCCGGCATGCGCGGTGAACGCCGTCGTCGTGACGGCGCCACCACGGTGCACGGTCGCCCAGCCGCGCAGCATACGGAAGAAGGCGTCGTCGCCGAGGGCACAGCGCACGGCGTGCACGGTCAGACCGCCGCGCTCGTAGAGGCGGTCATCGAACATCAGTTTGCGGCCGGGATCGGCCAGCCGCAGATCCTGGGGGAGCGCGGAGAGCTTCCGGTGCGCGGCGGCGGCCAGTTGCTGAGCCGTACGGCCGCCCGAGCGCTCCGACCACAGCCACTCGGAGTACTTGGCGAACCCCTCGTTCAGCCAGATGTGCCGCCAGTCGGCGATGGACACACTGTTGCCGAACCACTGGTGGGCCAGCTCGTGCGCGACGAGCCGCTCCGAACCCCGTGCCCCGTCCACATGGTTGGCGCCGAACAGCGACAACCCCTGTGCCTCGACCGGGACATCGAGCTCCTCCTCGGTCACCACCACCGCGTACTCACCGAACGGGTACGGCCCGAACAGCTCCTCGAACAGCTCCATCATGGCCGGCTGCCGCGCGAAGTCCCGCGAGAACTCCGCAAGCAGCTGCGCCGGGATGTGCCCGTGCTGCGGCACGCCACCGGGACGCGGGTCGCCCAGCAGCACCGTCTGGTACTTGCCGATCGACAGCCCGACCAGATAGCTCGACGTCGGCGCCGCCTGCTCGTACACCCAGGTCGTCGTGGACGCCTTCGCCGTACGGGTGAGCATCCGCCCGCCCGCCACCACCTGGTACGCCGACGGCGTCGTGATCGATATCTGGTACGACGCCTTGTCGGCGGGCCGGTCGTTGCACGGATACCAGGACGGCGCCCCGACCGGCTGGCTCGCCACCAGCGCCCCGTCGGTCAGCTCCTCCCAACCGAGCCCGCCCCAGGGGCTGTTCACCGGCTTGGGATTGCCCGACCAGTGGACCTCGACGGTGAACGCGGCCCCCGCCCGGATCGGCTTGGCGGGGCGGATACGCAGCCTGCCGCCCCGATGGGTGTAGTGCGGCACCCGGCCGTCCACCCGGACCCGGCCGATCTTGAAGTCGGCCAGGTTCAGCTGGAACTCGGCGACCGAGGCCCGGCCCGCTATGGCGTTGAGCCGCGCGGTGCCGGCCAGCCGGTTCGGACCCGGGCGGTAATCCACAGCCAGCTCGTACCGATGCACCCGGTAACGGGAATCACCGTTCGCCGGGAAATACGGGTCCGGACCCACTGTCTGCTGAACCGCCACTGCCGCTTCTGCTCCCCGCTCCGCACTCGTACGACGTCCATCGTCCCCCGAAGCGGCGAAAGCGCCTATCGGCGCCATGCTTCGATCGGGTTGCCCAGCCACCGGGTGTCGTCGGGAACGGACTCCGCTGCCATGACCAGCGACGCCGGACCCAGGGTGGTACGGGCCCCGACCACACTGCCGGGCAGGACGATTCCGCCCGGGCCCAGTGTGGCGCCCTCACGGAGTTCAACAGTATCCGTCCGCAAGATCCGGTCGTGGAAGAGGTGGGTCTGCAGCACGCACCCCCGATTCACCGTGGCCCCGTCGCCCAGCGTGACGAGATCCGTCTCGGGCAGCCAGTAGCTCTCCAGCCACACCCCCTCGCCGATCCTCGCGCCCAGCCCGCGCAGCCACAGGTTCAGCACCGGCGTACCGGGCACCGACCCGGCCAGCCACGGCACGGCCAGCACCTCCACGAAGGTGTCCGCCAGCTCGTTGCGCCACACGAAACCGCTCCACAGCGGATGCTCACCACTGCGGTGCCGCCCCACGAGGAGCCACTTCGCGACGATCGACAGCACACCTCCGACCGCCCCCGCACCCAGCAGCACGACCCCGCCGAGCAGCCAGGCCCAGCCGCCCAGCGCGCTCAGCGCCGCCACGGTCAGCAGCGCGAGGCCCGCCGAGCAGAACACCGGCACGATCCGGCACAGCTCCACCAGGGCCCGCGCCCACAGCAGCCCCGCGGACGGCTCGTACGTCAGGCTCTGGTCGCCGCCGGCCGCCGACCGGGGCAGTTTCACCGGCGGCAGCCCCAGATACGAACTGCCCTTCTTGGCCTTCTTCGGCGTCGCCGACAGCACACCCACCAGACCGCCGTCCGGCACGGAACGCCCCGGCGCGGTCATCCCGGAGTTCCCGAGGAACGCCCGCCGCCCGATCTCCGCCCGCCCGATCCGCAGCCAGCCACCGCCCAGCTCGTACGGCGCGGTCAGCGTGTCGTCCGCGAGGAACGCCCCGTCCCCGACCGTCGTCAGACTCGGCAGCGCCAACACGGTCGACACCTCCGCGCCCCGCCCGATCCGCATGCCGAGCAGCCGCAGCCACACCGGCGTCACCAGCCCGGCGTACAGCGGGAACAGCGTCTGCCGCGACCGGTCCATCAGCTGCGTCACCGTCCACGCCTGCCACCCGACCCGGCTGTGCGTGGGATGCGCACCCTCCCGCAGCCGCAGACTCAGCAGCCGTACGGCGACGAGCAGCAGCAGCGCGTACACCGCCCCGAACGCCAGCGTGGCGGGCACCAGCCCGAGCACCGCATCCCGCAGCGCCTCACCGAGCCCGGCAGCCGGGTCCACGAACAGGCTCACCACAGCCAGCGCGGCCACCAGGGCCAGCAGCGGCAGCGCGGTCAGCCCGACCCCGCTCACGCCGTACGACGCCCGCCACAACAGGCCCCGCCGCGGCCGCTCCTCGGGCCAGTTCCGCTTCGCCTTGCCCAGCTTGACCGCCGGCGCCCCCGCCCAGCGCTGCCCGGTCGGGATCTGCCCGGCGACCGCCGACCCCGGCGCCACCTCGGCACGCTTGCCGACCCTGGCCCCCGGCAACAGCATGCTCCGCGTCCCGACCACCGCACCGGCGCCCACCTTGACGGGCCCGATCTCCAGCCGGTCCCCGTCGAGCCAGTACCCGCACAGGTCCACCTCGGACTCCACGGCCGCGCCCCGCCCGAGCTTGAGCATCCCGGTCACCGGCGGCAACGCGTGCAGATCGACATCGGCCCCGACCTTGGCGCCCAGCGCCCGCGCGTACCGCTCCAGCCAGGCCCCGGTCAGCGACGTCGCCCCGCTGAACTCGGCCAACCGCTCGGCCGCCCACAGCCGCAGATGCACGCTCCCGCCGCGCGGATACCGGCCTGGCCCGACCCCGCGCAGCAGCAGCCGCGCCCCGCCGGCCGCGATCGCGAGCCGCCCCGGCGGGCTGAAGAACAGCACCGCCCCGGCCGCGACGGCCCACCAGGGCGCGGTCGGCAGCCAGGCGTACGGCGTGAGCAGATTCCCGACCGCAGCCAGCGGGACGATCCACCGCAGCCCGAGCAGGGTGAACAGCGGGACGAGGAGCAGCACCTGGACGACCCCCGCGCGCACCGGCACGGGTGCCACCGTCCGCCGGGGACCCTCCTCCCCGCCCGACTCCTCCAGATACCGGGCCAGCTTCCGCAGGGTGGGCCGCTGGTAGATGTCCACCACGGCGACGCTCGGATACCGGGTGCGCAACCGCGTCGTCAGCTGGGCGGCGGCCAGGCTGCCCCCGCCGATCGCGAAGAAGTCGTCGGCCGCGCCGCCGACCGGGATGCCCAGCACCTCGGCCCACTGTTCGGCCAGCCACGCCTCGGTCCCGTACAACTGCTCGGCGGGCCCGCTCGTCTCAAGCTCCGCCAGCGGCCACGGCAGCGCGTCCCGGTCGACCTTCCCCGACGTGCGGGTCGGCAGCTCCGTCACCGGCGCCAGCAACGGCACCAACGCAGCCGGCAGCCCGGCCCGCAACTTCTCGACGGCCGCCGCCTGGTCCCACCCGTCCTGGGTGACCACATACCCGACGAGCAGCTGATTCCCGCTCCGCGCGGTGCGTACGGCGGCCGCGGCGCCCGCGACCCCGGGCAGCGCCTGCAACGCGGCGTCGACCTCCCCGAGCTCGATCCGCCGCCCACCGAGCTTGATCTGTTCGTCGGCCCGCCCGAGGAAGACCAGCCCCTCGGGCTCGGCCTTCACCAGGTCACCACTGCGGTAGGCCCGCTCCCAGCCCAGCGACTCCAGCGGCGCGTACTTCTCCGCGTCCTTCTCGGCATCCAGATAGCGCGCGAGCCCGACCCCGCCGATCACGAGCTGTCCACTGCCGCCCATCGGCACCGGCTCCCCGGCCTCGTCGACGACGGCCAGCTCCCACCCGTCGAGCGGCAGCCCGATCCGAATGGGTTCCGCACCGGACATGAGCGAGGCACAGGCGACCACAGTCGCCTCGGTCGGCCCGTACGTGTTCCAGACCTCGCGCCCCTCCGTCACCAGCCGCTGCGCCAGCTCCGGCGGGCAGGCCTCACCACCGAAGATCAGCAGCCGTACGTCGTTGAGCGTCTCGGGCTCCCACAGCGCGGCCAGCGTCGGCACGGTCGACACGACGCTGATGTCCTGCTCGACCAGCCAGGGCCCGAGGTCGGCACCGCTCCTGACCTGGGAGCGCGGCACCGGCACCAGACAGGCCCCGTACCGCCAGGCCAGCCACATCTCCTCGCAGGAGGCGTCGAAGGCCACCGAAAGACCGGCCATCACCCGGTCCCCGGGCCCGATCGGCTCCTCGGTGAGGAACAGCTCCGCCTCGGCGTCCACGAACGCGGCGGCGCTGCGGTGGCTCACGGCCACACCCTTGGGCTTCCCGGTCGACCCGGAGGTGAAGATGATCCACGCGTCGTGCTCGATGCCGGGCCGCGCGGCGGGGGAGTCGGACCTCTCGGCGACGGTGAACCCGTGCCCGGCCCCGACGACCGCCCGCACCTCCGCCTCCCCGAACACCAGCTCGGCCCGCTCATCGGGGTCCTCGGCGTCCACCGGCACATAGGCGGCCCCGGCGGCCAGCACCGCGAGGATCGCCACATACAGATCATTGGTCCCCGACGGCACCCGCACCCCGACCCGGTCGCCGAGCCCGACCCCCGCCCCGGCCAGCTTCCGCCGCAGGTTCTCGACCTCGACGGCCAGCGCACGATACGTGAGCCTGCGGTGCCCGTCGTCCAGCGCGGGCTCGTCGGGACATGACCGTACGGTCGCCTCGAAGACGTCGACGAGTGTGCGGGGCGAGGCCGCCGGCCCCGCCGAGAAACGAGCCGCCCCGTCGAGTCCCTCCGTCAGCTCTCCGTCGAGCAGCGCGAGGTCAGGACTTTCGTATACGGCGGCCATCGGATCCTCGCCTCTCGAACCCGGACCATCCGGGGGCACCGACGGACCCGCAGGTCTGCCTGGGGATATTTCCGTATCGGCACCGAACAAGCCCAATACTCTAGTGCTCGGGTGACTACGGCCTGTCGTGCCGACCAAGCGGAGGCATCCGCCGGGCGACCCACAGGGGTGGCGACGCCCGCCGTGACCTGGGGTTTTCCTCGCCCGGAGAGACGTCTCCCACATTCGTCGGCATTAACGCGCGAAGGCCGCGACCTGTTGGTCGCGGCCTTCGCCACTGTGTGTCCGAGGGGGGACTTGAACCCCCACGCCCGATAAAGGGCACTAGCACCTCAAGCTAGCGCGTCTGCCATTCCGCCACCCGGACAAGGTGTCTGTCGTGCGGGGTTTCCCTCGCGGCGACGGAGAAAACATTACCAGGCTTTCCGGGGCCCTCGATCACACCCCGTTCCCTCGGCAGCCGGGCGTGAACGGCTTGTGACGGGCCGGTCCCGGTCTTGGGGCGGGGGGCGGGGCAGGAGGAGGATGAGGGGGAACCATCAGCAGCGACAGCGGGAGGAAGCAGCGTGAGCGAGACGGACACGGGCAGGCGCGTGACCGGCGAGGACGAGGTCGTCGACCTCTGCCGCGAGCTGATCCAGATCGACACCAGCAACTTCGGCGACAACTCGGGCCCCGGCGAGCGCAAGGCCGCCGAGTACGTCGCCGAGAAGCTCGCCGAGGTGGGTCTCGAACCGAAGATCTTCGAGTCGCACCCGGGCCGCGCCTCCACGGTGGCCCGGATCGAGGGCGAGGACCCGTCCCGGCCCGCGCTGCTCATCCACGGCCACACCGACGTCGTACCGGCCAACGCGGCGGACTGGACCCACCACCCCTTCTCCGGCGAGGTCGCGGACGGCTGTGTGTGGGGCCGGGGCGCGGTCGACATGAAGGACATGGACGCGATGACGCTGGCGGTCGTGCGCGACCGGCTGCGCAGCGGCCGCAAGCCCCCGCGCGACATCGTGCTCGCCTTCCTCGCGGACGAGGAGGCCGGCGGCACGTACGGCGCGAAGCATCTTGTCAAGAACCACCCCGGTCTCTTCGAGGGCGTCACCGAGGCGATCAGCGAGGTCGGCGGGTTCTCGTTCACCGTGAGCGAGCGGCGGCGGCTCTATCTGATCCAGACGGCCGAGAAGGGCATGCACTGGATGAAGCTGACCGTGGCCGGCACCGCCGGGCACGGGTCGATGATCCACCGGGACAACGCCATCACCGAACTGTCGGAGGCCGTCGCACGGCTCGGCCGCCACCAGTTCCCGGTGCGGGTCACCAAGACCACCCGGGCCTTCCTCGACGAACTCGGCGACGCGCTCGGCACGGATCTGGACCCGGAGAACATGGAGGGCACCCTCGCCAGGCTCGGCGGCATCGCCAAGCTGATCGGCGCGACCCTCAGCAACACCGCCAACCCCACCCAGCTCGGCGCGGGCTACAAGGTCAACGTCATCCCCGGCGAGGCCACCGCGCACGTCGACGGGCGGTTCCTGCCCGGGTTCGAGGAGGAGTTCCTCGCCGACCTCGACAAGATCCTCGGTCCGAAGGTGCGGCGCGAGGACGTGCACTCCGACAAGGCACTGGAAACCTCCTTCGACGGGGCACTCGTGGACGCCATGCAGTCCGCGCTGATCGCCGAGGACCCGATCGCGAAGGCGGTGCCATACATGCTCTCCGGCGGTACGGACGCCAAGTCCTTCGACGACCTCGGTATTCGCGGCTTCGGGTTCGCGCCGCTCAAGCTGCCGCCGGAGCTGGACTTCGCGGGCATGTTCCACGGCGTCGACGAAAGGGTGCCGGTGGATGGCCTGAAGTTCGGTGTGCGCGTGCTCGACCGTTTCATCGACGCGTCCTGACGGTGCGCGACGGGTCACTGTCCGGCCTCGACCGATCCTGAACCGGCTTTGTTCTGTCCGGAAATGCGTGCTGAAACGAGACTCCAGTAATCGGGAGCGCGTACGAAGACCGACCGGGTCGGGTGAATCGGACCATAAGCTCGTAGCTTCATTACTCCCTCCTCGTTACAGGTGGTGTGACTCGCTACTTGGGGTCACTTTGCCTACAAGGAGGAATAATGATCAAGAAGGTCGTCGCTGCTGCGGCTGCCACCGGTGGTCTGGTGCTCGCGGGTGCGGGTCTGGCCGTCGCCGACGCCGGCGCCCAGGGTGCCGCCGTGCACTCCCCGGGTGTCGCGTCCGGCAACGTCGTCCAGGTGCCGGTTCACGTCCCCGTGAACGTGTGCGGCAACACGATCTCGGTGATCGGGCTGCTGAACCCCGCCTTCGGCAACACCTGCATCAACAAGTGACGTTGTGCCTCACCCGGTGAGGGTCTGAGATAACCGTCGGCCCCGGAGTGCGCGCCATGCACTCCGGGGCCGACTGGTCTCCCGACAAGGCTCGAAAGATCAGAAACATAGGGTTAAGGCAGGTAATTCAGCAATGCGACAGGTCACCCGCAAAAGCATCTTGACGGTGGCGGCCGCGTCCGGGGTGTTCGCCGCCGCCGGCGGTTACGCGCACGCCGACTCCGGCGCGCAGGGCTCCGCCACCAATTCGCCCGGCGTGCTCTCCGGCAACACCGTGCAGGCGCCGGTGGAGGCCGAGGTCAACGTCTGCGGCAACACCGTGAGCGTGGTCGGGCTGCTCAACCCGGCGGCGGGCAACAAGTGTGCCAACGGCGGAGGCGGCGGCAAGCACGCACGCGGTGGTTCGGGGTCCGGCGGTGGCGCCCAGGCCGGCGGTCACGCGAGTGATTCGCCGGGTGTGGCTTCCGGGAACAATGTGCAGGTTCCGGTGGATGTGCCGGTCAACGCGTGCGGCAACAGTGTCAATGTGGTCGGCGTCGGCAATATGGCCGCGGACAACGAGTGTGTCAACGGCGGAGGCGGCGGCCACCACGGCGGCGGTTCGGGTTCGTACGGTGATCCCCAGGCCGGCGGTCACGCGAGTGACTCGCCGGGTGTGGCTTCCGGGAACAATGTGCAGGTTCCGGTGGATGTGCCGGTCAACGCGTGCGGCAACAGTGTCAATGTGGTCGGCGTCGGCAATATGGCCGCGGACAACGAGTGTGTCAACGGCGGAGGCGGCGGCCACCACGGCGGCGGTTCGGGTTCGTACGGTGATCCCCAGGCCGACGGTCACGCGAGTGACTCGCCGGGTGTGGGCTCCGGGAACAACGCGCAGGTTCCGGTGGACGTGCCGGTCAACGCGTGCGGCAACAGCGTCAGCGTCGTCGGACTCGGCAACGGGGTCACGGGCAACGACTGCGGGAACTCGGGCGGCGGAGGGGCGCACGAGAACCCGGGTGGCGGCCCGCAGAACCCGCCGGCCGACTCCGAGGAGACGTCGCCGCAGCAGCCCGGGAAGCCGGGTCAGCCGGGCAAGCCGGGTCAGCCGGGCAAGCCGGGTCAGCCCGGTGAACCGGGCAACCCCGGTGGCGAGGTCCCCGGCGGTGACACCAACAACCAGAAGACGCAGGCCCTCACCCCGCCCGGCGGCGCCGCACAGCTCGCCCACACCGGCGGCGACCTGCCGCTGGGGCTCGCCCTTCCGATGGGCGCGGGCGCACTGCTCGGGGGCGCCCTGATCTACCGCAAGGCACGCGCCGCCGCTCTGTAACCGGGCCGGCGGACCTGAACGGACGGACAGAAACGGAGCGGGCCCCGCACCAGCGGGGCCCGCTCCGTTTTGTTCTGCCCACTCACCACGTGGCGCGCACCTGTCGGATGATCCGTCGGCGCAACCGCACCCTGCGGCTGCCGTCGCGCAGCAGGCTCAGTCGGTCCAACTCCCAGTGTCCGTACTCGGCATGGTCCGTCAGCTGGCGTGTGGCGTCCTTGCGGGAGACCCCGCGCGGTACGTACACGTCGACAAATTCGTATTCCGGCATCGGTATCTATTGTGCGGGCTGGGGCCCGGTACGGATAGCGTCTGCACTATGTCTGATGCTGCGCAGCCCACCGCTGCCGAGGTACGCGCCGCCGCCGAGGCGGTCAAGACCGCGCTCGACCGCCACCTGGCCGCGGTCGAACGCCGGTCGGGGGAGGACGACCCGGCCGTCTACGAAGCGTTCAACGAGCTGGCCGCGGCCGCCGAGGAGTACGACGAACTGCTCTACGACCGCTACGACGAGGTCACTCCCTTCGAGATCCCCGGCACCGAGGAGGTGCTGCCGTACACCGGCCCCGAGGAGCCCAGCGCGCTCAGCGTGCTGATCCGCCGGGACTACACGGTGGCCGAGCCGCAGCGGCTGCTGGCACAGGCCCAGCGGGTGGAGGCCGCGGAGTCGCCTGCGGCGGCGGAGCAGGTGGCGGGCACGGTGCATGGGGCGTTGGGGGTGCTGTTCGGGGAGTTCGAGGCGGACGAGATCGCTTCCCGGCACAAGGAGTTCGGGTTGGAGGAAGGGGACTCCACGCTCTGGGTGACCGCCGCGGAGGATTCGGCGGAGCCGGGGGAGTGGCTGGAGGCGCCCTTCGAGCAGGTGGATCCGCAGCGGGTCGTCTGTCGGTTCGATGTCAGTGCCGTCTTCGACGACGAGCCGGATGACGACGATCTCGATGACGAGGTCGGCCTCGGTCTCGACCCCGAGCTTGATGAGGACGAGGAACTGGAGCCGCTCGACGCGGACCGCTAGCGCGGGGCTTGGGCGGACCGGGGCGCCTGATAGCTCGGGTGGGTCTGTTTGCTCGGCGGCTGCGGGCTGGGTGTGGTTGCTCGCGCCCGCGCGGCGGAGCCGCAAAATTGACACAGCCCCGCGCCCCTTTCGGGGCGCGCGGGCCGGCTGTCAGCTTTCCGTGGGGACCTGGGTCTTCAGGAGGGTGGGTAGGCGGGTGGTGCGGGGCTTGGCGGGGGTTTCGGCTACCGCGTGGGGGAGGGCCTGGTCCACGCCGTGGACGACGGAGAGGTGTTGTTCGGCGCGGCCGAAGGCTGTGTAGACCCAGGGGCGGGTGAGGGACTGGGCGGCGTCACCCGGCAGTACCACGACGGCGGCCGGCCAGCGGTGACCCACTGCCTGGTGCGCGGTCAGTGCCCAGCCGTGTCGCACGCTCTGCTCGACCCGCTCCTTCGGTACGACGACGGCCGTGCCCGCGCACTCCAGGTGCAGCCCCTCGGCGTCGGCCTTGACCACGCGACCGGGGGTCGTACGGCCCGGTGCGGGGGAGTGGACGACACGGTCGCCCGGGTCGAAGCCGCCGAAGCGGCCGGGGCCGGGATTCAGCCGTTCCTTCAGCGCGATGTTGAGCGCACGTGTACCGGCGGCGCCGCCATGGCCGGGGGTGATCACCTGCACCTGGTCGGCGGGGATGCCGAAGGCCCTCGGCACGGAGTCCACGACGAGCTGCGCGGTCCGGTGCACCGCCTCACCCGCGTCCCGCACCGGCACGATGACGACCTCCTTGCCGGGCGCGTCGACCTGGTTCAGCTCCCCGATCCCGATCCCCGAGACCAGCTCGCCGAGGGGCCCCGGGTCGGGTGTCCGTGAGGCGACCTGGGGGCAGGTGCGGGCGGCGAGGAGATCCGCGAAGACCCGCCCCGGCCCGGCGGACCACAGCACCCCGGGATCGCCGCTGAGCACCAGCCGGGCACCGTCGGGCAGCGACTCCACGAGCACGGCGGCGGTCTCGACGTCCAGCTGGGGCGCGTCCAGGACCACGAGGAGGTCGAGGTCCAGCGCGCCCTCCCCGTCCCGGCCGGGTCCCTCGGCGCCGGACAGCAGGCCGGCCAGGGTCGTCACGGCGGCGTCGCCGCCCTCCACGCCGGCCAGTCGGGTGGCGAACCGCCGCCCGCCGTCCGCGCTGTGCGTCGCCGCGTACGCCCGCAGACCGAGCGATCGCGCGGCCGTGATCAGGGCCGCCGGTTCGGCGCGGGCCGCCTCGCCGCCGGTGTGCAGCACGAGCCCGTGTCCGGCGACGGCGCGGATCAGCTCGGCGGCGGGCCGGGGCGCCGACGCGACCGCCGGGACCCAGCCCGTGGGGTCCTCCTTGGGCAGCGAGTTCACGACCCGGGCGAGTCCGTCCGCGAGGCTCTCCTCGGCCAGGGCGTAACGCTCCAGGCCGATCAGGACGCGGACCGGGCGTACCTCTTCCGCTTCCTCGTCCTCGGCGTCCGCGGCGGGCGGGGCGTCGTCCAGCGCATCCTGGAAGACCAGGGCCTCGCCCTCGGCGACGGTGCTCTGGACGGCCGAGTCCGGGTCGGGCACGGACCGTTGGGCGAGCGCGGCGGCCAGGGCCGGGGCCTCCAGCGCCGTGTGCCCGGCGACGGCCGCCTGCTCCAGGAGCCATACGGTGACCGCCCGGCCCCGCCGCTCGTCGTCCGGGCCGCACTCGGCGCCGAGCAGTGCTCGGGCGAACCCGTCGGCCTGCTCCGGGCGCACGCCGGGGACGCGCAGCAACTGCCAGGGATCCTCACGCAGCCGACCGCCCGCGGCGTCGCCGAGCGCCTCGGCGACCTGCGGCACCAGCGCCTCGGGCGCGCCGCCCTCGGCCAGCACCGCGCGCACGGCCTCGACGGTCTCACCGGAGGGCACCGCCGCACCGGCCGCCGGCGCCACCGGCTGCGGCCGCCGCACCGGCTCCGGCGCGGCCCGCCGCGGCGCGGGCTCCGGCCCGCCGAACACGGTCGCCGTGGGCTTCTGCCCACCCTCCACGGCCCGCACGGCGGCCAGCAGGTCGGCGGCCGTCCCGCTGAGCCTGCCCCCGCTCGCGATCGGCCCCTTCTTCTCGGCCTTCCGCTGCTCGATCCGCTCCCGCTCCAACCGCTGCGCCGTCAACTCGGCCTGAGCCTCGGAGATTTCGGGCGCGGCTTCGGTGGCGTCGGTGCCGGCACCGACTTCCGTGTCGTCGGCTTCGGAGGACGCGTCCCCGTCGTCGGCCGTGCTCGCCTCGTCGGACGTGGGCCGGTCGTCGGGTGTGCCCTCGGCCTTGGCAGTCTCGTCGGTGGGGGCCCCCTCGCCCCGTCCCCCCGGCTCGTCCGACTCCGTGGTCGCGGGCTCCGTGCTCACAGCGTGCTCCAGTCGTGATCGGGATAGCGGTGTATGGGCGCCGACACGTCGTCGAGGGCCCGGCAGATCTCGTCAGGAAGACTAAGGCTCTCCACTGACAATGCGCCCGTGAGCTGCAGGGCGTTGCGCGCGCCGATGATGGGCGCGGCGACGCCGGGCCGGTCGCGGACCCAGGCGAGGGCCACCTGGAGCGGGGTCACGGCGAGGCCGTCCGCGGCGGTCTGTACCGCGTCCACGATGCCGCACGCCGTCTCGTCGAGATACGGCGCGACGAACGGGGCCATGTGCTCCGAGCCGCCCCGCGAGTCCGGCGGAGTGATGTGCCGGTACTTGGCGGTCAGCACCCCGCGGCCCAGCGGCGAGGAGGGGAGCAGACCGACGCCCAGGTCCAGCGCGGCGGGCAGCACCTCGCGCTCGACGCCGCGTTGCAACAGGGAGTACTCCATCTGCGTACTGGCCAGCCGGGTGCGTATTCCGGGGGCCGCGAGCTGCCAGGTGGCCGCCTTCGCGAGCTGCCAGCCGCAGAAGTTGGAGACTCCGGCGTACCGGGCGCGGCCGCTGCTGACGGCCAGGTCGAGGGCCTGGAGCGTTTCGTCGAGCGGGGTCTCGGGGTCGAAGGCGTGGATGTGCCAGAGGTCGACGTAGTCCGTGCCGAGGCGGGCGAGGGAGGCGTCCAGGGCGTTGAGCAGATGGCCACGGGAGCCGTCGAAGCGGCGGTCGGGGTCCGGGACGCTGCCGGCCTTCGTGGAGATGACCAGATCACGGCGGGGCACGAGCCCGTCCATCAGCTGCCCGAGCAGATATTCGGCCTCGCCGTCCCCGTACACGTCGGCCGTGTCGATGAGGGTGCCGCCCGCCCCCCAGAACACCTTCAACATGTCCGCGGCGTCATGCTCGTCCGAGTCGCGGCCCCACGTCAGGGTGCCGAGCCCGATCCGGGACACACGCAGGCCGGTACGGCCGAGATGCCTCTGCTCCATGAACGCCGACATTACTGGCCGGAGTTCACGACGTGGTGGCCTGTGGACAACGGAAGCGCTCCGCTCGCAACGCCGGGGGAGCTCGGGAGGCTGAGGTTGTCGGCCGGGCGCGGCTGAGTGGGAACTGCGCGATCAACCACGGCCGACCCGCGCCCGGCCGACAACCTCAGCCTCCCCCGCTCTCCCGCTCCCCCAGCGGAGCGTAAGGGTAGGGTCGGCGCCACAAGCGACGTTACTGATGGGTAAGGGGAAGGCCATGCAGCTCGGGATCAACCTCGGCTACTGGGGTGCCGGAATGGACGCGGACAACCTGGCCGTGGCCCAGGAGGCCGACCGGCTGGGATACGCCGTGTGCTGGGCCGCCGAGGCCTACGGCTCGGACGCGGCGACAGTGCTCACCTGGGTCGCGGCCAAGACCGAGCGCATCGACGTGGGCTCGGCCATCTTCCAGATCCCGGCCCGCCAGCCCGCGATGACCGCGATGACCGCCGCGACGCTCGACTCGCTCTCCGGCGGGCGTTTCCGGCTCGGCCTAGGTGTCTCCGGACCGCAGGTCTCGGAGGGCTGGTACGGGGTCAAGTTCGACAAGCCGCTGGCCCGCACCCGCGAGTACGTCGAGATCGTCCGCAAGGCGATGACCCGGGAGCGGCTGTCGCACGAGGGTGAGCACTGGACGCTGCCCTTGCCCGGCGGCCCCGGCAAGCCGCTGAAGCTGACCGTGCACCCGACCCGCGAGCACATCCCGCTGTACATCGCCGCGATCGGCCCGAAGAACCTGGAGCAGACCGGTGAGATCGCCGACGGCGCGCTTCTGATCTTCCCGTCGGCCGCGCATCTGGAGGACACGGCCGTCAAGCACCTGCGTGCGGGCCGCGAGAAGGCCGGCAAGACCCTCGACGGCTTCGACATCTGTCCGACGCTCCCGATCGCCCTGGGCGACGACAAGGACGTGGCGACGCTCGCCGACACCTTCCGTCCGTACACCGCGCTGTACGTCGGCGGTATGGGCAGCCGCAAGCAGAACTTCTACAACCAGCTCGCCCAGCGCATGGGCTACGAGAAGGAGGCCGCCGAGATCCAGGACAAGTACCTGGCCGGCGACAAGGCCGGTGCCGCGGCCGCCATCCCGCACGAGCTGATCGACCAGACGACGCTGCTCGGTTCCGTGGACCGTATCGCCGACCGGATGAAGGCCTACGCCGAGGCCGGCGTCAACACGCTCACCCTCGCCCCGGCGGGCTTCACGCTGGACGAGCGGATCGCTTCGCTGCGGGCCGGCTCGGAGGTCATGGAGCGGGCGGGGCTCGCCTAACCCGAACGGCGGAACCGGAAAGGAACCGGAAGGAACCGCAAAGCACTACGGCCGTGGTGGGGGCTCGGGGGTCTTCCCCGCCACGGCCGTCACGGGGGACAACGCGGCACGGCCCACTCGGTTACGCGCCCACGCCGCCCCCGGCGTCCTTCGTTCGGCGGATTTGTCCGACACAGCTGTTGCCTGGCTCCTGGTACCCCATTTGACTCGTTTTCTGCGGGAACCCTGCAGAGAGGTGCCTCAGATGCTTTCGGCCAAGAGTCTGTTCCAGGAAATCGTCGACAACGACGAGTCGTTCCGACTGTTCTGCTCCATCGCCGCCGGCGGGGAGTCGCAGGGCGGCTGGGAGAACGCGCGCATCGCCGCGCTCGTCCCGCGGAGCGAGCGCGCACTCGCGCCCAAGATCACCCGGCACGGCGCCGACGAGGACAAACACGGGCGGATCTTCAACGCCCTCATGAAGAAGCGCGGCCTCGACCCTGTGGAGGTCCCGCCCGAGACCGACTACACCATGCTCCTGGAGCGCGGCGGCATCGGCCTCTCGCACGAGAAGCTGAAGGCCGACGAGCCGCTCACGGTGCGGGACATCATCGTGTACCTGTCGCACAGCCGGGTCACCGAACAGCGGGCCGCCGACCAGATGCTGATGCTCCGCGAGCACTTCGAGGGCCACCCCGACATGGGCAAGGCCGTCCGGATGATCTCCGACGACGAGGACAACCATCTCGCCTACACCCACGAGGAACTGCTGCGCTTCGCCGCCGCCGGACACGGCCGCCTCATTCAGCGGACGCTGCGCGAGTGCGCCCTCGCGGAGATCGCCGTCCACCGCGATGTCAGCCTCGCCGTCATGGACCACATGGGACGCATCCTGGGCTGGCCGAAGGCCAGGGCGATGGTCCTCGCCGCGGGCATCCGCGCCGTGTACGCGTACGAGCGGGCCTTCGGCTGGCGACGCATGGTCTCACTGACGATGCCGGAGCGCCGTGACGCGCTGGGCGGACCGGCGACGGCGGCACCCGAGTTCGCCTGAGGCACGGGTCCACCCGACGGCCACGCCGGTCACAGCCAGCCCCGGCGCTTGAAGAGCCGGTACACCAGCATCTCCGTCACGGCCATCAGCGCCATCAGCGCGGGGTACGACCACACCCAGTCGAGTTCGGGCATGTGCTCGAAGTTCATGCCGTAGACGCCGGCGGCCATGGTGGGGATCGCTGCCATGGCCGCCCAGGCGGAGATCTTCCGCATGTCGTCGTTCTGTCGGACGCTCATCTGCGCCAGGTGCGCGGAGAGGATGTCGGAGACCAGCCGGTCCAGGCCCTCGACGGACTCGTTGACGCGGGTGAGGTGGTCGTTGACGTCACGGAAGAAGGGCTGGGCCTTCTCGTCGACGAAGGGCACCGCGGTGTTGTGGCCGGCCGTGCCCGAGAGCCGGACGAGCGGTGCGGCGAGGGGTCCGGTGGCCCGGCGGAACTCGAGGACCTGGCGTTTGAAGGTGTAGATCCGGGAGGCGGTGTTCCGTGAGCCGCCGACGTCGGGGGAGAAGACCTCCGCCTCCAGTTCCTCCAGGTCGGTCTGGAGTTCGGTCGCCACGTCCAGATAGTGGTCGACGGTGGCGTCGGTGATCGCGTACAGCACGGATGTGGGCCCCTTGCCGAGGAGTTCCGGCTCCTGCTCCAGGCGCCGGCGTACGACGCTCAGGGGTGCGCCCCGGCCGTGGCGGACGGTCACGACGAAGGCGTGGCCGAGGAAGACCATGACCTCGCTGGAGGTCACGGTGTCGCTGGCCGGTTCGTACACGACCGGCTTGAGGACCATGAACAGCGAGTCGTCGTACACCTCCAGCTTGGGCCGCTGGTGGGCCTTGAGGGCGTCCTCGACGGCCAGCGGATGCAGCGCGAACTCCTCGGTGACGAGGGCGAACTCCTTTTCCGTCGGCTCGTGCAGGCCGATCCACACGAAGCCGCCGGAGGCGCGGGCGGCGGCCAGGGCGTCGGAGAGGTCGTCGGGCCCCTCGGTGCGGTGGCCGTCGTGGTAGACGGCGCAGTCGACGATCACAAGGGGTTCCTTTCGCCGGGAGCATCCTTTCCCCGCCGGGCGCGGGATGCATCCCATCCGTCTCCACGGCTCTCCGCCGCACTTGTCCACAGGGCCGGAAGAGGCCGTCCGGCGGGCGTCTAGGCTGGGCCGCATGCCCACGTTGATCCTTGTCCGGCACGGACGTTCCACCGCCAACACCGAGGGAGTGCTCGCCGGGTGGACCCCCGGTGTCGCGCTCGACGAGCGAGGCGCGGCGCAGGCCGCGGAACTGCCCGGCCGTCTCGCCGGGCTGCCGATCTCCGAGGTCGTCACCAGCCCGCTCCAGCGCTGTCAGGAAACGATTCGCCCCCTCCTCGACGCCCGGCCCGAACTCGGCCCGCACACCGACGACCGCATCGGCGAGTGCGACTACGGCGACTGGTCCGGCCGCAAGCTCGCCGAGCTGGCGGACGAGCCGCTGATGCAGGTCGTACAGGCGCATCCGACGGCGGCCGCGTTCCCCGGCGGCGAGTCGATGCGGGCCATGCAGCACCGGGCCGCGGAGGCGGTACGGGAGTGGAACGCGCGGGTGGAGCGCGAGCACGGGGCCGACGCCGTGTATCTGATGTGCTCGCACGGCGACATCATCAAGTCGCTCGTGGCGGACGCACTCGGACTTCATCTGGACCTCTTCCAGCGGATCTCTGTCGAACCGTGTTCCATCACCGCGATCCGTTACACACGACTGAGGCCGTTTCTCGTCCGCCTCGGCGACACCGGGGATTTCGCGTCCCTGGCGCCGCGCGAGGAGCCCCCGAGCGACGACGCAGCGGTCGGGGGCGGTGCGGGGGCACCGTGATCGTCAACCGCAGTAGGGTGAAGCGGTCGCGACGGCGCTGAACAGTCAGCGGTCGGAGCGACCGGCCCCGACGTCGATTCCAATGGAGACAGGACGTGTCCCGTCAGGTGTTCCTCTACGACCCCCCGGACCGTTTCGTGGCCGGTACGGTCGGGCTGCCCGGGCGCCGGACCTTTTTCCTTCAGGCCGCCTCAGGTCAACGCGTCACCAGCGTGTCCCTGGAGAAGACCCAGGTCGCCGCTCTCGCCGAGCGCATGGACGAACTCCTCGACGAGGTCGTACGGCGCAGCGGCGGCAGTGCCCCGGTGCCGGCCGTAGCGCCCACCGAGGTGTCGGACACGGCGCCGCTGGAGGCCCCCGTCGAGGAGGAGTTCCGGGTCGGCACCATGGCGCTGGCCTGGGACGGCGACGAGCAGCGCATGATCGTCGAGGCCCAGGCCCTGGTCGAGCTGGACGCCGAGTCCGAGGAGGATCTGGCCGAGGCGGAGGAGCGGATGCTCCAGGACGAGGAGAACGGTCCGCCGATGCTCCGTGTCCGCCTCACCGGCGCGCAGGCCCGGGCCTTCGCCAAGCGCGCCCTCGACGTCGTCAACGCGGGGCGGCCCCCGTGCCCGCTGTGCAGTCTGCCGCTCGATCCGGAGGGACACGTATGTCCGCGCCAGAACGGATACCGCCGCGGGGCGTGACCTCTGCGATGCCCATGGCCGAACTGCTCGCCGAGGGCGAGTTGACCGTGCGCGGGCGCGTACGGGAGGCGTCCAACGCGGTGCTGTACTGCTCGGTCGCGCACGACGGCCGGGAGGCGGCCTGCGTCTACAAACCCGTCGCCGGGGAGAGACCCCTGTGGGACTTCCCCGACGGCACGCTCGCCCAGCGGGAGGTCGCCGCGTACGAGGTGTCCGAGGCGACCGGCTGGGGGCTCGTCCCGCCCACAGTGCTGCGCGACGGGCCGTACGGCGAGGGCATGTGCCAGCTGTGGATCGAGGGGGAGCCCGGGTCCGAGCTGCTCACGCTGGTGGACGGTGAGGAGGCCGGCGAGGGCTGGAAGGCCGTCGGGTTCGCCGAGGTCGGCGACGGGAAGACCGCACTCCTCGTGCACGCCGACGACCGGCGGCTGCGGCGCCTCGCCGTGCTCGACGCCGTCATCAACAACGCCGACCGCAAGGGCGGCCATCTGCTGCCGGCCGCCGGGGAACGGCTCTACGGCATCGACCACGGGGTGAGCTTCAACGTCGAGAACAAGCTGCGGACCCTGCTGTGGGGGTGGGCCGGCGAGCCGCTCACCGAGGAGGCCGTCGAGGTGCTGGGACGGTTGCGGGACGCGCTCGGCGCGCAGGGGGCGCTGGCGGCGAAGCTGTCCGACCTGATCACCGACACCGAGCTGGACGCCACGAGGGAGCGGGTCGCCGCCATGCTCAGGAGCGGCCGGCACCCGGAGCCGAGCGGCGACTGGCCGGCGATCCCGTGGCCGCCGGTGTGAGCGACATGCGCCCCGGCCCCGGTCATACCCCCGAGTAACAGGGCACCCCGCTTAGCCCCGCAGGGATCGGGTTAGGCTCATGTACATGCATGCCTGGCCCGCTTCTGAGGTCCCCGTCCTGCCTGGCAAGGGCCGCGACCTGAGGATCCACGACACCGCGACCGATGGGCTCGTCACCCTCGACCCCGGTCCCGTCGCCCGTATCTACGTCTGCGGTATCACCCCGTACGACGCCACCCACATCGGTCACGCGGCGACCTACAACGCGTTCGACCTCGTACAGCGCGTGTGGCTCGACACCAAGCGGCAGGTTCACTACGTCCAGAACGTGACGGACGTCGACGACCCGCTCCTTGAGCGGGCCGAGCGCGACGGCATCGACTGGGTGGCCCTCGCCGAGAAGGAGACCGCCCTCTTCCGTGAGGACATGACCGCCCTGCGGATGCTCCCGCCGCGGGAGTACATCGGCGCCGTGGAGGCCATCCCGGGCATCGTTCCGCTCGTCGAGCGGCTCCGCGACGCCGGCGCCGCGTACGAACTCGAAGGCGACATCTACTTCTCCGTCGAGGCCGACCCCGACTTCGGCAAGGTCTCGGGCCTCGACGCCGCCGCGATGCGGCTGCTGTCCGCCGAGCGCGGCGGCGACCCCGACCGGTCCGGGAAGAAGAACCCGCTCGACCCGATGCTGTGGATGGCCGCGCGGGAGGGCGAGCCCAGTTGGGACGGCGGCTCGCTCGGGCGCGGTCGCCCCGGCTGGCACATCGAGTGTGTCGCCATCGCCCTCGACCATCTCGGCATGGGCTTCGACATCCAGGGCGGCGGCTCCGACCTCGCCTTCCCGCACCACGAGATGGGCGCCTCGCACGCGCAGGCGCTGACCGGCGAGTTCCCCATGGCCAAGGCGTATGTCCACGCCGGCATGGTCGCGCTGCACGGCGAGAAGATGTCGAAGTCCAAGGGCAACCTCGTCTTCGTCTCCAAGCTGCGCCGCGACGGGGTCGACCCGGCCGCGATACGGCTCGCGCTGCTCGCGCACCACTACCGGGCCGACTGGGAGTGGACCGACCAGGTGCTCCAGGACGCCGTGGCACGGCTCGGCCGGTGGCGCGCCGCCGTCTCCCGCCCCGACGGACCGTCCGCCGAGGCACTCGTCGAGGAGATCCGCGAGGCTCTCGTGAACGACCTCGACGCCCCGGCCGCGCTCGCCGCAGTCGACCGCTGGGCCGCGCTCCAGCTGGATCAGGGCGGTACGGACGAGGGTGCGCCCGGCGTCGTGTCGCGTGCCGTGGACGCCCTCCTCGGCGTGGCCCTGTGAAGCGTGGTCCTTCAAAGCGTGGTTTTTTGAAGTAACGACTCTGCACAGGCGTCGTAGACGTCACACGTGTCACATGTGATGCGAGCAGTGGGGCGCTTCCTCCGCCCGGAGGAAGCGCTCCTTCGTCTCACACGGAACCCTCTCCGGGGTGGAAAGAGACATGACGCCACCATCCGGCCAGAAATCGTCATGGGGCTGTCATGGGGCTGTCGATCGAATGGCGAAGGGCTGCGAGGTCAGTCGGCATGTGATGGTGTGACAGACGTCAGTTGAAAGCCGGACCGGCCAGCTGCCGGTCCCTTCGTGGAAGGGACGAACAGTGGCACCCCCGCAATCCTCCTCCGCTCGTCACATCAGTCGGCGCGGACTGCTCACGACATCCGCCGCCACCGCCGGCGCGCTCCTCGTCGGTTCCTCGGCCGCGACCGCTTCGGCGGCGCCCGAGCGCACCTGGCCGGACCTCATCCCGCTCCCCAACGGCTTCCGCCCCGAGGGCATCACCATCGGCGGCGGCCCGTACGCCTACCTGGGCTCGCTCGGCGACGGCTCGATCTACCGCGCCGACCTGCGCACCGGCACGGGCGGCATCATCTCCGCGGGCCCCGGTACGCCCTCCGTCGGGCTCAAACTCGACGGCCGGGGGCGGCTGTTCGTCGCCGGGCGCGGTCAGGGCGCCCGGGTGGTGGACGTGCGCTCCGGCGAGATCATCGCGTCGTACGTGCTCACCACCAAGACGCCGACCTTCGCCAACGACGTCTTCCTCACCCCGCGCGCCGCCTGGTTCACCGACTCGTTCCAGCCCGCCCTCTACGCTCTGCCGCTCGGCCGCCACGGCGGGCTGCCGGACGCCGACGAGGTCGTGACGCTCACCCTGAGCGGCGACTGGGCCCAGACCCCCGGCGAGGTGGTCAACGCCAACGGCATCACCGGCACCCCGGACGGCAGGGCCCTGCTGGTCGTACAGTCCGGCGCCGGCGGCCTGCACCGGGTCGACCCCAGGACGGGGGTCACGGAACTCGTCGACCTCGGGGACGCTGCGCCTCTCACCAACGGCGACGGCCTGCTGCTCCTCGGGCGGCGTCTGTACGTGGTCCAGAACCGCCAGAACGTGATCGATGTGTTCAAGCTCGCCGAGGACGGCCGCAGCGGCATCTTCGAGGGCCGCCTCACGGACTCGGACTTCGACGTACCGACGACGGCCGCCGTCTTCAAGAACCGCCTCTACCTGCCCAACGCACGCTTCACGACGACCCCGACCCCGGACACGACCTACGCGGTGGTGGCAGTGAAGAGGCATGTCATGTAGACGCTGTGCCGTCCCCCGCGCCCTGTACTGCTCCAGGGGCGCGGGGAACCACGCGATCAGCCACGACGGATCCTCGGGTGCGGCTGCAGCGCAGCATCTCCCGCCGGGACCCGGGTCTCAGCCGTCCGACGAATCCTCGTCCTCGGCCCCAGGCTCGGCCCCAGGCTCGGCCCCAGGCTCGGCCTCAGGCTCGGTCTCGGGACCGGCCTCGGGCTTCGGCGGCTTCGGCGGCCGCGTACGACCACCGGGGTTGTCCTTCGGGTTCCACGCGCCGGATCCCGTGTCACCCCCGTCAGCCGTGGCGTGCCCCCCCGGTGAACCGGCGGGGCCGCCCGCGGGGCCACCGTCACGGCGCCGCAGATACCGCTCGAACTCGCGGGCGATCGCCTCTCCCGATGCCTCGGGCAGCTCCGCGGTGTCCCGGGCCTCCTCCAGCGTCTGCACGTACTCCGCGACCTCGCTGTCCTCGGCGGCCAGCTGGTCCACTCCCACCTGCCAGGCGCGCGCGTCGTCGGGCAGCTCGCCCAGTGGGATGCGCACGTCGATCAGGTCCTCCAGCCGGTTGAGGAGGGCCAGCGTCGCCTTCGGGTTCGGCGGCTGCGACACATAGTGCGGCACGGCGGCCCACAGCGACACAGCCGGAACGCCGGCGTGCGTGCACGCCTCCTGGAGGATGCCGACGATGCCCGTGGGGCCCTCGTACTTGGTCTCCTCCAGGTCCATCCGCTGCGCCAGATCCGGGTCGGACGTGACACCGCTGACCGGGACCGGACGCGTGTGCGGGGTGTCGCCGAGCAGCGCTCCCAGGATCACCACCAGCTCCACGCCCAGCTCATGGGCGAAGCCCAGCAGCTCGTTGCAGAACGAGCGCCAGCGCATCGACGGTTCGATGCCTCGGACGAGTACGAGATCGCGGGGCTTGTCACCGCCGACCCTGACCACCGACAACCTTGTCGTCGGCCAGGTGACCTTCCGCACACCGCCGTCCAGCCACACCGTCGGCCGGTTCACCTGGAAGTCGTAGTAGTCCTCGGCGTCCAGCGCCGCGAACACCTCGCCCTTCCATTCACTGTCCAGGTGCGCGACCGCCGCGGAGGCGGCGTCGCCGGCGTCGTTCCAGCCCTCGAACGCGGCCACCATGACTGGGTCGATCAGCTCGGGAACCCCCTCCAGCTCGATCACCCAGCGCCTCCTTCCGACGTGCCCTCGCGTACGCCCCAACCTTACGGCGTGCCCAGGGGGCCTCCGCAGCCCCCTTGCACGGGGGAGTGAACGGATCAATGCCCCGATCGCACGACTGAAACACTCGTCGGCCATGAAGGCCCCAAGTGATCAACTTCTCACAGCGACGACCGAAGCCACTGCTCCACGCTCGCGATGTGCACCGTCGCCCAGGAGCGTGCGGCGTCCGCGTCGCGGTCGCGGAGGGCGGTGAGGATGGCTCGGTGTTCGTGGAGGGTGCGGCTGACGGCGTCCTCCTGGGTCAGGCCGCGCCAGATGCGAGCGCGGGTCGTGGGGCCTGACAGGCCGTCAAGGAGGGAGCAGAGGACGGAGTTTCCGGAGCTCTGGACGATGCCGCGGTGGAACTCCAGGTCGCAGGCGACCAGCTCCTCCACCGACGGCTCGGTGCCGAGCTTGTCCAACTGGGCGGCCAAAGCGTCCAGTTGCTGCTCGCTGATCTTCGAGGCGGCCATCGCCGTCGCCGCCGGCTCCAGTATGCGGCGTACGGCGAGGAACTCCAGGACGGTGTCGTCGCGGTGGAAGTCGACGACGAAACTCATCGCCTCCAGGAGGAGTTGGGGGTCCAGGCTGGTGACATACGTGCCGTCGCCCTGCCGTACGTCCAGGATGCGGATCAGCGACAGGGCGCGCACCGCCTCGCGCAGGGAGTTGCGGGACAGGCCGAGATCGGCGGCCAGCTCGCTCTCCTTGGGGAGGCGGTCGCCAGGCCGCAGCGCGCCGGAGACGATCATGTCTTTGATCTTCTCGATCGCCTCGTCGGTGACTGCCATGGTGGGCCCCTCCCAGTCGTTCAGACATCCGATGTCTCAGGCCATTATGGGGGCTCTATCAGGCCAAAGCCTCCAGATCGGCCAAGGCCGCGGCCTCGTCGAGGGTGGTGAGGAAGCGATCCCCTCACGCGGAAGAGGCGGCTCCATCGCCATGGAGCCGCCCCTACCGCACGGTGCCGACCCCGGTCAGGGGAAGAGGCCGGCCCGAAACCCGGTCACTTCTTGTCGAGCAGATCCTTCACCTTCGCCCGGACCTCGTCCGTCGCCAGCCCCCGTATCGTCAGCGTCGTCCGCCGACGCAGCACGTCATCGACCGTCTCGGCCCACTCGGTGTCACGGGCATAGACGACCTGCGCCCAGATCTCCGGCGCATCGGCGTGGACACGCTCGCCCAACTCGGGGTTCTCATTGGCCAGGCGGGCGATGTCGAAGGCCAGCGAACCATAGTGCGTGGCGAGGTGCCGCGCGGTGTCGGCACCCATACGGGGACCAGGCGCCGGCCGGTCGACGAGCAGCCGGTGGGCGACCGCCCGCGGGTTGGCGACCCCCGGCAGCGGCAGCTTCTTCGGCAGCCTGGAGACCGGCTCGAAGTCCTCACCCAGCGGATGCCCCGGCAGCGCCTCAAGCTTCTTCATGATCGTGCGGCCGATGTGCCGGAACGTCGTCCACTTGCCGCCCGCGACGGACAGCATGCCGCCCCGGCCCTCGGTGACGACCGTCTCGCGCTTGGCCTTGGCGGTGTCGCCGGGGCCGCCCGGCAGCACCCGCAGACCCGCGAAGGAGTACGTGATCAGGTCACGGTCGAGCTGCTGGTCGCGGATCGAGAACGCGGCCTCGTCGAGTATCTGGGCCGTGTCCTTCTCGGTGACCGCGACGTCCGCCGGGTCGCCCTCGTAGACCTCGTCGGTCGTACCGAGGAGCAGCATGTCCTCCCAGGGGAGGGCGAAGGTGATGCGGTACTTGTCGATGGGGGTGGCCAGCGCGGCCTTCCACGGAGACGTCCGCTTCAGCACGAGGTGCGCGCCCTTGGACAGGCGGATGGACGGAGCCGCGTCCGGGTTCTCCATCCGGCGCAGGTGGTCGACCCACGGCCCGGTCGCGTTCAGCACCAGCCGGGCGCCGACCCCGAACTCGTCGCCGGAGAGCCGGTCGCGCAACTCGGCACCGGTCACCCGGCCCTTGGTGAAGCGCAGCCCGGTGACCTCGGCGTGGTTCAGCACGACGGCGCCGGACTCGACGGCCGCGCGGACCGTCATCAGCGCCATCCGGGAGTCGTTCATCTGGTCGTCGCCGTACACGGCCACGGCCTTCAGATTGTCGGTGCGCAGCTCGGGCACGTCCTGCGCGGCCTTCGACGGCGACAGCAGGTGGCCCACACCGTCACCGAACGCGGAGAGCGCGGAGTAGGCGAAGACGCCCGCCCCGAGCTTCGCCGCGCCGTGCGGCCCGCCCTTGTACACGGGGAGGTAGAAGGTGAGCGGGTTCGCCAGATGGGGGGCCACCTGGCGGGAGACCGCACGGCGCTCGAAGTGATTCTCCGCCACCAGCTTCACCGCGCCGGTCTGCAGATAACGCAGACCGCCGTGGAGCAGCTTGGAGGAGGCGGAGGAGGTGGCACCGGCGAAGTCGCCGGCGTCGACCAGCGCCACCCTGAGCCCGGACTGCGCGGCGTGCCAGGCGGTGGAGATGCCCAGGATGCCGCCGCCGATCACGAGAAGGTCGTACGACGCCTTGGAGAGTTGCTCCCGGGTCTCGGCACGGCTCGGGTTCGAGCCGGACGCCGGGCGCGTCCCCAGGGCAGGCAGGGCTTGCAGGGTGGACTGACTGGTCATGTCGGGTTCTTACTCCTCATCGGAGGGTGTGTCGGAGCCTTCTGCGGCTCGTCTCAGCTCTCGTCAGTTCTCGTCTTCGAGCCAGCCCATGGACCGCTCGACGGCCTTGAGCCAGCTCTTGTACTCACGGTCGCGCTTCTCCGCGTCCATGTTCGGGGTCCACTCGGCGGCCCGGCGCCAGTTGGCGCGCAGGTCGTCGGTGCTGGTCCAGAAGCCGACGGCGAGACCGGCGGCGTAGGCGGCGCCGAGGCAGGTCGTCTCGGCGACCATCGGACGCACCACGGGGGCGTCCAGGAAGTCCGAGAGCGTCTGCATCAGCAGGTTGTTGGAGGTCATGCCGCCGTCGACCTTGAGGGCCGCGAGCTCCACACCCGAGTCCTTGGTCATGGCGTCGGTGATCTCACGGGTCTGCCAGGCGGTGGCCTCCAGGACGGCACGCGCGAGGTGCGCCTTGGTGACGTACCGGGTCAGACCGGCGATCACACCGCGGGCGTCGGAGCGCCAGTAGGGGGCGAACAGACCGGAGAAGGCCGGCACGAAGTACGCGCCGCCGTTGTCCTCGACCGAGAGCGCCAGCGTCTCGATCTCGGCGGCGGTGGAGATGAGCCCCATCTGGTCGCGCATCCACTGCACCAGCGAACCGGTGACGGCGATCGAGCCCTCGAGGGCGTAGACCGGAGCGTCGTCGCCGATGCGGTAGCCGACGGTGGTCAGCAGGCCCGAGTACGAGTTGATGATCTTGTCGCCGGTGTTCATCAGCATGAACGTGCCGGTGCCGTACGTCGACTTGGCCTCGCCCTCGGCGAAACAGGTCTGGCCGAACAGGGCGGCCTGCTGGTCGCCGAGCGCGGAGGCGACCGGGATGCCGCCGAGCAGCTCGCCCAGGCTGCCGCCGGTGATCTCGCCGTACACCTCGGCGGAGGAGCGGATCTCCGGGAGCATCGACAGGGGGACGCCGATGGACTCGGCGATCTTCTCGTCCCACTCCAGGGTGTGCAGGTTCATCAGCATGGTGCGGGAGGCGTTGGTGACGTCGGTGTAGTGCTTGCCGCCGTCGACACCGCCCGTCAGGTTCCAGATGACCCAGGTGTCCATGGTGCCGAAGAGGATGTCGCCGGCCTCGGCGCGCTCGCGCAGGCCCTCGACGTTGTCCAGCAGCCAGCGGGCCTTCGGGCCGGCGAAGTAGCTCGCCAGCGGCAGGCCGGTCTCGCGGCGGAAGCGGTCCTGGCCGACGTTGCGGCCCAGCTCCCTGCAGAGCGCGTCGGTGCGGGTGTCCTGCCAGACGATGGCGTTGTGGACGGGCTCACCGGTGTTCTTGTCCCAGAGGAGAGTGGTCTCGCGCTGGTTGGTGATGCCGATGGCCTTGATGTCGTCGCGGGTGATGCCGGCCTTCTGGATGGCCCCGGCGACGACTTCCTGGACGTTGGTCCAGATCTCGTTGGCGTTGTGCTCGACCCAGCCCGGCTTGGGGAAGATCTGCTCGTGCTCCTTCTGGTCGACGGAGACGATGCGTCCGTCGCGGTCGAAGACGATGCAGCGGCTGGAGGTGGTGCCCTGGTCGATGGCGGCGATGAACGGCCCGGCGGTGTGGGCGTCGGTCACGGTGTGCTCCTGGAAGTCAACTGGTCAACGGGCGATACGTACGGCGCGTGCTGAGCGTTCCGCGAGAACGGTGCCTCGCGGAAGCGCGGCTCGGTGCTCCTAAGCAAATGCGACGTTGTAGATGCCTGCAGCGATGGCGGCGCCGATCAGGGGACCGGCCACCGGGATCCAGGCGTAGCTCCAGTCGGAGCCGCCCTTGTTGGGCAGGGGCAGGAGGGCGTGCACGATACGCGGACCGAGGTCGCGGGCCGGGTTGATCGCGTAGCCGGTCGGGCCGCCGAGGGAGAGACCGATCGAGACCACGACGAGCGCGGTGATCAGGGCGCCGATGGTGCCGAGACCCTTGCCTTCGCCGTTCATGCCCTGCGTGAGGATCGCCAGGACCAGGACCACGGTGCCGATGATCTCGGTGGCGAGGTTCTGCCACACGACGCGGATCTCGGGACCGGTGGAGAAGATGCCGAGCACGGGACCCGCACCGGCCTCCCGGGCCTCGACCGCCTTGGCCTTGGTGGTCTCCGCGCCCGGACCGCCGACGATCTCCTTGTCGGTGAGGTGGGCGTGGAACTGGCCGTAGTAGGCGACCCAGACCAGAGCGGCACCGATCATGGCGCCGAGCAGCTGCCCGCCCCAGTAGGTCGGGACCTGGCTCCACTCGATGCCGTTCTTCTTCAGCGCGAGCGCGAGGGTCACGGCCGGGTTCAGGTGGGCGCCGGAGAGCGGCGCCGAGGTGTAGACGGCCGTCAGAACGGCAAAACCCCACCCGAAGGTGATGGCGAGCCAACCGGCGTTACGGGCCTTGGAGGCCTTCAGCGTGACGGCGGCGCACACGCCACCGCCGAGCAGGATGAGTATGGCGGTACCGATGGTCTCGCCGATGAAGATGTCGGAGCTGGACACCCGCGACTCCTTTGTCCTTCGTCCAGGGGAAAGAGTTCGGCCCGTGGCGTTGTCACACTCTAACGCGTATTGCCGGTAGGTGTTCGACAATGTCGACCGATGGACGGGAGTCTTGCCCCGGCGTTACAGGTGCGTCAAGAGTTGTGTTGTCGAAAACACGATCGTTATTGATCGAACGGGCCGGTCGATCTTGGGATGGCTGCTATGGGTGCCCACGCGGGCACCTGACGCGCACGCGCAGACGGCTGAGGCGCACGGTCAGGAGGTGGGCGGAGGCAACGGCCAGGCACACGGCAGAGGCGACGGCCAGGCACACGGCGGAGGCGACGGCCGGGGGCAAGGCGAAGGCGCACGGTCAGGAGTAAGGCGAAGGCGACGGCCAGGCACACGGCGAAGGCCGGGACACCGTGACGTGTCCCGGCCTTCGCCGTGTCAGGTGGCGCCCGTCAGAACCGCACCGCGCCCAGGTCCCGCGACACCGCGCGGGCACAGTCCCGTACGGCCGCGATCAGCTCGGGGCGCAGCTCGCCCTCGCGGCACAGGCGCTCCACGGCGCCGGTGATGCCTACCGCACCCACGGGCATGCGCCGCCGGTCGTGGATGGGCGCGGCGATGGACGCGACGCCCTCCCAGGTCTCCTCGACGTCGGCCGCGTACCCGCGCGCGCGGGTGATGTCCAGGACGCCCTCGAAGTCGTCCAGGGTGCAGACGGTCCGCTCGGTGAACGCCTTGCGCTCGCCCTCCAGGACCTCGCTGTGCGCCACCGGGTCGTACGCCGAGAGGACCTTGCCGAGGGCGGTGGAGTGCAGTGGCTGCATGGCCCCTATCTCCAGGACCTGCCGGCTGTCGTCGGGCCGGAAGACGTGGTGCACGATCAGCACGCCCTGCAGGTGCAGCACCCCGAGGTGGACGCTCTCGCCGCTGGACCGGGCCAGGTCGTCCGTCCAGACCAGGGCGCGGGCCCGCAGCTCGTGGACGTCGAGATAGGTGGTCCCGAGCCGCAGCAGCTCGGCCCCCAGCTGGTAGCGCCCCGACGCGTCGTCCTGCTCGACGAAGCCCTCCTGCTGGAGCGTGCGCAGTATGCCGTGGGCCGTGCCCTTGGCGAGGCCCAGCGACGAGGCGATGTCCGACAGGCCGAGCCGTCGCTCGCCGCCGCCGAGCAGCCGCAGCATCGCGGCCGCCCGTTCGAGCGACTGGATGTTCCGTGCCATCGCCGTCCTGCCTCCGTCCCCTTCATGACCGCCGTACGCGAAGGAACCACCAACGTTCGGCAATGTCGAACACTACCGGTCGTTGCCGACCGCCCGCCAATGTCCGTCAACAGCTTTTCGGCCACGTGCACCGCATGGTGGCACTCCCGTGGCGGTCCGGTGTCCGTCGGGTGCCTGTCGGGTGTCCGTCCGGTGACCGTGATGTGCTGTCCCGTGCCTGTCGATCGTTCGTCGTCGGAGTAAACCGCATTCAGGGCGTTATTGATGGATCTCCGTGGCGTCGCCACGCCCAGCGCGCCACGCCCAGCGCGCCACGCCC
>NZ_JAEMUX010000220.1 GCF_016598475.1 Streptomyces adelaidensis
CCGGCCGGTCTCCGGTCTCCTGGCCCGTCTCCCCACGGCAAGACTCAGCGGCGCTCCGCGCCGCGCACCTCAAGATGCGATTCCTCCTCGGGCTGAAGCCCCAGGGTTCCTCGCAAGATCCCGCTGAAACAGTTGACGGGTCCGCCATCGGGCGCATCGCGGAGCAGCCGGGTCTGTCGGCGGTCAGAGGGGTAGACGTACCGCGACGTTCGGGCCCCTGCGCTCTCTCACAGCGCAGGCCACCGGTGGTATCGCCGTAGCCAAGCAGGGCCTTAAACGGACCGGCGTCGGCGGGTAACCCGCTCCGCCCCATTTCCCCCGCACTCGCCCCTTCGCGTTTCTGCCGGACGCAGACCTCAACGGACCGGCGCCAGCGGCACACAGGACTACCGGATCGCCCATTCACCCATGGGTAAACCTGCTCCTCGTACACCCGTCACGGCCGCTCCCGGCGGTGGCCTGAGCACCAAGGTCCACCTGGCCGGCGACACCCGCTCGGCCTGGCCATCACGACCACCTCCGGACAGGGCGCGCCGCACCGGCATTCACTGCTGTGATGGCCGCGCGCGAGCGGCACATCCGGGCGACCATCCCGCAGCCCGTGGACCAGACCCGCAACCGGCTGCGAGGCGCGCACGGCGGCCAGCCGCCGAGCTTCGCCCCGTTTCGGCAGAGCGTCGGGGCAGTGTCCCTCAGTCCGAAGCCCATGAGCCGGGCTGATGACTGGGGAACAGCAGGTCGGCGACGAGACCGTAATGGTCGCTCGCCCATACGCTGCCGACCGGCTCGGAGAAGACTTGCTCGCACAGACCGACACGCAGGGTCGGCCCGTAGTCGTCGCAGCGGACCATGATGTAGTCGACGCGCCGACCTTCCTCCTCGGGCATCTCGCCCAGTCGTACGAGTGGGTTGGCAGGGGAGCAGGTGTGGCCCGGCTCGCCCGGATGAGCCGTCGCCCATGCGTCGCGGTAGCCCACGCTCAGGCCGCTCAACGACTGCAGGCCCGTCCAGAACCGCACTCTCGCGCTCTCAGGAGTGGCATCGAAGCCTCCGAGCAGCACGACATGACCGGCGCCCGCCATGCTCTCCACGAGACGGGCGGCAGCGACGGCCTGCGCCTCACGTTCACGCTCCTGGCCGCGCTCCCAGCTCGGTTTGTGGTGCACGACCAACATCGTCCCGAACGGACTGGGCGCCTGCACCTCCACGACGCACCGTTCGCGCCCCACGATCCGCACGCGATAGTCGAGCTCCAGCAGGGTCCGCGTGGGCAGCAGGACCCACAGGTGGCACTCGTCACCGTCGGCCAGGGGTGACCCCCGCGTTCACCGGTCAGGTCCTGGCGGGTCAGCACGGCCCGCCGGCGAGCGGGTGGGCGACCGGTACGCGCATCTCAACCGGGTCTTCGCCGAGGAGGGCTTCTCCGCCCACCGTCCGGTACGGGGGGCGGGCCGGGTCGGAATCATGGGCGAGTACGAGGTCGGCGTCCCCCTGGAGAGGAAGTGCGTGCACCGCTCGTCCATGGCGCACCGCATACAGCAGACGGCCCCTCCTCCGGACAGGAAGGGCCCCCTGCATGGCCGCTCCCGCGTACGTCA
>NZ_JAEMUX010000221.1 GCF_016598475.1 Streptomyces adelaidensis
GTAGCTATTCAGCGGGTTGAGGTTGTGTGATCACGCTGCTGGGGTGTCGGGGGTGAGGGCATGCGGGATCCACGCCCCGGTGGTGAACAGGCGCTTGAGTGCGTCGTAGCGGTTGATGCCCCACTTGCCTGCGGTGGACAGGTAGGACTGGACGATCGCGAAGTCGGCCAGGCCCTGGAGGGTTCTCCAGCAGCCTCCGGAGGAGCGTTGCTGGACCTTGGCGGGTCTGATGTCCCTCTCGGCCTGGTTGTTGGTGAAGGGGACGGTGAGATCGGTGGCGAAGCGGAGGATGACCTCGCGGTGTTCCTCGAAGCGGCGGGTCAGGGTGTTGGCGTGTGCGGCCAGTTCGGTGTTCTTGGCCCGGTTGTCCTGGCGGGCGCGGGCCAGCGCCCCGGCATACAGCCGGTGGATCACCCGCAGCTCGTCCTCGGCCAGCGCCTCGCGTCCCACACTCCGGGCCGCGCTTGCGAGGCGGTGGGCCTCCAGCAGGGTGTCGGCCATGGCGCGGGCCCACAACTGGCCCTCGCGGTCGGCCTCGTGGATCCCACGCAGATCACGCAGCAGATGGGCACCGCACCAGGCATGCAGGACCTGGTCGAGATGGGAGTAGCCCGCATACCCGTCGCGGACCAGGGTCCCGCTCAGGTGGGGAAGGACGTCGCCGGCATCGATGGCGGCAGCCGAGCGGTTGCCGCTGTGTATCACGGTGAGATGCTCGGTGGCCGCGACATGCAGGAAAACCGTCGCGCCCGCGGTGCGGGTGAACGTCTCGTCCGCGTGCACGACCGGGGCGCCGGCCAGCAGGGCGCGCACCGCGGGCAGGAACCCGGCTTCGAGCAGGCGGGCCGCCCGGCCGCGCAGTCCCGCCGCGAAGCCGGTGGACACCTGCACTCCGCACAGTTCCATGACCAGCAGCGTGGAGCGGTGCACCGGGATGTGGTGCCCCAGGACCGCATCGGCGACCTTCGCGGTGACACCCGGCCCGTACTGGACGGCGGAATCGACCCCGGCAGGGAAACTCCCCATCTGCTTCTTCCCGCAGCCGGGGCAGCACTTGACCTCGGACGCGTATTCGACGGTCTCGATCGGCGCGGGTTCGGGCAGATCGAAGACCTGCCGGCGCCGTACCTCACGCACCGGTACCTCCACCAGCGCTGTGGCGCAGCCCGTACACGCGGCCGGGGCCGGGATGTGGATCCGCCCGGTGGGCTGATCGACCTGCCGCAGCGTGGTCCCGGGACCGCCTGGCTGCTTGCCCGGTTTACGCCCGGACTTCGTACGCGAGGAACCACCCCGAGGACGGCGGCCCGGACCGTCCGAGGACGGCGGCTTGGACGACGTCGAGGAGTCCTTCGACAACTTCAGCACCAACGCCTGGACCTGCGCGGTCAGTTCACCGACCTGCACCAGGAGCGCATCGATCCGCGCGTCCTTGGCCGCCTCACGCTCCCGCGCCGCAGCCAACTCCGCGCGCAGCGCGGCGAACTCGGCGGCAAGCCCTTCACCGGGGCGGGCAGGATCGGTCACTCCACAAGCCTAGCGATCAAGCGACCCGGCCACCGCACCGACCGCACCCCGCTGAATAGCTA
>NZ_JAEMUX010000222.1 GCF_016598475.1 Streptomyces adelaidensis
GGCTTGTCGGGCAGATGCCCCCGATGGTCAACCCTTTTGCAGCGGGCACGCGTCCTTTTTCCGCGTGTTGACCTTGGGGGTTTCTCATGACCTCGTACACACTTCCCGACCGAATTCGCCAGATCGAAACGGCGCGCGACAATGCGCGCCGCAGCAAGGAAATCGCACAACAGCAGATCCATGCCATTCTTGAATCCGCGCAGCGTGCTGGCCGCTCCAACCTCACACAGGAGGAGGACCGGGAAGTCACGCGTTTGATGGAAGCGAAAGAAGCTTCGGCAATTGAGGCGCGAAATGCTGGGCGCGACCTTGAGCAATTGCGCGCCGTGCAGCTCGAAGAAATCGAGTACGGCAAGAGGGCGAATCAGATCACGCCTACGAATGTGCGCAAGCCTGCTTATGACCGTGTGGCCCGGATCGGCATGGAGGAGCGGACCTACCGGCCCGACCAGGACCCGAACGGCCGGAACTTCCTGACCGACGTTTCTCGTCAGTTCATGTTCGGCGACCCAGGGGCGCAAGAGCGCCTTGCCCGGCACATGCGGGAAGAACAGACGGAGCGGGGCGAGTATCCGTCGCGTGCGGTCGGTACAGGCGCGTTCACAGGCCTGACCGTGCCGCAGTACCTCACCGAACAGTTCGCCCCCGCCACGACCTCTCTACGGCCGTTTGCGGATGCTGCGTGCAACTCTCACCCGCTGCCCGCGCAGGGTATGACCATCGAACTGTCTCGCATCACCACGTCGTCGAGCGCGGCAATCCAGGCGACACAGAACACGGCTGTTTCAGAACAGAACATGGACGACACGGCGCTGTCGATTCCCGTACAGACTGCGGCTGGCCAGCAGACCGTTTCTCGGCAGGCAATCGAGCGGGGTTCGGGCATTGATGACGTGACAATGCAGGACCTTTTCAACAGGGTCGCCACGACGCTGGATTCCACGCTTCTGAACCAGGCATCGACGGGTCTGACAAACGTTGCATCGTCAACGGCTTATACCGACGCGTCGCCGACTGCGGCCGAGTTGTGGCCGAAGATTCAGGGCGCTGCCTCCACTGTCGAAGCAACTCTGTTGAACATGGGCTATGCCACGCATGCGGTTATGCATTCCCGTCGCTGGAACTGGCTCGCTTCGCAGGTCGGCTCCACCTGGCCGTTCGTTTCCACGAGCGGAATGCCGGTCAATGCCAGCGGACTGACGCTCACGAATGAGTACGGCCCGGCGGTTCGCGCCAAGCTCTCTTCCGGCATTCTCGTGGTGGTGGACAACAACATTTCGACGAATCTCGGTGCTGGCACAAACGAGGATGAGATCTACGTTGTGCCGCGCACTGAGTGCCACCTTTGGGAGGACCCTAACGCCCCAATGTTCATCCGCGCCGAGCAGCCTGCCGCCGCATCCCTGGGCGTGCTGCTCGTGGCGTATGCGTATTTCGGCTACACATTTCAACGCTACGGGTCGGGTGCCATGACAAAGGTGGCGGGCACCGGTCTGGTCACACCGACGTTCTGATCACAGAAAAGCCCTGGTGTCCCCTCGTGTCTGCGAGGCGGATACCGGGGCTTTTTGTCTGGGAAGACTATGGT
>NZ_JAEMUX010000223.1 GCF_016598475.1 Streptomyces adelaidensis
GTAGCTATTCAGCGGGGCATGGCCGGTGCGGCGGCCGGGTTGCTTGATCGCTAGGCTTGTGGGGTGTCCGATCCTGTCGGTCCCGTGGAGGGGCTTGTCGCTGAACTGACCGTGCTGCGAGCGGAGTTGGCGGCCGCTCGGGCCGAGGCGGCGGCCAAGGACGAGCGGATTGATGCGCTGTTGGTGCAGGTCGGTGAGCTGACCGTGCAGGTACAGGCGTTGGTGTTGAAGTTGTCGAAGGATTCCTCGACGTCCTCGAAGCCGCCGTCCTCCGATGGGCCGGGCAAGCGGCCGAGGGGTGGTTCCTCGCGGACCCGGTCGGGGCGCAAGCCGGGCAAGCAGCCCGGGGATCCGGGCACCACGCTGCGGCAGGTCGCCGAGCCCACCGAGCGGATCGGCATCCCGGCCCCGGCGTCCTGTCCTGGGTGTGCAACCTCTTTGCTCGGGGTGCCGGTGCGCGAGGTACGCCGGCGTCAGGTCTTCGATCTGCCCGAGCCTGCCCCGGTCGAGGTCATGGAGTACGCGGCTGAGGTGAAGTGCTGTCCGGGCTGTGGGAAGAAGCAGGCCGGGGAGTTTCCGGCCGGTGTCACCTCGGCCGTCCAGTACGGTCCCGAGGTCACCGCGAAGATGGCCGATGCGGTCCTGGGCCACCACATTCCCGTGCACCGTTCCACGCTGCTGGTCATGGAGCTGTGCGGCGTGCAGGTGTCCACCGGCTTCACGGCGGGACTACGCGGCAGGGCCGCCCGCCTGCTGGAGAGCGGCTTCCTGCCCGCCGTGCGTGCCCTGCTGGCCGGTGCCCCCGTCGTTCACGCTGACGAGACCTTCACCCGCACCGCCGGCGAGACGGTCTTCCTGCACGTCGCGGCCACCGAGCACCTCACCGTGCTGCACACCGGCAACCGCTCGGCCGACGCCATCGACGCCGGAGACGTACTGCCCCGTCTGACCGGGGTCCTGGTCCGCGACGGATATGCAGGCTATTCCCACCTCGGTCAGGTCCTGCACGCCTGGTGCGGTGCCCACCTCCTGCGAGACCTGCGCGGTATCCACGAGGCCGACCCTGAAGGCCAGTTGTGGGCCCGTGCCATGGCCGACACTCTGCTGGAGGCCAACCGGTTCGCGGCTGCGGCCCGCCAGGCCGGACGCGAGGCGCTGAGCACCGACGAACTGCAGACGATTCACCGCCTCTACACCGGGGCACTGGCCCGCTCCCGCCAGGACAACCGGGCCACGAACACCGAACTGGCCGCCCACGCCCGCACCCTGGCCCGCCGCTTCAGCGAGCACCGCGAGGTCATCCTCCGCTTCGCCACCGACCTCACCGTCCCCTTCACCAACAACCAGGCGGAAAGAGACATCAGACCCACCAAGGTCCAGCAACGCGCCTCCGGCGGCTGCTGGAGAACCCTCCAGGGCCTGGCCGACTTCGCCATCGTCCAGTCCTACCTGTCCACCGCAGGCAAGTGGGGCATCAACCGCTACGACGCACTCAAGCGTCTCTTCACCACCGGGGCATGGATCCCGCACGCCCTCACCCCCGACGCAGCCGCATGACCGGCTGAATAGCTAC
>NZ_JAEMUX010000224.1 GCF_016598475.1 Streptomyces adelaidensis
TTGGTCGACAGAGAAGAAGAGGGCCCCGCCCTCTGGGTCCTTGCTGTCCCGGACAGGGACCACACCAGACACGGCGGCAACGTCGGGGGCCACTTCAAGGCAGTTTCCCCCTCCGTTGCCGCTGTAGCTCGACGCGACCCACCGAGCTGCGGTGAGGTCAGGGAAGGTGCTCATGAGGTAGTGCCTCCATTACGGACCGGATAAGGTCCGCCGACTGGACGGGGGACAGCGCCGATGCGCTGAGCAGATCGTAGGCCCGGCTACGGGCTAGGACCTCAGCGTTTTCCTCCACCAGTGTCCCCGTCGTGATGCTCTCCTCATAGGCTATGCGAGCGCCATCATCGAGCGTCCACAGAGAGAGGGAACCGCCCACCAGGGCGTGCCCCCCGTGCTCAAACGGGAGCACTTGAATGTAGGTAGAGGGCGTGAGTGTCAGCTCCAGGAGTCGCTCGAACTGCTGCCTCATGACCTCAGGCCCGCCGTAGGACCGGCGCAAGACAGCCTCATCCAGGATGGCGGCATAGTCGGGCCCAGGGTCCCCCAAGAGCATTTCCTGACGGCTCATGCGACCAGCCACCAGTTCCTCAATGCTCTCGGCGCTGGCCTTGGGGTCGAACGTCGTGAACTGGGCCCGCGCGTACGGCGCTATCTGAAGGAGGCCCGGCACAACCTGAGGGCTGTACTCCTTGATGACAGTGGCTCTGGCCTCAAGGTCCATCCGCCTGCGCCACTTGTCCGGATGGATCTCCTTCTTCGCAAGGCTGTAGAGGTCCGTGAAGATGCTGTCAGTCCCAAAGGCAGCGTCCAGAGCTGCCGGCAGCTCTGGCGGGATCATCGTCTCTGTTCACCCGGTGCGCCTCGCTCGACGACCCGCTGGAGAAGCACATGTCGGCGCCGCTGTCGCAGGTCGGCTCCGGTGAGCCGGTCGGCGACCTGATGTCCGTGCTCGGCTCGGCGGACGCGGCGATCGTGCTCGTCGAGGGCAGGCCCAAGGGCGTGGTCAGCCGGCAGGACCTGCTCGCGTTCCTCGCCAAGGGCGGGGTGAAGCAGTAAGCGGGAGGGAAGCAGGGGGACCAGGAGGGAACCGGGAGGGAACCGGGTGGGACCAGGTGGGAGCCAGTAGGGACCAGGCGGGAACCAGGAGGAATCGCCCTCAAAGGCTCTCGGAGTCGAAGATTTGCGCGGGTTGCGCGGGTTGCGCGTTTAACTTCGCAGAAGTGGTACGAGCGCGTCACGTCCGCGCAGCACCCGCTTAACACGGGTCCGGCACATTAGTGGTTGTCGGCAGGGCGGGAGCGGCTCCCCGCCCGGGCCGGCAACCAAAACGGCGCCAAGGACCTCCGGAGCGGCTCCCGGACCTCCATGGACGCCTAGGACGCGCAAGCCTGGTCCTGACCCGGCCCGCGTCCCTCGCGGGGACCGCCGTCGTCCCGCCCCCCGTCACACGGGGGTGCGGCGGTCCCCGCGCATATTTCTTTATCTTTCCGGCCCTCGCCGTTCGCCGCTCTTCACTCTTCCCAGTCCGAGTCCTGGCCCCTGCCCGTG
>NZ_JAEMUX010000225.1 GCF_016598475.1 Streptomyces adelaidensis
GGTTTCGTCGTTCGCCTGACAGCTGGGCGGCCTTTGCGTGATCGTGTCTTCTCGCTGAAGTCGACAGTCGATCAACCCAAAGGCCGTGATGGACAGTCTGCAAGACGACGCCGCGCGCGTCGAGGCCCTGGCCGGGTTGTCCCGGTTTCGCCGCGAGTTCTACGAGTGCCTGACCCTGCGGGCGGATGCGCTGTTCGAGTTGGCGGACGCGGTGCTGTGCGTGGATGGGCCCGTGGTCTCGCTGCCGGAGCTGTCGCTTGCCGGGGTGCACCGGCGCGGGCACGGGGCGATGTACGACGCGCTGGCCCAGGGGCACATCGCCGTGTCCCGCCTGCGTATGGCCCTGGCGGGGCTGGAACTGCCGCGTGGAGCGGACCGGCAGCTGTCCATCGCGCTGGACGTCACGCCATGGCCGCGTCCGGACGCCGAGTGCTCGCCCGAGCGGCTGCACTGCCACCGCCCGTGCCGCTGCGACGGGGTCCGCCAGACCATCCCGGGCTGGCCCTACCAAGTGGCCGCCGCGCTGGGCGGTGGCCGCTCCTCGTGGACCGGCCCGCTGGACGCCGTACGGCTGGGACCCGAGGACGACCCCACCGAAATCACCGCCACCCAGATCCGTGAGCTGCACGCCCGCCTGGAGGAGGCCGGGCAGTGGCAGCCGGGCGACCCGCCGGTCCTGTTCGTCATGGACTCCGGCTACGACCTCGTGCGCCTGACCTGGCTGCTGCGCGCCGAGCCGGTCCGGCTGCTGGGACGCATCCGCTCCGACCGGGTGATGTACGCGCCGGCCGGCAAGCGCCGCGGCCCCAACCCCGGACGCCCACCCCGTCATGGAGCGGAGTTCCGCCTCGCCGACTCCGCCACCCACCCGGCCCCGGTCCAGGAGTCGGCCGGCGTCCACGACCGCTTCGGCGAGGTCCTCGCCCGCTGCTGGAGCCGCATGCACCCCAAGCCGGACCGGCGCGGCTCCTGGGCCGACCACCAGGGAGAACTGCCCCTCGTTGAGGGCACGTTGGTCCACCTGGCCGTCGAGCACCTGCCCGGCAACCGCGAACCCAAGCCGCTGTGGCTGTGGCACAGCGACCCCGACGCCACCGAGCACGACGTCGACCGCCTTTGGCGGATCTTCCTTCGAAGATTCGACATCGAACACACATTCCGCTTCTTCAAGCAGACCCTCGGCCTGACCCGCCCCCGCCTGCGTACTCCCGAACAGGCCGACCGGTGGGTGTGGCTGATCCTCGCCGCCTACGCGCAGCTCCGCCTCGCCCGGCCCCTGGCCGAGGACCTGCGTAGACCCTGGGAGAAGCCACTGACGCCGGATCGGCTCACCCCCGGCCGGGTCCGTCGCGGCTATCCCCGCATCCGGCGGATCCTGGGCACCCCTGCCAGCACGCCGAAAGCCACCCACCCCGGCCCCGGCCGCCCCAAGGGCCGCGCCTCCACCCCCGCACCCCGCCACCCAGTCGGCAAGAAACAACGCAAAGTGGACAGACCTCGACGGGGCGGAACAGAGGAGGAGGCTTAAAGATCAA
>NZ_JAEMUX010000226.1 GCF_016598475.1 Streptomyces adelaidensis
CAACACCGTTGCGTTTGGCCGCTGAGCTGTACGTCAAGCCCTGTTGGACAGCGCAACGGGACCACCTGATAGATCAACGATCGGCGAAGAAAGTCGATCAAGGTCAGGGGTCCCGTTGCAGGAGAAGTCTGTCATCACGTCCACGATCGAGACGGCCGGGGGTGTGTTCGCGCCGGGTCATCTGGGGGAGTTGACCCAGATCGTGGACTTCGCGCTGGTGGACGCGGTGCTGGAGGAGACTGGTCGGCGTGAAAAGCGCCTGCGGCTGCTTCCTTCGCGGGTGGTGGTGTACTTCGTGCTCGCTCTCGCGCTGTTCGAACACCGCTCGTACCGCACGGTGTGGTCCAAGCTGACCGCCGCCCTTACCCCGCTGGCCCTGGTGCGTCCCGCGGTCTCCTCGCTGACGCGGGCCAGGCGCAGAGTGGGGGCTGCACCTCTGCGGCGTCTGTTCGAGACGCTTGCCGGGCCCGTCGCCCGCGCCGGGCAGGCCGGGTCCTTCTACCGGGGCCTGCGCACGGTGGCTGTCGACGGGACCCTGCTGCACACCCCCGACGACGAGACGCTCACCTGGCACTACCCCAAGCGGGCCGGGGAGAGTCTGGAGTTCGGCTATCCGCTCCTGCGGCTGCTGGCCCTGGTCGAGTGCGGCACCCGCGCCCTCATAGCCGCCGCCTTCGGACCGGAGTCCGAGGGTGAACTCCCCTATGCCAAGCGGCTTCTGACCGCCCTGGACAAGACGATGCTCCTGCTGGCCGACACGGCCTTCGACGGCAACGAGTTCCTTGATGCCGTCCATCACAGCGGGGCCCGGTTCCTGGTGCGCTCCGGGGCCCGCCGCGTCCCCACCCCCGCCGAGCACCTGGGCGACGGCTCCTACATCGCCCGCATCGGCTACGGCGTCCTGCGGGTACTGCTGCCGGTGCGCGTGATCGAGGCGACCCTCACCGTCACTTTGGCCGATGGCACCGTCCGCACCGAGCAGTGGCGGCTGATCACCAATCTGCTGGACCCCGTCCGTTTCCCGGCCGCCGAGCTCGTTGATCTCTATCACCGCAGGTGGCAAGCAGAAACCACATACTTTTCGATCAAGGCCACGATGCTCGACGGCCGCGTCCTGCGCTCCCGCAGCATCGATGGCCTCGACCAGGAGGTCTACGCCCTGCTCACCGCCTACCAGGCTCTGATCCGCGCCGGCGACGACGCCCTGACCGGACGGCCGGAAGTACCCATGGAGCGGATCAGTTTCACCGTCCTGCTGGCCGCCGCAACCGACACCGTCACCGCCGGCCATGGAATCTTCCCCGGCACCCTCATCGACCTGGTCGGCACGATCGGCCACGCCGCTCTGAGCGACCTCCTGCCCGCCCACCGACGGCAACGGGTAAAGGCCCGCACCCGCAAGAACCCCACCAGTAAGTACGGCCCGAACGCCGGACAACACCCCCAGAAGGCCCAGAACTACACCGTCCACACCACCGTCGAATTCTTCACCCACGGCCTCAATAGCCGCTCACGGCGCTAACGCAACGGTGT
>NZ_JAEMUX010000227.1 GCF_016598475.1 Streptomyces adelaidensis
GGTGTCGGCAACGGCTGAATTTGGGACCAGTTCGAACGGTTCAATCGTGAGCCACCGTGCGGCCTCGGATGTTCGTCAGTCGTTGTCGGTGGCGGTGGGGACGCGGCCGAGTTCGCGGCCCTTCATGCGGTAGGACTCGCCTTTGAGGGAGTGGACCTCGGCGTGGTGGACGAGTCGGTCGATCATGGCGGCGGCGACGGTTTCGTCACCGAAGGTCTCTCCCCAGCGTCCGAAGGGCTTGTTCGAGGTGACGATCACGCTGGCCCTCTCGTATCTGTTCGAGATGAGCTGGAAGAACAGGTTCGCGGCCTCGGCCTCGAACGGGATGTAGCCGACCTCGTCGATCACGATCAGCGGGTAGCGGCCGAGCTTGACCAGTTCGTCCTGGAGCCGGCCGGTCTGGTGGGCGGCGGCGAGGCGGTCGACCCACTGGGCGGCGGTGGCGAACGCGACCCGGTGGCCGGCCTGACAGGCCCGGACGGCGAGGCCGGTGGCCAGGTGGGTCTTGCCGGTGCCCGGCGGTCCCAGGAAAACAGCGTTCTCTTTCGCCGCTATGAAGTCCAATGTTCCCAGGTGTGCGAGTTGTTGGCGCGTCAGACCCCGCAGATGAGTGAGATCGAGCTCCTCAATGGTCTTGATGGCGGGGAAGCGGGCGGCGCGGATGCGGCCCTCGCCGCCGTGGGAGTCGCGGGCGGAGACCTCGCGCTGGAGGCAGGCGACCAGGTATTCGGTATGGGTCCACGATTCGGTGCGGGCGCGTTCGGCCAGGCGCTCGGCGGCGTCCAGCAGGGCCGGGGCCTTCATGGCGCGGGCGAGGAAGGCCAGGTCGGCGGCGGTCTGTCGGCCCGTGCGGGCGCCCTGGCCGTCGGGTTTGCCCGCGTCGGTCGCGGGGTGCGTTTTCGCGGGAGCGGTGGTGCGGGCCATCAGGTGTCTTCCTTCCCGCCGCCGCCCTCGATGAGGGTGAACATGCGGTCGTAGGTGCCCAGCTCGCGTTGTTCGACCTCGATGCCGAGGCTGTCGGGGGCCAGGGCCGCGGCTTTGGCGGTGGCCGCTCGGGCTGCCTGCTGGTGGATCACCTCGCCGCGCAGGTCCCGGGCCGCCGCGGCGTGTTCGGGGTCGGTCAGGCTCTGATGCCTGGCCCAGCAGCGGGTGTGACGGGCCACCAGGTCGTCGCCGCAGGTCACGGTGATCTCCTCGGTGTCGTCGTGGACCGTGACGATGTGGCCGATCGCGCGGGGGTGGACGGAGTAGTCGTTGGTGTCGACCCGGATGTAGTGGTCACGGCCCAGACGGGTGCGAAGCGGCCACCAGTGGGGCGGGCCGACGGGCGGGATGGCGAGCATCGCCGCCCGGTCGCTCTCCCAGCGGTCGACGGGCCGGGCGTCGATGACACGGTGATGTCGCCGGTTGGCGATCTGCAGCCAGGCGGTCAGCTGGGCGTTGAAGTCGTCCGGTCCGGTGAAGAGGCGGCCGGGCAGGAAGCTGGTCTCCAGGTAGCCGTTCGCGCGTTCGACCAGGCCCTT
>NZ_JAEMUX010000228.1 GCF_016598475.1 Streptomyces adelaidensis
GGGTCTTCGAATTTAGTGGGGGTGTGGTGGTGACGGCCTGACGTTCGGTCACTGAGCGTGACGGTCCTGGGGTGCGGGTGGCCTGGACGCGAGGAGCCCGCGGGTCTTCGTGATCATGGTTGTTGTCTAGGCAACCGATCATGAAGAACCCACGGGCTTGAGCATCGACGATACCGGGACCAACGAGGCTGCGACGCGACTGCTTGGGCTGGAGGGGGTGAGTGTGACGCAGGTCAAGGACGACGAGGCGGGCGGATCGACGGTGTACGTCGTGACGAACGAGGAATCCGCGAGGGCTTGCCCCTCCTGCGGGGTTTTCTCCACCAGGCTCAAGGACTACCGCACCACCGCCCCCAGACACCTGTCCTGCGGCGGGCGCCCGGTGAGTATCCGCTGGCGCAAGGCACGCTGGCACTGCACCGAACCCGACTGCGACCGCCGCTCGTTCACCGAGTCCATTGGCCAGGTACCCGCGCGGATGCGTACGACCGGGGCGCTTCGGCGGGCGGCCGGGGCCGCGGTGTGTGACGGCGGACGATCGGTGGTGCAGGCCGGCCGGGATCTGGGCCTGTCCTGGCCCATCGTGCAGCTCTGCCTCGAGGACCACGCCGCGAGGGTCCTGCCCGAGGAGCCGCCGGTGACCGAGGCGATCGGGATCGACGAGACACGGCGGGGCAGGCCGGTGTGGAAGCAGAACCCGGACACGGAAAAGTGGGAGCTGGTCGCCGACGCCTGGCACATCGGCTTCGTCGACGCGGTCGGCGGACGCGGACTGTTCGGCCAGGTCGAGGGCCGCAACTCCGCCTCCGTCGCCGACTGGCTGATGGCCCGGCCCGTCGCCTGGCGCGAGCAGGTCCGCTACGTCGCCATCGACCTGTGCTCCACCTTCCGTGCCGCCGTCCACCGCGCTCTGCCACACGCGGCGGTGGTCGTGGACTGCTTCCACATCGTGCAACTCGCCCAGCGACACCTCGCCGACCTGCGCCGACGCCTCACCTGGAAGCAGCACGGCCGCCGGGCCCGCAAAGGCGACGCGATCTACACCGTCCGCAAACTCCTGCGCCGCAACAAAGAAGACCTCACCGAGGAGCAACACAGCCTGCTCAAGGCCGAGTTGGAGTACATGGGCACCTACGGCCGGCAGATCTACGTGGCCTGGCAGGCCAAGGAACTCCTGCGCGACCTCCTGCGCCTGGCCGTCAGCCGCACCCACGTCACCCCCGACCGCTCCGCGATCTCCACCGCCCGCCACCGCTTCTTCGCCCACGTCGCCGACCACGCCCACCTGCTCGAACTCGTCACCCTCGCCGAGACCGTCGAGCAGTGGTGGGACGGCATCGAGACCTACCTGACCACCGGAATCACCAACGCCGCCTCCGAGGGCAACAACCGCCTCATCAAGCTCGAAGCACGCAACGCATTCGGCTTCAGGAACCGCGCCAACCAGCGCCTGCGCTCACGCTGTGCGACCACCCGACGGAGCCGACGAGAGGCGCACCCCCACTAAATTCGAAGACCC
>NZ_JAEMUX010000229.1 GCF_016598475.1 Streptomyces adelaidensis
GCGCACCGACACAACAGGAGACCTCCCCGGCGGTCGCATCAAGGACTACCGGCTAGCTCGAGGTCTCACCCAAGAACAACTCGCCGACCGGGCGGCCTTGAGCCTTGGCGTAGTGAAGAAGCTCGAGCGCGGCGGCAAGGGCCAGCTCGACACGTATCACGCGCTCGCTCGAGCGCTTCGCGTAAAGACGTCGGCACTCTTCGAGCCCGGCGCGCCTCACGCCACAACTCGAGGTGACGCCGACAAAGTCGACCTCATGCCATTGCGGCAGGCCATCACCCCACCCATGACCGTCGGCGGTCGCCTCCTCGCCGGCGACACAGTCGAGCCCGAGCCCGACCTGAAGAACCTGCGCATCACTGCGGGATCCCTCGCCGCCTCCTACTACGGCGACGACTACGGTCACGCCTCACAGTTCCTCCCCGCACTCATTGACAGCGCACGCCGCGCCACCGCCTTCTACGACGCAGGCCCCGAGCGCACCGAAGCCCTCAAGCTTCGGTCCGACGTCCTCATGCTCGTCGGCCGCTACCTCACCCAGGTACGCGCCTACGATCTCGCGCACACCGCCATCCGAGACGCGCTGGCGGACGCGACAGCAGCCGGTGACCGAACAAGGGCGGCGGCGGCCGTGTACCTCCAGGGCTGGCTGCTGACACGGCAGGGGCGCCTCGACGAAGCGGAGCTGCTCACCTTGACCACGGCGGACGAGGTGGAGCCGCGGATCTCGCGCGCCACCAAGACCGAACTCGGGGTGTGGGGGCGTCTGCTGATGCGCTCCTCGGCGGCGGCTGCCCGCAACAACCGACCAAGGGAGGCGCGGGAGATGCTGCGGCTCGCCCGCACGGCCGGATCTGCGCTCGGCGGCGCGGTGGCCTCGCACCCTTACGGATGGGGAAAGTTCGGCGCCCCCGTGGTCGCGCTGCAAGCGGTTGAGAACCTGATTGTGGCTGAGCAGCCGCGCCGGGCCCTGGGCTTGTCGGGGAGGATCTCTTCTCCGGGTGCGGCGGCGACAGCGAACACGTGGAACCGGCATCGGCTCGACGTGGCGCAGGCGCATGTGGCCTTGCGTCAGGGGGACGAGGCGACGGCGGTGCTCGCGGAGATGCATGCTCAGGCGCCGGAGTGGCTACGGCATCAGCGGATGGCCGCCGGTACGTTCGAGCGGTCTCTGCGGGCGTCGGGGCGGAGGCGGTTGACGGGGCAGCAGCGGGAGTTGGCGGAGTTCTTCGGGGTGGCGTAGGGGCTATGGTCCGTAGCCCTTGGGGTTCTGAGGAACCTGGAAGGGCTACGGTCCGTGGCTGTTGCCAGACGTGCCGTATTCGTAGCGTCGCCATATGAGCGTCAGCAGCCGCCAGCAGACCACGCCGGAGCCGCCCGTCACCCTGCCGGACCCGACCCGGCCGCCGGAGCCCGCGCCGGGCTGCGACGTGTGCGCAGCCCTCGACCGACAGCGTGACGCCGCCGAACGCGCCC